>CAVOHV010000007.1:0-141873 GCA_963695805.1 uncultured Solirubrobacterales bacterium | reverse complement strand
GGCATGTGCTTCGAGTACGACTCGCGCCCGCCGGATTTACCCGCTGATCTGGTCTGCAGGCCGATCGCCTGGGTGCCGCGGCCGAGCTGCTCACGCTCGAGTCAGACGACGGCACCTCCTTCTCGGCGACGCTCGCCCAGGCACCCGAGGGCGTCGAGCCCGGAGTGGTGATCATCCCGGACGTCCGCGGGCTCTACCCGTTCTACGTCGAGCTGGCCGAGCGCTTCGCGGAGGCCGGCCATCACGATCGTCTTCGACTACTACGGGCGGACCGCCGGGCTCGGCCCCCGCGACGACGAGTTCGACTACGGACCGCACCGCGAGCAGGTGAAGTTGGACCAAGCGCTCGACGACCTCGCCGCGGCGTCGGCGGAGCTCCGCAAGCGAACGGAGGGTGGCCCGCCCCGTCACCGTCGGATTCTGCTTCGGCGGATCGCTCTCGTTCATCGCGGGGGCCAGCCCCGACCTGGATCTCGCCGGAGTGGTGGGTCTCTATGGCGTCCTCGACCCCTCGCGATTCGACGGCCGCGGCAGCCCGATCCAGGCGGCCGACATCGAACGTCCGGTACTCGGACTTTTCGGGGAGCGGACAAGGCGATCCCACAGGAGCAGATCGACGAGTTCGAGTCGGCGCTGTCGACCGCCGGGGTCGAGCGCGAGATCCACGTCTACCCAGGTGCCCCGCATTCGTTCTTCGACCGCAAGCAGCAGGAGTTCGCGGAGGAGTCCAAGGACGCCTGGCGGCGAATCCTGGGCTTTCTCGCCGGTCTTCGCGCACGTGTCGCCGAGACACCGTGAGCCGCGGCTGACGGCGACATAATCGGAGGTGTTGCAGACAGCTGGGAAACTCGCAGAGGGTCACGAGTTCTTCGGGGCGCCAGGCGTGGCGGCAGGCGCATGAGGCGCTGACCGCCGCGGACCGCGCAGACCTGCTCCAACCTCCGACCTGGAGATGCTCGCCACCTCGGCCTACATGCTCGGCCGCGAGGCGGAGTACCTGGATATTGAGCCAACGTACAACGGCAACCTCGAGGACCAGGAGCCGTTGGGGGCCGTTCGCTGCGCTGCCTGGATCGCGGTAAGGCTCCTCTTCCGGGGCGAGGTCAGCCGCTCGCGCGGATGGGTCGGCCGCGCCCAGCGGCTGCTCGAGCGCGAGGGCGGCGATTGCGTGGAGCGCGGATATCTCCGGATTCCGCAGATCATCGAGCAGGAGATAGCCGGCGATCCGGAAGGTGCTGCTGCCACCGCCGCCGAGGCGGCAGCGATCGGGAGCGCTTCGGCGATCTCGATCTCTTCTCGATCGCCACCCACGCCCACGCGTCGCCCTGATCGGCGTCGGCGAGCTAGGTGAGGGTCTGGCGCTGCTCGATCTGGCGATGGTCGCGGTGGTCGGCGGCGAGGTCTCCCCAATCAGCTCGGGGATCGTCTACTGCGGCGCGATCCTCGGCTGCGAGGAGGCGCATGAGCTCCGCCGCGCCCGGGAGTGGACGGCCGCGCTGGCAGAGTGGTGCGAGGGCCAACCCGACCTGGTTGCCTTCAGCGGCCGCTGCCTCGTCCATCGTGCGCAAATCATGCGCCTGGATGGCTCCTGGGATGAGGCGATCGAGGAGGCACGGCGGGCGGCCGAGCGCTGCCTGAAGGGAGAGAATCCGGTGGCGGCGGGCGAGGCGTGCTACCAGCGCGGGGAGGTCCATCGGCTGCGCGGCGAGCACCCAGAAGCCGCGCAGGCCTACCGCGAGGCAAGCGGCCACGGCTGGGAGCCGCAGCCGGGAATCGCATTGCTGAGGCTGGCTGAGGGGAACGAGAAAGCGGCGGAGGTGTCGATCCGCCGAGTGGTCTCGGAGACCGGGGGGCCCGGGAAGCGAGCGCGCCTACTGCCTGCGTACGTCGAGATCGTGACCGAGGTCGGTGACCTGGAGCGTGCGGGAGGAGGGCTGCGCCGAACTCAACTCGATCGCGCGCGGCGAGGACGAGCCGGGGGCGCTCACAGCCATGGCCGCCCAGGCGCGCGGTCTGGTCGAGCTCGCGGCCGGAAACTCGCAGGAGTCGCTCCCCGCCCTCCGGCGGGCCGGTGACTCTGGCGCCAGTTCAAGGCGCCGTACGAGAACGCCCGGGCGCGGGAGCTGATCGGAATTGCCTGCCGAGACCTTGGGGATGAGGACAGCGCCGAGCTGGAGATCGAGGCCGCACGCGAGACATTCGTTCGCCTCGGCGCCGCCACCGACCTCGCCCGAATCGACCGGTCCGCGGCCCTCACCGCCGACGTCGAGTCGCACGGCCTCACCACGCGGGAGTTAGAGGTGCTCCGGCGGCTCTGCGCCGGCGAAACGAACCGCGAGATCGCCGCGAATCTCGTCCTCAGCGTCAGGACGGTGGACCGGCACGTGAGCAACATGTACGCCAAACTCGGCGTCTCCTCGCAGGCCGCAGCCACGACCTATGCGCATGAGCACGGCCTGACCTGATCCACCGAGTGGGTGAAATCACCCACTCGAGGCGGGCACTCGAATTTGGGTGGTTCAGCCGATGTGCGTCGCTCCGCCGCCTCGTAGGGTCTGGCTCACGCCAAAGTTCGACTCAAGGAGCGTGGAATGTCGGCTGGACACCGAGTGATAGTCATAGGGGCCGGGCCCGCGGGGATCGCCTCGGCCTTGGCCCTGAAGGACGTCGGGTTGGCGCCGCTGGTTCTGGATCGGGCGGACCAGGTGGCCTCAACGTGGCGCTCACGCTACGACGGACTGCGTCTCAACACGTGGCGCCGCTTCTCACATCTGCCCGACCGGCCGTTCCCGAAGGGCACCCCCACCTTCCCCACTCGCGACCAGCTGATCGAGCACCTGGCGCGCCACGCGGGCGAGGAGGGAATCGAGTTCCGTCTGAGCACCGGGGTGGACCGAATCGATCGCGGCGAAGGCGAATGGGTCGTTCAGACGAGCGCCGGCGAGCTTCGCGCACCCCAGGTAATCCTCGCCCTTGGCCACGAGCAGAACCCGTTCATCCCCGGCTGGCCGGGGCGGGCGGACTTCGAGGGCACACTGATCCACTCATCGGAGTACCGGAACGCGGGCTCCTTCGACGATCAGCGCGTGCTGGTGGTGGGCCCGGGCAGCTCGGGGATGGAGATCGCCCACGAGCTGGCTGAGAACGGAGCCGCCAAGGTCTGGCTCGCGGTACGGACCCCGCCGAACATCCTGTTGCGCCAGGGCCCCGGCCCGGTGCCGGGGGACCTGATCGCGACCTGGCTCTGGCACCTGCCCACCGGTCTCGCCGACCGGATCGCCCGCTTTGCCAGTCGCATGGACGTCGGCGACTTGACCAAATACGGGCTCCCCCCCGCTGAGCATGGCGTGTTCGCCGACGTGCGGACCCGCGGCAAGGTGCCCGCGATCGTCGACGCCGATGTGATCGAGGCCATCAAGGACGGTCCGATCGAGGTCGTCGGCGCCGTCCAATCACTCGACTCTGGTGGGGTCCGGCTCGCAGACGGGATGCACCTCGACCCTCAGTCCGTGATCTGTGCGACCGGCTACCGGCTGGCACTCGAGCCGCTGGTGGGGCACCTCGGGGTGCTCGGGGAGCGCGGCTTGCCCCGGAAGATCGGGCCCGATCCGGCCGCGGAGGGCATGCGCTTCATCGGCTATCTCCCGCGTCCCGGCGGACTCGGCTACATGGCCAAGGAGGCAAAGCGTGCCGCCAAGGCGATCGCCCGCGAGCTCAACCGTGCCCCGGTTGCGGACGGCCTGCGCCTCACGTTTTCCCGGGGCACAGCGATTAGTCAGGGGACCGACCGGAGTCCTTCCCGATGACAACGACCAGGTGGGTGACGATGGCAGCGGAGCTCAATGACCGGTCGGCCATGCGAGGGTGGCTCAACGAGACGCTGATCGCGGCGTCCCCTACGACGCTCGCGGACTTGGAGGAGGTCGTCACGAACGTCGGGCGGTCGTCATGGCTCTGGGGCCACGCGGTCAGCTTCGACGTCGAACGGCACAGCCATCGCGTTTTTTACAAGACCCCTCATCTCGAGATCGCTCTGTTCGGCTGGGCGGCAGGGCAGGACACGACCTTCCACGACCACGGCGGGGCCAGCGGGGCGGCGTTCGTCTGCAGCGGGCTGCTGGTGGAGGACACGGTCGAGGCCGTCGACGGGCAGGTCCTCGCCCAGCACACCCATGCCAGGCGTGCGGAGTCGGTCTTCAGCTTCGGCCCCGACTACATCCACCGGGTCCGCCACGACCCGGACCAGGGCGTCGCGCTCTCGATCCACGCGTACACCCCGCAGGTCTCCGACTCGATCGACTACGAGATCACGCCCGAGGGGACGCTCCGCCCCATCGAGTCGATCGCTGAGCCGGCCGCTGTGTAGGGCTCAGCCCTGCGGCGGAGCGCCCGCGGCGTAGCGGTGGTGGATCGCCAGCGCGTTGCCGTCCGGATCCTGGAAGATCGCCTGCTTGCAGACCCCGCTG
This sequence comes from uncultured Solirubrobacterales bacterium, assembly GCA_963695805.1. Classification (GTDB taxonomy): domain Bacteria; phylum Actinomycetota; class Thermoleophilia; order Solirubrobacterales; family 70-9; genus DASUPK01. The sequence goes on along the minus strand of CAVOHV010000007.1, from coordinate 137,407 downwards.
TCGATCGTCTCCGTGACGAACTCGACCCCACGCGACTCGAGCTCGGCCTTGGCCGCGTCGTAGTCGTCCACATGGAATTCGAGCGGACTGGTGTTCGGGCTGAAGTCGATATTGAAGGCATCGACCTGCATGAGCGCGATCGTCACGGTCCCGGTCTCGAACTCACCGGCCGGCATGCCGCCCCACTGCTTCCCGAACGGCAGCCCGAGGGTCTCGCCGTAGAACTTCCGGGCGGCCTCCCAGTCCTTGGTCGGGAAGGCGATGAAGTCGACGCCGTTGATCAGCTGTGTGTTGGTTGCCATGAGTTCACCTTCGCAGATCTAGGGGTGGCCGGCATGCGCCGCGGGGGCCTCAACGGCGAGCACCTGACCGGTCCTCGCTTCCTCGAAGATGCCCTCGGGGCCGTTCCATTCGGCGGAATTCATGAACAGCGTGCGGCCATCCTCACCGCCGAGCATGCAGGCGAAGCAGCCGCGATCCGTCTCGAGCACGTCAAGCGTCTCCCCGCCCTCAGCGACGCGCGTGCAGCGTCGATTCGGGACGTCCGCGTACCAGACGGCTCCCTCAGCATCGAGGCAGATCCCGTCCGGGGTGCCCTCGCCAAGGTCGGCCCACGTGCGGCGGTTGGTGAGCGTTCCGTCGTCGCCGATGTCGAACGCGGTCAGCTCCTTGGCGTAGGAATCGGCGACGATCAGCGTCGAGTCGTCGGGAGTCACCGCCATTCCGTTGGGGAAGGCGACGCCGCCCGCCACCTGCTCGGCCGAGCCATCGGGTCTCACGATGGCAATCGTCCCCGGCGCGAAATCGCCGCCGGCCATCATGTCGAAACCGGGCCCGTTGACATAGGCATTGCCTCGCCCGTCGACCACGATCTCGTTCCAGCCGTAGTCGGAGAGATCGCTGAGATCGACGTGGGTCACGAGGGAACCGTCCGGCTCCATCCGAAGCAGCTCTCGGCCGGCGGTGATCACCATCGGACCGTCGGGGAGCCAGTCGATCGAGAAGGGGAACGCGTCCACCCTGGCCATCACTTCATGCACGCCGTCCCGGTAAAGCGCGATTACCTCGTGGGCGACCCAGTCCGAGAACCAGAGCCGTCCCTCGTGCCAGCGCGGCGACTCGCCGAGACCGATCCCCTCCATCATCACAGACGGCTTCGAGACTGCCGGCATCACGACCCCGCGTTCGCTCCTGAGTAGCGCAGCGAGCCGGGCGTGGTCAAGTCCTCGCCGGTCTCGAGGAGCGTCTTGAGGCCCGAGAGGATCATCCCCCAGCCGCCGTAGAGCTCGCCGTTCACGCCCGGCTTCAGCTGATCGTGGACGACCGTCAGCCGGCAGGAGTCGTCGCCCACTGTCTCGATCTCCCAGGTCACCCTCGAGGCGCCCTCTTCCTTCACCTCATCGCTCCACAGGGCGGTGAAGCTCTGGACGAGGCGACGGGGTGGGTCGACCTCGAGGTTCTCGCCCTCGGCGATGTCGATCACGCCCGGCACGGAAGACTTGTAGACGGAGCCGCCGGTGTAGTCCGACTCCGTGCGAACGCCGAAGCTGTATCGAGCCCGCAGGTCGGCGTCGGTGATCGCCTCCCAGAGCCGCTCTGGGGTGGTCTTGATGAAGACCTCGAATACCGCGGCAGTGTCATCGGGATACAGCGCGGCTCCGGCCTGGGGATATCTCTGCATGCTCTTCCTCCTCTAGCTCTGTCTTCAGGCCGCTGAGCGTCGCTGCCAGCGGCTCTGCGTACTTGCTCACCCAGCGGTCGTGGATGAGCCGGATCGGGACGGGGTTCAGGTAGTGGAGCTTCTCGCGGCCCTGCCTGCGCGAAACCACGAGGTTCGCCTCCTCGAGCACGCCGAGGTGTTTCATCACCCCGAACCGCGACATCGGGAGCTTCTGCCCCAGCTCGCTGAGCGACTGGCCGTCCCGGCGGCGGAGCTCGTCGAGGAGCTTCCGCCTGGTCGGCGCCGCGAGCGCTCTGAAGACGACGTCCTCGTCCACACCGCGAGTATATGTGACCTTTTGGTCACATGTCAAGCGGTCAGAATGCCCTGGCGATGGCCATCGACGTCGAGCGGCTGACCGCTCCGAATCCCGGCCTCATGACCCTGGAGGGGACCAACACCTACCTGGTCGGGCGAAACCCGACAGTGGTGATCGACCCCGGTCCCGACGATAAGTCCCATATCGAGGCGATCCGGAAGGCAGCGGCTGCCCGCGGCGGGATCGGGACGGTCCTGCTCACCCACGACGATGCCGACCACCTGGCCGGCGTCGAGCCGCTCGGGATCGAGCCCACGCGGCCCGCGGACGGCGAGATCGTCGCCGGCCTGACCGCGATCGCGACGCCGGGGCACGCGGCCGAGCACCTCTCCTTCCTGTTGCCGGCCGAGGGCGGCGGATCCGCGTGCTTCTGCGGGGACCTGATCCTGGGCGAGGGCTCCACGATCGTCGGCCCCCGTGAACTGGGCGGGTCGCTCCGCGACTACATGGACTCGCTGCGGCGGCTGCAGGGCCTGGACCTGACGGTGCTCTATCCCGGCCACGGCCCTGAGGTCGACGACCCGCAGGCCAAGATCGCCGAGTACATCGCCCACCGCCAGGAGCGAGAAGACCGCCTGGTGGCCGCGATCGAGCGTGGCGAACGCTCGCGCGCTGCTCTCCTCGCCGAGGTCTGGGACGACGTCCCCGAGGAGCTGCGGGGCGCCGCCGCCATTGCGATGCAGGCGCACCTCGAGAAGCTCGAGGACGAGGGCAGGCTGCCCTCCTACCTGCGTGACTGACCCCCAGGGCCGCGCCCCTGGTATGAAGGGTTGATGGGCATGGACCTAGGCCGCCTGCTGCGGACCGGAGCCAAGGGCATGGGGGTCGGCACGGCGCTCTTCGGCGGGACGGCAATCGGGCTCTGGTGGCAGCTCTTCCGCCGGCCCCTCCCCCGTACCTCCGGCGATCTGCGGGTCCCCGGGTTGGAGGGCGGCATCGAGATCATCCGCGACCGCTGGGGAATGCCGACCGTGCGGGCTGAGAGGGCCGCCGACCTCTGGTACGGCCAGGGCTTCTGCCACGGCCAGGACCGGCTCTGGCAGTGCGAGGTCAACCGGCGTGTCACCGCCGGACGGATCGCGGAGATCGCCGGCCACGACGGCCTTCCGGTCGACCGGCTGATGCGCACCCTCGGCCTGCGCCGCGTGGCGCTCCGCGAGGAGGCGGAGCTCGACGCTGATCTCAGGCAGCTGCTCGACGCCTACTGCGCCGGGCTCAACCAGGCGGCGCGCGACGCCTCGGCACCACCCGCGGAGTTCCAACTGCTGCGCCTCGACTTCGAGCCCTGGCGCCCCGCCGACATGCTGGCAGGGGGCAAGCTCCTCTCGTTCGGCCTCTCGACCAACTGGGAGCGCGAACTGCTCCGCGCCGACCTCGTGCGGGAACTGGGTGAGGAGCGAGCCGCGAGGATCGACCCCACCTACCCGAAGGGGAACCCGGTGGTGCTCCATCCCGGTCAGGGATTCGACGGCGACGGCCTGAGGCTGGCGGAGCAGATCGGGCGGGTGCGCGAGCAGATCGGCCTGGCCACAGCGGCAAGCGGCTCCAACAACTGGGCGGTGAGGCCGGCCCGCTCGGCCACGGGGGGCGCCCTGCTCGCGGGCGATCCGCACCTGCCCGCCGGGATGCCGGGTGTCTGGTACGAGATCGGCCTGGAGCTCGGCGACCGCTTCTGCCGCGGCGCCTCGATCCCAGGCCTTCCGGGGATCTCCCTAGGCCAGAACAACGACGTCGCCTTCGCCTTCACCAACGTCATGGCGGACGTCGAGGACCTCTTCGTCGAGCGGATCGAGGACGAGACCTACGAGTTCGAAGGCGAGCAGCGACCGCTCGAGATCATCGAGGAGCCGATCGGCGTTCGTGGGCAGGATCGGACCGAGCGCCACGAGGTCCGTCTCACCCATCACGGCCCGATCGTCAACCAGGCGCTCGGGGCCGACGACGAGCAGCCGCTCGCGCTCCGCTGGGCGGGGATCGACGAGCCCGCGATCTCCCACGCCCACCTCGGCGTGCTCGCGCCTCGCAGCGGGCCGGAGCTGGTGGAGCTGCTGCGCACCTTCACCATGCCGGTCTCGAATCTCGTCTGGGCCGATCGGCACGGATCGATCGGCTACAAGATGGTCGGCCGGATCCCCATACGTAAGGGCGACTGCCCCGATCTACCCAAGCCGGGGTGGACCGGCGAGTTCGAATGGGAGGGCTGGATCCCCTACGACGAGCTGCCCGAGCTGGTCGATCCCGACGAGGGCCACCTCGTCACGGCGAACAACAAGGTCGTCGATTCCTCATATCCGCACCACATCACCAGCGACTGGCTGGACGGCTATCGGGCGGCGCGGATCGAACAGCTGCTCGGCGAGCGCGAGCAGCATGACCTGGAGGACTTCCGCCGCATGCAGACCGACCTCTATTCGATCCCCGGCGACGAGGTGGCCCACCGCCTCGCCCGTCTGGAGCCGACAACCCAGCGCGAGGTGAGGGCGATCGAGCGCCTGAAGAGCTGGGACCGCACGCTCGGGCCGCGGACCGTCGCGGGGACGATCTACCAGGCCTTCATGCTTCGCCTGGCGCGGGAGTTCACCCGCGCGGCGATCGGCGACCGAGACCTCGCCGAGCGGTATCTCGATCGGGCCGACAACGGGTTCATCGCGCACGTCACCTCGCCATGGCGCTGGCAAGCGCACCTGCTGCACCTCTGGAATGAGGCCGACGACGAGCTGATCGGCGGCTCCTGGGAGGAACTCGCCCTCGAGGCGCTGCGGGGGGCGCTGGACGACCTCGAGGAACGGTTCGGGCCGGATCCCGAAGAATGGCGATGGGGCCGTGTGCACGCGCTCGAGTTCCCACACGCTCTTGGGGCAGGGCATCCGATCGCGGAATGGGTCTTCAACCGCACCCTCCATCCGGGGGGCGCCCAGGAAACCGTCGCGCAGATCGCGTACAACCCGATCGATCCTTACCACGCGATCTGGGCGCCGAGCTGGCGGATGGTGGCGGACCCGTCGGCGCCGGAGCGCTCGCAGTGGCAGGCGTTCACCGGCCAGTCGGGACACGCCTGGAGCAGCCACTACGACGACCTGCAGCCGCGCTGGGAGGCGGGGACGATGCAGCCGATGGCCGGCGAGGGGCCCTTCGAGACCCTGGTCCTCACTCCGGCCGACGGCTCGATGCGAGGGTGCCCGTCAGGGCAACCCGTTTGATCGTGGGCTCCCGCCGGGACCAGATCAACCTCACCGACGAGGAGCAGCGTGACTTGATCGAAAGCGAGCGGATCGTGGTCGTCTCCTCGCTCGGTCCTCGCGGATGGCCGCACGCGATGCCGCTCTGGTACGTCCCGCGCGACGGCGATGTCTGGATCTGGACCTACGCCAAGTCCCAGAAGGTGAAGAACCTCGAGCGCGACCCGCGAGCGACCCTGCTGATCGAGACCGGCAGCGAGTACACGGAGCTCCGCGGCGTCCAGATCGAGGCCGAGGCGGAGCTGATCCGCGATCTCGACCAGATCGTCGACTACGCCAAGGAGATGACGATCCGTTACAGCGACGGCATCGAGTCCGTGGAGGGCGACGCAGCCGCCGCGCTCCGGGCCCAGGCGCCGAAGCGGGTCGCGATCCACTTCCACCCGAAGCGGGTCGCGAGCTGGGACCACGGCAAGCTGGGAGGCACCTACTAGCTGGGCGGAATCATGCACCTTCCGCACGATGCTGCTCGGCGCGGCCAGTGCTCATGCGGCGACGCTCACCGAAGCGGGCGGCATCATCTACTACGTGGCCGGCCAGGGGGAGAGGAACGACATCCAGGTCGGCGTCGGCTCGATCCTGGGGGGCATCGTCAACGTCTACTCCTTCGAGGACGCCGACGCCAATCCGATCGCTGTCACGGGCGGACGCTGCGAGCTGATCAACACAATCGCGATGTGCAGGCAGTCGGGAATCAGCAGCTTCGTGATCGACGCCCGCGACCGGGACGACACGATCACCGTCTCGACGGCCGGCAGCGGGATCATTCCTCCGCTGAGGCTCGGTGCCGTGATGATCGGTGGCCGAGGCGTGGACGTCCTGATGGGCGGGCTCGGCAACGACATCCCCAAGGGCAACGACGGCCGTGACTCGCTGCGCGGGCGCGAGGGCGCCGACGCTTACAAGGGCGGCCGCGGGCGCGACACGCTCCAGACACTCGACGGGATTCGCGACACGTTGATCTCGTGCGGCGATGGTGGTGACGACGTGCTGAGCAAGGACAAGCTCGATCCCCGCGGGCGCCACTGCGAGCACTCCAACCACAAGAACATCTCGAAGGCCCAATAGCAGCACCGCGGTTCCCGCAGCCCAGGCTTTAGCCTCCGCCCGATGGAAAAGCTCAAGGGGCTGATCCTCTCGGGGGGTGCGGGGACGCGCCTGCGCCCGATCACGCATACCTCCGCCAAGCAGCTCGTGCCGGTGGCGAACAAGCCCGTGCTCTTCTACGGGATCGAGGCGCTGGTCGAGGCGGGGATCGGGGAGATCGGGGTGATCATCGCCCCGGAGACCGGTGATGAGATCCGTCAGGCCGCCGGCGACGGCGCCGAATTCGGCGCCTCGATTACCTACATAGAGCAGGAGGCGCCGCTTGGGCTGGCCCACGCACTGCTCACTGCAGAGGAATACCTGGGCCAGAGCCCGTTCGTCATGTACCTCGGCGATAACCTCCTACGCGACGGGATCACGGATCTCGTGGAGGTCTTCCGCCGCTCCGAGCCCGACGCCCTGATCCTGCTCACGCCCGTGGACGATCCCTCGTCCTACGGCGTCGCGGAGCTGAACGGCGAGCGCGTCATCCGCCTGGTGGAAAAACCGAAGGACCCGCCCAGCGACCTGGCTCTGGTCGGCGTCTACATGTTCACGTCGTCGATCTTCGCTGCCGCCCACTCGATCGAGCCGTCGGGGAGGGGCGAGCTCGAGATCACTGACGCCATCGACGCGCTCATCGAGTCAGAGCGACGGGTGGAGTCGCACATCGTCAAGGGCTGGTGGAAGGACACCGGGAGGCTCGAGGACATGCTGGAAGCGAACCGCCTGGTCCTCGAGGACATCGAGCCGCGGATCGACGGCGAACTGGATGCGGAGTGCCGGGTCGAGGGCCGGGTCGCGATCGAGAAGGGAGCGAAGCTCGAGCGGACCGTCGTTCGGGGGCCCGCCATCATCGGGGCCGGCAGCAGACTGACCGACTCCTACATCGGACCCTACACGGCGATCGATCGCAACGTCGTGATAACCGGCTCCGAGGTCGAGCACTCGATCGTCCTGGCCGGTTCCAGCATCCGCAACCTGCACGCGCGGATGGAGGCCAGCCTGCTGGGCAGGAACGTCAGCCTGAGCCGCAGCGAGGGAATGCCGAAGACGCTGCGCTTCTTGGTCGGTGACAACGCGGATATCTCGATCCCATGAGGGTCCTGGTCACGGGGGCAAACGGGATGCTGGGTCAGGACGTGGTCCGGGTCGCCGGGGACATGCGTCACCAGGTGATCGCGATGACCCATGACGACCTCGATGTCACGGACCCGGCGAGGGTCGAGAGGATGATCACGCGAGAGCGGCCCGGGGCCGTGATCAACTGCGCGGCCTGGACCGGCGTCGACAGCGCCGAGGAGTCGGAGCGGGAGGCGTCGCTTGTCAACGGGCAGGGCGCCGGCTTCGTCGCCGACGCGGCGGCGAAGGTGTCCGCCAAGGTCATCTACCCCTCGACCGACTACGTCTTCAACGGCGAGGGCGGGGCCTACGGCGAATCGGACGATCCCGATCCGATCAACGCGTACGGGCGCACCAAGCTCGCCGGCGAGCGGGCCACGGCGCTGGTCAACGGGCAGAGCTTCATCGTCCGCACCTCTTGGCTCTTCGGCCCGCACGGCGGGAACTTCGTTGAGACCATGCTGCGCCTCGGCCAGGGTGGTGGTCCGGTGGTCGTGGTCCACGACCAGGTCGGCTGCCCCACCTACACGGGCCACCTGGCGGTCGGGCTGCTGCGCCTGGTCGACAGCGCTGCCTACGGCATCCACCACATGGCGGGAGAGGGCAGCTGCTCCTGGTACGAGTTCGCGCTGGAGATCTTCAGGCAGGCCGAGGTCGTGACGCGGGTCATGGCGACGACCACGGACATGATGGAGCGGCCGGCGAAGCGCCCCGCCAACTCGGTGCTGGTGAGCCGCCGCTCAACTCCGATCAACCTGCCGCCCTGGCAGCGAGGCCTCTCCGACTACCTGGCCCGCCGCGGCCACGTCGAGGCGGAGGAGCCTCTGCGCCGCCAGCGTTCGAGTGCCTCACGGCGCCAGCCGATGCTCGACTGGACCGCCCGCGAGCGCGAGGAGCGCCAGGCGGACGGCGAGGAGATCACCGGTGAGAGCGAGCTCCCCCTCGAGGACGTGACCTGGGAGGACGGGTCAGACGGGGCGGACAAGGGAGCGGACGCGGCATGAGGCTGCTGGTCGCGGGGGGCGCCGGCTTCATCGGCTCGAACTACGTGCGCCGCCGCCTGGACGGCCACCCCGACGACACCGTGCGGGTGCTCGACAAGCTCACCTACGCCGGCCGTCACGAGAACCTCGACGGCCTCCCCGAGGAGCGCTGGGAGCTCGTCGAGGCCGACATCGCCGACCGCGACGCCGTCAGGGCGGCCATCGAGGGCTGTGGTGCGGTCGTCAACTTCGCGGCCGAGTCGCACGTCGACCGCTCGATCGAGGCGCCCGGCGAGTTCATCACGACCGACGTCTACGGCACCTACGTGCTGCTGGAGGCTGCCCGCGACGTCGGCGTTCGCCACCTGCAGGTCTCGACCGACGAGGTCTACGGCGACTTCGAGCTGGGCTCCGCGACCGAGGAGTCTCCCCTCAACCCCTCCTCCCCCTACTCGGCCTCGAAGGCGGGGGGCGACCTGCTCGTCTCGGCCTTCGCCCGGACCTACGGCGCCGAGGCGCTGATCATCCGCGCCTCGAACAACTACGGCCCGCGCCAGCACCCTGAGAAGCTGATCCCCCTCTGCATCCTCAACGCCCTCGCCGGCGATCCGTTGCCCGTCTACGGCGACGGGATGCAGGTACGGAACTGGCTCTACGTGGATGACTGCTGCGGAGCGGTCGACGCCGTCCTCGAGCGGGGCGAGCCTGGCCAGATCTACAACGTCGGCGGTCCCGACGAGCTCTCGAACCTCGAGGTGGTCAGAAGAATCCTCGCCCTGACCGCCCGGGACGACTCGCTGATCTCCTACGTCACCGACCGGCCCGGGCACGACCGCCGCTACTCGCTCTCCGCGACGCGGCTCGAGGCGCTCGGCTGGGGCGCGCAGGTTCACTTCGAGGAGGGCATCGAGCGCACCGTCAGCTGGTACCGCGAGAACAAGTCCTGGTGGGAGCCGATCCGCTCCGGCGAGTACCGGGACTACTACGAGCGCCAGTACGGCAGGACCCTGGGGGCCGGCCAATGAGCTTCCGCCGCCTGCCCACGGAGATCGACGGGGTCGTGTTCATCGAGCCGGACGTCCACGGCGACGAGCGCGGCTTCCTGGTCGAGACTTACCGGGCCGAGGCGATGAAGCTCGTGGGGATCGACGTCGACTTCGTCCAGGAGAACCACAGCCGGTCCTCCGCCCGGGTGCTGCGCGGGCTTCACTTCCAGCGCGGCCAGGCGAAGCTGGTTCGTTGTGCCCGCGGCCGGATCTTCGACGTCGCGGTGGATCTCCGGCCGGACTCCCCCACCTACAAGCGCTGGGAGGGGTACGACCTCGACGACGTCGAGCATCGCCAGCTCTTCATCCCGGATGGGTTCGGCCACGGCTTCTGCGTCCTCTCCGCCGAGGCCGACGTCATCTACAGGCTGTCCAGCTATCACGACCCCGACCTCGAGAGCGGGATCGCCTGGGACGACCCGGAGGTGGCGGTCCACTGGCCGATCACGGACCCGCTCCTCTCCGATCGAGACCGGAACGCTCCGTCCTTGGCGGACCTGGCGGCTTCGGGTTCGGGCCTGGGGTCCGGTTAGGGCAATCCCCAATGGACCATGCCGGCCTCGGCTGGCATCGTCGCGACCGATGAGTTTTCGCGCTGTGTCACGTCTAAGAGTTCTGTCACGTCTCAGTGACGGAGGTCGCAGAAACGAGACACCGAACTCAGCATGTTTCGAGAACACCCACCGCACCGTGATTGCTAGAACGCGCCTTCAAATCGACCCGGGCTCGGGAGTGAGCTCGCAGGAAGGGGGAAGTTCCGCATGACCAGTCGCCTTACCCGTCTCGCCGACATCGCATACCGCCGCCGCGGTCGCGTGGTCCTGCTTTGGATCGTGGCCATGGTCGTGATCATCGGTGTCGGCTCCTCGCTCGCCGGAGAGTTCCAGGCCGACTACGACACCCCCGGTTCGGAGTCGAAGGCCGCCAGCGACATCACCGAGCAGCGCTTCGCCGGCTACTCCGGACAGGAGGTCTTCGTGGTCGCGAAGGACCCGGGCGGCTTCGCGAGCCAGGCGGAGGCGACCCAGCGACTGCAGCCTTTCTTCGCCCAGGCCGAGAAGGTGGAGCACATCGCCGCTCACACGCCGATCCGCCTCTCTCAGAATCGGCAAATCGCGACAGCCACGCTTCCGATGACCGTTCCCGGCTGGGAGGTCACGAAGGACCAGGGCAAGCAGCTGATCAATGCGGCCAATGACAACGACGCCAACGGGCTCGAGCTCAAGCTCGGCGGGGATCCGATCTACGCTGCGCAGTCCCAGTCGAGTCCGGAGGGCTACGGGTTCCTCGGTGCCGCGATCGTGCTGCTGATCGCCTTCGGCTCTATCGTCGCGGCCGGGCTACCCCTTGGCATCGCCCTGGTCGGTCTCGGTATCTCCTCGGCCGGCCTCATCCCTCTGCTGGCAAACGTGATCGACGTGCCCGACTGGACCACCGCCGTCTCCGGCCTGATCGGGATCGGCGTGGGCATCGACTACTCGCTCCTCGTTCTCACCCGTTTCCGCTCGGCGATGAAGGACGGCAAGGATCGCCACGACGCGGTGGTCGAGGCCGTCACGACGGCCGGGCGCAGCGTGCTGATCGCCGGCTGCACTGTCGTGATCGCGGTGCTCGGTCTGATTCTGACCGGGCTCAGCTACATGTATGGGGTCGCGATCGCGACCTCCCTGGCGGTGCTCACAATGATGCTTGCCTCGATCACGCTGCTGCCCGCCTTCCTCTCATATCTGGGGCCGAGGGTCGACAGGCTCCGCATTCCATTCCTGGGCCGCGCGCTGAGGACGGAGGCCAACAATGCCGCGGGCGAGTCGCCCGCTGCGCGCTGGAGCCACATCGTGCAGCGGCGGCCTTGGCCGTTCGCGATCGGCGCGCTGGTGATCCTGCTCGCGCTGGCGGCGCCGGCCCTGGGCATGCGCCTCGGCTTCCCGGACGCGGGCAACGATCCGCCCGACAGCATGACGCGTCAGGCCTACGACCTGAACACCGAGGGCTTCGGACCCGGGACCAACGGCCCGATTCAGGTCGCGGCGAAGATTCCGCCCACCCCTGAGGCGAAGTCCCAGATCGCCGCCTTCGCGGACACGCTGCGAAGCACCCCGGACGTCGCTTTCGTGGTCCCGCCGCGGATCAACCAGGCCGGCGACGCCGCCCTGATCACCGTGATCCCGAAGACCTCGCCGCAGGACGAGGCCACCGAGGACCTCGTCAGGCATATGCGCGATGACGTCGTCCCGGGCCAATTCGAGGGCACCGCGATCGACGTCCAGGTCGGCGGCGTGACCGCGGCGCTCGAGGACCAGTCCGAGTTCATGAAGGGCCGCATGCCGCTGTTCATCGCGGGCGTGGTCGGACTCTCCTTCCTGCTCCTGCTGGTCGCCTTCCACTCGCCGGTGATCTCGCTGAAGGCGGGGATCATGAACCTGCTCTCGGTAAGCGCCGCGTACGGCGTGATGACGCTGGCCGCGAACGGCGGCGGACTGAGCAACCTGATCGGGATCGACCACGAGGTCCCGATCGCACCGTTCATGCCGGTGATGATGTTCGCGATCCTCTTCGGCCTCTCGATGGACTACGAGGTCTTCCTGATCTCCCGGATTCGCGAGGAGTATCTGAAGGACGGCAACACCCGCCGCGCGGTCGCGGACGGTCTCGCCAAGACGGCGAGGGTGATCACGGCGGCCGCGGCAATCATGGTCGTCGTCTTCCTCTCCTTCGTCACCTCGAACGAGGTCTTCCTGAAGCTGTTCGGGATCGGCCTCGCGTCGGCGATCTTCCTCGACGCCACCCTGGTCCGGATGGTCCTCGTACCGGCGGTGATGTCGCTGCTCGGGAAGTGGAACTGGTGGATCCCGAGCTGGCTGGAGCGGCGGCTGCCCAGCCTGGACGTCGAGCGGGTGGCCCCCGCCGGCGCCGAGGGCCGCGCGTAGCGGACTGATACTTGGCGCCTTTCCGACCCATCTAGGTTGGAAAGGCGCCACGCCCAGCCCGGGTGGGACGGTCGGTAAGGTCAGTAGGTTGGCCATGAGTACGTCCGCGACCCAAGAGTCACCCCTGGGGCCCTTCTCCGAGCCTGTTCAGAGGTGGTTTCAGGCTTCATTCGAGGCTCCGACCCCCGCCCAGGCCGCCGGCTGGCCCGCGATCGCCTCGGGCGGGCACACGCTGATCTGCGCCCCGACTGGGTCGGGAAAGACACTGGCGGCCTTCCTCTGGGGAATCGACCGCCTCGCCCGCGAGCCCGATCGGCTGGGCTCGGGTGTGCGAATCGTCTACATCTCGCCCCTCAAGGCCCTCTCCTACGACATCGAGCGCAATCTGCGGGCTCCGCTGCAGGGAATCGGCGCGCCCATCTCGGTCGCGCTGCGCACCGGCGACACGCCCCAGTCCGAGCGGCGGGCCATGCGTCGCGAGCCGCCGGACATCCTGATTACGACGCCCGAGTCCCTCTATTTGATGATCAGCTCGCAGGCCCGCGAGATCCTCACCGGCGTCGAGGCGGTGATCGTCGACGAAATTCACGCCGTGGCTCCCTCTAAGAGGGGCTCGCATCTGGCGCTGACCATGGAGCGCCTCGATCACCTGACGGCCGACCAGCCCATCCAGCGGATCGGGCTCTCCGCGACGCAGCGGCCCCTGGAGCGGATCGGCCAGTTCCTGGTGGGTGCCGGGCGCGACTGCGAGATCGTCGACGCCTCGGAGCCCAAGCAGCTCGACCTCGAGATCGTCGTCCCGGTCGAGGACATGGTCGAGCCGAGCCCACTCGGCAACAAGCGCCGCGACGGGGCCGACACCGGCGAGACCCCGCCCCCGAATCTCGAGCATTCCCCGGAGCGCATCGACCCCGGCCCGATCGAGGCGTCGCTCAACCCCGCCACCAAAACCCGCTCGATCTGGCCCGCGATCTATCCCGAGCTGCTGCGGCTGGTCCGCGAGCACAACTCGACCATCGTCTTCGTCAACAACCGGCGCGCGGCCGAGCGAATCGCCAAGCGCCTCAACGAGATGCACAACGATGATGCGAGGGCGCGCGACAGCGCGACCCGTGAGATGGATGTGGAGCTGCCGGCCACCGAGCACGCCGGCAACACGAAGAACGGAAACAAAGCGCCGCCCGAGATCGCACGGGCACACCACGGCTCGCTCTCCCACGAGGAGCGGGCGCTGGTCGAGGAGCTGCTCAAGTCGGGTGAGCTGCCCTGCCTGGTCGCCACCTCCTCGCTCGAGCTCGGCATCGACATGGGCGCCGTGGACCTCGTCATCCAGGTCGAGTCGCCGAAGTCGGTGACCAGGGGGCTGCAGCGAGTGGGCCGCGCCGGCCACACGCTGGGCGAGGTCTCGAAGGGGCGGATCTTTCCCAAGTTCCGGGCCGACCTGCTCGAGTGCGCCGTGGTCGCCCGCCGGATGCGCACCGGCGAGATCGAGGAGACCGTCATCCCGCAGAACCCGCTCGACGTGCTGGCCCAGCATCTCGTCTCGATGGCCGCGCTCGACGAGTGGGAGATCGACGAGGTGGATCGGCTGGTCCGCTCCGCGCAGCCCTTCGCCGAGATCTCGCGAGAGCAGCTCGAAAACGTTCTCGACATGCTCGACGGCCGCTACCCGTCCGAGCGCTTCGCGGAGCTCCGGCCGCGGATCGTCTGGGACCGGACCAAGGGGACGATGCGCGGCCGGCCCGGCGCCCGCCAGCTCGCGGTCGCCAACGCGGGGACGATTCCCGACCGCGGTCTCTATGGCGTTCATCTCCCCGACGGACGCCGCGTCGGCGAGCTCGACGAGGAGATGGTCTACGAGGCCCGGCCCGGCCAGACCTTCCTGCTCGGTGCCAGCACCTGGCGAATCGAGGAGATCACCCGCGACCGGGTGATCGTCACCCCCGCCCCCGGCACACCCGGCGCCGTCCCGTTCTGGCGCGGCGACGGCATCGGCCGTCCAGCCGAGCTCGGCAAGGCGATCGGCGCCTTCTCGCGGGAGGCGGTGAACGCCGATCCGAAGAAGCTCGCCAAGGAGAACGACCTGGACAAGCTCGCCGCACAGAATCTCGTCAACTACCTGACCGAGCAGCAGGCCGCCACCCGCGTGGTCCCGTCAGACGAGGCGATCGTCGTCGAGCGCTTCCGGGATGAGATCGGCGACTGGCGCCTCTGCGTCCTTTCCCCCTGGGGTGGCCGGGTCCATGCCGCGTGGGGCCTCGCCCTCTCGGCAAAGATCCGCGACGACCGCGACCTCGAGGCCGACGCGATCTGGTCCGACGACGGAATCGTCATCCACCTGCCTGACGCCGACGAGCCGCCGCCCGCCGACCTCGTGATGATCGAGCCCGACGAGATCGAGGACCTGGTGATCCGCGAGCTCTCGGGCTCGGCTCTGTTCGGCGCCCGCTTCCGCGAAAACGCTGCGCGCTCCCTGCTCATCCCGCGCGCCTGGCCGGGGAAGCGCACCCCGCTCTGGCAGCAGCGCCTCAAGTCGCAGAGTCTGCTCGAGGTAGCCCGCGACTTCCCCCGCTTCCCGGTGATCCTCGAGACCTACCGCGAGGTGATGCGGGACGTCCTCGACCTGCCGGCGCTGAAGGAGCTGCTCCGCGACCTGCACTCCCGCAAGATCACGATGGTCGAGGTCGAGACGCCGACGGCCTCGCCCTTCGCCTCCTCGCTGCTCTTCGACTACGTCGCCACCTACATGTACGAGGGCGACACCCCCAACGCGGAGCGCCGTGCCGCGGCCCTCGCCCTCGACCGGGATCTGCTGGCCGAGCTGCTCGGCCAGGAGGAGCTTCGTGAGCTGATCGACCCGGAGGCGCTGGAGGAGGTCGCGGAACAGCTTCAGCAGCTGACCGAGGTGGGCAAGGCGAAGGACCGCGACGGGCTACAGCAGATCCTGCGACGACTCGGCGACCTGACCGAGGAGGAGTGCGAGCAGCGAACCGAGGAGGGCTACTCCGCAAAGTCCATGCTCGACAAGCTGGTCAAGGAGCGCCGGGCCGCGGTCGTCAGGATCGCCGGCGAGGAGCGCTACATAGCGGCCGAGGACGCGGGCCTCTACCGCGACGCGCTCGGCGTCCCGCCCCCGGCGGGCCTCCCCGAGAGCTTCCTCGAGCCGGTGGAGGACGCGCTCGCGTCGCTTGTCCGCCGCTACGCGGCCACGCACGTTCCCTTCCCGACCCGCCAGCTCGCCGACCGCTACGGCGTGGACCCGAGCTCGGCCCTGAAGGAGCTGGAGCGATCCGGCAATGTCGTGCGGGGCGAGCTCCTCCCCGGGGGAACCGCGCGCGAGTGGTGCGAGGCAGACGTGCTGCGCCGGCTGCGCCGGGCCAGTCTCGCCAGGCTGCGTAAGGAGGTCGAGGCCACCGATCCGCGCGAGCTAGCCCGCTTCCTGCCGAGCTGGCAGAACGTCGACGCGCACGGGCGCTCCGGCGCCGGGCCCGATCGCCTCCGCGAGGCGCTCATCTCGCTGCAGGGCGTCGCTCTGACGCCGAAGACCTGGGAGCGCGACGTCCTGCCCAGGCGACTCGGCTCCTATAGCCCCACCTGGCTCGACGAGCTCTGCACGAGCGGCGAGCTGGTCTGGGTCGGCGCCGGCGCCCTGGGGCGCAACGACGGAAAGGTCGCTCTCTACTTCCGCGAGGACGTGAGGCTCGCCGGCCCACCGGCGGGCAACGTGAAGCTCGATCGGCCGGAGGGCGAGATCCACGATGCGATCCGCCAGCGGCTCGCCCAGGGCCCCTGCTTCTGGCTCGACCTGATTGACCTCGACGGATCCGCCGAGGAGCTTCACGAGGCGCTCTGGGACCTGGCCTGGTCGGGCGAGGTGACCAACGACGCCTTCGCCCCACTGCGGGCGCCGCGTCTTCGGGCGGCCCAGCGGAGCGAACGCGGCGGGCGCCGTTTCGCCCGCCGCCGCGCAGCGGCCTCCGGGACGGTGCTCGGGCGCTGGTCGCTCACCGCGTCGCTCTTCGCCGAGGCTCCCTCCGCCGGCCCGCGGGTGCGCGCACTGGCGGAGCTGATGCTCGAGCGCCATGGAATCGTCACGCGCGAGACGGCGATCGCCGAGGGAATCCCCGGTGGCTTCGCCTCCATCTACGGCGAGCTCCAGAACCTCGAGCTGCTCGGAACCGCGAGGCGCGGCTACTTCGTCGAGGGCCTGGGTGGGGCACAGTTCGCCCTCCCCGGAGCGGTGGAGCGGCTCCGCAGCCTGCCCCGAGCCGACGGCTCACTCCAGGTCCTGGCCGCGACCGACCCCGCCAACCCATATGGGGCGACCCTCTCCTGGCCGAAGCTCGAGGGCCAGCGCCGCCCCGCACGGACAGCCGGCGCCTACGTGATGCAGCGGGACGGAGAGCCGCTGCTCTACGTCGAGCGCGGCGGCAAGGGAATCCTCCGCCTGCAGAGGATCGACGACGGCGAGCTGATCGAGTGCCTTGCGGCGCTGGCCGAGGCGGCGCAAGCCGGCCAGATCGAGAAGCTCGCGATCGAGCGCGTGGACGGTGAGCCGGTGATCGGCACCGGCATGGAGGCGGCACTGGTCGAAGCCGGCTTCCGCCGCCAGCCGCGCAAGCTCGTGGCCTGATGCGAGGGTGCCCCGCAGGCGTAGCCGAGGAGCAACCCGTTTAATGTCGGAGGGTGACTCCATCCTCCGCATCGCGCGGCGGATGCAGAGCGCACTCGGCGGCGGCCGGATCTCGGTCCGAACGCCGGGCCGGCGCCGCCCGGAGGGGCTCGCGCCCGCCTCGATCGACGGCCTGACGCTCGAGCGGGTCGAAAGCCGTGGCAAGCACCTCCTCCTTCACTTCGAAGCGGACCTCGTGCTCCACAGCCACCTGGGAATGCGGGGCAGCTGGCAGCTGTATCGCGAGGGTGAGCGCTGGCGCCGGCCGCGCTCGCAGGCCTGGATCGCGCTGACGGGAAACGGTTCCGAGGCCGTCAACTTCGGTGGATCGACGATCCGGATCTCGACCGAGGCGCAGCTTCGCCGCGATCCACGGCTCGCGCGCCTCGGCCCCGACGTGCTGGCGGACGACTTCGATCCTGCCGCGGTCATCGATCGCATGCGAGCGATCGCGCCCGATATCGAGCTCGGCCAGGCACTGCTCGGCCAGCGACTGGTCGCGGGGATCGGGAACATCTTCAAGTCCGAGGGGTGCTTCGCCGCGCGGATTGATCCGAATCGCCGCATCGAAGCGCTCGGCGACAAGGAGATCGAGGGTGTGTTGAGCGCGACTCGGGGACTCATGCTCGAGGCGGTGGAGTCCGGTCGGCAGCCGAAGCGCATCTACCGGCGGGCCGGACAACCCTGTCCGCGCTGTGGCACGACGATCCTGTCGCGCGCACAGGGCGACGAGGCGCGGACGACCTACTGGTGCCCAGGCTGCCAGGCGAGTTGAACGCGCGATAATGAGCAGTGGGAATGGAGAGCGGAGCGAGGCAACAGATAGTCGAGCTTCTCGGAGGCGTTCCGCTGTTCTCGGAGCTCTCCACGGAGGAGCTCGATCGAGTCGCCCAGGTGGCGATCCCGCGGGGCTATCCGGGTGAGACGCGGGTCTTCCACGAGGGCGATCCCGGCGACGCCTGCTACATCGTCAGCCGGGGAAGCTGCCGCGTCACCCGCCAGCACTCCGACGGCCGTGTGATCACGTTGGCGACGCTCGGTCCCGGTGCGATCTTCGGCGAGCTGGCGATGCTCGACGGCGAGCGGCGCTCGGCGAGCGTCGAGACCGCGGAGAAAACCGAGCTTCTCGCGCTCCCCGCCACCGACATGCGCACCCTGATCCGCACGAATCCGGGGATGGCCGAGAAGCTCGTCGTGGCCCTCACCCGCCGCCTGCGCGAGGCGAACGAGCGCATCGCCCGACAGTCCTTCCAGACGGTCCCAAGCCGGGTCGCCGGCGTCCTCAACCAGCTGCTCGCCGACGAGGCGCTCACCCCGCTCGTCAAGGACGGGGTCACCATCCGCCTTCGCCAGTCGGATCTCGCCCAGATGGCGGGGACCTCTCGCGAGAGTGTCAGCCGCTTCCTCGCCACGCTCGAGCGGGCGGGAGTCGTCCAGGTCGGCCGCGGTCGGGTCACGGTGATCGAGCCCGACCGGCTGGACGCCTACATATTCTGAGCGCTGGTGCGCCGCGACCAGGACTTCGCGGAGCAACGAGCCGGGATGGTGGAGCGGCAGCTTCGCCGGCGCGGCATCTCCGACGAGCGCGTCCTGCAGGCGATGGCCACTGTGCCCCGCGAGCACTTCGTCCCCGAGGACGTGCGGCGGAGCGCGTACAACGACTCGGCACTGCCGATCGGCTACGACCAGACGATCTCGCAGCCGTGGGTCGTCGCCGCGATCTGCCAGTCCCTACGCCTAGTCGGCGACGAGAAGGTGCTCGAGATCGGGACCGGCTCGGGATACTCGGCGGCGGTCCTGTCCCAGCTGGCCGCCCACGTGGTCAGCATCGAGCGGGTCCCCGCGCTCGGCGAGTGGGCGCGGGAGCGGCTCGACGAGCTCGGCATCCGGAACGTCGAGCTGATCATCGGTGACGGGAGCCGCGGCTATCCGCAGCGTGCTCCGTACGACGCGATCGCCGTCCACGCCGCCTCGCCGGAGGCCCCGCACAGCCTGCTCTCCCAGCTGGCCCCCGGGGGCCGGCTGGTGGTGCCGATCGCAGCCGACTCCGCGGACCTGCTCACAGCCTTCATCAGGGAGAACGGCGACCTTCGCCAGGAGACGATCGGCCCCACCCGATTCGTTCCGCTGATCGGCGCCGAGGGCTTCCAGCCACCGGACTGAAGTAGGCTCGGCCCGTGAGCGACGCGCTCTACGTGCTCAACTTCTACTCGCCGGTTTTCGTCGATCAGCTGCGCAGTGGCCGCAAGACCGCCACCATCCGCCTGGGCGACAAATCGCGCAAGTACAAGCGCGGCCAGGTCGTCTGGATCACCGTCGGCTACCGTCATCAGCCGCGGGAGAAGATCTTCTCCGCCGTGATCGACGACGTCGAGGTGAAGAAGGTCGCGGACCTCTCGCCGCGCGACGTCGAGCACGACAACCCCGAGTTCCGCCGGCGGGAGGAGACCGTCGATTTCCTTGGCACGATCTACACCCGGTCGATCGCGGATGAGGACACCGTGACGGTCATCCGCTTCTCCCAGATCGTCGAGCGGCCCTCCACGCAGTTCGGGAACGGCGAGTCTCCGTCACGCAACTAGATGACCGACCCCCGATCCCCGCACGCCCGGGTGACGCGCCTGGCGCTTCGCAGCTCTGCGTCCTCGGGCTCGCCTTTGGCACCACCAAAGGCCTCGCCCTGCGTCCTTGATCTGCTCGGCCAAGCTCGCCCCCGGTCGCACGCGCTTCGGGATTCGATCATCACGTGGCTGAGTACAGGTTCCTGACCACCTGGCTGCTGGAGGCCGATCGCGAGCGGGTCTGGGACGCGGTCTACGACTCGGAGCGTTGGCCGCAATGGTGGAAGGGCGTGCTGGAGGCCGAGAAGCTCGAGGAGGGCGACGAGGACGGCGTCGGCCGATACGGCCGCTACGTCTGGAGATCCAAGCTGCCCTACAGACTCGAGTTCTTCGTCCGGACCACCAAGGTCGAGAAGCCTCACCTCCTCGAAGGCGACGCCTCCGGCGAGCTCGCCGGCGTCGGCCGTTGGCGCCTCTTCGAGCAGGGCGGCGTGACGGCGGTCCTCTATGAGTGGAACGTGCGGACCACCCGGCCGTGGATGAACCTGGTGGCGCCGCTGGCCCGACCGATCTTCGCCGTCAATCACGACTATGTGATGCGAAACGGCGGCGAGGGCCTCGCCAGGTTGCTCGGTGCTCCGCTGGTGGCGATCGATTAGCCGAGCGAGGCCGAGCTCGGTCTGTGGCTACAATCTTCTGGGCGCTGGCACTCTCCTATCGAGAGTGCCAAACCGCACCAGACTTAGAAACACCCACCCCAGCTAGGAGGAAATGCCGATGAAGTTGAAGCCACTAGGAGATCGCCTGATCGTGCAGGCGGTCGAGGAGGAGGAGACGACCGCAAGCGGGATCGTCCTCCCCGATACAGCGAAGGAGAAGCCGCAGAAGGGCAAGGTGCTCGCTGTCGGCGACGGAGAGGTGAAGGAGGACGGTACGCGCCGCCCGCTCGACGTGAGCAAGGGCGACGAGGTCCTCTACTCGAAGTACGGAGGCACCGAGATCACCGTAGACGGCGACGAGCTGCTCGTCCTGCGCGAGGCAGATGTGCTCGCGAAGGTCGGCTAGCCAAACACTTAGTAAGGAGGAACACACACATGGCTCATAAGGAGCTTTTGTACGACGAGGATGCGCGTGGCGCTCTGCAGGACGGAGTTGACGCCGTGGCCAATGCGGTCAAGGTGACGCTCGGTCCGAAGGGTCGCTATGTCGTCCTCGACAAGAAGTTCGGAGCACCCACCATCACCAATGACGGCGTCACCATCGCCCGCGAGATCGAGGTGGAGGACGTTTTCCAGAATCAGGGTGCGCAGCTGGTCCGCGAGGTGGCGACCGCCACCAATGATGTGGCCGGCGACGGCACCACGACCGCGACACTGCTCGCGCAGACGATCGTGCGGCATGGCCTGAAGAACGTGGCCGCTGGTGCCAACCCGCTCGGGCTGCGCCGCGGCATCGAGATGGCCGTCGACCAGGTGGTCGAGAACCTCCGCGAGAAGCAGTCGAAGGACATCGCGGGCAAGGAGCAGATCGCTCGCGTCGCCGCGATTTCGGCGGCCGACGACGAGATCGGCAACATCATCGCCGACGCGATCGACAAGGTCGGCAAGGACGGCGTGGTCAACGTCGAGGAGGGTCAGACCTTCGGGATGGAGCTCGAGTTCACCGAGGGCATGCAGTTCGACAAGGGCTACATCTCGCCCTACATGGTCACCGACCAGGACCGCATGGAGGCCGTTCTCGAGGACCCGTACATCCTGATCGCCAATCAGAAGGTCGGCTCGGTGCGCGACATCCTGCCGGTGCTGGAGCAGGTGATGCAGGGTGGCAAGTCGCTGCTGATCATCGCCGAGGACGTCGAGGGCGAGACCCTCGCGACCCTCGTGGTGAACAAGCTCCGCGGCACGTTCACCGGCGTCGCAGTCAAGGCGCCGGGCTTCGGTGACCGCCGCAAGCGGATGCTCGAGGACATCGGCATCCTCACCGGTGGCGAAGTGATCACCGAGGAGATGGGCCTGAAGCTGGAGAACACCCAGCTCGATCAGCTCGGCAAGGCGCGTCGCGTCGTCGTGGGTAAGGACAACACCACGATCATCGACGGCGCCGGTGAGTCCGAGCAGATCAAGGGCCGCATCAAGCAGATCAAGTCCGAGGTCGAGACGACCGACTCCGATTTCGACCGCGAGAAGCTGCAGGAGCGGCTGGCCAAGCTGGCCGGCGGCGTCGCGGTCGTCAAGGTCGGGGCGGCCACGGAGACCGAGATGAAGGAGAAGAAGCACCGTGTCGAGGACGCCCTGCAGGCGACCCGTGCGGCGCTCGAGGAGGGCATCGTCCCGGGCGGCGGCGTAGCGCTGCTGAACGCCCAGGACGCGATCAAGCTCGACTCCTATGACGACGCCGACGAGCGCACGGGCGCATCGATCATCCAGCGTTCGCTCGAGGCACCGATTCGGCAGATCGCCGACAACTCGGGCTTCGAGGCCAGCGTCGTGGTCGAGAAGGTCCGCGGCCTGAAGCCGGGCGAGGGCCTCAACGCATCCGATGGCGAGTACGGCGACCTGATCGCCGCCGGCGTCATCGACCCGACCATGGTCACGCGCTCGGCGCTTCAGAACGCCGCGTCGATCGCGAAGAACATCCTCACCACCGAGGCCATCGTGGCCGAGCCGCCTGAGAAGGACGGCGCCGGCGCAATGCCCGGTGGCGGCATGCCCGACATGGGCGGGATGATGTAGCGATACCCTCGCTTGCAACAGGCGAGTGTGATGAGAGGGTGCCCCGCAGGCGAAGCCGAGGAGCAACCCGATTCGAGGAGAGGCCCGGCATCCGCCGGGCCTCTCTGCGTCCGGGGCGCTTTACCGGTCGTATAGACCGCTAAAGCGCCCCGCGCGGGCGCCTACGTCTCGCTGATCGGCGGGCTGCTCGAACTTCTCGCCGGGGTGGCGGTACTCGCCATCGATCGAGCGCGGAAGTAGGCTGGACAGGACCTAGAGATGGCGGTCGACCTGGTCATCGACGTCGAGAACACCCCTGGTGCGCTGGCCCGGGTGGCCACCGCGATCAGTGACGCAGGCGTCAACATCGCGGCGGCGACCTTCGTGGGGCCCGGGGACCGTGCCGAGATCCACATCCTCGTGCCGCATGCCGAGGCCGCGAAACATGCGCTGGCGATCTCTCACGTCGCGGTCACCGGCGAGCGCCAGGTCGTCGTCGTCGACGTCGAGGACCGGCCCGGTGTACTCGCGGACCTGACTCGCAAGGTCGCTCAGGCGGGGGTCAACCTCGATCTCGTCTACGTAGCGACGCGAAATCGCATCGTGTTCGGGGCGGAGGATCTGCCTGCTCTCCGCGCCGCTCTCGAAACCGAATCAGCGAGCTAGCCAGACCGAGCGCCGAGCACGGCCTCCATCGGCCGCGGCTCGACCCCCAGACGCTCGGCGTCAGCGGTGCCGCGCCGACTGGTCATCGGGACCTCCATCAGCTCCGCCTCCTCCCAGGTCGCGAACACCGACGGCCCGGCGAGCAGCTCGAGCGCCCGCAGCCCGGTGTGGACGAGGGGCAGCGGCACGTGGAGCAGCGGGCGCTTGCGGCCGCTCGCCTCCACCACGACCTCGACGATGTCGTCATAGGAGAGGAGCTCGGGGCCGGCGAGCTCGTAGCGGCCGTTGGAGCCGGGGTTCGACCCGCTCCCGTTGAGGGAGCCTGCGACGCAGCGGGCCACGTCGCGGGCCCAGATCGGCTGGTAGAGGGCGCGGCCCGAGCCCGACACCGGCACGGCGGGCAGCAGGCTGAAGCGCTGAAGCAGCGTGATCCAGGGGTCTCCCGGCCGGTAGATGATCGAGGGCGCGAAGACCGTGGTCTCGAGGGGGGACTCCTCCACGGCGTGCTCGGCCAGCGCCTTGGAGCGGAAGAAGCGGGTGCGCTGGAACGCGGTCGCCCCAAGTGCCGAGAAGAAGAGGAAGCGCTGCACCCCGGCCCGCTCGGCGGCGCGCAACAGGCGGACCGTGGCGAGCCCGTTGAGCTCCTCGATCGTGCCGCCGGGCTGGTCGCGGATGGTCGCCGCCAGGTGGATGACGGTGTCCACGCTACGCATCGCATGGCGGAGGGAGAACGGGTCGCCGATGTCGCCGAGGGAGATCTGGACGTCGACCCGGTGCTCGCCCAGCTTGCGGGGATCGCGGACCAGGGTGCGCACGTCGCGGCCTTCGGCGAGCAGAAAGGGCAGGAGCTCTCCGCCGACCACGCCGGTTGCTCCCGTGAGCAGGATCACCGGGCGGACTGTAGCCACCCATATGCCGCGCCCGCACGGGCCCGCCTTCGTGCGCGGAGCGGCCCACTCACCTAAAATGTCGCGTCCCGCGGCGCCCGATGGGCGCCGCAGTCGCAACCATCACCCCGGGAAAGGAATCGGCGCCTTGGCATACGTCATCGCGGAGCCGTGCATAGGCGAGAAGGACAACTCCTGCGTAGAGGTCTGCCCCGTCGACTGCATCCATCCCACGCCGGACGAGCCCGACTACGACAACGTCAAGCAGCTCTACATCGATCCGGACGAGTGCATCGATTGCGACGCCTGCGTCGAGGCCTGCCCCGTCGACGCGTGCTTCGCCGAGGACCAGCTCCCCGAGGAGTGGACGAAGTACACCGAGATCAACCTCGAGTACTACAAGTCGAAGGCGTAGCTGCTCCCGACTCTCTCGCTTGACGGCGAAGCGCTGCTCCGGCCAGTCCGGACGATCGGCGCCGCCACCAGCGCCAGGTAGACGAGCAGCAGGAGATTCCTGACCGCCAGTGGCCAGACGAAGCTGCCGCTGAGCGCATCGACCCCGTCGTAGTGCTGCAGCTCGATCTGGGTGAGCACCATCGCCCCGAGCAGGACCAGGTTCTGACTTCCGAGCCCGTAGGCGCAGGCTGAGACGGGGAGCAGCCAGAGCAGGAACTGGGGCGAGAGGACCGGGGCGAAGACGACGAGCACGGCGAGCAGCGCGGCGACCAGCTCGAAGTTGGTCGCCTTCGAGCGCCAACCCGCCCAGACCAGCCAGAGGTAGCCCGCCGCCCCGATCACCACCAAGACCCACCGCGAGGCCGTCGCGCCCGAGGCCGAGATCTCGAACCCGCCATGGCCCACCCCGGTGGAGACGCCCGACGCTCCGAGGACGTGTGCGACCTCGAAGACGCTCGCGCCGAGGCTCTCCACCTGAAGAGTTCGCTCGGTGTGGTAGCTGATCGCCGAGCCGAACTCGTCCCCCACCACGATCACTGCGGCCGCGCAGGCGAGGAGCGGGACTGCGCCGGCGACGATCACGCGTCGCAGGTTTCGCTCGCCGCGCAGTAGCGCGGGATAGATGAAGAGAGGGAATGCCTTGATCGCGACCCCTATCGAGAGCAGCCCGGACCAGGTGGCGGAGCGGTGCCTGTCGCGGGCGAGGACGGCGGCCAGCACGAAGAGGGTGGGCACGAGATCGAATCGATCCAGTGCGAGCGGCCCGTAGTCGATCAGGGAGCGGTCGAGGACCACCCCTGAGAGCGCCACCAACCCGACGGTGTAGACGCCGAGCGCGGAGAGCACGCGTCCCCCCTCCCCGGGCAGAGCCAGCGCGATCAGCAGGATGATCGCGAGATCGAACGCGAGCATCTCCCACATGAATCCGTCGACGAATCCCTGGGTTGAGTCGTCGAAGTAGGCCGGGGCGATCAGCACCGGCACGGAGAGCGGCGGATATTCGATCCGCTGGTCCCGGTAGGGCAGGTCCCCGTCCTTGATGGCCTTGGCCTGCGGCGCGAAGTCGTTGACCAGGATCGACGACCAATCGCCGATCGTCGGCACGAAGAGGGCTAGATGGAGAGCGCAGACAAGGACCGCGGCGGTCGCCCGCCAGCGGGTGGGCACGGCCCTACTGCACCATCGGAAGCTCGGTGCCGCTCGTCCTGCCGCCGTTCGGCTGCGCTGCGGCGGGTACCGCCTGCATCACGGGAAGCTCGATTGGCGTGGAGGCGACGATGCCGCGGGCAGCCTCGCGGATCATCTGTGAAGCGGGGGCGTCGGGGTCCTCGATCACCAGCGGCCGGCCCTCGTCGGCGTGCTCACGAAGGTCGCCGGAGAGCGGCACCTTGGCCAGCAGCGGCACGTCCAGCTCGTCGGCGAGCACCTGCCCGCCGCCCTCGCCGAAGATCGCGACGCGCTCGCCGTCGGGCCCGTTGAAGGCGGACATGTTCTCGATCACGCCGAGCATCTCGAGGTCGACCTTGGCGGCCATCTCGGCCGCCCGCCGGGCGACGCTCTGCGCGGCAGGCTGGGGTGTGGTGACGATCACGATCTTCGCCTGCGGCAGGAGCTGGGCGAGCGTCATGGAGACGTCGCCCGTGCCCGGCGGCAGGTCGAGCAGTAGGTAGTCGAGCTCATCCCAGGCGACGTCCTCGAGGAACTGCTGGATCGCCTTGTGAAGCATCGGACCGCGCCAGACGACGGCAGCGTTCTCCTCGACGAAGAAGCCGATCGACATCACGGTCGGCCCTGCAGGCGAGACCGGCGGGATGATCTTGCGCTCAGGCGAGACGTCCGGCTTGCGGTTGATGCCGAGCATTCTGGGGATCGAGTAGCCGTAGACGTCGCAGTCGAGCGCCCCGACCTTATGGCCCTCGGCGTGCAGGGCCGCCGCGAGGTTGGCGGTCATCGTGGACTTGCCGACGCCGCCCTTGCCAGAGGCCACGCAGATCACGTTCTTCACCTGGGCGAGCGCACCCTCCGGCAGCTTGGCGCGACCCAGCTTCTGCTGCAGATCCGACTTCTCGCCATCGGAGAGGACGTCGAAACCGACGTCGACGGCGTTGACCCCCTCCAGCTCGGCGACGTTCTTCGCGACCGCCTGCTGGAAATGGGACCTGATCGGGCAGCCGGGGGTGGTCAGGGAGACGACCACCTCGACCCGCCCGTCGTCGCGGATCTCAATCGACCGAACCATCCCGAGCTCCACGATCGACCGGCGCAGCTCGGGGTCGATCACCTGCTCGAGCTTCTCGGTTACCTGTTCCTTGGTGGGCACCAATCAAAGTGTACGCAGACGTGAAAACCGGGCCGCAAGGGCCCGGTTTTCAGGGAGGAGAGGTTGCTGCATTCCGCGCCCGTCCTGACGGTGAGGCGGAACTCTCCGGGCGCGCCACCTCTCGAGGCGGCCCCGGGCTAAGCGACTAGACGCGCTCGACGACCTTCTTCACGGCCGGCTCGACGCGCTCGCGATAGACGGGCTCGACGCGCTCACGCGCCTTGCGCGCCTGGCCGACGAGCTGATCGGTGACCTGGCGGCGGACGTCCCCGCCCTTCGCCTCGGCCTTCTCGAGCTCGGCGGCGAGCCGCTTGCGCAGCGTCTCGATCTCGCCCTTGCGCCCCTCGGAGTCGCGGAGGGTCTGGACCCGCTTCTGGATCGCGTCGATTTCATGCGAGCGTGTCTCGGAGTTGGTCCACGTCTCCGCGGTAGTCCGAACGGTCTCGGCGACCGTCGGGCCTGCACCGATCGCGACGTCCACGGCCTGCAGGGCCTGATCTGAAGGCTTGCGGCCGGGGGCCGTCGCTTCAGTCTTGGTCTGGGTCTGAGTCTTGGTGCTGGTGGTCTTAGTAGGCATCTCGGCTCTTGATCCCTTCAGCGTTGCTTGCGTCGGACTCGTCGCTTTCGGCGAGTTCGGCAGGCTAGCACCGAACACACGTTTTGGCGAACACATGTTCTTACCCCGCCCCCGGGACCGGTTACAGCGCTACCTGAACAGGGCGAGCAGGCGCCTCTCGCGAGCCGCCCCAACCCGCTCGACCCACTCCGCCGGGCTGTCGAGCTCCTCGGGGCGGGGCAGCGCCTCCGGCTCACTCCAGGCCCGGTTGAGGGTCCGGATTCCGTGGGTTCGCACGACCTCATCGGCGAAAGCCTTGCCGCGGCGATACTGAGCGAGCTTCATCTCGAGGCCGAGGACCTTGGAGACGATCGAGTCGAGCGGGCCCCGGCGGTCGCGGTCTCGCTCCAGGGCACGGCGCAGATCGGTGTAGCCGGGGTCGAGCTGGTCGCCGACAGCGTCCATGACGTGCTCCGCATAGCCCTCGACCAGTGTCATCGTCGCCGTCAGGCGGTCGATCACCCGGCGTTGGTCCTCCGACAAGAGGAGCGTTGCGAGCTCGCCGCTCTTCACCGACCGGAGCAGCTCGCGGGGATTGAGACGCGCGAGCTTTCCGAGGATCTCGGTGGGCTTCACCTCGAGGGCCGCCTTCTCGAAGAGCTCCTCAACGATTCCGCCGATGTACTCGCGCAGCCAGGGCACGGAGGCGAAGTGAACGGCGTGAGTCGTCTCGTGGAGCGCGATCCAGCGCAGGAAGAGGTCCCGGTTCACCTCGAGACGGGCTCTCGCGGAGGAGAGGTTCGGGCCGACGAAGAGCAGCCTTGGTGCCCGGGCGGGCCCGATCAGCGCGACGTCGTACTGGCCGATCACCCGCTGAGAGAGATAGCCGACCGCCAGACCGACCTCGGCCCCGGTCGCGGTGCGCACGATCGTCCGCTGGATACCCGCGACCCGGCCATTGTTCGAGCCTGACACCCGGTTCTCGAGGTGCTCCTCGACCCTGGCGGAGAGATCCTGGAAGGACTCGAGGTTGACTCGTGCCCACTCGGCTCGATCGACCAGCTCCGCCTCTGGCAATCGGCCCTTGGGGCGAAGCCCGGTATAGCGGCGGACAAGGTGGGCGGCGCGGTCTGACTCGGAGCGGAGCTCCTCGGCCGATCCGTCCCATTCCGGGCCGGACCCGGCGAGTGCTCTGGCGAGCCGTTCGGCCAGGTTCCAGTCGACCAGACGCTCAGGCATGCAGGGCGTCCTGGGCCTCGCGCAGCACGCGCAGGTCCTCGGCCGTCCGAGCCGCAGCGACGTCGTAGCGGGCGCCGAGGTCGAGGGGTGCGTCGGCGAGCCCGCCGCCGGCGAACTCGAGGGCGGCGCCCGCGCACCTGGCGATCAGCTGGCCGGCGGCCGCGTCGACCGAGCGAGCGTTACGGGTGGTGATCATGCCGTCGTAGCGGCCCGCCGCCACGTAGCAGAGCGCCACCGCGATCGATCCCGGGACCCGGATCCGGTAGGTGCGGCCCTGGAGCAGCTCGGCCGCCTTCAAAACGCGCTCCGGCTTGGTCGCCTCGAGGGCGATCACCTCCAGTCCCTCGCCGGTGGCCACCTCCACCGGGCGGCCGTCCAGGAGCGCGTCGCCGTCGATGCTGGCGACGAACTCCTCGCGCGCGCCGAACTCGTAGACGTAGCCGAAGGTGACGTCGTCCATCGAGTCGCCATCGGCGACCGCGAAACTGAGGCTGTGCAGCGGAATCGTGCGGCGGGCGTTGAGCGACCCGTCGATCGGGTCGATGATCACTCGCACGGATGAATCGCCGTCGCCGAAGGTGACCGATCCGCGCTCCTCCGACACGGCGGTGAACTCGTAACCCTGCCCATGGAGAGCCTCGAGCTCGGTGAAGACGGCGTCCTCGCAGAGGCGGTCGATCGTCAGCGTCCGGTCGCCGCCCGCGCCGACCTCCTCGTATTGCGTGCGCTCGGCGATGGTGCGGTGCTCCTCGAAGATCCCCCGCTGCACCTCGACGGCGCGACGGCAGGCGGCGGCCCACTGCTCGTCGCTCGGGGCTCCGGGGGCTGACGGCTGCGCCGGTTCGCCCCCTGGCTCAGACATGGGCGACCACGCGGGCGAGGTTAGCGATTGACCGTGGGCCGCCCGCCAGGGAGATCGACGCGGCGGGGGCATCATCTAGCCTGAATTCGAATGGGAGACGAGCGCGATCACGGGGGCCCGCGACTGAACGAGGGCCAGGAGGCCGTCGTCGCCAACGACGAGGGCGCGCTGCTCGTCCTGGGCGTTGCCGGGAGCGGCCGCACCGAGGCGCTCGCGCGCCGGCTCGCCCGCCTCGTCGGAGAGGGTGAGCGTGCGCTCGTCCTGACGCGCTCGGTGGCGGCGGCTCGTCGCATCAGGCTGCGCGCCGAAGCGACCATCGAAACCGGCTACGAGGAGCTGGTCGTCCACACCCACCCGGTGGCGGCCGCACGCCTGCTCCGCGAGCACGCGACCGAGGCCGAGATCGATCCGTTCTTCGAGTCCCTGAACCCGGCCGAGCGCCTGGCGATGCTGCTCGACCGGATCGACGAGTTGCCCCTGCGCAGGCACGAGATCCGGGGGAACCCGGCCGGGCTGCTGGCCCGGATCGTCGAGCGGATCGATGCCCTCAAGTCGGCCGGCGTGCCGGCGGAGCGCTTCGGTCGCTGGGCCGACGAGCAGGCTGGAGGAACGCGCTCGGAGCGCGACTCCGCCGCCAGGGAGCGCGAATTCGCGGAGATCTACGAGCTCCATGACTCGATGCTGCGGTCGGCCGGCGCGATGGACGACATCGACGGCGTGCTCGAGCTGACCAGGCTGCTCGGCGAGCGGCCGGCGCTCACCGCGGCGATCGCCGGGCGCTTCCCTCACCTGATCGTCGACGAACTCGAGGACGCGTGTCCCGCGGAGCGCTCGCTGATCGAGGCCCTCGCGCGTGGCGCCGCCTCCACCGTGCTCTCCTGCGACGACGAGCAGGGCCGGGGGCCCTGCGATGCGGCGGCGGCCTGGGCCCGACAGGCGATCGATGCGAGCGAAGTCAAGCTCGAGCCGAGCTGGCGCTACGGCGGAGACCTCCTCGATGCAGCGCATGCCGTGGTGGCGCCTGCGGCTCGAGGAGCCGACGTCCCACGCCGGGCGGCCGGGCCGCCGACGCGGGTGCGCTTCTGGTGCGGCACCAACGAACGCGCCGAGGCCCAGGCGGTGGCGCGTGACATCGAGGGCGCGCTCGCGGCGGGCGAGGTGAAGATGGACCGGATCTGCGTGGCTGTACCTCGGGGCGGCGGCCCCGCCCGGGCGATCGCCGCCGCGCTCGAGGAGCGGCGGGTGCCCTACCGCCTGACCGGTCCGGGCGCTTTCTTCCAGCGCCCCGAGATCCGGGACGTGATCGCCTGGCTCCGCCTGCTGGCGGACCCGACGGACGCCGCGGCGGCGGTCCGGGCTCTCAGCCGGCCGCCCGTGGAGCTCCGCTCGGTCGACCTCGCCCGATGCACGACGATCGCCCGCCGCCGCAAGCTCGACATGGTCTCCGCGCTGGAGGCCTCGCTGGAGAGCCCGCAGATCCCACCCGAGGCCCGCGACCGGATCAGGGAGTTCCTCCAGCTCCACCGCGCCGCGGCCAGAGCGATGGGTGAGATGCGGGCCGACGTCTTCGTGCGCAGGCTGATCGAGAGGATCGGCTTCCGCCGTCATCGGCTCTTCGCCGCCCACCCCGAGGCGGCGGAGCGGCTCCGCAACCTGTCGCGGCTCGGCGAGCTGGCGGAGGCCTGGACCCGGCGAGAGCCAGGCGGTTCGAACCGCGACTTCGTCCGCTACCTCGTTGCGGTGTCGGAGGCCGGGGTCGCGCCCGTCGAGGAGCAGAACGAGCCGATCGCCGGCGCGATCAAGGTGATGCCGCTGGAGCGGACCAAGGGGCTCGAGTTCGCGCGCGTCTATGTCGTCGGCCTGCACGCCGGAGTCGTGCCGGGCTCGGCTCCCCCCGGCCCGCCCGCCGTACCCGCTGGGGTTGGAGGCCCCACGCCCTCACACGAGGAGGAGTCGAGGCGCCTGCTCTACATCGCCATGACCAGGGCGACCCAGGACCTCGTGCTGACACGGCCGGCCGCGACCGAGGCCGGCGACGCCCGGCCCTCGCCGTTCTACGAGGACGCCCGCGCCGTTCTCGACGCCCCCGAGCAGCAGCACGGCGAGGAGCTCTTCGGCCCCGCCGAGGGACTGCAGGCCACCTATCGGATGATCCAGGACGAGGTGCTCGAGGAGGCCTGGCGCGCCGGCGGCAAGCTCCGCGAGCCCAGGCTCGACACCTACGTCGACGTCAACCGGGCGGTGGCCCGCTTCCTCGAACTGGTCAAGCTCGCCGGGCTGATCCAGGGGTCGAGCGAGGAGCCGGTCTCCGACTCGCTCGCGGTGGTCAACGACCTGCTCGAGCAGGCGATCTCCCCCGAGCAGCAGGCGGCGCTGCGCGACTCGGGGCTCGACGCCTACCTGCTCGATGAGGAGGGCGCAGCCAAGCGGCGCCGGGAGCTGATCGCCAAGCGCGACGAGCCCTCTCTCGAGGCGTTCCTGCCGCGGCGCGGCGAAGGCCTCGCACTCTCAGCCACAGACATCGAGCTCTACCGGACCTGCCCGCTCAAATACAAGTTCGCACGTGTCTTCGGTATCCCGCAGGAGACGACCATCAACCAGCGCTTCGGGATCGTCATCCACCAGGTGCTCGAGCGATTCCACGGCCAGCAGCCATCACCAGCGGAGGCGGACACCGGCGCCGGATCGAGCGACGCCGGCAGCCTCGAGCGCCTCATGGGGCTGTTCGCGGCAGCCTGGCGGCGCTCGGGATTCGGCGAGTCCGACGACGAGCTCCAGTTCCGCGAGAAGGCGATCGACGCGCTGCATCGCTATCACGCCCGCGAGGTTGCGAGCGGCTCTCACCCGCGCTGGGTCGAGCGCAAGTTCGACTTCCGCATCGGGCCTCACCACCTGCGCGGCCGGGTGGACCGCGTCGATGAGCTGCCCAGCGGGGGCTACGAGCTGATCGACTACAAGACCGGCGACCCGAAGCCCCAGCGGGAGCTCGAGTCCGACGTGCAGCTTGCGATCTACAGGCTCGCCGCCCGCGAAGCCTGGCGCCTGGAGGGAGCGGCCGGGAGCTACTGGTACGTCCTCGCCGACGAGAAGGTCGCGGTCGGGGGCTCACCGGACGACCTGGAGCGCGTCGAGGGAGTCGTGCTGGAAGTCGGGGAGGGCATCCTCGGACAGGATTTCGAGCCCCGCCCCTCGCCCGAGATCTGCTCCTGGTGCGATTTCCGCTTGATCTGCCCTGCCTCTGAGGCTTGATTCGCGGCTAACTGTACATTTGTACAAGAATGTGGTACATTTGTACACATCATGTTGGCGTGGATCTATCTCTCAGCGGCTATCGCGACCGAGGTTGTCGGCACCGTGTTCCTGCGGTACACCGACGGCTTCACGCGGCCCGCTCCCTCGATCCTCGTGATTGTCACTTACGCCGCCTCCCTCTGGCTGACGGCGCTGGCGCTGAAGCAGCTCGAGATCAGCCTGGCCTACGCGGTCTGGGCCGGAGTCGGGACCGCGGCCGTCGCCGTAATCGGCATGGCCGCCCTCGGCGAGTCGGTGAATGCGCTCAAGCTCGCCAGCATCGCGCTGGTGATCGGGGGCGTCGTCGGGCTCAACCTCTCCGGTGCCAACTAGTCTCTCGCCAATGGCCGAGTTGGCAACGGCGAGTCGCCGCGAGCAGATCATCGAGGCCGCCCTTCGCGTCATCGGCCGCTCCGGGACCCAGGCCGTGACCCACCGCGCCGTCGCCGAGGAGGCGGGAGTTCCGCTCGGCTCGACGACCTACTACTTCGAGTCCAAGGACGATTTGGTCCGGCAGGCGCTCGAGCACGTCGCGGCCAGTGAGGTCGATCGCTACCGCGACCTCGGTGATGAGCTCCGCATGGTGAAGTCGCCGCGCGAACTGGCCGACCGCCTGATCGACAAGCTCGTCGCGGCTGTGCAGGACCGAACCGCCTATATCGCCGAGTACGAGCTCTGGCTCGAGGCCGGGCGGCGGCCGGAGCTCCGTGAGGCGGCGCAGAGCTGGTGCGATGCCGAGCAGCGCTCGGTCGCCGGCGGGATGGAGGCTCTGGGCAGCGCGGATCCCCCAACCGACGCGAGCCTCGTGGTCGCCGCCCTCGACGGCCTCGGCGAGCGGGTCCTCGCCCGCGAGGACGATCCGGCGGAGGCCGCGGAGGAGTTCAGGCCCGAGCTTCGGCGGCTGATCGAGCGCCTGGTGGGCTGACTAGCCGTCGCCCTGCTGGCGCAGATAGCGCTCGAAGTCACGCGCCAGCGACTCGCCCGAGGGCACGTCCTCCTCGACGTCCAGCCGCTCGGCCTGCTCCTCCTCGAGACGCCTGACGAGCTCCTCTATCTCAGGGTTCGCCGCGACGGCTCGGCTCACCTGGCTCTCGTAGGACTCGGTCTCCTCCTCCAGGCCTGAGGCCTCGACGCCCACGCCGACCAGCCCCTCGAGCCGGCGCAGGAGCGCCAGCGCCGCTTTCGGGTTGGGGACGGCAGCGACATAGTGGGGCACCGCCGCCCAGAGGCTGGCTGAGGGAATGCCCCTCCGGCCACAGGCGTCATGGAGCACACCGACGACCCCCGTCGGCCCCTCGTAGTTCGAGCGAGCCAGATCGAGCTGGTCCACCAATTCCTCGTCGGAGGCCAGGCCCGTGATCGGCACCGGGAGCGTGTGGGCGACGTCGGCGATCAACGCGCCGAGCGTGATAACCATCTCCACGCCGAGGATCTCGGCGGTCTCCGCGATGCCGTCGGCGAAGGTCCGCCAGCGCAGGTTCGGCTCGGTGCCGGCGAGGAGGAGCAGGTCGCGCTCGGCCCCCGTCGGCGTGGCGGCGAGCAGGACGTTGCCGGGCCACTCGATCTCGCGTGTCTGGCCCTCGGTCATGCTGATCGTCGGGCGGTTCGCCTGGAAGTCGAAGAACTCCTCCGGATCGACCTGGGCGATCAGATCGGCGTCGAGGGATTCCGCGGCCGTGGCGAGCGCGGTCGTGGCGGCACCGGCGGCGTCATTCCAGCCGGCGAAGGCAGCGACAAGAACGGGAGAGCGGAGCTCCGGTGGCTCGGCCTCCCAGGCGAGCGCGTCCATCGTTCGAGACTAGCGAGTCGGGGACCTCGAGGTGTCCGGTCGACTTTGGAGACTCAACGCTGGTGGAGGCAACCGCGGAAACGACACGGATCGCCGAGCTGCGGCCCGGCCAGCGCTTCAGCGGGGTCTACGCCTGCGTCCGCAAGGACCGCCTGTCCGCCCGCAACGGCTCGATCTACCTCTCGATGGAGCTGCGCGACCGCAGTGGATCGATCCCGGCGCGCGCATTCCGGGAGGTCGATCGCCTCGCGGGGCGCTTCGAGCGGGGCGACGCGATTCGCGTCTCCGGCCGGGTGGAGCGCTTCCGCGGCGAACTGGTGGCCGAGGTCGAGGAAATCCAGTCCATCGAGCCGGCTCAGCTCGACCCGGCCGACTTCCTGCCCGCCGCGTACCGCGACGCCGAGGAGCTCGAGGGCTTCCTCGAGCACCTGACGCGCGAGGTCCACGACCCGGCGCTCCGCCAGGTGGTCGAGCGGATTCTGTTCACCGATCCCGTCGGGCCGGAGTTTCGCCGCGCGCCCTGCACCCGCGCCGGCCATCACGCCTACGTCGGTGGGCTGGTGGAGCACACGGTCGCCGTGGCGACGTTGGTGCTCGAGGTCTGCCAGCTGCATCCGCGCCTGGACTCGGACCTGCTGATGGCCGCGGCACTCCTGCACGACGTCGGCAAGTCGCGCGAGTTCACCTATGGGGCCGAGTTTGGGATCAGCGAGGAGGGACGCCTGGTGGGGCACCTGGCGCTGGGCGCCGAAATCGTGGGCTCGGCTGCGGGAGACCTGCCGGCGGAGCGCCGCGCGGCGCTTCTCAACTGTCTGCTCTCGCACCACGGCGCGGAAGGAGTCCGTGGCGCCTCCGGTAGCCGCGGCTTCGCCATCCCAGAGGCGCTCGCCCTCTACCGGCTGAACGCCCTGGACGCCGGCGTCAAGGGCGCCCTCGAGCAGGGTCTCTAGCCGGGCTCGCGGGCCGGCCTGAGGGCCCGGAACACGAGCTGCGTGGCGATCACCAGCGCCAGGCCGGCGAAGATCAGCTCCAGCGCCCGCTGGGAGATCTCGTTTGAGGTCACGACGCCGATGGCCACCCCGAGCGGGGAGAGTGCGCCGATCACCAGGCCGTCGCGTACCCGCACGTTGCCGTAGCCGCGCTGGCGCCAGACGGCCACCAGCGCCACCGGCACGATCGCCAGCAGCGAGGTGGCCTCCGCCCTCACCTGGGTCTCGTCCATGAAGATCACGAGCGCGGGGACGAAGAGGACGCCGCCGCCGACGCCGAGCAGGCCCCCGACCATGCCGCCCGCGAAACCCAGGATTGCCGCGGCGATCTCGCTCACGGCACGATCAGCTCGATCGCGATCGCGACCAGGAGCGCGGCGAAGAGCAGGGAGATGAAGCGCTCCGGGATGCGCTGCTGGAGGGCGGTGCCGACGAATGCGCCGGCGATCGCGGGGACACCGACCAGTGCGGCGTTCGAGGGATCGACGTTTCCGTAGAAGGCCTGAAGCGTGACCGCGACGGCCGCGATCACCACGATCGCCATCAGGCTCGTGCCGGTGGCCTCGCGCGCGCCGTAACCCAGCCAGATGATCAGCAGGGGGACGATCACGATGCCACCGCCGACCCCGAGCAGCCCGCTGAAAACGCCGCCCGCGGTCCCGATGGCCGCCAGCTTCAATGTGCGCGGGGCCGGGGTCGGCATGGCGGGCGATACTAGAGGGCGATGCCGGCGATCCCCGACGCGCAGCGCCTCGACGACCTGATCGCGCCGCTCCGCCGCCACCCCGGCCGCACCGCGATCCTCATGGATGTCGACGGGACGATCGCGCCGATCGTCAGTGAGCCCAGCGAGGCGACCGTGCCAGAGGCGACCCGCGAGCTGCTCCGAGCGCTCGCCAAGCGCTACGGGCTGGTCGGCTGCCTGAGCGGCCGCCGGGCGCAGGATGCGCGCCGGGTCGTGGGGCTCGATGAGCTGGCGTACTCAGGCAACCATGGCTTCGAACTCTTGCTCCCCGGAGACACTGAGGTGAGGCCCGATCCGTCCCTCGACGGCCACGAGGAGGACGCCCCTCGGTTCGTCGAGAGCCTGGACCGCTCCGAGCTCGAGCGGGCCGGGATCACGATCGAGGACAAGGGTGCAATCGTCGCCCTGCACTGGCGCGGGGCCCCCAACGAGGGCGCAGCCGAGTCCCTTGCGCACGAGATCGCCAACGAGGCCGAGTGGCAGGGGCTCGTCCCTCATCACGGCCGCAAGGTGCTCGAGATCCGCCCGGACGTGCCGATCAACAAGGGAATCGCCGTTGCGGCGCTGATCCCAGCTCGGCCAATCGACGCCGCTCTGTATGGCGGTGACGACCGGACCGACCTGGACGCCTTCACAGCCCTTCGTACCCTCGAGGACGACGGCGGTCTCGACGCGATCGCCCGTATCGCAGTCGCTTCCGATGAGTCACCACCTGAGGTCTCGCAGGCGGCCGACCTGACGGTTCCTGGCCCAGAGGGATTCGTGCACGTGCTCGAAGCGCTGGCCGAATAAGGTCGCGGCGCGATGGCGTTCGTCGACCTGCTGCGAATGACCGTGCTGCTCGCCGCCGCCGCGGCGACGGTGCTGGCCGCCGTGACGGCGATCGTGGTCGGCACCACCGGTGACACCCTGACGCTCTTCGTCGCCCTCGGCTGGTGGATCATCGCGCTCGTCGGCGGGCTGATCCTCGGCCGTCCGTCCCAGGCGTCCGAGGCGATGCGCCCGCTCCTCGCGCAGGCCCGGACCGCCACGGCGATGCCGGAGATCGGCAATCCGGCCAGAGCCGCCCTCGCCCGCCTCTGGCCGATAGGCGCCTTCGCGGTGATCGCCGGCGGGCTCGGGTTCGTCTTCCCGGGCGTGTCGGCCATCGGCGCCGGCTTCGCCCTGGCGGCCGCGCTGATGTGGCGAGCGCGCGAGGGAGCGGTGGCTGCAATCGAGGAACGAGACGGGGTCCGGTTCTACGTCGAGCCTGGTTCGGCCCTGCAGCCGGTCAAGCTGATCCGGACGGCGGGGCTGCGGCGCGAGCGCCCCCCGCCGGGGCACCCGCCGCCGCCACCGACCGCCGCTGCCTAAGCGCCCACGGGGGCGGCCTCGGTGTGGTCCGCGTTCGCGGCACCCACGTCGGCGTTCGCCATCTCCATGTGCGCCTTGCTGTCCCGGCTGCGGATCAGGATCAGCGTCGCGGCGAAGCCCAGCAGGGCAATCACGGCGCCGCCGAGAAATGCGCTCTGGAATCCCTCGTTGAGCGCGTTCGGCAGCGTCGAATTACCCGCCGCCATCACGTCGTCCGTCCGGGAAGTGGCGATCGTCGAGAGCACGGCGAGTCCCAGCGCGCCGCCGATCTGCTGCGAGGTGTTGATCAGCCCGCTCGCCAGACCCTGCTCGTGTTGCTCCACTCCGGAGACGGCCGCGATCGTCGAGGTCACGAAGCCGAACCCGAGTCCGACTGCCGCGAGCAGCGAAGCGCCAAGAATGTCTGTCAGGAAGCCACCCCCGACCGAGACCTGGCTGAACCACAGGAGGCCCGCGGCGACGAACAGCATTCCCGCTGCCAGGATGGGCTTGAAGCCGAACCGGGTGACGAGCTGCCCGCCGAGCCCGGCGGCCACGATGATCGTCACCGCCAGCGGCAGGTAGGAGAGCCCGGCGTGGATCGCGCTGTACCCGAGTACCTGCTGCATGTACAGGGAGATGAAGTAGAACATCGAGAACAGGGAGGCTCCGAGGAGCAACCCGACGACGTTCGCGCCCGTCAGGGTCCGCAGCCGGAAGATCCGGAAGGGAACGAGCGGCGCCTTCGACCGCATCTCGATGGCGACGAATGCGCCGATCAGCGCGACGGACAGGGCCAGCAGGGAGACGATCTTGGTCGAGCCCCAGCCCGAGCTGCTGGCGTCGAGCAGGGAGTAGGCGAGCAACGAGAGACCGGCCGTGATGGTGACGGCCCCGGCGGCGTCGTAGTGACGCGTCGCTGACTCCGAGCGGCTCTCGGGGATCAACCCGGGCGTGAACGCCAGCGCGATCGCTGCAACCGGGACGTTCACCCACAGCACCCACTCCCAGCCCAGCCCGTCGGTGAGGATGCCTCCGAGCAGGACGCCCGCGGCGCCGGCCGATCCGGCGACGGCGCCCCAGGCGCCCAGCGCCTTGTTGCGCTCGGCGCCGTCCTTGAACAGCATCGTGACGATGGAGAGGGCGGACGGGGAGACGATCGCGGCGCCGAGGCCCTGGGCGGCGCGCGCGGCGATCAGCTGACCCTGAGTCGCGGCGAAACCCGCCGCCAGGGACGCGATACCGACCACTGCAAGACCGGTCATGAAGACCCTGCGCCGGCCAAGGAGGTCAGCGGCCCGGCCCCCGAGCAGGAGGAAACCGCCGAACGTGATCACGTACGCGTTCACGATCCAGGGGAGGTTCTCCTCCGAGAAGTTCAGGCCCTTGCCGATGCTCGGCAGGGCGACGTTGACGATGGACGCATCGAGCACGACGATGAACTGCGAGACGCAGAGCAAGATCAGTGCGGTCCACCTGCGGTCCAGATAATCCTGTTCGGTTCTCATCCCCCTTGACTCCTTTCGGTCGCTTCCCGGCTCTGGTTGCCGGTCTCACCTAGACGACGAACGGGGTTTCTCGAAATTGACATCTCAGTCCTGTAAGCTTTCAACCGGAAGCGGAGTTCCGGTTTCGATTAGGAACTATACGGAACTTGGATTCCGTTTGCAGAGTGATCTTCGTCACACATTCAGTTTCGCGGCAGAGGAAACGAGAGCCAATGACAACCGTCACAGAGATGAAGCCGAAGCCTCACAAGATCAGCCTCGAGCCCGGGCTCCGCGCTGATGCGCGTCGCAACCGCCAGGCGGTGATCGCCGCCGCCAAGAAGCTGTTCGCAGAGGAGGGGCTGGACGCGCAGATGCCCGACGTCGCCAAGGCCGCGAAGGTCGGAGTGGGAACCGTCTACCGCCACTTCCCGACGAAGGACGACCTGATCGCGGCACTGGCCGGCGAGCGCTTCGTGCGGCTCGCCGAGAAGGCCCGGGAGGAACTCGAGGCCGAAGACCCGTGGGAGGGCCTCTGCGACTTCATCCGCTTCTCCGCGCAGATCCAGGCCGATGATCGCGGGCTTTGCGAGGTGATGGGCTCCCGCCCGGAGGTGATGGGCGCCGCGGCCGAGGCAGTCGGCCTCGAAAAGCTCTGCCACCAGCTCGTCAAGCGGGCTCAGCGCTCGGGAGACCTCCGCAAGGACGTCGAGTGGCTGGAGATCCCCATGATCGCCTGTGCCCTGGGCGGAATCACCAAGGCGCACGGGCCCGGCGCGGGCCGCTGGCCGCGGCTGGTGGAGATCGTCATCGACGGGCTTCGCGCGCCCGCAAAGTCGAAGCTGCCGAAGCCGCTCCGCACCTAACGGGGTGCTCCTCGGCTACGCCTGCGGAGCACCCTCGCATCATCTCGCCCGCTTGCGCAGCGGGGCGAACGACCGCCAGTTCATGGTGTTGGCGATCTGATCGGCGCTGAGCCAGGCCCTGCGTGCGGTCGCCACCGAGTAGCGGACGTTCGCCAGCGTCTCCGTGCCGTGCGCGTCCGTGGTGCAGACGATCCGCACTCCGGCCTCGGCGGCGAGCTTGGCGTTGTGCTCGTTGAGGTCGCGGCGGTTCGGGTTGCCGTTGATCTCCATCATCGTGCCGGTCCTCGCGCCCGCCTCGGCGATCCGCGTCATGTCCACCGCATAGGGCTCCCGCCGCAGCAGCAACCGGCCGGTGAGGTGCCCGATGCAGTCGACCAGCGGGTTCTCCATCGCCGCGATCACCCGGTCGGTCATCGCCTTCTCGGAGATGTTGAAGGAGGTGTGGACGCTCGCCATCACCCAGTCGAGCTGGGCGAGCAGCTTGTCGGGGTAGTCGAGGGAACCGTCGGTTCCGATGTTCACCTCCGAGCCGGCCAGCAGCCGGAAGCCCCGTGGCGCCGACTCGTTCCAGGCCCGGATCTCCTCGATCCGCTTGGACAGCTGCTTAGCGGTGACGTGATTGCCGAACCCGTGGCTCGCGGAGTGGTCGGTGATCGCCAGGTACGCGTAGCCGCGCCGCCGCGCCTCCGCCGTCATCTCCTCGAGGCTGTTCCGCCCGTCCGACAGGGTCGTGTGGCAGTGCAGGTCGCCGCGGATGTCGTCGACTGTGACCAGGTCCGGCAGCTCGCCGGTGTCCCCCGCCTCGATCTCACCCCTCCCCTCGCGGAGCTCCGGCTCGATGTACGGCAGGCCGAGCAGCTCGTACACACCCGCCTCCTCCGGGAAGCGGTGGACCTTCTTGCCCTCGACCTCGGCCACGCCGTGTTCTGAGACCGAGTAGCCGCGCTGGAGCGCCCGTTCTCGAAGCTCGACATTGTGCTCAGCGGAGCCGGTGAAGTGCTGGAGCAGGTTGCCGAATGTCTCCTCCGTGCCGATCCGCAGATCGACCTTGAGCCCGGCGTGGGTGAGCACGCTGGCCGCGACGTCCCCGCCCCGCCGCGACTCCGCCGAGAGCCCGTGCGTCGCCAGCGCCTCTACGAGGCCCGCCGCGTCGTCGGTCGTCGCGATCAGGTCGAGGTCCTTGCAGGTCTCGGTCCAGCGCCGGGCCGAACCCGCGATCTCGAGCCGGTTCGCCACCCCGAGACCGAGGAGGTCCGAGCGGATCTCCTCTGCGACCGGGAGGACGTTCGAAAGGAGAAGGCGCTCCCCGATGCCGTCCTCCGTGACACCCTCGAGGGAGGAGAGGATGCTCTGCTCTTTCTTCGCGCCAAGGCCGCGCATCCCGGCGATCCGGCCCTGCTCTGCAGCCTCCTTGAGCTGGGTGAGGTTCTCGACCCCGAGCTCGTCGTAGATCCGGCGGGCGGTCTTCGCGCCCAGCCCCGGCACCCGCGTGACCTCGACCAGGGTGGCGGGGAACTTGGCCTTCAGCTTGTCCGCCGACGGGATGCTGCCGGTCTCGATCAGCGTTTCGATCTTCCCCGCCAACGTCTTTCCGATCGCGGGCAGCTCCGTAAGCCGACCATCTTCGGCGAGCTGCTCGATCGAGACCGGGCTCTCGGCCACCGTGCGCGCCGCCTCCCGGTAGGCCTGCACCCGGAAGCGGTCGGCCCCGTCGAGCTCGTAGAGGATCCCGAGTTCCCGTAGGGCAGCTGCGATCTCTGCGTTGCGCATGGTCGAAAACTAGAGGGGGCGGCTATCTTGCCGCCGTGCCCGACCCCGCCACCCCCGGGACCAGTGACGCCTGGGTCATCCTCCCGACCTTCAACGAGGCCGAGAACCTCGAGCGGATCGTGAACGCCGTGCTCCAGCAACTCCGCGACTCCGGCCGGGTGCTGGTGGTCGACGACAACTCGCCGGACGGCACCGGGGAGATCGCCGATCGCCTGGCTGACTCGAACGAGTCAGTCTCCGTCCTGCACCGTCCCCGCAAGGAGGGTCTCGGACCTGCCTACCTGGCGGGCTTTCATGTCGCCCTCGACGGCGGCGCGCAGCGCATCATCGAGATGGACGCCGACTTCTCGCACGATCCCGCCTACCTGCCGAAGCTGATCGGCGCGGCCGAGCACTACGACCTGGTGATCGGGTCGCGCTACGTCCCGGGCGGAGGCATCACCGAATGGGGGCCGGTGCGGAGGTTCATCAGCCGGGGCGGAAGCTCCTATGCGCGGGTCGCCCTCGGCCTGCCGATCCGGGACCTGACCGGGGGCTTCAAATGCTTTCGCCGCGAGGTCCTCGAGACGATCAACCTCGACACCATCCAGGCGCGGGGGTATGCCTTCCAGGTCGAGACCACCTATCGCGCGATCAGGGCCGGCTTCCGGGTGGTCGAGATCCCGATCGTCTTCAGGGACCGCGCCGACGGGACCTCGAAGATGAGCCGGTCGATCGTCGCCGAGGCGATGTGGCGAGTCCCCTCCATGAGATTCCGGCGCTGGTGAGCTGCTTCACTTTGTAAAGTAAGTGCTCCACCCCGGGCTAGACTGGGTACCGACCTTCAAAACCGCGACCGAGGAGACCACTGTGCCGGGCAAGCTTGACGATGTATCTGACGCCACCTTCCAGTCCGACGTGCTCGACGCCGAGGGCGCTGTGCTCGTGGACTTCTGGGCTCCCTGGTGCGGTCCATGCCGAGTGGTCCACCCCGTCCTCGAGGAGATCGACTCCGAGCGCGACGACCTCAAGATCGTCAGCCTCAACACCGACGAGAACCCGCAGACCGCGGCCAAGTACGAGGTCCTCTCGATCCCGACGATGATCGTCTTCAAGGACGGCGAAGTCGCCACCCGTCTGGTCGGCGCCCGCCCGAAGGCCCGGCTCGAGTCCGAGCTCGAGCCAGTGCTCGCATAGCGAGCACGGTCGCCCGACTCTCGCGCCTAGCCCAGCT
Organism: uncultured Solirubrobacterales bacterium; assembly: GCA_963695805.1. Classification (GTDB taxonomy): domain Bacteria; phylum Actinomycetota; class Thermoleophilia; order Solirubrobacterales; family 70-9; genus DASUPK01. Next base: position 94,553 of record CAVOHV010000007.1, on the reverse strand, counting down.
TCTTCTCGAAGCCGTCGAACAGGATCTTCAGGCCCCGCTCGAAGCGACGGTCGTTCGCCCGGTCGCCTGTGAAGTTCTCCATCACGCGCTCCATGGCCTCGCGCAGGTCACCGCGGAAGACCTTGCTGACGTTCGGGTACTCGCCCGTGGCGAGCTGGGACTCGAAGAAAGCCAGGCCCGACTCGGCCATGTTCGGGTCACCCTGGGCGTCGTAACTCTCCTGGAGAACCTCACGCAGGCTGAACCCGAAGACGTAGTCGTCCATGAGGCCCACCAGTTCAAGACGCTCTCGTGGCGGAATCCTCAGCTCGCTGACCGCCGTCAGTGACTGCTCGAAATGCTTCAGCCCGCTCGGCCCGGATTGCGCGGGCTCGCCCATCGCCTCGAAGATCCAGGGGTGGTTCTTGAATGCCCTGCGCGTCGCCCGCGCGATCTTGGATAGCGCGTCACGCCAATCTCCCGACAGCTCCTCGTCGGGAACGATGAGCTCCCCGATCACGGCGTCCCACATCAGGGCGAGCAGCTCGTCCTTGCTGCGAACGTAGTGGTAGAGGCTCATCGTCCCGGCCCCCAGCTCCCGGGCGATCCGGCGCATCGAGAGCTCGTCGAAGCCGTCAGCGTCGGCGATCCTCAGCGCCGTCGCGCCGATCTGCTCGCGAGAGAGGCCGGCGCGCCGGGTGCCGGGCTCCTCGCGCATCCAGATCAACTCTTCCGGCTCCTCGCGCTTCGGCCGTGACCGGCGGTCAGTCCGGGGGCGGACCTGCCTGGTTCGGGATTTTTCGGGACGAGACGACATTTCGTACAGCGTACTGCTAGAGTGTCCGTACATTGTACGACTTCAACGTACGAGGTACGAAATGAAAGACAACAACGCAGTCGTAGCGAATGGGCTGAGCAAGCAATACGGCGAGGTCTGGGCCCTCCGCGACGTCGACTTTGCAGTTCCCGCCGGCTCGGTGCTCGGCCTACTGGGCCACAACGGCGCCGGCAAGACCACCGCGATCCGCATTCTCACAACGCTGGCGGAGCCGACCTCGGGCGAGGCCCGCGTCGCCGGCTCCGATGTGGCGACCGAGGGTGCGCGCGTGCGTGAGCGCATCGGCGTGGCAGGCTAGTCCGCCACGGTCGACGACCTGTTGACCGCGAGGGCGAATCTCGAAATGGTCGGCCGCCTCTACCACCTCCCGAAGGCGGAGGTGCGGAGTCGGGCTGACGAGCTGCTCGAACGGCTCGGCCTCGCCGACGTGGGCGACCGCCTGGTGAAGACCTTTTCCGGCGGAATGCGGCGCCGTCTCGACCTGGCGGCAAGCCTGGTCGCGGACCCACCTGTCCTTTTCCTGGACGAGCCGACAACGGGGCTCGACCCGGAGGCCCGGGTTGACCTCTGGGGGCAGCTCCGCGAGCTGGTGGGTGGCGGGACGACGCTGCTGCTCACCACGCAGTACCTGGATGAGGCGGATCAGCTGGCGGATTCCATCGTCGTCCTCGATCGAGGGCGCGTCATCGAAGAGGGATCGCCGGCGGAGCTCAAGTCCAGGGTGGGCGGGGAGCGAGTAGTGATCAACGTCTTCGGGACGCAGGAGATCGCGCCTGCGGCGCGCGCGCTGGCTCGCTTCGCCGACGGACACATCGACAGCGACCCCGACCAGCTGTTGGTCACTGCACCGGTGCGGCGCGGAACGCGTCTGATCGAGGTGGTCCGCGCCCTGGATCAGGAGGGGATCGACGCCGCGGACGTCCACCGGCGTGAGCCGACGCTCGACGACGTCTTCCTCACCCTGACCGGCACAAAGCGGGTCGAGTCGACCCCAACCGATGAGCACGAGCTCGAGGAGGTGGCAGCCTGATGCAAGAGACAACGATCACAGTCGATTCCGGAATCCATACGCGCCTGCGCTGGTTCGTCTCCGACACGCTCGCCGTCGCAAGACGCAGTGCGGCTCACATCCGGCAGACCCCGGAGAAGCTGCTCGACGTCACCATGCAGCCTCTGATGTTCGTGCTGCTGTTCGCCTTCGTGTTCGGAGGCGCGATCCACGTGAGCGGCGGCAGCTATCGGGAGTACATCGTCGGCGGGATCCTGGTCCAGACCATCTTCTTCGGAATGATCGGACCGGCGATCTCAATCGCGACGGACCTCAAGGAGGGCGTCCTCGAGCGTTTCCGTTCACTGCCGATGTCGCGTTCCGCCTACCTGTTTGGACTTCTGACGGCGGAGTTCTCGGCGATGCTGCTGGCGATCGTGATCATGACCGTCAGTGGCCTGATCGTCGGTTGGGGCATCAGCGCGAGCATCGCCAGCGCGATGGCGGGCTTCGGGCTGCTCCTGCTGCTCGCCACCCTGGCGATCTGGGTCGGCGCCCTGCTCGGTATCGCGGTGCGCTCGCCGGATGCGGTGATGGGACTGGCGTTCATCGTCATCTTCCCTCTCACCTTCATCTCGAGCGCCTTCGTCGGCACCGGGACGCTTCCCGACGGGCTGCGGCAGGTCGCGGAGTGGAACCCGATCAGCGCGGTGGCGGCGGCGGTGCGGACGCTGTTCGGCAACCCGACAGCGGTGCCGAGCGATGCCGTCTGGCCGCTCGCGCATCCGGTGCTGGCGTCGGTGATCGGGGGCGTCGCCGGCCTGGCGCTGGTGATCCCGCTGACGCTGCGGCTCTACCGGCGCAAGACGACCGGCTAGATGTATCCGGGCTCATGCGCGCCTACGATGGGCGCGCATGAGTCTGGTCCGCTACTACGCCGCCCAGACCCTCGACGGCTACATCGCCGAGGCGGATGACTCGATCGACTGGCTGACCGGCTACGAGGGCAGCTTCGAGGGCGCCGATTCGGAGGAGGGCCAGGCGGGCTACGACGCCTTCTACGAGGGGATCGGGGCACTCGTGATGGGCTCGGTGACCTACGAGTGGGTGCTGGCTCATGTAAGCGCCTGGCCCTACGCCGGCAAGCCCACCTGGGTGCTGAGCTCGCGTGAGCTCGAGCGGCCGCAGGGAGAGGATGTCGACGTCCGAATCCTCGACGCCCAGCCCCCGGACCTGATCGACGAGGTGCGGAGCGCCGCGGGCGAGCGCGACATCTGGGTCGTCGGGGGCGGCAAGGTCGCGTCGCAGTTCGCCGACCACGGCCTGCTCGACCGGGTGGAGGTGACGATCGTGCCGGTCGTCCTCGGGAACGGCAAGCCGCTCCTCGAACACCGGCTCACCGGTGGCCCGATGCAGCTGCTCGACGCTCGGACCTTCTCCAGTGGGATGGTCGGCCTGACCTACGAGGTCAAGCGGTAGCGAGCGCCCGTACCCGCTCCGGGGTGAGCTGCTCGAGCGAGTCGAGCACGACCGCCGCGAGGGCCAGCGCCTCGGGCTCGGGCGGGAAATCCCGGTTGGGCACCGCGATCACGGCCATCTCCGCCGCGTGCGCCGAGCGGATGCCGTTGGTGGAGTCCTCGATCGCCACGCATTCGGCCGGCTCGACGCGGAGTCGCCTCGCGGCCTCGAGATAGACGTCGGGCGCCGGCTTGCCCCGCTCCACCTCCTCCGAGGAGACCGTTGCGGCGATGGCGTCGGCGAGACCCGCCTTCTCCAGGACCAGATCGATCACGTTCCGATTCGAGGATGTAGCCAATCCCAGGGGCCAATGCCGCGCGAGCGAGCGGACCGCGTCGACCGCCCCCGGTAGGAGCGGGAGCTGTTCCCGGTATTGCTGAGCGAGCCGGTCGGCGACCGCGGAGGAGATCTGCTCGGGCGCAAGCGGCACTCCGAGCTCGTCGTGCATGTAGCGGGACCACTCGATCGAGCTCATACCGAGCATGTCCCACTGCGCCTCCTCTTTCCAGTGGCCGCCGGTCTCGTCCGTGAACTCCTTCTTCACCCGCACCCAGGCGGCCTCGGAATCGAGCAGTACGCCGTCCAGGTCGAAGACGACCGCGGCTATCCCTGTCGACGCCACTCAGGCCTTGCTGAGGGCGATGCGGAGCTCGCGTCCCTCGATCGTCGCCTTCTCGCCCGCGCCGTCGGCGCCGTAGTCGACGGAGGTCGCGAGAGTCTCGCCAGCGATGTAGGACTCGTGCTCGCGGGCGACGTCGAGCAGCCCGTCGTCACCGCCGAGCTCGAGCGAGATCCGGTCGGAGACGTCCAGGCCTGCCTGTTTGCGAGCCTCCTGCACCGCGCGGACCACCTCGCGAGCCACGCCCTCGCGCCGCAACTCGTCGTCGAGATCGAGCTCCAACGCCACGGCGTGGCCGGCCTCCGCCTCCAGCTGGTAGCCCTCGAGCGGCTCCATCACGAGGTTGATGTCGTCGGCGGTCAGCGTGTGCTCCTTGCCGTCGATCGCGATGCCGACGTCGGCGCCGGCCTGGAGCTGTTCTGCGACCCCGCCCGCGTCGAGCGCCTCGACGGCGGCCGCGACCTGCGGCATGTTCTTGCCGAAGCGCGGTCCGAGCGAGCGATAGTTGGGCTTGACCCCGTAGGAGACGAGCTCGGCCTCCGAGCGAACGAAGTCGAGCTCCTTCACGTTGAGCTCCGATGCGACCACGTCGGCGAGCCGCTCGATCGCCTCGCGCTCGGCATCGGACGCGACGACGATCGCCTTGCGCAGCGGCTGGCGGAGCTTCACCTTCGCCTGCGCCCGTGCGGCGCGGCCGAGGCCGATGGTGCGGCGAACCGCCTCCATGCCCGCCTCGAGCTGCGCGTCGATCAGGTTCTTCTCGACCACCGGGTAGTCACAGAGGTGGATCGAGTCCGGCTCCTCGTTGGTCCAATCGTCGACCGGCGCCGACAGCCCCGTCTCGTCTCCGAAGAGCAGGTTGGCGTAGATCTCGTCGGCGATGAAGGGCGTGAACGGGGCGAGCAGCTTGGCCGTCTCGCCGAGGCAGAAGCGAAGCGTCTCCAGCGCCGCGAGGTCGCCGTCCCAGAAGCGGCGCCGGTTGAGGCGGACGTACCAGTTGGAGAGCTCCTCGGTGTAGTCGGCGATCGCGCGTGCCGCCGTGGTGCAGTCGAAGCCTTCCATCTGCTCGCGGACCTCCGCGATCGTGCGCTGCAGGCGGGAGACGGCCCAGCGATCGAGCTCGGTGGGCTCGGACTGATCACCAGAGGTCCACCTTGGTTCGTAGGGCAACTCGCCGGTCTCGAGGCCCGACGCGTTCGCGTAGGTCACCCAGAACGCGTAGGTGTTCCAGAGCGTGAGCAGGAAGTGGCGGACGGCCTCCCCGACCGTCTCCACGGAAAAGCGATACCCCGCCCAGGGCTGCTGCGAGGCGAAGTAGTACCAGCGGAAGGCGTCCGCACCGTGGCGGCTGATCACGTCCCACGGCTCGACCACGTTGCCCCGGCTCTTCGACATCTTCTGGCCCTCCGGGTCGAGGATGAGCCCCAGGCAGACGACGTTCCGGTAGCTCGAGGTATCGAAGAGCAGGACCGCCTCGGCGAGCAGCGTGTAGAACCAGCCACGGGTCTGGTCGATCGCCTCGCAGATGAAGTCGGCGGGGAAGCGCTCCGCGAACAGCTCCTCGTTCTCGAACGGGTAGTGGAACTGGGCCCACGGCATCGAGCCCGAGTCGAACCAGGCGTCGATCACCGAGGCCACGCGGCGCATCGCCCCGTCGCAGCCCTCGCGCTCGCAGCCCCAGCTGATCTCGTCGATGTAGGGGCGGTGCAGGTCCTCGGGGACCTCGGCGGCGCGCTCCCGCAGATCCGCGATGGAGCCTGCGCAGAAGCGCTCGTCACAGTCGGCGGCATCGCACTCCCAGATCGGCAGCGGCGTGCCCCAGTAGCGGTCGCGCGAGAGCGCCCAGTCGACGTTGCCCTCGAGCCACTTGCCGAAGCGGCCCTGCTTGATGTGCTCAGGGTGCCAGCCGATCTCCTCGTTGGCCGCCAGTAGCCGGTCGCGGACCTCGGTGGTCTTCACGTACCAGCTCGACTTCGCGTAGTAGAGGAGCGGGGTGTCGCAGCGCCAGCAGTGCGGATAGGCGTGGAGGTAGGTCTCGGCTCGGAGCAGCTTGCCCCTCTCCTCCAGCGCCTTGATGATGTCCTGGTCGGCCTCCTTCACGAAGCGGCCGGCGAAGTCCGTGATCCGCTCGTCGAAGCGGCCACGGTCATCGACCGGGTTCTGCAGCTTGATCCCGTACTTCTCGCCGAGGCGGAAGTCGTCCTCGCCGAAAGCGATCGCGGTGTGCACGAGCCCCGTTCCCTCGTCGGTGGTGACGAAGTCCGCAAGCAGGATGGTGTGGCCGCGGGGGCCGTAGTCGGTGATGTAGTCGAAGGGGGGCTCGTACGAGGTGCCGGCCAGCGCCTCGCCGGGGAAATGTGCGAGCACCTCGGCGTCCTCGCCCAGGGCGTGCTCGACTCGATCCCGAGCCAGCACGAAGATCTCGTCCCCGAGGCGGGCACGGACGTATTCGATCTCCGGGCCGGCCGCCACCGCCGCGTTTGTGATCAGCGTCCAGGGCGTGGTCGTCCAGACGAGCAGCTGGTCGCCGGGCTCGAGCGGGGACTCCGGGATGGCATCGCTCGGGGCTGGCTGCTTGATGGGGAGCTCGACGTAGACCGATGGGTCCTCGACGTCGTGGTAGCCGAGGGCGACCTCGTGGGAGGAGAGCGCGGTACCGTCGCGCGGGCAATACGGCACGACCTTGTAGGCCTCATAGAGGCGGCCGTCGTCCCAGATCCGCCGCAGCGCCCACCACACCGACTCCATGTACTCGTTGGTCATCGTCACGTAGGCGTCGTCGAGGTCGATCCAGAAGCCGATCCGCTCGGTGAGCCGGTTCCACTCCTCGACATAGCGGAAGACAGACTCGCGGCAGCGCTGGTTGAACTCGGCGATGCCGTAGTCCTCGATCTCCTCCTTCGACGTGATTCCGACCTCCCGCTCGACCTCGAGCTCGACCGGGAGGCCGTGGCAGTCCCAGCCCGCCTTGCGAGGGACGCGGTTCCCGCTCATGGTCCGGAAGCGGGGATAGATGTCCTTGAAGACGCGGGCCAGAACGTGGTGCGAGCCGGGGCGCCCGTTCGCCGTCGGCGGCCCCTCGTAGAAGCCCCAGAGGGGAGCAGACTCTCGGTTGGCCAGTGAGCGATGAAAGACGTCGCGCTCGCGCCAGCGCTCCAGAATGCGCTCCTCGAGCTCGGGGAAGGACTGCTTCGGGTCTACGGGTCGGAATCCGGCCATGTCGCCGGATTCTGGCAGTCACCTGGGCAGCGTCACCGAGCCGTCCTCCTCAATCGTCCAGTTCGGGTTGTGGGCGACCTCCCACGGATAGCCGTCCGGGTCGACGAACACCGCCGAATAGCCGCCCCAGAACGTCTCGCCAGGCTCGCGGCCGATCGTCGCGCCGGCGCTGCGGGCCTCGTCAATGACGTCGTCAACCTCCTTCGGCGACCGAGTGTTGTAGGCAAGGGTGATTCCCCCCCAACCGCTCCCCTCGGTGACCGCGCTGTCCTCAGCAAGCTTGGCGCGACTCCAGAGCGCGACGATCATCCCGCCCGCCTGAAAGAAGACCACGTCGTCCTCCTTCTGAGCGCCGGTCTTCCAGCCGAGGGCCTCATAGAACTTCCGGGCGCGATCGAGGTCCGAGACGCCGAGCGTGATCAGGCTGAGTCGCTGCTCCATTGTGGGCTCCTTCCGTCGATTTCTCCGAAACTATCCGGCGGCGGCTCGCTCGCCTTGAACGTTTCGGACGTCCTTTAGCTTTGGGACATGGGCGGTTACCTGGAGTTCGCACCAAGCCGGGCATTGCACCCCGTGGTCGCCTGCCGCTGGCTGCGGGAGCTACCCGAGGGCGCAGATGCCGACTCGACGCTGATCCTGCCCGACGGGAGCGTGGATCTCGTCTGGCGAGACGGGCAAGTGACCGTTGCCGGGCTCGACCGGGCGGCCCGCCAGAGCCCGGTCCGAGCCGGCCAGAGGATCGTCGGCATCCGGCTGCGTCCCGGCATGGCTGGGGCCGTGTTCGGCAGGCCGGCAAGCGAGCTCCTCGACGTCCAGGTTCCCCTCGAGGACGTCTTCGGACCACGGGCCTCCGAGCTGGCCGAGCGACTGCATGGCGCCCGGGAGGGAGAGGGCGAATACCTGCTGCTCGAGGGACTGGTGGCCTCCGGGCTCACCGAGACCTCGCCGGATCCGCTTGTGCTCGCGGCGACGCGCCGTCTCGGCTTCCCCGGCAGCCGGGTCGACGAGCTCGCCAACGCTCTCGGGATCAGCGGCCGGCAGCTGCGCCGGAGATTTCATCAGGCGGTCGGTTACGGGCCGAAGACTCTCGACCGGGTGCTTCGCTTCCGGCGGCTCGTCGGTCAGGCACAGGCGATCTCGGACGGCGATCAGGACCTGGCGAGGCTCGCCGCGGAGCTCGGCTATGCGGATCAGGCCCACATGACGCGCGACTCGGTTCGTCTCACCGGCATGCCGCCGACAAGACTCGCGTCACTGTGGGCCGCTTCGCCATAAAACGGCCGCCACAAAAACCGCGGCCGGGCTAGGCCGCGCGGTCGAGCTTGCGGCAGAGATCGGCCAGCTGGCGCTTCTCGGCCTCGTCGAGGACTCCGAACGCCTCCCGGACCCGCTCGGCGTGCGACGGGAAGGCGTGGGTGACGAGGTTGTGGCCGGCCTGCGTCAGGGCGACGGCCACGGCCCGGCGATCGCTCTCCAGCCTGCTGCGGGTGACGAAGCCGCGGTTCTCGAGCGTGTCGAGCACCTCGGTCGCGGTCGCCTTCGAGGCGCCGAGACGGCGGCGCATGGTCCGCAGCTCGAGGCGGCCTCCCGCGCTGGTCAGCAGCACCAGCATCGTGAAGCCGGTCGCGGAAACGCCGATCCTTTCGAGGTCCGCGGCGAGGCGGCGGGTGAGATTCGCCTGAGCCCGCACCAGTGCCTCCAGCGCACGGTGAGCAAGCGGATCGATGGGGCGAAGGGGCGTCGCCTCGTCGGTCACGAGTGATCAAGTTATGGCCCGCGGCGGACGTACGTACGATCAGGGAGTGCTCGAGCGAATCGCCGCCGCCCTGCTGACCGGAGCGATCCTGCTGATCGCGGGCTGCGGCAGCAGTCAGGACGACCAGGCTCCGGCCTCCTGCCTGGTCGGCAACGAGGCCTATCTGAAGGCCCTCGAGCGCGCTCCCGCACCGGTCCTGCTCGGGAGCACGACGCCGATCTCCGACTGTCTCGTCCCACAGCAGGAGGCGGGGCAGCTCGCCAACATCGGCCAGGAGATGATCGTCGCCGCGACCAAGCTCAACAACGAGGCCAGGCGCGACCCCGGCGGACACGCTTCGGTCGAGCTCGGCTACCTGATCGGAGCGGTGAGCAAGGGCGCCGATCCGATCCATACGGACCTGGTCAGGCGAATCAATTCATCGGCGCACTTCAGTGAGGCTGGCGGAAGCCTCCCGGCGAGCTTCGAGCGGGCCTTCGGCCGCGGCTACGCCGCCGGCCAGCGCTCCGGCTAGGTAGCCTCCGATCAGAGATGGAGGCGAAGACCACCGACCAGCTCTGGGGCGGCGAGACCACGAAGGCGGTTGAGAACTTCCAGATTTCCGGTCACCCGATCCCAGCGCCGGTGATCCACTGGCTCGGGCGAATCAAGGCGGCCGGCGCGCGCACGAACGCCCAGCTCGGCCAGCTCGATTCCGATCTCGCTGAGCGGATCTCCAAGGCCGGCGACGAGGTCGCCGCCGGCGAACACGACGACCAGTTCCCGATCGACGTCTTCCAGACCGGCTCCGGGACCTCGTCAAACATGAACGCGAACGAGGTGATCGCTGCACTCGCGGGCGACGGAGCCCACCCGAACGACCACGTCAACATGGGGCAGTCCTCGAACGACGTCTTCCCCTCGGCGGTCCACCTGGCGGCGCTGGACCAAGTCCATTCCGACCTCCTCCCCGCGCTGGATGAGCTGCGGGCAGCCCTAGAGCGCAAGGCCGATGAGTTCGCTGATCTGGTCAAGACCGGCCGGACGCATCTGATGGACGCCGTCCCGGTCACCCTCGGACAGGAGTTCGCCGGATACGCCACGCAGATCAGACTCGGAGCAGACCGCGTTCGCTCGACTCTCGGCCGCGTCGGGCAGATCCCGCTGGGCGGAACCGCGACCGGCACGGGGCTCAACACCCACCCTGAGTTCGCCGCCAAGGTCCGGGAGCAGCTCAGCGCTGACACCGGCCTCGACATCTCCGAGCCCGCCGATCCCTTCGAGGCTCAGGCAAATCGGGACGCCCTGGTCGAGCTATCCGGCGCGCTCAAGACGGTGGCCGTCTCATTGCTCAAGATCGCCAACGATCTCGCGCTGATGGGCTCGGGACCACGGGCGGGCCTCGCGGAGCTGCGCTTGCCGGAGCTCCAGAAGGGCTCGTCGATCATGCCGGGCAAGGTCAACCCGGTCATCCCGGAGGTCGTCATCCAGGTCGCGGACCAGGTGATCGGCAACGACGCCGCGATCACGATGGCGGGGAGTCAGGGGCAGTTCGAGCTCAACGTCAGGGTGCCGCTGATCGCCCGCAACCTGCTCGACTCGATCAAGCTGCTGGCCGCGGCCGCCCGCCATCTGGACGAGAAATGCGTCCGCGGGATCGAGCCGAACGAGGAGATGCTCGAGCGCCACCGGGAGGCCAATCTGATCGTCGCCACCGCCCTCAACCCCCACATCGGCTACGACAAGGCAGGCGAGATCGTCAAGGAGGCGGCCGCCTCGAATCGCTCGATTCGCGAGGTGGCGAAGGAGATGGGGGTCGACGAGAAGATCCTCGACGAGGCGCTCGACCACCGCAAGATGGCGCGCCCGAACGACTGATTCCGGACTAGCTCAGCGCCGCTTCTTCTTCTTGCACTTCTTCTTCTTGGCGGCGTCGGCGCCGCGGTACTTCTTCTTCTTCCTGCACGTCTTCTTCTTGGTGACGGGCGCGGCGCTTGTGGTGGCCAGGGACTAGCCCTGGATGGTGACCAGGCGCTCCTCGGTCAGCTCATGGACTGCGTAGTGGGGGCCCTCGCGGGTGTTGCCCGAGTCCTTGACGCCGCCGTAGGGCATCTGGTCGGTGCGGAAGGTTGGCACCTCGTTGACGAGGACGCCGCCGAACTCGAGCGTCTCGCCGGCCTTCTTCGCGTTGCCGACATCACGGGTGAAGACGCCGGCCTGCAGGCCGTAACGGGAGTCGTTCGCCATCTCCAGGGCCTCGTCGAACGTCTTGAAGGTGTGGATCGTGGCCACTGGGCCGAAGATCTCGTCCTTCCAGGTGTGGCACTCGCGCGGGTCGTTCCTGATCACGGTGGGGGCTATGCACCGGCCCTCGTCGACCAGCTCGCCGCCGGTGAGGATCTCTCCCCCCTTCGACGCCGCCTCATCGATCCACTCCTTGACGCGGTCCCGGTCGCCGGGCGAGATCACGGGGCCGACGTCGGTGTTCTCGTCCATCGGGTCGCCGGTGACCAGTGACTCGATGTTCTTCACGAAACGCTCGGTGAACTGATCCGCGATGGACTCGTGCAGGAGTATCCGCTGGACCGAGATGCAGCTCTGGCCGGCGTGAGAGAAGGCGTGGATCTGCGCCTTGTCCGCGGCGGTCTCCCAGTCGCCATCCTCGTTGACGATCAGAGGCGCGTTCGAGCCGAGCTCGAGGTTCACCTTCTTGTGAGGCGCCTTGGAGCGGATGCCCCAGCCGACCTCCGCGGAACCGGTGAAGGTGATCGCGCGCGTGCGGTCGTCCTCGACGATCGCGTTGCCGACCTCAGAGCCCGGGCCGCAGACGACCTGCAGCCAGTTCTCCGGGAGGCCGGCGTCATAGAGGACCTCGGCGAGCTTGAGGGCCGAGATCGGGGTCTGGCCTGCCGGCTTCAGGACGACCGCATTCCCGGCAGCAATCGCCGGACCGAGCTTGTGCGCCACCAGGTTGAGCGGAAAGTTGAATGGGCTGATCGCCCCGACCACGCCGTAGGGGACGCGAATCACGATCCCGAGCTTGCCATCGCCCGCGGCGCCCGCTCCCATGGGAACGGTGTGGCCCGTGAGCGTGCGGGCCGCGACCGCGGAGAAATCCAAGGTGGAGACGCAGCGCTGGGCCTCCACGCGCGCCGTCTTCACCGGCTTGCCGGCCTCGGCGGCGATCGTCATGGTCAGGTCGTCCTCGCGCTCGGCCACGAGCTCGGCGGCACGGTCAAGCAGGGCGGCGCGCTCGTGAGCGGGGAAGCTGCCGGCCTCGAAGGCCGCGTGCGCGGCGCCGACAGCCCTGTCGACCAGGGCCGCATCGCCCTTCGGCACTCGCCCGATCACGGTTCCGTCGTACGGCGACTTCACCTCCGACCACTCGCCGGTCTCAATCCACTCGCCGACGACGTAGAGCTTGTGATCGGTCAGCTGAATCGTCTCGGTCGCCATCGTCCTCTCCTTGAAAACTCGCCTGTCCACAGCCTAGCCCTCCGCAACTTCCCGCCGCCGGACCCGTTATCCAGGGTCGATGCCCCGGGGGACCAGAACCATCCTGCTCGCGGCGCTGATGCTCGCGCTCCCGCTGCCGACGACCGCCTCGGCATTGGTCCGCGGAGGCGGCGCTCATAAGGCCGTCAAGGCGAGGACCTGGGTGGTGAACGGCGCCGGCTTCGGACACGGGGTGGGGATGAGCCAGTACGGCGCCTACGGCTACGCCAAGCAAGGCTTCAAGTACGACCAGATCCTCACGCATTACTACACCGGCACCACGATCGGAACGACCGCGGATCGCTCGGTCCGGGTGCTCCTTCGTGACGGCGCGCGGAGCGTCTCTTTCCGTGGCGCCGGCTCGGCCTGCGGGGCCGGCCTCAAGCCCGGCAAGGGCTACGTCGCCAAGCGAAAGGGCCCCGGCGTCGTGGTGCAGTCGAAGAAGGGCAGGCGGATCGCCCGCTGCGGAGCCGCGATGACCGCAGCCGGCGCACCCGCCGTCACCGTCGCCGGCAAGGGCACCTATCGCGGCTCGCTCGAGGTCAGGGCATCGGGCAGCTCGCTCCAGGCGATCAACGTCGTGGAGATCGAGGACTACGTGCGGGGCGTGGTCTCGAAGGAGTCGCCCGCGTCCTGGCCACTCGAGGCCCTCAAGGCGCAGGCGGTGACGGCGCGGTCCTACGGGCTCTCGACTGGAATTCGCGGAGGGAATTTCGACCTCTACGACGACGCTCGGAGCCAGGCCTACGGGGGCGTCGCAGCGGAGACCCCCAAGACGGACCAGGCCGTCAGCTCCACACCCCTGCAGGTTGTCCTCTACGCAGGCAAGATCGCTCAGACGTTCTTCTTCTCGACCTCCGGCGGACATACGGAGAACAACGAGAACTCGTCGCTCGGCTTCGGGCAGCCCGCGATCCCCTATCTGCGCGGGGTGGATGATCCCTTCGAGGCCGACGCAGGCTCGCCCTACGAGCACTGGAAGCGGAAGTTCTCGATTGCCCGGATGAACTCGGCGCTCCACTCGATCGGCCTGCGCGGCAAGTTGAAGAACATCGCGGTCACCCAGCGCGGGGTCTCGCCGCGGATCGTCCGCGCCAACCTGATCGGCACCGGCGGCACCACCTCCGTCAACGGGCCGCAGTTGCGCGCCGCCCTCGGCCTGCCCGACACCTGGGCGTTCTTCAAGAAGAAGTAGCCCGCGGGTGAGCTACCCGTCCGGGTAGGGCTGCACCGGGATGCCGTGGTCGGTGTCGCGTGTGCCGTACTCGTAGGCGGCCGCACCCGAGACCCTGAGTGTCTCGGCCTGCCCGCCGTCGAGCTCGACGTCCAGCTCCAGGTCGGAGATCGAGCAATTGAGCGTGTTGTGCTCGGGGCCGACCGGGTCGGCGTAGATCCAGGCGACGAAGTCCTTGGCAGGCGCGCTCACACTGCCGCTCAGGGTCACACCCTTGCCCGTGAGCTCGAAGCTCGCACGGGTGGGCTCCTCTGAGACCTGTGTGCTCGGGATGTGCCCGAAGCCCCCGAGCCGGTGCGGCCGGCCGTCGAGCATCAGCATCGCGTTGCCGACCCAGGGCGTGGTGCGGCCGCCGACCTTGATCCGGCCGACCGCCATGTCGAAGTAATCCTCCGCCGAGTGGCCCTCGAAGCCCGACCCCTGCACCCAGACCCAGCGCTCGGCGTGTTCGGCGCCCCAGTTGTGCCCGATCATCCCGCGCCACCCCTCGACCTCGATCGGCTCGCCGTCCAGCTCGAGCCGGCCGTTGAAGACCGCGTCCGGGTAGGGGCTCAGGAACTTGGTCTTGGGGAGCTTGGAGCGATAGAGAAAGTCGCGTGGGAGATGGTGGAACGGCTCGTGGTCGTCCGAGAAGCTCAGGTCCCAGCTGGCCTCGAGAGCGGGAGTCTCCACGCGCCCGGTCGCCCGCCCGTCCGTGAGGCTCGCGTCGGCCACCCGGATATAGGTGTTCGGATCGGCACTGAGCTCGTCGGCGCCGAACTGGCGCTTGGTGGCGCGCGGCCCGGCGGCCTCCGCATCGAAGAGGACGAACCAGAGCGCACAGGTCGGCTGCTCCCCGGGGCGCTTGTGCACGGTGTGCCGGATCCAGGCGGCCCGCCCGCCGCCGGGCTGGGTGAGCTTCAGATAGAAGCTCTCGTAGTGACCGGCCTTCTCCGGGACCTCCGGGAACCGCGCCTGGGTGCGCACGGGCGGGGACGCTATCGCTCGTCAGGCCGTGAGGCGGGCGGCGCGGGATCGAACCTCGGCGACGAGCTCGTCGGCACCGGGCGCGACCCGGTTGCGCATCAGAACTCGGCCGGCAACCACGGTGGTGTCGACGACCGAGCCGCCGGTCGCGTAGACCAGGTCCGCGTCGAGGTCGCCAGCCGAGAGCTCCGGGTCCGCGCCGCGGAGCAGGAGGAAGTCAGCGGGCTGGCCCGCCTCGAGCTCCGTGCCGCCGAGCGCCTGCGAGCGCCATCCGCGCGCGATCGCCAGGGCCTCGTCGGCGGGCAGGGTCGAGGGGTCGCCGCTGGCGTGCTTCTGGGACAGAGCGAAGAGCTTCACCTCCTCGAAGGAGTCGAGGTTCGAGTTCGACGAGACGCCGTCGGTGCCGAGCCCAAGCCGAACACCGGCCCGGGCCGCTGCCGGATAGGGGAGCACCCCTCCCACCGCGAGCTTCATGTTCGCCGCGGGGTTGGCGACGACGGTTGCCTCGCGCGCCGCGATCAGCTCCAGCTCGTCCTCGTCGAGCCAGACGCCGTGAGCGAGCACCGTCCGAGGACCAAGGAAGCCGAGCTCGTCGAGGTAGGCGGCCGGCCGCTTGCCGTGTGCCTCGACGCAGTCACTCACCTCATCCTCGGTCTCGGAGAGGTGAATCTGCAGGGTGATCTCACGCTCCGCGGCGACCTCCGCGAGCCAGGCGAGAGACTCGGAGCTGACCGTGTAGATCGCGTGCGGGCCCAGGCTGGGTGAGACGCGGGGGCCGGCATCCGCGACGCGATCGAGGGACTCGAGGACTTCATCCCGCATCGACTCGCCCCTGGCGGGATCGAGCCGGTCGATCATCACGGTGGAGATCGCCGCGCGCAGGCCCGAGTCGACCACAGCCCGCGCCGACTCCGTTCCGTGCCAGTACATATCGAAGAAGCGGGAGGTCCCGGACCGGATCATCTCCAGACAGGCGAGCCGCGTGCCCCAGTAGACGTCGTCCGGGTGGAGCTTCGCCTCGGCGGGCCAGATCTTCGTCCGCAGCCACTCCATCAGCGGCATGTCGTCGCCGAAGCCGCGGAACAGGGTCATCGCCGCGTGGGTGTGGGCGTTCACCATCGGCGGGCTGAGCAGGAGCCCCTCGGCGTCGATCACCTCGTCGCCCGTTCTCGGCTCCGCCGCTGGGCCGAGCTCCGCGATCAGGCCATCCTCCACCCGCAGCCCGACCGTCTCGCCGTCCAGCAGCGCCCCGGTGACCGCGAGACTCACCTGGCTACTCCCGCGGCGAGCACGGGCAGGACCGACTCGAGTGCCGCCGTCAGCGTCTCGGCCGTCCGGTCCCGACCACGCTGGTAGTCCTCGACCGTCAGCGGCTGATCCGAGACGCCGTTGGCGAGGTTGTCGACCGAGCAGACAGCGGCGTAGGCCAGGCCGGCCTCACGGACCAGCACCGTCTCGGCGGCCAAGGTCATCCCGACCACGTCCGCAACCCGGGCGAGCGCTCGCACCTCCGCGGGCGTCTCGAAGCGCGGGCCGCGGGTCTGCGCGTAGACGCCTCCGTCGACGAGGTCGGTCTCGGTGTGCTCGCTCCACGCGCCCAGGATCTCCTTTCGCCAGTCACGATCGAAGCCGGGGACCGAGTGGCCGCGGGGGTCGTCGTAGAAGCTCGGCGCGGTCTCGGGCGCGTAGAAGTCGTCGGGACAGACGAAGGACCCGACGTCGAGATCGAGGCGGAGGCTGCCCGCCGAGCCCAGAGCCAGCACGCGGTCGCAGCGGAGCTCGCAGAGGGCCCGCATGTTGGCGCGATGGTCGACGAGGTGCGCCGGGACGCTGCGATCGAATCCGTGCCGGGGGACCCCGACCACCTCCCCGGCATCGATCGCCTCCACCGGCCGTTCCCCGCCGGCGTCGATGCTCACCCGTTCCCCCTCCACCGGATGCGCCCCCTCGGGGAGGCTGTAGCCGTAGACCACGGCGAGCCGATCACCGGTCGGGCGCGGAGCGCTCATCGCCGCGACTCTAGTGAGCGCCCGTGGCTAGGTCCTGATGTGCACGACGTCGCCGTCCTGAACGACGTAGTCGCGGCCCTCGATTCGCAGCGTCCCGCGATCTCGGGCGGCGGCGTAGCCACCGGCATCGACCAGTTCGTCCCAGGCGATCACCTCGGCGCGAACGAAGGCTCGCTGGATGTCGGTGTGGACCCGGCCCGCGGCGTCGTAGGCGGTGCCCCCGCGCGACAGCGTCCGCGCCATCGCCTCCTTGTCCGTGTCCGCTGTGAAAAACGAGATCAGGTCGAGAAGTTCGAAGGCCGCACGGATCAGGCGCTCCAGCCCGGACCGTTCGATGCCGAGCTCGTGGCGCATCTCCTCCGCTTCGCCTGGGTCCAGCTCGCGCAGCTCGGCCTCGACCCGGGCCGAGATCACGACGACCTTCGCCTGCATCTGCTCCGCGTGCGCGACCAGCTCGGGCGGCGCCTGGGTGACCCCCTCGTCGACGTTGACGACGTACAGGATCGGCTTCGCGGTCAGCGGCGAGAGCTTGCGCAGCGCGTCGGGTGCGGCCTCCGGCACGGGTACCTCGCGGGCGGGGCGGCCGGCCGAGAGTGCCTCGACGATGCGCTCCAGCCATTCCCGCTCGGCGACCGCCTCCTTGTCTCCCGAGCGAGCCTGCTTGGTGACACGTTCCAGGCGACGCTCCGCGCCCTCGAGGTCGGCTGCGAGCAGCTCGGTCTCGATCAGCGCCGCGTCGGCGACCGGATCCACGCGGCCCTCGGGATGGGCCACCGAGCCGGCGCTGTGGGCGCGGATCACGTGGCAGATCGCGTCGGTCTCGCGGATCGAGGCCAGGAACCGGTTTCCGAGCCCCTCGCCCTGGGAGGCACCCTTGACCAGCCCGGCGATGTCGTGGAAGTCGATCGTCTCGTGGACCACCTCGGAGGAGCGGAGCGTGTCGGCGACCTTTTCGAGCCGCTCGTCGGGGACCCCGACGACGGCGACATTCGGCTCGACCGTCGTGAACGGGTAGTCGCCGGTCTCCGCTCCGGCCGCGGTGAGTGCGTTGAAGAGCGTCGACTTGCCGGCGTTGGGCATGCCGACGATTCCGATCCTCATCGGCACGGGTCCACTAGAGGGGCGCGATCAGCCCGAGGCCCGTTCCCAGCAGAGCCCCGCCGAGCACGTCGGAGGGGTAGTGCATGCCGAGGTAGGGGCGGCAGAGAGCGATCGCGGCGGCGAGCACGAACAGGACCGCCGCCTCCGGGGCGATCCTTGTCATGGCGGTCGCGCAGGCGAAGGAGGAGGTGGCGTGGGCGGAGGGGAAGCTGAGCGAGCTCGGCGCGCCCCCGAGAGGCGGCAGCCCTTCCAGCACCGGGCGCGGCCGCCTGACGATCAGCTTGACGACGAAGTTGAGCCCGATCGCGACCGGCCCGAGGATCCCAGCCACGACCCAGTCCTCGCCGTTGTCGGGGTCCGCGAAGGCGAGCACGATCCCGATCACCACCCAGACCGCGCCGTACTCGCCGATCCGACCCAGCCACTTCCCGATGCTCTCGGCGGTATGACCGTGGAACCGGGTTCTCATCGAATAGAGCAAGCGGCTGTCGAGGGCCCGGAGCACCGGCGCAGAATACGGTTCAATCGTTGGATGGCCGAGACCGCCAACAGGGTGATGGTGCCCAGCTACCGGCACGTGCCCGGCAACCACTGCGGCTCCACGGCGCTGCGCAACCTGCTCGGCTTCCACGGGGTCGAGATCTCGGAGGAGATGGCGTTCGGTCTCGGCGCGGGCGCCTGCTTCTACTACGTGGTCCTCGACGAGCACTCCCCTTCTCGGTTCACGAACGGCCGGGCCGCCCGGCTCGAGGAGAACTTCCTGGAGCTGACCGGTGCCCCGCTTCGGCTGCGCACCGAGGCGGACCCCGGCGCCTCCTGGAAGCTGGCCCGCGAGGCCGTTGACGAGGGCAGGCCCGTGCTGCTGCTCACCGACCTCTACTACCTGGACCACTACGGCCGCTCGGCCCACTTCCCGGGCCACGCGGTCGTGCTTGCCGGGTACGACGAGGAGCTCGCCTGGGTCTCCGATACCGCCTTCGAGGACCTGCAGACAACCTCGCTCGAGGGCCTGCGTGAGGCACGCCACTCCCAGCAGCCGATCTTTCCGCTCGAGGGCCATGCGATCGATGTGCCTGACGGGACGCAGCTCGACCGCGACGACCTGCTCGCCCACGCCCCGAAGGCCATCGAGCGCGCCGCCGGCCGGATGCTCGAGCCCCCGCTCGGCGACTTCGAGGGGCTGCCGGCGCTGCGGCGCTTTGCGGCCGAGGTCGGCGACTGGCCGGAGGCTGCCGAGGACTGGCAGTGGTGCGCCCGCTTCCTCTACCAGGTGATCGAGCGCCGCGGGACCGGCGGCGGCAACTTCCGCAAGATGTACTCGCGCTTCCTCGAGGAGGCTGGGTACGAGGAAGCGACGATCGCGTCCGAGGCGGCCGAGGACTGGACTCGCCTTGCGCTGGCTGCGCGGACCGCGAGCGAGCCCGAGCAGCCCCATTCCGAGCAGTGGAAGGAGTTGAGCGCCGAGGCCGAGCGGGTGCTGGACGCCGAGGAGCGGCTCTGGACCGCTCTCGCTGCCCGCTAGGCCGGGCTCGGCGGCTTCGCGAACCGCGCGAAGTAGCCGAGGGCGTTCCCGACCCGCCGCTCGAAGGCGAGACCCGCGCCGGTCGCCATCAGCCGCAGGGGCGCCAGCCTCACGTAGTGCGGGTCGCCGACCAGCTCGCCGACAATCAGGCGGCCGCCGGGCTTCAGCACCCGGGTCAGCTCGCGGAGCGCGGCGTCCTGATCGGGGACCTCGCCGAGCACGGTGACGAGGTAGGCGGCGTCGAACGTGCCGTCCTCGTAGGGCATTGAGGTGGCATCCGACTGGGTCGGCGTCACGTTCACCAGGCCGCGCTCGCCGGCGCGCCGCATCGTGTGGTCGAGCATCTCCGGCTGCAGGTCGAGGATCTCGACCTCGCCGTCGGGCTTCACCCACTCGGCGACGTCCAGCGTGTAGTAGCCGGTCCCAGGGCCGACCTCGAGGATCCGCTCGCCCGCCTTCGGGTCGAGGATCTCCTTGAGCCGGGCGCGGGTGATCAGAGGGTGCGGGGCTTCCACCCAGAAGCGCTGCGAGTAGGGACAGGCGGACGGATTCTTCCGCCACCACAGCGCCGCCCCGGCGGTTGCGGCTGCCGCGGCCAGAATCAGGCCGCGGAGCTTCACCCGCCGAAGCCGATCCGCTGCGGAGTTGTGGCGCTGCGGATGAAAACGACCTGGCGCAGATCGATGGCGACGAAGCCCTCCTCGGCTTCGAGGTCGAACCAGCCATCCGCCTTGTCGAGCGCCTTGCGGAGGTCCTTGAGCTTCGCCTCGTCGATCCGGACCTCGACCATGCCGCCGCCCGAGAAGCCGATCGAGACTCGCTCGGCCGAGGCCATCAGTGAGCCTCCGCCGGTTCGACGATCTCTGTGAGCACCCCATCGGTCGAGCGAGGGTGCACGAAGGCGACGCGAGATCGCCGGATCCCGACCCGCGGCTCGGAATCGATCAGGTCGATGCCGGACTCCTTGAGCTTGCCGAGCACGTCCTCGATGTCCTCGACCGCGTAGGCGACGTGGTGCAGCCCGGGGCCCCTGCGCTCGAGGTACTTGCCGATCGGGGTGTTGGGCCCCAGGGGGCGCAGCAGCTCGACATGACCGTCACCGACGTCGAGCAGCACGGCCTCGACCCCCTGGCTCTCGACTGTCTCACGGTGGGCCACGGGCATCCCCAAAGTCCCCTCGTAGAGGGCGATCGCCCCGTCGAGGTCATCGGTGGCGACGCCGATGTGATCGATCCGGCCGAGCATGGGCCGTGCAGTCTACGTAGCGGGCAGCGGGTCGCTCGCCTCACGCTGGCCCTCCGCCTCCTGCTCCACCTTGAGGATCTCGCTCAGCGCCGCAACCCCGACCTCGAGCTGCTCCGGTGTGGGCTCCTTGGTGGCGATCAGCCGCTGGATCTCATGGCCCGGGCGGTGGAAGGCGCGAGCGGCCGTGGTCTCGGGATTGCGCTCGCTCCAGGCGAACATCTCGGCGGCGAGCGACGCACTCGCAACTCCGACCGCCGCCCGCGCGATCGGCCCCGGGCTCTCGAGCGAGCGCTCGAGCAGGAGCTGGCCCGCGGCGGAGAGAACCAGCATGGGGGCGACCAGGTTGGAGCCGCAGCGTTCGTGCTCCTTGGTCGCTGAGGCAGGGTCGTCGGAGCCGGCTTCATAGGCGCCGATAGCCTTGTGCTCGACGCCGTGGTAGGCGGCCAGGTTGCGGTCGCTGAGCGCCACCATCGCCGGCGCCAGCCCGAGCGCGGCCTGCATCAGCTCATTGGCGGCGCTCGAGCGCCGGCGGCGGAGCGCCCGGCTCGCGGTCGAGGCGATCAGCATAGCCGCGATCACTCGCACGTCCTCGAACGGCAGCCGCGCCGCGCGCAGCTTCATACGCACCGTCGGGATCAGGATGAACGCCTCCGCCAGCCTCAGCGGGCCGCGCAGCAGCGGCACCCGCACGGCGAGCTCCGGCGCCAGGGCGGGTTTCGGCCCCGAGGCAACCTGGATCTCGTCGTTCTCGTCGCGAGCCGCCGCGGCCCATGAGGTCGGGCCATGGATCAGCAGGCCGTTGCGCAGCGCCATCCCACCGAGGCGCAGGACGTAATGCTCCTCAGCAGGAGCGCGATCGCCGTTCTGGCTAGCGTCGTTCACCCGAGCATCCTGCGGGGAAGCTCGTAGAAGAAGCTCGCGGAGAGCTCGACGTCCGAGGCCGGGACGCGCTCGTCGGCGCCGTGGATCAGCGGCACGGCCTCGAGTAGGTCGATCTCTCGGTGAGGGCAGAACCCGTAGACGACAGCCTCCGGGAACGCGGTGCGGAACGGGTTGCTGTCGCTGAAGCCCGGCATGACGATCGGTGCGATACCGGCTTCCGGGTCGAGCTCGGCGAGCCACTCGTGGATCGCATCCGCCAGCGGCGAGTCGAATGGTGAGCTGTTGCCGACCACTGCCTCACTGAACTCGACGGTGTAGTCGTCGTCCTCGCCGATCAGGGCACGGAGCGCCGCGAGCGCCTCCGCCTCGCCGTATCCGGGTGGGACCCGGCAGTCGATCAGCACCTCGGCCTCGGCGGGGATCACGTTCGCCTTCTTGCCCGCCTGGGCGATCGTCGGCGCGAGGGTCACGCCCAGCATCGGCTCGACCAGGAAGTCCGCGATCAGCGGCTGCACGGCGCGCAGGCGCTCGAGGCCGGCCCTGATCCCCTGTTCGCCGCTGACCGGCTCGCCAGTCAGCGCCTCGAGCAGCGCCTCGCCGGCCGCTGACGGCTCCACCTGCGGCTGCTCTGAGAGCGCCGAGATGTAGCCGGCGAGCTTGAGCAGGGCGTTGTCGCCGATCCTCGGAACGGAGGCGTGTCCGGCCCGGCCGTGGGCCCGCAGCTTGATTCGGAAAATCCCCTTCTCCCCGACACTCAGGGTGTAGAGCCGGCGGCCGCCGAGCTCGACGGACTCGCCGCCACCCTCGTTGACGATGAAGTCGGCGCGCACCTTGTCCGGGTGCTGCTCGCAGAGCCAGCGGGCGCCGAGGCCCCCACCGACCTCCTCGTCGGCGGTCAGGACGAGCAGGACCTCGCCGGCAGGCCGCCAGTCGCTCTCGCCGAGAGCGATGCAGGCCGCCACCTCGGCCGCGACCTGGCCCTTCATGTCGAGCGCGCCTCGTCCGCGGACCCAACCGTCGACGACGTCGCCGGCCCAGGGGTCGAAGGTCCAGTCCTCCGGGTCGGCGCGGACAGTGTCCACGTGGCCGAGGAAGGCGAGCGTCGGCCCCTCCATAGCGCCCCGGAGGCGGGCGACGAGGTTGGGGCGGCCGGCCTCGGCCTCCAGCAGCTCGCATTCGAAGCCTGCCGACGTCAGGTCCTCGCGCAGGAACTCCTGCGCCCTGTCCTCGTTCCCAGGGGGATTGACGGTGTTGGTCTGTATCAGGCGGCCGAGCAGCTCGACCGCGGACGGGCCGAGGCCCTGGGGGACTGCCGTGGTGGCCGTGCCCTCCTCCATGCGGCCAGCTTAGGCCCTCAAGGGAGGGGCGCTCCGGCCAAGGCGAGCCCGGCGCCGACGGCACCGGCGAGGACGAGCGTCTCGACGACCCCTCTTCTCACGACCAGGAGGGCGATGGCAGCGCCCGCCAGCACGCCGATCTGCCAGTTCTCGCTGAGAGCGCCGGCCAGCGTGACGGCGGAACCCAGGATCGCGCCGATCGCCGCAGGTCCCGCTCCGTCGAGGAATCCCCGTGCCCGGTCGTTTTGGCGCAGACGCTCGAAGCGCCCTCCCCCGAGCAGGATGAATGAGAACGACGGGGCGAAGGCGACGGCGGCGGCGAGCAGGGCTCCCCCGACACCGTGAGCGGCGTAGCCCACCGCCGTCACGGTTGCGACCACCGGGCCGGGTGTCACCTGTCCCAGCGCGACGGCATTCAGGAACTGGGCGTCGGTCATCCAGTGGTAGACGTCCACGGCATCCCCC
The DNA here is from genome assembly GCA_963695805.1 of uncultured Solirubrobacterales bacterium. Classification (GTDB taxonomy): domain Bacteria; phylum Actinomycetota; class Thermoleophilia; order Solirubrobacterales; family 70-9; genus DASUPK01. Next base: position 71,401 of record CAVOHV010000007.1, on the reverse strand, counting down.
TGCATCAGGGGGATGATCACGAAGCCGCCCCCGAAGGAGAGCGCTCCGACCTTGAAGGCCGTCCAGGCGAGGGCGCCGATCCCACCAGTCGACGCCGCCCCCGTGAGCAGCGCAGCAGGGCTCCAGCTCGCAGCCGCGTCCCTGCCGGACCCGGTCCGACGAAGAACTTCGAAAAGGCCGCAGGCCACCAGCACGAGCACCAGGTACGGCCCGATTGCGATCGCCGCCGCGATGCCGGCCACCAGGTAGGCGAGCCAGCGAAGACGATGGCCGTGGCCCGCCATTGCGTGCTCGTAGCTGGGCCTGATCAGCTCGCCCCCGGCGCGCACGGCCACGGCCGCGACGGCGGCGCCGGCGCCGGCTCCCGCTCCCCGCACCCACTCCGGCGGCGCGGACGACAGGAAGAGCACCGAGAGCGCCAGCACCATGACGACCGCCGGCGCGATGAAGCCCAGGCCGCCGATAACTGCGCCCGCAGGGCCACCGACGCGATAGGCGCAGAAGATCGCAAGCTGGGTCGAAGATGGACCGGGGAGAAGCGAGCATGCCGCGTTCGCGTCCTCGAACGCACGGGCGTCCATCCAGCCCTTCCTGCGCACCATCAGGTCGCGGAGCAGGCTGACGTGCGCGGGCGGGCCCCCGAACCCGATCAGACCGATCCGCAGCCACTCCCTGGCGATGACGTTCAGAGGGGCCACGCAGCAGGTTCATACTTGAACGGCATGGCTGAGCGTCTGTTCGAAACCGGCGGCGAGGCGCCGCACACGGGCGTCCCGCCCGATGATGCGCCTCTCGCGACCAGAATGCGCCCGCGGGATCTCGACGAGTTCGTCGGGCAGAGCCACCTGCTCGGCGAGGGTTCGGCGCTGCGCGTCGCGATCGAATCCGGCGACCCGCACTCGGCGATCTTCTACGGGCCCCCGGGGACCGGGAAGACGACGCTGGCGCGGATCATCGCCGCCCGGGTGGAGGGCGCGTTCGAGGAGCTCTCGGCGGTCAATGCCGGGCGGCCCGAGGTCCGGGAGGTGATCGCCCGCGCCGAGGAGCGGCGCGCGTCGGGCCGGCCGACGATCTTCTTCCTCGACGAGATCCACCGCTTCAACAAGGCGCAGCAGGACGCGCTCCTGCCGGCGGTGGAGGAGGGCCTCGTCACTCTGATCGGAGCAACCACTGAGAACCCGTACTTCGAGGTCAACTCGGCCCTCCTCTCGCGCACCCAGATCTACGAGTTCCGGCCGCTGACTGACGACGAGATCGAGGATCTGCTGAGGCGGGCGCTGAACGACGAGCGCGGCCTGCCGGACGCGCCGCCGGTGCCCGACGAGGCGCTCCAGGTGCTCGCGGGGCGCTCGGGCGGCGATGCGCGGGTGGCCCTGGCCGCGCTCGAGCGAGCGGTCGAGACGACCCAAGCGGCCGGTGAGAGCGAGGTCTCGATCGGCGCTGTCGAGGACGCTCTCCAGCGGAAGGCCCTGCTCTACGACCGCGAGGGCGACAAGCACTACGACTACATCTCGGCCTGGATCAAGGCGACTCGCGGGTCGGACGTGGACGCCTCCATCTACTACCTCGCGGTGATGCTGGAGGGTGGCGAGGACCCGCGCTTCATCGCGCGACGGATGGTGATCTTCTCCTCCGAGGACGTCGGCAACGCCGATCCGCAGGCCCTGGTGATCGCCAATGCGGCGGCGCAGGCCGTCGATCGCGTCGGTCTGCCGGAGTGCGCCCTCAACCTCGCCCAGGCGGCCGCCTACCTGGCGCTCGCACCGAAGTCGAACGCGTCAACGAGGGCGATCTCGCGGGCCTCGGCGCACGTACGCGAGCACGGCGCGGCGGAACCCCCTCCCTACCTTCAGGACGCCCACTACGCCGGCGCCCGCAAGCTCGGCCGCGGTGAGGGCTACCGCTACCCGCACGACGAGCCCGATGCGGTCAGCGACCAGCCGCTCGCGCCTGAGGCGTTGCGGGACGAGCGCTTCTACGAGCCGACGGAGCGGGGCTTCGAGGCGGGGCTTCGCCAGCGCCTCGAGCGGCTGCGACAACTGCTGGGCAAGCGTTAGCCGCAGATTAAGAGCGCTCGAACCCCACCTTCCTGATCGCGCAACCTTTCGGAGAAGGGCGTGTTCTGAGGATCGTCTGACGCTCTGGTAGTTCGTGCGGTTCGCCGGAGCCGGCGCGTAAAAAGCCGGGGAGTGGACACGGAGGCCGGGAGCTCGGGGATTGCTCTCGGCCTCCAATTCTTTCGTCGGACTACAGAGTGGGAGGAGGGAGACAGCGGCCTCGGCGGGAGGCCGCTGTTCCCCACGTAGAATCGCCTTCGACCGAGCGCAAGCGACGAGAGGAAGCAGGCGATGGAGGCGAGCTCCAGCAAGACCGGCACGAGCCGGAAGTCAGGCGCCAGCGGCAGGAGCGGCAACGGCGCCGAGCCCGCCAAGTCGCGCAAGAAGGCGACGTCGGCAAAGGGCGCCAAGTCCAAGGCTGGTCTGGGGTCGTTCAACCCGGCGACGGGAGAGCTGGTCGGGACCGTCGAGACGCTCACCCCGGCCAAGGTGCAGGCGGTGGTCGACGACGTCGCCGAGGTGCAGCCCTTCTGGGCGGCGCTCTCGCTCGAGGACCGCGCCCGCTATATGCGCCGCGCGGGCGACGTCCTGCTCGAGGACCTGGATGAGATCGCCGAGCTGCTCACCAACGAGCAGGGCAAGCCGCGTGTGGAGAGCTACACGATGGAGCTGCTGCCGACGGTCGACTCCCTGAAGTGGATCGCCGACAACGGCCCGGAGATCCTCGCCGACGAGAAGCTCTCGATGCCGCTCTTCCTGAAGTCGAAGAGCGCCAAGATCACCTTCGAGCCGATCGGCGTCGTGGGGGTGATCGCCCCCTGGAACTATCCTTGGTCGATTCCCTTCGGCGAGGTCGCGATCGCCCTGATGGCGGGCAACGGTGTGGTCCTGAAGCCGGCCAGCCTCACCCCGCTGATCGGCGAGCGGATCCGCCAGACCTTCGAGAAGGCCGGGTTGCCAGAGGGCCTCGTGCGCACCATCCACGGCGGCGGCAGGATCGGCGATGCGCTGGTCAAGTCCACCGCAGGCAAGATCTTCTTCACCGGCTCGGTCGAGGTCGGCCGCAAGGTCGGCGTTGAGTGCGCCAAGCGCATGAAGGGCTCGGTGCTCGAGCTCGGCGGCAAGGACCCACAGATCGTCTGTCCCGACGCGGACCTCGCCAACGCGATCTCCGGCGCCGTCTGGGGCGGTTTCGCGAACGCCGGGCAGACCTGCTCGGGGATCGAGCGTGTCTACGTGCACCGCGACGTCGCCGATGCCTTCGTCCAGGGAGTCGTCCGCGAGACGGAGCGGCTCACGGTGGGTGACCCACGCGGGTGGACCACGGAGATCGGCCCAATGGTCTCCGAGGACCAGGCGAAGATCGTCACCGAGCTGGTCGACGACGCGGTCGAGAGCGGGGCCACGAAGCTCACGGGTGGCCCCACCGAGGTCGAGGGGATGAAGGGCAGCTTCATCGCGCCGGTCGTGCTCACCGGCGTCACGCACGAGATGCGGATCATGAAAGAGGAGATCTTCGGTCCGGTGCTCCCGATCGTCACGGTCAACTCCGAGGAGGAGGCGATCGAGCTTGCCAACGACTCGGAGTTCGGGCTCGGGGCATCGATCTGGACCAAGGACCGCGCGAAGGGCGAGCGCATGGCACACCAGATCGAGTCGGGGATGGTGTGGATCAACGACCACTCCTTCTCGCACGGCGCCTGCGTCTGTGCCTGGGGCGGAGTCAAGGACTCCGGCCTCGGTCGCTCGCACTCCAAGTTCGGCTTCTACGAGTGCGTGAACATCAAGCAGCTCGCCTGGGAGCCGGGCTGGGCGAGGGACCTGTGGTGGCAGCCCTACGACCGCAAGCTGGGTGATGCCATTCGCTACTCGGCGCAGCTGCTGTACAGCCGCAACGGGAACCGCCTCCAGGCCCTGCGGGAGGGGATTCGCCCGCTGGTCGAAGTCACCCGCCGGACCATGCGCAAAGGCTCGTAGCACCCGGCAGTTCGCCCCGTTTTTGGCGCAAATAGGGAGGGCGACCTGAATAGTGGGTGGTAAGCCCGGGCGGTTTGCTAACTTTCCGCGCGCACTTCCGCTGAATCTCAGGCCAAAGGATTAGGCACGAGATCGGGGGAACCACAAGTTGGGGCGAATCGCGGCGAGTCTGCCGCGTAGCGCAATCTTTCAGCGCGAGCCCGTCAGCTAACCCCGTAAGCAACGAAAGAGGAAGGTTTGACGAGTTCGTCCTATGCCGTCTGCGTGATTTTGGTTCCGGTAACGGGTTCTTTTTGAGTACTGGCATGCAGACGTCCATGGGGCCAAGTAACTGACAGTCGCTCAAGTGCCGCCAGCAAATGGCCGATACGTGCAGTTGGCGCGATGCAACCCGTCAATTACCGAGCCATGACCCTCACACGACGCTCCCTCGCACTGTTTGTGACCGCCGGCCTACTGTTCTCGCTGGTTGTCGTTCTCGGCGCGGCCTCCGCCCTCGCGGGCGGCGCGCACAGCTCGAAGGCGAGGGTTTCAGGCGGCGTCACGATGAGGAGCCAGAGCTTCACCCTCTCCAGGCCGGATGAGAAGCGCCGGCTGACAGTCGGCTGTCCGGGCAAGCAGCGTCCGCTTGGGGGCGGCATGACCAGCACCCCACCACCGACCGCAGGTGGCGAGGGCGTCTACCCCCACTCCTACGAGCGACTCGGAGTCCAGCGCGGCTGGCACGTCACGGCGGTGCTCTACGACCCCGACCACCGCAGCACTCAGGCACGCAGTGTGACCCTGCAGGTCGCCTGCGGCCCACGGCTCGGGCACGTGACCCCGCCCCACAACACCAAGTACGTCAAGCCCGGGCAGACCAAGACGGTCGTCGCGACCTGCCCCGGCCGTCGTCACCTCTTCTCGGGCGGGTTCCAGCGGACCGATTTCACCTCACGGGGCGGCAACTACGTGATCGAATCCCGCGCGATCTCCGACAAGTCCTGGCGCGTCGTCGGCCACGCCTTCGGCGACTTCGGCGGGGAGCTGACCGCGATCGCCTATTGCACGCGGAGCAAGCGATCGCTGGTGAGCGAGGTCTCGAATTCGACCTCCCTCGCCCTCGGTTACGGGACCACGACCACCCCAGTCTGCCCGCCGGGAACGCGGATGACGGCCGGCGGCTTCAGCGGCAACGGCTCGATCACCACCTTCCTGACGAACGGCATGATCAACCAGGACGGCACCTGGTCGGCCTCGGGCTTCAACTGGGGCTCCGGGGCCACCCTGACGGCCTACGGCTACTGCCTCCGCGCCTAGGCGCCGGCCGAGCCTCACACCGCTAGATTCGCTTCGATGATGGAGCGGATGGCCGTGGAGATACGCTCGCCTGAGGTGAGTCGGCCGCTCGAGCCGGCGATCGAGCTGGTCGGGTTGAGGCGCGACTTCGGGGACCGCACCGCGCTCGACGGCGTCGACCTCAGGGTCGACCCTGGAGGGAACCTCGCGGTCCTCGGGCCGAATGGATCGGGCAAGTCCACGCTCCTTCGGATCCTGGCCGGCCTCCTGCGGCCGAGCTCGGGTGAGGTCTCGGTGCTCGGCTGCGACCTGCCCAAGGAGACCCACCGGCTTCGCGGCCGCGTCGGATATCTGGGCCATGATCCGCTGCTCTACCGCGACCTGACCCCCCGCGAGAACCTCGAGCTGGTGGCCGCGCTGCACGGGATCGGATCGGAGGTGGCCGGGCCGCGGATCGAGGTCCTGCTCGAGGGGGTCGGCATGAGCGTTCGGGCGGACGACCGCGTCGCGGAGCTCTCCGCTGGGATGAAGCAGCGGATCGACATCTGCCGGGCCGTGCTCCACGAGCCGGAGCTGCTCCTGCTCGACGAGCCCGACGCCCATCTCGATCCCGAGGCCCGGCTCCGGATCGCTCCTCTGATTGCCGCCGGTGACGGCCGGACGCGCGTGGTGGTCAGCCACGAACGGGGAGCCGCCACGGAAGCGGCGGACTTCGTCCTGGAGCTGGGATGACCCCGTTCTCCGCGCTACTGCGCAAGGACCTGCGGGTGGAGCTGCGCACCCTTCGCTCCCTGCCGGCGATGGCCCTGTTCGCCGTCACCGCCTTCGTCATCTTCCGCTTCGGCCTCGATCGGACCAGCCTGAACGGCGAGCTGGCGGCCGGAGTCCTGATCCCGACGCTGCTGTTCGCTGCGCTGCTCGCCATCAACCGGCTGTTCGTCCCCGAGCGCGAGGAGGGCGGATTCGACCTCGTACGGCTCGCGCCGGTCGACCGCACCGTCCTTTTCGCGGCCAAGGCGAGCGCCCTGGTGATCTACCTAGTGGTCCTCGAGCTGGTCGCCGTCCCGATCTTTGCGCTCTTCTTCCTCGACTCGGCCTCTGGGCTGCTCCCCTTCGCCCTCGTTCTCCTGCTGGCGAACGTCGGCCTGGCCGCGACCGGAACCCTGATCTCCACGATCGCGACGATGTCGAGCGCCCGGGACCTGCTGGGGCCGCTGATCCTGCTGCCGCTGCTGATACCCCTGGTCATCGCGACCGCCGGGGCTGGCGAGCACCTGCTGGCCGCGGGCGGCCCCGACTACGGGCGCTTCGGTACATGGCTTGGATTGCTCGGCCTCTACGATTTGATCTTCCTCCTGGTCGGCTACGCGACCTTCGACTTCCTGCTGGACGACTAGCCAGGGACACCGGATGGCCAACGCCCTCAAATCGATCACGCTGCGCCGCCTGGCGACCGCCACCGTCCTGGTGATGGCCGCGGGGTACGCGCTGGCCTTCTTCGCCGCCCCCGAGGATGCCGATCAAGGCTTCATCCAGAAGATCTTCTATCTGCACGTCCCACTCGCGACTGTGGCCTTGGGCGGCTGGATCGTTGCGGCGATCCACGCGATCCGCCATTTGCGCACCGGCGACCCCAAGCACGACGCCCGCTCCTACGTCTCCATTCACATCTCCGTGATCTTCGGGCTCGCCGTGCTCCTCACCGGCGCGATCTGGGCCAAGGGTTCCTGGGGCGTCTGGTGGGAGTGGAAGGAGCCGACCCTGGTCAGCTTCCTGATCGTCTTCCTGCTCTATGCGACGTACTACCCCCTGCGCTACGCGATCGAGGACCGCGACCGCCAGGCCCGCTACGCCTCGGTGTTCGCGATCACCGCCGGCGCCTTCGTGCCGCTCAACTTCCTCGCGGTCCGCCTCGCACAGCCGCTGATCCATCCGCGCACCTTCTCCTCCACCGGCGGCCTGCCCGATTCGATGCTGTTCCCGTTCCTCGTCTGCCTCGCCGGGATGGCGCTGCTCTGGACGACCCTGGTCTGGTTCGAGCTCGATTCGAAGGCCGCCTCGGCGAACCTGAAGCGGATCCGCCGGGCTCTGGAGGCGACGGCGTGATCCCGCTGCTTGCAATCGAGGACGCCGACCGCTACGTGGGCGGGGCCTATCTCGTCTTCCTCCTCCTGCTCTTGATCTACGTGGCGATCATGGCCGCGAAGCTGGCCCGCATCCAGCGCGAGCTCGGGTCCCTCGCAGACCTCGCCGACCGGCACCAGGCGCGTCAGCCGGAGCACGACGTCGGCGAGATCCACGAGCGCGAGCGCGAGATCGAGACAGTCCGTCAGGGGGAGCGATGAGCGGCCTCCTCGTCCTGGGTGTCTCCCACCACACCGCCTCGCTGGCTCTGCGCGAGCAGCTCGCTCTCACCGAAGGTCGTGCGGCCGGAGTGCTGAACGCGCTCGTCTCCGAGGAGCCGATCAGCGAGGCCCTCGCGCTTTCCACCTGCAACCGCACCGAGCTCTACCTGGTCGCCACCGACTCGGTCGAGGCTGAGACCGCGGGGCTCGGCGTCCTCGCCAGGGAGGCCGGGATCCCGCCGACCGAGCTGCTCGGCCCGCTCTACTCGCTGCGCGACGCCGACGCCGCGAGACATCTCTACCGGGTCACGGCGGGCCTCGACTCGATGATCCTCGGCGAGGCCGAGATCCAGGGCCAGGTGAAGCGTGCCTACGAGCTGGCGCTTGTCGAGGGCGCCAGCGGTCCGATCCTGAACCGGATGTTCCGCGGCGCCCTCGCGGCGGGAAAGCGCGTGCGGACCGAGACCGCGGTCGGGGAGAAGGGCGTCTCGATCCCATCGGTCGCGGTCGAGCTCGCCCAGAGGAACCTCGGCGATCTCTCCGCGCGGCGGGTCCTCTTGATCGGAGCGGGCGAGACCTCCGAGCTCACCGCCCGCGCCCTCGCGGCGCGCGGCTCGGACGCCGTCTTCATCGCCAACCGCGGCTACAACCGGGCGATCTCGCTGGCCGAGCGCTTCGGCGGCCACGCGGTCCGGATCGACGAGCTCCCGGCGCAGCTGGCGAGCGCGGACATCGTCGTCTCGACGACCAACTCGCCCCACCACCTGATCGAGCGCTCAGAGCTCGAGCTGATCATGGACCAGCGCGACCCTGCGCCCCTGCTGGTCATCGACCTCGCGGTCCCGCGCGACATCGATCCGGAGTGCCGGGAGATCGAGGGGGTCAGCCTCTACGACGTCGACGAGGTGCAGGCGATCGTCGAGCGGAACGCGTCCGGCCGCGAGGCGGAGGCCCGCCGCGCCGGGGGGATCCTCGACTCCGAGCTGAGCCGCTTCGAGCGCTGGATGGGCGCTCAGGAGGTGATGCCGACGGTCGCAGCGCTGAGGGAGCGCGCCGACGCGATCGTCTCGCAGGTCCTGGCCGAGAACACGACCCGCTGGGAGAGCCTGTCGGCGACCGACCGCGAGCGTGTCGAGATGCTCGCCCACGCGATCGCCAACCGACTCCTGCACGAGCCGACGGTGCGTCTGAAGGGCGCGGCCGATCGCGAGGACGCGTATCTCCAGGTCAGCGCGCTCCGCGAGCTCTTCGGGCTCGATGCCGGCACCGAGCCCGACGCCGACTCCGGCGAGGGCGCGGACGTCGCCTCCCTCGATGAGAGGCGTCGTCGCAGCGAGCGTGGCTGAGCGGCCACTCCGTCTCGGGACGCGCGGCAGCGCACTCGCCCTGGCCCAGGCGAACGCAGTCGCCAAGGCACTCGGCGGCGCCGAGGTGGTGCCGATCAAGACGTCCGACCAGCCTGAAACGGGTCGCGCTGACGCGCGCCCTCGCATCGAATCAGGTGGGGACAAGGCCCGATTCGTAAGGGAGATCGAGCGGGCGCTGCTCGACGGCGAGGTCGACCTCGGGGTGCATTCGGCCAAGGACCTGCCGACGGACCTGCCGGAGGACCTCGAGATCGCCGGCGTGCCGGAGCGCGAGGATCCTCGCGACGCCTACGTGGGCCATGTCGATTCGCTCGGCGAGGTGCCGGCGGGCTCGCGAATCGGCACCTCGAGCCTGCGGCGCCGCGCTCAGATCCTGGCGAGGCGCCCGGACCTGGAGGTGATCGAGCTGCACGGGAATGTCGACACGCGCCTTGAGCGCTACGAGGCCGGCGACTTCGAAGGGCTCGTGCTGGCGGCAGCCGGGCTGAGCCGGCTGGGGCGCGCGGAGGAGATCGCGTTTGCGATCGAGCCCGACGAGTGCGTCCCGGCGCCGGGACAGGGCGCGCTCGTGATCGAGTCGCGCCGCTCGGACAACCGTGCCACCACCGCAGCCGAGTCGATCACCGACCGCGGCGCGCTCGGCCTGCTGTCGGCCGAGCGCGCCCTGGTCGCCGCCCTCGAAGCGAGCTGCAACACACCGCTCGGCGCGAATGCGGCGTTCGAGCCCGGCGGGCGCATGCGGCTCCGGGCTTTCTGCGGGCTCCCTGACGGAAGCGAGTGGTTGCGGGACGAGCTGGAGGAGGACGCCTCCGACCCGGAGTCCCTCGGTGCCGCCCTCGCAGAGCGGATGAAGGCGGCGGGAGCTGTGGACATCCTCGCCAGGGCCGAATCAATGGCGGCCTTAACGTGAACGAAGTCGGGGTCGTCTTCCTGGTCGGCGCCGGTCCCGGCGATCCGGGCCTGATGACGATCCGCTCGCTCGATCTGATCGTGGCCGCGGACGTGATCGTCCACGACCGCCTCATCCCCCGCGACGCGCTCGCGGCCGCCCGGCCGGACGCCGAGATCCTCTACGTGGGCAAGGAGCCCGGCGCGGCGAGTGTTCCGCAGGAGGGCATCGAGGAGCTCCTGATCGATCGCGCGCGCCAGGGCAAGATCGTTGTCCGGCTGAAGGGCGGCGACCCGTTCGTCTTCGGCCGCGGCGGCGAGGAGGCGGAGGCGCTCGCCGATGCCGGCATCCCCTTCGAGGTCGTCCCCGGGGTGACCGCCGGAGTGGCGGCGCCCGCATACGCCGGCATCCCGGTCACCCACCGCGACGACGCCTCCGCAGTCGCCTTCGTTACGGGCCACGAGGACCCGGACAAGGAGGATTCCGTGCTCGACTACGAGGCCCTGGCGGGATTCCCGGGCACGCTCGTTTTCTACATGGGCGTCAAGGCCCTGCCGCGGATCGCCGAGGCGCTGATCTCCGCCGGACGGGACCCATCCGAGCCGGCCGCGGTGGTCGAGCGCGGCACGCTGCCCGGCCAGCGCACAGTGAGCTCGACGCTGGAGGGCATTGCGCAGACGGCGAACGAGGCGGAGATCACGCCGCCCTCGGTGACGGTCATCGGGCCCGTCGCGGCTCGGCGGGAGCGAATCGCCTGGCTCGAAGGCCGGCCCCTGCACGGTAAGCGGGTCGTCGTGACCCGCGCCAGGGCGCAGGCGAGCGAGCTCGCCCGTCGCCTCGACGCTCTCGGCGCCGAGCCGATCGAGCTGCCGGCGATCCGGATCGAGCCGCGACTCGACTCCGACGAGGTCCGACGCGCCATCGAGAGCCTGCACACCTACGCGCTGGTCTGCCTGACGAGCCCGAACGGGGTCAACCTGCTCTTCGAGGCGATGGCGGCGCAGGGCCGGGATGCCCGGGCGCTGGCCAACGCGAGCGTCGCGGCGATCGGCGCCGGGACGGAAGCGGCTCTCGCGTCCTTCGGCGTGATCGCCGACATCGTGCCCGACCGGTTCGTCGCCGAGGAGCTCGTCGAGGCGCTCGACAAATTGGAGCTCCAGGGCAAGCCTGTCCTGATCGCCAGAGCCGCCGAGGCTCGTGAGGTCCTTCCGGAGGCTCTGCGCAAAAAGGGCGCCGAGGTCGATGTCGTCACCCTCTACGAGACCGTCGCGGAGGAGCCCGACCCCGAGGCGCTGGAGCGCGCCCGGGAGGCCGACTTCATCACCTTCACCTCCTCCTCGACCGTCCGCAACTTCATGGCGGCGAGCCCGAACGGGGCTCCCGAGGGTACGCAGGTGGTCTCGATCGGCCCGATCACCAGCGAGGCAATCCGCGAGGCGGGCCTCTCCGTAGACGTCGAAGCCGAACGGCACGACATCGACGGGCTCGTAGTGGCACTGCTGGACGCGGTGGCCAAGACGGCCGCCACAGGAGATCAATGACCAGCCGAAAGCCAATGACAAAGGTGTCCGTTGCCGCCGCCGTAGGAGTGACCGCGCTTCTCGCCATGACCGGCAGCGCCTTCGCCGGGACGGCGGACTACCCGAGCACCGCGACGTTCGGGATCCCAGGCGACACGGGGCAGGCCGGGCTGCCGTCACAGGTCTTCGTTCCGCCGGGCCGAACGCCGGTGCAGTCGCTGCAGCTCACGAAAGTCGCACCGAGCTATAGCGGGGGAGGTGGCAGCGACTTCCAGATGAGGTTGAAGAGCCCCACCGGCACCGAGATCACCTTGATCACCAATGGCTGCGCGACCTACCCAAATACATCCGCGTTCACGATCAGTGACTCGGCCACCAATCCGATTGACGGCAACAGCGCGTTTTGCACGGCGCTCAACGGCGGGAATCCGACCACCGCCGGTAAGCCCACCCAGCCGCTTTCAGCCTTCAATGCGCAGGCGAGCGTTGGGGCATGGACGGTGACCGTGGTCGATGCGCCGTTGGAGCCACCACTGGGCAGCTGGAACGGCTGGAACCTGCAGATCATCCACGCCAACCCGACCCTGAAGGCCGATCCCGCGCCGTTCAAGATCAAGAAGAAGTTCGCGATCAGCGCGGTCTGTGACGCCAACTGCACCGTGACCACGGGCGGCAGCGCGGGTGTCACCAGGACTCAGCTCGTCGCGAACAGCGTCCGGGACCATCATCGCGCCGGCGAACAAGAAGGCGCAGAAGAAGGGCAAGGGCACCGTCACGCTGACCGCGACCGACGAGACGGGCGGGACGGCGACGAGGACCGTCAACGCCAAGACGCTGAAGACCAAGCCGAAGAAGTAGCGCCACATAGGATCCGGGCGTGGCTCAGCCGCGGCCGATCACGTTTCTCTCCGACTACGGCTACGAGGACGAGTTCGCGGGCGTCTGCCGGGCCGTGATCGCGCAGATCGCGCCCGGCGCCCCGCTGATCGACCTCAGCCACGGCGTCGCCCGCCAGGACATCCGCCAAGGCGCGATCCTGCTCGCCAACGCGCTCCCCTCCTGCCCACCCGGGGTGCATCTCGCGGTCGTCGATCCGGGCGTTGGCTCGGAGCGCCGTGCGGTCGCGGTCGCCGCCGCGGAAGGCCGCTTTTTGGTCGGGCCCGACAACGGCCTGCTCTCACGCGCGCTGGAACGGCTCGGCGGCGCGCTCGACGCCGTCGACCTCACGCGCTCGCCCTTCCGCCTCGAGCCGGTGTCGGCGACCTTCCACGGGCGTGACCTGTTCGCGCCCGTGGCCGCACACCTGGCGCTCGGGGCGCGGCTCGAGGAAGCTGGTCAGCCGATCGACCCGGCGTCACTGACCGCGCTGGACCTCCCGACGCCCCGGATCGGGCCGGACGAGATCGTCGCTCATGCGATCCACGTGGACGGCTATGGCAACGTCACGCTCGATCTCGACTCTTCAATGCTCGTCGACGGCCCACTCCGGCCCGGCGAGGCGCTCGACATCCGCGCACCCGACGGCCGCTTCGAAGCGGTCTGGGCCCGGACCTTCGCCGAGGTCGATCCAGGCGAGGTGCTCCTCTTCGAGGATTCCTCCGGGGCGCTCGCGCTGGCGGTGGGCGGAGGGAGTGCCGCGGGGCTGATGAATCTCGCGCCCGACGGCGAGGTGACGCTCCGGCCATTGAAGTGACCGAGTTCGGACACCCCCACCGACACTTCCGGCGCACGGACTCGACCAACGAGCGCGCCAAGGAGCTCGCGACGGCCGGGGCCCCTGGCGGGCTGGTGGTCACCGCCGATGAGCAGACGGCGGGCCGCGGTCGTCGCGGCAACGAGTGGTTCGCGCCGCCCGGCTCCTGTCTCCTCTACTCGGCGCTACTGCGACCCTTCGCTCCGGATGGAGCCACCCTGCTGCCCCTCGCAGTGCCGGTGGCGGTCTGCGAGGCCACCGAGGCGGTCGCGCCCGTCCGCTGCCAGGTGAAGTGGCCGAACGACGTCTGGGTGGACGAGCGCAAGGTGGCGGGCGTACTGGTCGAGGCTCGCCCGGAGGAGGGCTGGGCGGTGATCGGAGTCGGCCTGAACGTCGCGATCCCCCAGGACGAGTTCCCGCCGGAGCTGCGCGAGACGGCCGCCTCGGTGCTGCCCACCGAGGCGGAGGGGGGAGTGCCGCCGGGGGGCGCGCCCGGTGTGCGGCGCGCACTCGGGGCCCTCAACGAGGTGCTGGGTCGCTGGGTCGGCGCCGCGGACGATGAGGTGCTCGCCGTCTTCCGGACCCGAGACGTCCTCTCCGGCAGGCAGATCTCATGGGACGGTGGCGATGGCGTCGCCCAGGAGATCGACGAGCGCGGTCACCTCGTGGTTGAGAAGACGGACGGGGAGCGAGTCAGCCTGGGTGCCGGCGAGGTCCACCTCGCCGTCGGGCGCTAGCCACAGCCGGCTAGTCGGCTGCTTCCGCCTCGGCTTCTTCTGCCTCGGGTGCCGAGCCGTTCTCGCTCTCGGTGACCTCCAGCTCCTCGACGTCTTGCTGCTCCGCCCGCGCGCCATTTGCCCTTGCGCCGCCGCTCTTCCCGACCCCGCCGCCCTTGCGCTTGCGGCGCCGGCGGCGACCCCCAGACTTGGGGAAGTTGCGAAGCAGCTCTCGAGCGACGGCGGACGGCTTGCGGGCGGCGCGCATCCGGGCCCCTCGCAGGACCTCCTCGCCCTCGGGCGTGTGGGCGATGCCGGCGGCGAGCAGAGCCGCGGCGAGCCGGCGGTCCTGGTTGCGCGCGGCGTGCACCAGCCGGCGGGCGTTGCGCCCGTGGGCACGTCCCGATGAGTTGACCAACAGGCCGAGTAGGCGCTTCGTCTCGGGCCAGCGCTGGACCGCGTACTCCTCGTGCAGGTCGCGGGTGTAGTCGGCGAGGCGCCAGACCCAGGCCTGCGCCTGGTCGCGACGGCCGATCCGTCGCTCGGCGAGCGCCTCCATCATGACCTTGCTGCCGGCCCGCCGGTCGTCGCGCGACCACGTGCCGATGGTGTCGATCGCATCGTCGAAGGCCTCCGCGTCGCGCAGCACCGCGATCTCGCTGAGTGCCTTGATGCGCAGCTGCTGATTGCGGTTGCGCTGCAGGCAGGTGAGCAGGAAGCGGCGGCGGAGCTCCTTGCTCTGGTCGTGCTGGAGCATCGCCTTGGCTCGCCGCCAGCCCGAGGGGTTGACCCGCGCTCCGGCGAGCGCCGCCCAGACGTGCTGCTCGGAGTGGTTCAGGTTCTCGACGGCGATCCGCCAGAGCTCGCGCTCCAGGACGCGCAGGCGGCGGTTGGAGTCGTCCGAGACCGGCACGACGCGCTTCTCGACCCGAACCCGGCGGCCGCGGCCGCGCCGCACCGGGCCGACCACGATCGCGCCACCGCGGTAGACGTCGCGGTCGAGGAGGCTGTGCAGGGTGACGATCGTCTCGTCGTGGGTGGTGGCCGGGTGGACGAAGTCGATGACGAGCCCCGCTTCCTTGCCCGGGTTGCGCCTGGTGACACGGCCGACCCGCTGCTGGTAGACCCGCCGGGAGGCAGTCGGCGCGAGGTGCATGCAGATCGTCGCGCGTGGGCTGTTCCAGCCCTCGGCGAGCAGCATCGCGTTGCAGAGCACATCCACTTCGCCTCTTTCGAAGCCCGCCAAGATCTCGGCGAGCTCTCGCTTCGGCGTCTCACCGGAGACCGCGCGGGCGTTGATTCCGGCTTCCTGGAAGGCCTTGGCGACGTTGGTGGCGTGCTTGACGCCGGCTGTGTAGACCACTCCCGGCACCCGGCGGAAGCGAGACCGATAGAGATCCGCGATCGCCACGTTGAAGGGCGTCTGGTCCAGCAGCTTGGCCAGCTCCTCCTGGTCGAAGTCCTGGTCCACCTCGCCCTTCCGCAGGGGCACCTTGGCGATCGTCCTGACGCCCGGGCCCGGCGGGATGCGCACGCAGCGCAGCGGCGCGATAACTCCGCGGCGGGCCGCCTGGGCGAGGTCGAAGCGGGAAGTCTGTGTGGGGAAGAGATCGGTGACGTGGCGGGCGATCAGCGCGCCGGTCGCGGTCATGCCGATGAAGACCGGGCCGGGCCAGGCACGGATGCAGGCGCTGGTCTTCTCGCCGAGCGCGGTGTGGGCCTCGTCGCAGATCACGACGCAGTAGGCATCGGAGATCCGGCCTGCGTTGCGGACGAACCACTGGTAGGTCTCGACGGTGACCGGGCCGTAGGGGTGGTCCGCCCCGTCGAGCAGGGCCGGCGAGAGGCGGTCGGCGTAGCCGCGGTCGGAGATCTCGCCGATGAACTGATCGACCAGGTTGCGACGGTGGGTCAGGATCAGGATGCCACCCGTCCGCGAGGCCTCGATGAAGCCAACGGCGGCGACGGTCTTGCCGGAGCCGGTGGCGTGCTCGAACCAGAAGCGGCGGTTGGCGCCGGGGTCCTCCGGCGCCTCCTCGACGACGTCCTCGTCGGAATCCTCGTCCCAGTCCTCGGCCTCCTCCTCCTCGGTGGCCTCCTCGTCCTCGACGTCCTCCTCATCCTCGACGTCATCCTCGTCCTCGACATCCTCCTCGTCCTCGACCTCCTCGTCCTCGTCGAGTTCCGCGTCCTCGGTGTCCGCTCCGGCTCCGTTCTCCGAGGCGTCGTCCTCGATCTTCTCGACGGCCGGTGCGATGCCGTTCCCCGCCCAGGAGTGGCCGTCGATCCGCTCCTGGACGTCGGCGATCAGCGCGGCGAGAGTGCCCGAGAGGGCGTCCACCTGGTGGGCGGAGAGCTCGGCGCCGTCGGCGAGGTGAGGCGTCTCCTCGGAGAGCAGGCGCTCCAGGCCGAGCAGGAGCGAGAAGTCGCGGCGCCACTCGATCGACGGCGCCTCGCGGCCGTCGTCAATCTCGACGAGGGCGGCATCGAGCGCTCGCCGCCGAGGCGTCCCGGAAGCGAGGTCCTTGGGTTTCTCTCCTTCCAGCAGGAAGGGCTCGCGGGCGAACTCGCGAGCACGTTCGATGTCGGCGCTCGTAGGCGCCTTTGCCGCTTTGGCGGCTGCCTTGGTCTCTTCAGCCATCTGAGGCTCTTGATCTGCCGCTCCTCGCCAAACGCAAAGATGGCGAAGCGCAATCGGCCTGATCACAGGACAAACCCGAGATACGGCTATCCGCTCCGGGCTCTCCCAGGGTCCAGGAACTAGATGGACCGTTAGTAATTAAAGCACTCTTGACCTGTGACCCGTATTCCCTAAATGTGAAAACAAGCCCCCGCCCAAGAGCCGCACGCACGACTTTTGCCCTGATTTCGGTGCTGGCAGCCCTCGTGGTCGCCGGCTGCGGCGCAAGCAACGGCAATCCGGACTCCCGTTTGACGGCCGATCAGGCGAAAGCGCCGATCTCCGGGGCTCCGCCCCAACTGGCCGCGATCCGCTCTCAGGCGAACCAATTGCTCGACGGCGGCACCGACGCCTTCGACGCCCGCCTCCAGCAGCTCCGGGGGACACCGGTAGTGGTCAACAAGTGGGCCTCGTGGTGCGGCCCCTGCCGCTTCGAGTTCCCCTGGTTCCAATCGCTCGCGGAAAAGCGCGGCGGGCAGATCGGCTTCCTGGGCGTGAACTCGAACGACTCGAGCGGCTCCGCCGAAACCTTCCTCTCGGAGCTGCCCCTGCCCTATCCCTCCTACAGCGACGCCGATCTGCACATCGCCCAGGATCTGGGCGGCCCGCCGCAGGCCTTCCCGACCACCAGCTTCTACGACCGCTCCGGAAAGCTCGTCTTCACGCATCCGGGCGTCTATCAGGACGAGTCGGATCTGGTCGCGGACGTGAACAAGTACGCGTCAGGCGGATAATGGTCGTATGGAAGGCCTGGCGATCGCCCTACTTGCGCTTGCGTTACTGCTCTTCATCGCCGAGGCCCACGCGCCGACGACGGTCCTCGGCCTGCTCGGGGTCGCCGCCCTGGTGGGCGCCGGCTTCGCCTGGCGCGACGCGGGCCACGACCTCCCGGTCGCGGCGATCGTGGTCGCCGGCGTGATTCTCGCCGGATTCGTCGTCTTCGCTTCGCGCAAGGCCCTGGCGGCGCACCGCGACGAGCCCGTCCGGACCGGATCCGAGGAGATGGTCGGATCGGTCGGGGAGGTCCGCGAGCCGCTCGACCCGGAGGGTCAAATCTTCGTGCAGGGCGCCCTCTGGAAGGCGCGGGCGACGGGCGCTGACAAGATCGGGCTAGGCAATAGAGTCCGTGTCAGGGCGGTGGACGGCCTGACTCTCGAGGTGGAGCCCGTCGCCAACCAAGACCAGGCAACTGTCGAGAAAGGGGCCTGACACATGACGGTAGCGATTGGCGTCATCGTTGTCATCGCGTTCTTCGTGCTGATCTTCCTAGGCTCGTCGGTCCGGGTCCTGAGGGAGTACGAGCGCGGGGTGATCTTCCGCCTCGGGCGGTTGATCGCCCAGAAGGGACCCGGGCTGATCCTGCTGGTCCCGGTGATCGACCGGATGGTCCGAGTTGACCTCCGGACGGTCACCCTCAACATCCCGCCGCAGGAGGTGATCACCCGCGACAACGTTCCCGCCCGCGTCAACGCCGTTGCCTACTTCCGGGTGATCGACCCCAACAGCTCGATCGTCGAGGTCGAGAACTTCCTGCTCGCCACGTCCCAGATTGCGCAGACCACGCTGCGGTCCGTGCTGGGCAAGGCCGAGCTCGACCAGCTGCTCTCGGAACGCGAGCGGCTCAACGAGGACCTGCAGAAGATCATCGACGAGCAGACCGAGCCCTGGGGCGTCAAGGTCAGCACCGTTGAGATCAAGGACGTCGAGATCCCCGAGCAGATGCAGCGGGCGATGGCGCGCCAGGCCGAGGCCGAGCGTGAACGACGGGCCAAGATCATCAACGCCGAGGGCGAGTACCAGGCTGCCGAGAAGCTCGCTCAGGCCGCCGACATCATCTCGAGGAACCCGGCGACTCTCCAGCTGCGCTACCTGCAGACGCTGCTCGAGATGGGCGTGAACCAGAACACGACCATCGTCTTCCCGTTGCCGATCGAGTTCATCGACGCGTTCCAGCGGCTGACCAAGAAGTCGGAAACCTGAGCGCCGACTGCCGCCTCACCGTCACGGTGCGCGCGACCCGTGACGCCACCGAGATCGAGGCCGCAATGGACCTGCGGGTCCGCGTCTTCGTCGATGAGCAGGGGGTTGATCCCGAGGAGGAGGTGGATGACCTCGATCGGGAGTCGGTGCAGATCGTGGGAGTCGATGACACGGGCGTGATCGCGACCTGCCGCCTGCGGGACCTCGGCGGCGGGGAGTGGAAGCTCGAACGGATGGTGGTCGACCGGCGGGTACGCCGGAACGGCGTCGGCGGGCGATTGCTCGCCGGAGCGGAGCGCGAGGCGCGCGAGCGGGGCGCGAGGGAGATGCTCCTGAATGCCCAGCGCAGGGCCGAGTCCTTCTATGCGGTCCACGGCTACGTCCCCGAGGGCGAGACGTTTCTGGAGGCCGAGATCGAGCACGTGCGGATGCGGAAGGAGCTCGGTGGCTGAGAGCAAGCCGGAGCCGGAGGTCCGCCTGGACCAGCTCACCGGTCTGCGGACGATCCTCTCGCCGGCGCGGGCCGACCGGCCCTTCGACTTCGGCGCGGTCACCACCGAGCCCGGTCCGAAGGCGGTCGAGAACTGCCCCTTCTGTGAGGGGCACGAGGACCGCACGCCCCCGGAGACCTGGGCGGACCGCCCCGGCGGAGGGGACCCGGACACGCCCGGCTGGCGCGTCCGGGCCGTTCCGAACCTGTACCCGGCGCTCGCGCAGACCTGGGAGGACGATTCGGTGACGGCCCCGGAGGGCGGCGCCGAGGCGGGCGAGGGCTTCACGGCCGTCGGCGATCCGCTCCGAGCCACCTCACGCGGGCGCGAGCCCGATCTCTTCAAGGCCTCCGTGGCGACCGGATTCCACGAGGTGATCGTCAACTCACCCAAACACCACACATCGCTCGGCCAACTCGACGACGCCGAGCTCGCCGCGGCCATGGCGGGCTGGCGAGAGCGGATGCGCGCCCATGCCGAGAGGGCTGCCTACGTGCAGCTGATCCTCAACGAAGGGCGGGAGGCGGGCGCCTCGCTCGAACACAGCCACGCGCAGCTCTACGCGCTGGGCTTCGTCCCCGTCGCGATCGCCAGGGAGCGGGAGCGGTTCTCCTCCTACAACCAGCACACCATGGGCGGCGACCTGCTCGCCGAGGTCGCCTCCGAGGAGGTTCGCCGGAAGGAACGGTTGGTGGCGATCGACGACGACGCGCTGTTGATCTGCCCCTGGGCTTCCCGCTCCCCCTTCGAGCTCCGCATCATCCCCCGCACCCCGTCGCCGAGCTTCGAGCAGGACGGCGACGTCGGACTGGCGATGCTGCGCACGGCGCTGCGGGCGCTCGGGGCGCGCTTCGGCGCCGTCCCGCAGTTCAACGCCTGGACGCTCACGGCGCCGCGGAGCGCGGAGACCTTCCACTGGCACCTCGACATCGCCCCGCGGATCGGGATCCGGGCGGGCTTCGAGATGTCGACTGGCGTCGAGCTCAACGTCTTCCCGCCCGAGCGGGCGGCGGCGGAGCTACGCGAGGCGCTTGGGTAGGGTCCCCTGCCCGTGCCGCCCGTCCGCCGTCCCATCCCCCGCTTCATCGCCGACGCCAGCGTCGAGGGTCTCCCCTACGGCCGCTGGGGGCAGCGACTGCGCGACGAGTTCGCCAAGGCCTGCGAACGACACCTCGCGGAGGCCGGCGGACCGCCGGGCGAGGTGACCTGGTTCCCTGAGAGAGGCTGGGGCGGGCGCGTCTACGTTCCCGTCGTTGCGCCAGTCGAGGGAATCGCCGAGCCGAGCGAGTTCTTCGGCTTCGTCTCCTTCGTGCGACCGGCCGAGGGCGGCTCGGGCGAGGCGGGAGACTTCGAGGCGCGGGCCGACTTCACCGACGTCACGGCCGATCAGAACCCCCACTGGATGATCGACCTGAACGAGGAGGTGATCGGCACCTGGCGCGGTGAGGAAGACCGCCGTGGCGACGTCACCCTGGTCTGGGGAACGCCCCTGATCCCCGGCGCGAAGGCCGCGACCGCCGAGCTCGAGGCGGAGGTAGTCGACCAGACCCCGGTCTCCGACGAGCGCTTCACGCTCGTCGCGCTCGACGCAGTCAAGGGCTTCCCCGACGAGCTCTACCTCGAGGTCAAGATCTGGAGCACCCAGGGCCAGCAGCTCGCCGTGGAGAGCCTCTACGAGGAGCCCGAGTAGGCCCGTTCAGCGCTGGCCAAGTGCGCGCGGAGCGAGCGGCCCAGCGGCGTGTCGAGCATCGCCCGGATCGATTCAGGCGAGGCCCAGTAGAGAACGCCGGCGCCGCCCGCGTTGAGGATCTGATCGGTGCAGGCAGCGGCTCGCTGGGGACCGATTCGCTCCACCGGCTCGGAGGCCTTCGGGTTGGGGGACTCGTCGAAGGCAACCTCGAAGCCGACGTGCTGGAGCAGGTCCCTGTCCATGTCCGGCGGTTCGTCCTTGGGAGCCCCCACACGGAGAGGAAGGCCGAAGAGGCTTCGGTACTGTCGAATCAGCTGCCCCGTGAGGGGGCCGATCAGCGGACCCGCAGCCGACGGTGTGCCGCAGTTCGGCTGGGTTTGGATGATCTGGTAACCCCGGTGGATCGGGTCCAGGAAGTAGTTCGCCTCCGCCACCACCCGCGCGGTGCGCCCGTAGTCCCAGCGCGGTATGTAGTCGGGCACCAGCCCCATCACCGTCTTCGTGCTCTTCAGCTGGTCGGAGAGCTCGTGGAGCTGATCGGCGATGCGGGTGAGGTTGCGGTCGAGAGCCGACGACCACGCGCCGCGTCCCGTGTCGGCCCACGAATCCGGCTCCCAGTCGACGAGCAGCGCGTCGAGCTCCGGATGCCCCACCAGGGCGTACTCGTATGAGGGCCTATCCGCCCGTTGGCCCAGTCCCGTGAGCGTCACGACCCGGTTGCACGGGAACTTCTCGTCGAGTCGCACGAGGGCGTTCTCCCAGTCTGCGGGTTTGGAGCTGGGGTACTCGGCGTTGATCACGAAGACGTCCTGCTGGGTGATCCGATCCCCGAGGAGCCCGCCGATCTCGTCGACCTCGCTGTCCTTGTTGATCCGGATCCCCATCGTGTAGGCGTTGGGACCGGTGCCCGGCGTGAGATGCGGATAGAGCGTGGGCTTGCATCTCACCTGCGTGGAGGAGCCGCCTCCGCATGCGGCGAGCGCCAGGGCGAGGGCTGAGAGGATCCAGGCCGTCCAGGCGCCGCGCAGGAGCGTCCTGCTCATGCAGTTCTCATCGGCCGCTCGCGCGGGGAACTAAAGGGGCCGGGCGGACGGTCTAGTGGCCGGCGACGAAGCGGCGGATCCAGCGGACCGCCGGTGAGCGGTACGGGTAATACAGGTCCGAGGCGTGTCCCCTACTGGGGACGATGCGGACCCGGCCCGACGGGTACTGGCGCGCGACCTTACGGGCCTCGCTGACGGTGGTGATGTCGTCGAATTCGCCCGAGAGCACCAGGACCGGCAGACTCGCCGGCTGCTTGGAGCCGCGAGGGACGGGCGGCTCCATCCCAGCGGTCGGGGCCGGCCAGGAGAGGCAGCCGGTGAAGCCGATTGACGGCAGGGTCATCCACTGGCTCACGGTGAGGGGCGCGAACAGCCGGCGGCGGGGGAAGGCGGCGATCGCCTGATCGAGCTGGGCTGTGCGCTGGGCGAAGTCGGCCGAGCGGTCCCAGGCCACCGGGTAGTCGTTGCACTCGACCGCGGTGCCCATCCCGGTGGAGAAGTAGTGAAAGTCGCCGTCGCCGGGGCGTCCCTCGTGGGCGATGCGATCGAGGCGCTCGGGTTGGCCCGCTAGGTACTCGGTCACCGCGCGGTTCAGCGCCAGGTAGGAGTTCGGGGACCAGGTCCCCGCCTCGAGCAGAAAGGCGAGGGTGCCGTTGAGCGGGCCGCCGGTCCGCTGGATCCGGGCGAGCGCGTGCTTGAAGCGCTGCTCGCCGTCCCAGGAGCAGCGCAGCTCCTTGCCGCCGCAGAGGGACGCGGCCCGGGCGCGGCAGGCCGAGTTACGCGCACAGCTCAGTTTCACGGCCCGCATGGCCCAGGTGTAGATCGTCCGCCAGAACGGATCGTCGGCCGGATAGGCTGAGGAGAGCACCATCGAACGCAGGCTCGCCGGGTAGCGGACCGAGTACGCCTGGGCCAGCAGGGTCCCGTACGAGTCGCCGTAGAGGGTGATCGGACCCACCCCGAGTGCGTTGCGGACGGCCTCGATGTCGGCTGCGGATTCCGCGGACGTGAACCCCTGATAGCGCGGGCCGAGCTGGTTCGCACACGAAGCGGTCGCGATCACCTTCGGGACCATCCCTCGCTGCAGCTGCGGGCAATCGACCGCCTGGGAGTGGCCAGTGCCGCGCTGGTCGATGAGCACCAGGTCGCGTCGCCTCAACAGCGGACGGAAGACCGCCCGATACGACTTCGCCGAGTCGAAGCCGGTGCTGGCGTAGCCCGGCCCGCCCTCGACGGCGAAGATGGTGCCGAGCGGCGGCTTCTTCGCCTGATCCCGCGGGCGAACCGCGAAGAAGATCGACTGGTCTCCGAGGCCCGGCTGCCCGCGGACCGCCGGCACCGTGATCCGCCCGCAGCGGAAGCGGGGGCCGGCGCCGATGTCGCAAGGGCTGACCAGGGGCGAGTCACTCGCCGCAGCGACTTCGGCACTCGCAGCGCTAGCCGGGCCCGATCCGTAGGCGCCCAGGAACAGCCCTCCCAGGAACGAGGCGAGCAGGATCGGGCACCGCAGTCGAGACACGGGAGGGAGCCTAGACCTCCAGGATCCCATCTACGATCAAGCCCTATCTGCCAGATCTGCCAGCCCCGATAGCTCAGCTGGATAGAGCGACTCCCTCCTAAGGAGTAGGCCGCAGGTTCGAATCCTGCTCGGGGCGTTGCACCGGGGAAGTTTTCTACCCCCATGGGGGGGTTGGGAGTTCACATCCTGGTCCGCCTCGTCGCGTACTAAGTTTCAACGATCCCGAGACCGGCCTCATCGAGATCATCTCCGGCGCTCGCTGTTGCAATCGTGAATGGCGATCCTCTATTCCGCCATTCAGTACGCATGCGCCTGGCTGCCGAAGGCGACATCGAGCTCGTTGGTGAGGCCGCAGATGCTTCCACTGGCATCCTCCATTCACGGTGACCAACACTGTCCCGCGTACCGAATTTTCGAATGGGGGAATTTCTCCCCGAAAGACTGGGCGAGGCGTCAATTGTCTACCCCCGGCCCATATTCCGCGTCCGCAGGCGGTGAATCTCGACCTCAACTTGAGGGAGAGGGCCAACCCGCCGCCCCTACAGTTCGTGGAAGGGCGGCGGCCATTCGAACATCCGAGACACCGCCAAACTGTCGCCGTATTCTCTGCGTAAGCCCCGATAGCTCAGCTGGATAGAGCGACTCCCTCCTAAGGAGTAGGCCGCAGATTCGAATCCTGCTCGGGGCGCTCGCGGGCCGGGCGTGGAATAGTCAGCCCGTGTCATCGACCCCGATGATCGAGCTGAGGGCCGGCGGGCTCACGCTCCCAGAGGTCGTGGCGGTCGCCCGGGAGGGCGCCCAGGCCGAGCTCATGGAGGATGCACGCGACGCGATGGCCGAGAGCGCCGCGATCGTCGAGCGGCTGGCCTCCTCCCCTGAGCCCACCTATGGCGTCTCCACGGGCTTCGGCTCGCTCGCGACGACGCCGATCCCCGCGGATCGCCGCGAGGAGCTGCAGCGGGCGCTGATCCGCTCGCACGCCGGCGGCATGGGAGAGCCTGTGGAGCGGGAGGTCGTGCGGGCGATGATGGTGCTACGGGCCCGGTCGCTCGCCCTGGGCTACTCGGGGGCCAGGCCGGAGGTCGCCGAGCTGATCCTGCGGATCCTGCATGCCGGGATCACGCCCGTGGTGCCAGAGCACGGATCCCTCGGCGCCAGCGGCGACCTCGCTCCGCTGGCGCACTGCGCCCTCGCCCTGATCGGCGAGGGTGAGGTCGTGGACGCCGACGGGCGGCGGCGTCCCGCCGCCGAGGCTCTGGCCGATGCCGAGATCCAGCCGCTGACGCTACGTGCGAAGGAAGGCCTGGCGCTGATCAACGGCACCGACGGCATCCTCGGCATGCTGGTGCTCGCCGTCTCGGACCTGCGGTCGCTGGTGCGCGTCGCCGATTTGACGGCCGCGATGTCAGTGGAGGCCCTGCTGGGGACCGACCGCGCCTTCGCGCAGGACCTGATCGCCCTCCGCGCGCAGCCGGGGCAGGCGGTGAGCGCCGCCAACCTGCGCCGGCTGCTCGACGGCTCGCCGATCGTCGCCAGCCACCGCGAGGACGACCCCCGCGTCCAGGACGCCTACTCGCTGCGCTGCGCCCCGCAGGTGAACGGCGCCGCCCGGGATGCCCTCGGCTACGCCGAGGGCGTGGCGAAGGAGGAGCTCCGCTCCGCGATTGACAATCCGATGGTGCTCCCCGACGGCCGCGTCGAGTCATGCGGGAACTTCCACGGCGCGCCCCTCGCCCTGGCCTGCGACCTGCTTGCCATGGCGGTGGCGGACACGGGCGCGATCGCGGAACGGCGGACGGACCGGCTGCTCGACGCGAGTCGCTCGGAGGGCCTCCCGCCGTTCCTGGCCGAGGACCCGGGAGTCGATTCGGGGCTGATGATCGCGCAGTACACCCAAGCGGCGATGGTCGCCGAGAATCGCCGGCTGGCGTCCCCGGCCGGCGTCGACTCGCTGCCCACGAGCGCGATGCAGGAGGACCACGTCTCGATGGGCTGGGGGGCCGCGCGGAAGCTGCGTGCGGCTCTTGCCAATCTCCGTCGGATCCTCGCGGTCGAGGCGGCCTGCGCGGCGCGAGGGCTCGAGCTGCGTGCCCCACTGGAGCCCGGGGCGGGTACGGGCGCAGCCCTGGCGGCGATCCGCTCCGCCGGCGTCCCGGGGCCGGGACCGGACCGTCACCTCGCTCCCGAGCTCGAGGCGATGGAGCGCCTGGTCGCCAGCGGCGAGCTCATTCGGGCGGTCGAGGACGCGATCGGGGTGCTGCGGTGAGCGGCCCTCGCCCGGTCCGTGCCCCGCGGGGTACAGAGCTCTCCTGCCGGGGCTGGCAGCAGGAGGCGGCCATGCGGATGCTGATGAACAACCTCGATCCCGAGGTGGCCGAGAACCCCGACGAGCTGGTCGTCTATGGAGGCAGGGGGCGCGCGGCGCGTTCGTGGGATGCCTTCGACGCGATCGTCCGGACGCTGCGCGAGTTAGGCGACGACGAGACGCTGCTCGTCCAGTCGGGCAAGCCGGTTGGGGTCTTCCGCACCCACGAGTGGTCCCCGCGCGTCCTGATCGCCAACTCGAATCTGGTCGGCGAGTGGGACAACTGGGACGAGTTTCGCCGGCTCGAGGCCGAGGGCCTGACGATGTACGGCCAGATGACGGCCGGGTCGTGGATCTACATCGGGACCCAGGGGATCGTCCAGGGGACCTACGAGTGCTTCGCGGAGATCGCCCGGCGCCGCTTCGGCGGGTCGCTGGCGGGCACGATCTCGCTGACGGCGGGCCTGGGCGGCATGGGCGGGGCGCAGCCGCTGTCGATCACGATGAACGGTGGCGTCGGCCTCTGCATCGAGATCGACGCCGGCCACCTGCGACGGCGGATCGAGACCGGCTACCTCGACGAGGAGGCCGACGACCTCGAGGACGCGATCGCCCGGTGTAGAGCGGCGAAGACCGAGGGCCGTCCACTCAGTGTCGGGCTCGTCGCCAACGCAGCCGACGCGCTGCCCGAGCTTCAGAGGATGGGGTTCGAGGCAGACATCGTCACCGACCAGACGAGCGCCCACGATCCACTCAACGGCTACGTCCCGAACCTGATGACGCTGGAGGAGGCGCTGCGGCTGCGACAGGAAAACCCGGAGGAGTACGTCACGCGCTCTCGGGCCGCGATCGCCGCCCATTGCGCCGCGATGGTCGGCTTCCTCGACGCCGGGGCCGAGGTCTTCGACTACGGCAACAGCCTGCGCGCCGAGGCGGAGCTGGGCGGCTTCGAGCGGGCCTTCGCGTATCCGGGCTTCGTCCCCGCCTACATCCGGCCGCTGTTCTGCGACGGCAAGGGCCCCTTCCGCTGGGTCGCCCTCTCTGGGGATCCGGCGGACATCGAGGCCACCGATCGGGCTGTGCTCGAGGAGATCCCCGACGACGAGCCGCTGCGGCGCTGGATCGAGCTCGCCGAGGAGAAGATCACCTACCAGGGCCTCCCGGCGCGTATCTGCTGGGCCGGGTACGGCGAGAGAGCCCGGCTCGGTGTGCGCTTCAACGAGCTGGTCAGGTCCGGCGAGGTCTCCGGTCCGATCGTGATCGGCCGCGACCACCTCGACTCCGGCTCGGTCGCCTCCCCATACCGCGAGACGGAGTCGATGGCCGACGGCTCCGACCCGATCGCCGACTGGCCGCTCCTGAACGCTCTGGTCAACACCGCCTCGGGCGCCTCCTGGGTGAGCATCCACGACGGCGGCGGGGTCGGGATCGGGCGGTCGCTTCACGCGGGCATGGTCTGCGTCGCGGATGGGACGGATCTCGCGGCGGAGAAACTCGAGCGGGTGCTGACCAGCGATCCCGGGACCGGTGTGATGCGACACGCGGATGCCGGATACGAGCGGGCGATCGCCGTCGCCGCCGAGCGGGGCGTGCGGTTGCCGATGCGGGACGGCGAGTGAGCGTTCGCGAGGTCGTTGAGATCGGCGATCCCGTGCTGCGCGAGCGCGCCAGAGAGCTGAGCCCCGAGGAGATCGCCTCCCCCGCGATCCAGAAGCTGATCGACGACCTGATCGAGACCAAGCGGGCGATGCACGGCGCCGGGATCGCTGCGAACCAGGTGGGCGAGCCGGTACGTGTGGCGGTCGTCGAGGTGGAGGAGGGAAATCCCCGCTATCCCTACAAGCCCCCGGTCCCGCTCACGGTGATGGTCAATCCCACCATCGAGCCACTCGGCGACGAGACGGTCGAGATCAACGAGGGCTGCCTCTCCGTGCCCGACCTGCGGGGCACCCTCCCGCGCCACCTGGCCGTCCGGGTCCGATTTCTCGATCGCCAGGGCGGCGAGCACGATGAGGTCAAACGCGGGCTGACCGCCGGCACCTTCCAGCACGAGGTGGATCACCTCGACGGCGTCCTCTTCGTCGACCGGGCCGATCCGCGGACCTTCGCCACCTGGGAGCAGTTCGACCGCCACCAGCGCGACGAGTTCGTCCGCCGAGCCGCTCGGTTTGCGGAAGAGCCGGAATCGTGAGCGCCGAGCCGGCGAGGGCCCTCTGGTGCGAGCTCGCCTGGCTCGGCGGGGAGAGGGCGGAGGCGGAGGTTCTCGTCGAACTCGACGGCGAGCGGATTGCCTCGGTCGCAGCGGGAGTGTCGAGTCCTCCCGCTGAGGCGATCTCATTGCGCGGGCTGACGATCCCGGGACTGGCCAACGCCCACTCTCACGCCTTCCAGCGGGCGTTGCGCGGGCGCACCCAGGCCGAGCGCGGGGATTTTTGGGTCTGGAGACGGCGGATGTACGAGATCGCCGAGCAGATCGACCCGGACCGCTACCTAGCCCTGGCCCGGGCGACGTTCGGGGAAATGGCGCTGGCCGGCATCACGGCCGTGGGCGAGTTCCACTACCTCCACCACGGGCCCGGCGGCGCCCGCTACGACGACCCGAACGCGCTCGGTAAGGCCGTGATCGCCGCCGCTCGCGAGGCCGGGATCCGCATCACGCTGCTCGACACCTGTTACCTGCACGGAGGGATCGACCAGCAGGCCGAGGGAGTCCAGCTTCGGTTCTCTGACGGCAGCGCCGAGGCCTGGGCGGAGCGGGTGGATCAGCTGGAGCCGGGTGAGGGGGGGCGAGTCGGTGCCGCGATCCACAGCGTCCGCGCCGTCGACCCGGAGGCCTCGGCCCGGACCGCGGCGTTTGCCGCCGAGAGGTCCTGGCCTCTCCACGCCCATGTCTCCGAACAGGTCGCAGAGAACGAGGACTGCGCCGCGGCCTACGGCAGGAGCCCGACCGCCCTGCTTGCCGAAGCCGGCGCCCTCTCGGAGCGCTTCACCGCAGTTCACGCCACCCATCTGGACGCAGCCGACATCGACCGGCTCGGCGGCGGGGGGTGTGGAGTCTGTCTCTGTCCGACCACGGAGCGTGACCTCGCCGATGGCGTGGGGCCCGCTCGCCGTCTGGCGGAGGCCGGAGCGCGGCTTTCTCTCGGCACCGACTCCCACGCGCTCATCGACGTGTTCGAGGAGGCTCGGGCGGTGGAGCTCGACGAGCGCCTCGAAAGCGGGGTGCGTGGTGGCCACTCCGCGGCCGAGCTACTCCGTGCCGCGACCCTGGAGGGTTGTGCGGGCATCGGCTGGCCCGAGGCCGGCGCGATCGCGCCCCAGGGGCTCGCAGACCTCGTGACCGTCGGGCTCGACAGCGCGCGCCTCGCGGGGACCTCCGCGGATCACGTCCTCGAGTCACTGGTCTTCGCGGCGGGCGCCGCTGACGTGCGCGACGTGATGGTCGGAGGCAGATTCGTCGTCCGGGATGGCGCTCACCTCGGCATGGACGTGGCCGCCGAGCTCAGCGAGGCGATCTCCAGGCTGCCGGAATGAGCTCGCTGGCAATCGAGAACATCGGCCTGCTGGTGACCAACGATCCCTCGGAGGGCGAGGGGCCGTTGGGAATCATCCGCGACGCGAGCCTGGTGTTCGAGGAAGATCGCGTGGTCGCCGTGGAGCGAGGAGGCGCAGCAGCCGACAGCAGCTTCGATGCCGGCGGCCGCTGCGTGATCCCGGGTTTCGTCGACAGCCACACCCATCTGGTCTTCGCCGGAGATCGGGCCGAGGAGTTCGCCGCGCGGATGGCCGGAATGCCGTATGAGGCGAGCGGCATCAGGGTCACGACCGAAGCCACCCGGGCGGCCACAGACGATCAGCTGCGTGCGCTGGCAGCCAGGCGCCGGGCGGAGGCGCTCCGCGGAGGGATCACCCATCTCGAGATCAAGTCCGGGTACGGACTCGACGTCGAGAACGAGCGGCGGCTGTGCGGGATCGCCGCCGAGCTCACCGACGACGTCACCTTCCTCGGCGCGCACGCGGTGCCGCAGGAGTACGAGGGCCGGGCCGACGACTACGTCGCTCTGGTCTGCGGTGAGATGCTCGAGGCGTGCACGCCGTTGGCGCGCTGGATCGACGTCTTCTGCGAGCGAGGCGCGTTCGATGCCGAGCAGTCACGGGCGGTGCTCGAGGCCGGCCGGTCGGCCGGCCTCGGCCTTCGCGTGCACGGCAACCAGCTCGGTCCGGGGCCCGGGATCGGCCTGGCGGTCGAGATGGCAGCGGCCTCGGTCGATCACTGCACCTACTTCGACGACGCGGACGTCGAGGCGCTCGCCTCGAGCGACACGGTCGCCACCTTCCTTCCCGCCACCGACTTCTCCACCCGGCAGCCGTATCCCGACGCCCGCAGGATGATCGACGCCGGGGCTCGAGTCGCGATAGCCACCAATACGAACCCGGGCTCGAGCAACACCACCTCGATGAGCTTCTGCATCGCGCTCGCAGTGCGCGAGATGGGAATGACCATCGAAGAGGCAGTGCAGGCGGCGACACTCGGGGGCGCCGGAGCGCTGCGTCGCGACGACGTGGGCCGGCTTGCACCCGGCTCCCGAGCCGATGCGATCGTCCTCGACGCGAACTCCTACATCGACTTCGTCTACCGCCCCGGCGTGCCGCTCATCCGCGCAAGTTTCGTCGCCGGCAGGGAAGCCCGCTGATCCGGCGATCGTCAGTCGTGTAAATCCGGGGAGTGATAGGACTACCGCGTGATCTCCACCGTCGCAGTGGGCACGGATGGCTCTGAGACGGCGAGCGAGGCGGTCAAGCAGGCGGCGGAGTTCGCGCGCCGCTTCGACGCCAAGCTGGTCCTCCTGAGCGCGTTCAAGAACGAGCCTCCGCCCACGGGCACGGACGAGGCGCAGTGGGCCTACAGCCCGGCGGCGCAGCTTCGGGAGATCCTCGCCCGGACCGAGACCGAGATGAACGAGCAGGGAATCGAGTGCACGACGATGGTCGACGAGGGCGACCCCGGTGACGTGCTGGTCCGGCTCGCCGACGACTGTGGCGCCGACGTCCTGGTGATCGGCAACAAGGGCATGCAGCGCAGGGTGCTCGGCAGCGTGCCGAAGTCAGTCGCTCACAACGCCGACTGCTCGGTCTTCGTCGTCAAGACGACCTAGCGACTGACCGCCTCCCGCAGCGCCTCGTAGGAGCGGACGAGGGCGGCGCGCTCCTCGGCGATCAGCCCGCTTGCCGGATCGCACCCCTCGTCGACCCAGCGGTCGGAATGGATCATCGCCCGCGCTCGCTGCTCCGCGGCGACCCGCACCTCATCATTCGGCACGGCGTAGACGTGGGAATAGAGCGCAGCGAGCGCGGCGACCAGCTCCTGGTCGTCGCCGGGACCGGCATTCCGTTGGAGCTCACGGTGGGCGCGCCACCACTCGACCTCCAGGCGAGCCGCCTCGACGGGATCGAAGTCCTCGCCGGAACGGTCGGCGACCAGGAGGTAGAAGCGCAGCATGTAGGCGCGGGCGGCATCCGGGTCATTGTCCGGATATGGAGCCCAGACCTGATTGGCGCGAAGCACCCACCAACCGCCGCGGAGCGTGGCGGCCCAGGAAAGCCCGAAGCTCTCACGGGTCAGGCCGAAGGCGGCGCGCAGGAACCTCGGCCAGCGCCGCCGGTAGTAGGCGACCCAGGCGTCGCACTCGAGCTCGCCCACCCGTTGCGGGTCAAAGCTCCTCATTCCCATCAGATGAAGCTACGCCCGTGGGCCATATCGGGATCGGCTCGACAGGCAATGGGACGGGCCCGGGATTTCGCCCGGGCCCGTCCTCGGTGAGGCACCTGCGCGGAGAGGAGCGCTAGTGCCCGTGCTTCTCCTTGTTGTGGCGAACCAGGACCTCGTAGGTCGGGTTATCGCCGTGCTGCTGGGTGTAGAACCAGCGCCACTGCCCTTCGCTGAGGTCGGGCACCTCGTTGCCGAGGATGCCGTCGACACCGGAATCGCCGTCCGAGACGTAGATGCCGGTGATCTCGTTGTCACCGTCGTTCTTCCCGAACCCGGTGGGGGTCGCGCTGCCGTCGAGCGTCGCCGATGCGTCACGGCCCTCCGCCAGCCACCGGACCGGGTGGTTGGCCGGATCCGAGTAGTCGCGCGTGACGTCCCACGTGAACGCCGAGTCCAGCGCGTTGAGCTGGGTGTGCAGCCCGTCACCCATGTCCTGACCGAACGTGACGATGTTCTTCGACAGGAAGGTGACGTTGTCCAACGAGCTGTGGGCTCCATCCGGCTTGTAGAACAGGGACAGCGTGCCGGTGTCGGCACCCGGTCCGCTCTGGCTGAGCTTCATGATCGAGCCCCAGCCACCGGCGGTGTCGTTCTCGGGGCTGTTCGCGTTCGTGTCTCCGGTCTCGTCGAAGAAGAACTGCTTGAAATCGGAGCCCGGCCGGAAGACGCCGTTCTCCGGTCGCTTGAACGGAGTCCCGACGTTGCCGTTGTGAGTAGGCAGCGGCGTCTTCGCGAGGGTGTTTGCGTTGAACGGCGTCGTCCCGTCCACGGCGGTGTCGTGAATGGTCACCCACCTGGTCTGGAAGGCGTTCCCGTACGTGTGCAGGGCAACCTGATCCGGATTGTTGAGAGCGGCCTGGCTCTCGAACGTGATCGGCTGATGCGCCGCGTTCAGGACCTGGAGCACCTGCAGCTTCCCGTTCGCCAGGTCACCCTTGTGAGCGGGGACGTAGCGGAAGAGGAAGCTGTTCGGCCGTCTCGCCGTCGTGCACGCCGGCACGGTCGGGGTCGGTGCCGGATTGCCGTAGTGCAGGTGGCAGATCCGGCCGGCGGCTTGTTCGAACCGCCGATGTCCTCGACGATCCAGAGGTTGCCCCGGTCGTCGTTCTGGATCCCTTCGTAGCCGCCGCGGCCGAGCGCGCCGGAGACGTCGGCGACGGTTGACGGGAAGCCCGGGGTCGCCGCGTACGTCGGTGCGGCCGTATTCTCCGTGGTGAAGAGGAGGCGGTGCGCCCACGGATCCCAGGTCGAGCCGTCGATCGTTGTGATCTGGTTCCCGTTCGCGTCCTGCGTCGCCAGAAGCGTCACCCGATGAGCGGCGTCGGCGTCTAGGTTGATCCGGGTGATGTAGCCGGCGCCACCGGCGCCGCCCTCATGGCCCTGGAAGAGGAAGCGCGTCCCGTAGTCGTAGTTCGGGTCCGCTCCGGAGAGACCGTTCTTGAAGGTCAGATAGGTGTTCTTATCCGGCTCGGTCTTGTGAGCCTCCACCGGGTTGGTCGTGGTCGGGACCATCACCGGCTCACCGGCCGAGTTCACGGTGTCGTTGTCGTAGCCGTAATACGAGGTGAGGGCGGATGTGTTTTCGAGCTTCGTCGAGCCCTGCGCCACGACGACCTGCCTCAGTTCAGGCGAAAGCTTGCTCGCGGGAGCAAAGCCGTCCGACTTGGTGTTCGCCGTCGGAACGTTCGTCAAGCTCGGATTGCCGGAGGCCGCCGAACCGACTGCCACGAAGACTGCGCCGGTCAGGACCGCTCCCCCGACCATCAGGGAGATCAACCGTTTCCTTCTGGTCACCTGGTTCTCCTTTTTCGAGAGTAGTCGCGCCGGCCACTGCGGCGGCGCGGAGGCGGCGAATCTAAGGAGCGGCCGCTGCCGGCCGGTTAACGAGGTGCTTCCCCGGCGTATCGATTTTGTGAACGGAAGGTGAGCGCTGGAGCTCAGCGGCCCTCAGCAGCCGACATGAAGGCCTCGAGGCGCTCGTTGTAGGACGCGCCGGTGGAGGGGACGGTGTGACCACGGCCCGGGATCACCGCCCGCTCCGCCGAGAGGGCCTCCGCGAGGGCGTCGCAGACCGCTTCGAAGGCGTCGGAGTGGCCACCGGAGACCGCCAGCACCGGGAAGTCGGCCGCCGCGAGTTGCTCGAGCGGGATCTCCGCCTCCCAGGAGGGCCTCTCGCGCTTCAGCAGCTCGACTCCGTGCGCGAGCTCCTCCGGCAGCTGGTCCGGAGTCCCGTAGGCCGAGCCGGCGCCGCCGCGGAACAGCTTCAGGAACTCCTCCGAGGGGATCGAGAAGGCGTTCTCGAACAGCAGCTTTCCGTTGGCGATCATCTCGTCAACCACCGGTGTGCCCGCGGCGACCCGGAGGCATCCCGGCTCCGAGACGGTCAGGGAGCGCACCGCTTCCGGCCGCTCGGCCGCTGCGAGCAGGGCGATCACCGCGCCGTAGGAGTGACCGACGAGATGAGCGCCGTCGCCGAGCAGCTCCGCGAACATCGGCGCCTCCTCCTCGAAGTCATTGCGCTCGAGTGGCGCGCTGTCGCCGAAGCCGGGCCGGCTGGGGATGAGCAGCGTCCAGCGCTCGGCGAGCTCGCGCTGCTTTCGCCAGGTGAGCGACGGCCCGACGATGTCGCCGTGAATGAAGAGGACCGGCGGCCCGTCCCCTATCCGTTCAACAGACAACATGCTGCCCCATAGCCGAACACACCCTACGATCAGCGCGGATGAAGCTGATCATCCAGGTCCCCTGTCTCAACGAAGAGGAGTTGCTCCCCCAGCTGCTTTCCGAGCTGCCGCGCGAGGTAGCTGGGTTCGATCGGGTCGAGTGGCTGGTCGTGGACGACGGGTCGACCGACGCGACTGTCGAGGTGGCCCGTCGGCACGGTGTGGACCACCTGGTGAGGCTGACCACCAACAAGGGCCTGGCCACGGCCTTCCAGGCTGGGCTCGACGCGGCGCTCAAGCTCGGCGCCGACGTGATCGTCAACACCGACGCGGACAACCAGTACCGCTCGCAGGACATCCCGCGGCTGGTCGAACCGATCATGGCCGGCCGCGCCGACATGGTGGTCGGGGACCGGCAGGTGCAGAGCATCGATCACTTCTCCCCCACGAAGAAGCTGCTCCAGCGTCTCGGCAGCTGGGTCGTCCGCAGGGCGTCCGGCACGGACGTGCTCGATACGACCTCCGGGTTCCGCGCCTACAACCGCGAGGCGGCGCTCCAGCTGATCGTCGTGTCCCGGTACACGTACACGCTCGAGAGCCTGATCCAGGCGGGCAAGATGTCCGTCGCCCTCGAGGACGTCCCGATCTCCACGAACCCCACCGACAGGGAGTCCCGCCTGGTGGGCTCGACCTCCTCGTACGTACGCCGCAACGCCTACGCGATCTTCCGCGCCTACACCCTGTACGAGCCCCTGCGGGTGTTCATGATGCTCGCGCTGGTCTTCGGGGTGCTCGCGCTCGTTGCCTGGTCGCCCTTCCTAATCGACTGGATCCTGAACGGCGATCGCAGCGGACACATCCAGTCGCTGATCCTCGGCGCGGTTCTGCTGCTGGCGGCGGTCCAGATGTTCGCCCTCGGCATCATCGGCGACGCCCTGGCCGGCCAGCGGGCGATCGCCCAGCGTGTCTATGAGCGGGTGAGGCGCCTCGAGCTCGAGGCGGGCGTGCAGCCGACGCACTACGAGCGCCTCGCGGTGGAGCGCCCGCTGGCCGTGGAGACGATCGAGACGACCGTCGCCCGGTGATGACGCGAGGGTGCTCCTAATGCGAGGGCGCGCCGCCAGGCGCGACCCGTTTAGTGCATGAGGAGCAACCCGTTCAGTGCTGGTGTCGAGCGCGGCGGAAACGTCTACGACAAGTACGGGACCTCGAACCCGATCGCCCGCCGGCTGATGGCGGGGTTCATGTCCGACCTCGACGAACTGGTCGCACGGACGGACGCCCGAGAGGCGCACGAGGTCGGCTGCGGAGAGGGCGAGCTCTCGATCCGGCTGGCGCGGCGTGGCATGCGGGTGCGCGGGACCGACGCCTTCCCGCAGGTGCTCGAGGAGGCCCGGCGGCGAGCGGCGGCGGCCGGCGTGGAGGTCGACTACGAGGCCACCCCCGTCGAGCAGCTCACGCCCGATCGGCACGCCGCCGAGCTGGTCGTCTGCTGCGAGGTGCTCGAGCATCTCGATGACCCGAAAAGGGCACTGGACGTGCTCGCCGGGCTGGCGCGGCCATGGCTGATCGCGAGCGTCCCCCGCGAGCCTCTCTGGCGTGCCCTCAACCTGGCCCGGCTTTCGTACGTCGGCGCGTTCGGCAACACTCCCGGACACCTCAGCCACTGGTCGAAGCACGGCTTCGAGCGGTTTCTGGGCGAGCGCTTCGAGGTAGTCGAGGTGCGCACCCCAACCCCATGGACCATGGCGCTCTGCCGCGTACAATCGCCGCCCTCATGAGCCGACTGCGACAGATGCTCAGGGGTCCTCGCGCGCGTCCGGGCGTGGCCGCCATCATCACGCTCGGGTTCGCCTGGGGCATCGTCATCCACCAGCTCGGCTGGGCTCAGTTGGGCCACTTCGGGCAGGTGCGGGCGTTCGCCGACGGGCAGGCGCAGATCGATCAGTGGCACTGGGAGACCAATGACAAGGCCTGGGTGGACGGGCACTTCTATTCGGTCAAGAGCCCGGGCACCGCAGCGTTGACCACGCTGCCCTACATGGCGATCAAGGCGCTCGGCGGCGACAAGCTCGCCCGGGCCGCCGTCGACAACGAGCGCCGGACTCCCCACCCCAAGTGGCATCCCGACAGCGTCGTGCCACTCGAGAACATGGGCTACGACGTCCAGCGCGGTCTCCGAGTGCAGGAGCGTGTCGAGCAGGAGACGCCGATCGTCTGGGCCCTGACGCTGATCGCCGCAGTGATCCCGGGGATCCTGCTCCTGCTCGGGGTGCGCTGGGCGGGTGACCGGTTCGTCCCGGGCTACGGGACGGCGGCCGCGATCACACTCGGCCTGGCGACGATCGTGATGACCTTTTCCGCAGAGTTCTTCTCGCACGTGATCTCCGCCGCGCTCGCCTTCGCGGCGTTCTGCGTGCTGATGAAGGAGAAGGACGGGCCCAGGCGCCGCTCGATGTTGTTCGTCGCAGGCCTGCTGGCGGGGCTCGCCGTCACCTTCGAGTTCCAGACCGGACTGGTGGGGGTGGTGCTGATCGCCTACGCGCTCGGCCGGCGCTCCGATCGGCTGCGCCGCGGCGTCTCCTACGCGGGCGGCGCCGTCCTTGGCGCCGCGCCGATGCTCGCCTTCAACACCTGGGCCTTCGGCAACCCGCTCAAGCTCGCCTACAGCGACGCCGTCGCTTTCCCGGGCAGGAGTGGCCACGACGTGCTCGGACTGAACAGCGACGGCTTCTTCGGCATCACCGTGCCACGGTTGGACAGCGCCACGGACCTGCTCTTCGCCGGGCGTGGGCTGATCGTCCTCACCCCGATCGTCGTCATGGCGGTGGTGGGCGTGTTCCTGATGCGGCGCCGGCATCGCGCCGAGGCCAACACGATCCTCGCGATCGCCGCCGTCTACTTCATCTACAACTCGGGCTACTGGCTGCCCTTCGGCGGCGGCACGCCGGGGCCGCGATTCCTGATCCCCGCGCTGCCCTTCCTCGCGATCGGGCTGGCCTACGCCTACCGCCGCCTCCCGGCGCTCACCCTGGGTATGGCGATCCCCTCGGCCGTCTTCATGGTGGTCGGCACCCTCACCTACCCGCTGATCGGGAAGCAGGGGATCGGGACCTGGGCCGACTGGCTCGTCCAGGGCCGGCTCGAGCACACCGTCCTCACCGCCTTCGGCGTGACCAACGCCTGGCTCGCGGTCGCCCCGTTCCTCGCCGCGATCGTGATCGCGATCGTCCTCGCCGTTCGCGCGACGCCCGCCACGCTGTTCGCCGACTACCGTCTGGCCGTACCGGCGGTGCTCGGCTGGGCCTGTGTCTCGGCGCTGGGGCCCACTGTCGCCAGCTACGAGATCGGCCCGTTCAACCGCGGCAACACATCGGTCCTCTGGCTGATCGCGGCGGGGGTCCTGCTCTCCCTGCTGACGCTGACAGCGTTCCGGCTGCACGAAGGACGGACTCAGCCGACGTCGCAGGCAGCGGCCCGCGAGCCGTCGCTCGGCCCCGGACTGGCGCTCGACGAGCCCAGCTCGTAGACGATCAGGCGCGGCAGGCGGCACGCGGTCAGCGGCAGGCCCTCGATCGACTTGCGCGCCGCGCCGGCCTGCGGCGTTCCCTCACTCAGCCCGATGTGAAGGATCACCGTTCGGACCCCGTATTCCTGCAGCTCGCGGACGGTCGCAGCGTCGGGGAAGTTCGCCATGTCACGAACCAGGTTCAGCACCACGGCGGGATTGGTGCTCGCCCGGCCGTTGACCATGTCGGGGAAGCTGTCGGTCGAGGCGAGCTGGTAGGCGCGATTCTGCTTCGCGGTCAGCGCCGGCAGGTGCAGCTGGGGCGTCGCGATCTCCTGCGTGGACGGCTGCGCCGGTGGCACCTCCGGCATCGCCTGATTGCCGAACGGATCGAACGGCAGGCTGCGGCCCTCGGTGACGATCACCAGGACCAGCAGCCCCGCGACGACCGCCGTCGGCCAGGCGGGCAGGCCCCGCCGGCGCACCGCCCGCAACAGCGCCTCCCCGCCGGCGGCCGCGAGCAGGGCGAGCGCGAGCGATGAGAAGGTGGCCAGGCGCCCCGGCGTCCGGATCGCATCCCACCCGGGAAGGACGTCATAGAAGACGCGGTAGGGCCAGAGCAGCCCGCCTTCCTCGCGGAACCCGAGCTCGAGCACGATCAGGAACACGGCCAAGACCCCGATGCCGATTCGCGTTGGCTTCTTCAGGCTGCTCGAGAAGATGCCGACCACGGCCAGCAGAACGATCACAGCGCCCGGGAAGAGCGTCTTCTCCTGCAGGGTGGTGAGGCTGTTGCGGAATCCCGCCGTCGCCGAGCCCCAGACCCAGTTCTCCTCCGGTGCGGTGAGCAGAGCCTTGAGTGGACCGGAGAAGGCAGCGACCTCGTGGGGACTCCGCTTCGCAGCAGGGAAGTTGTCCGCGATGTAGAGGTATGGGTGCGCGATCCAGTAGGTGATCGCGATGAAGACGACGGCGCCCGCTGCCCCGATGACGATCATCCGCCGCGGGAGCGGCGGCCGGCCCCGGACCAGCCAGGCCACCACGCCGATCGCGACGGCACCGGCGAGCCCGTAGGCGAACGGCAGGCCGAGCACCCACCCGATCGAGACCTGCCATGCCGCCACGACCCAGGCCCAGAACAGCCACCACGGCCGCTTCAGCCGCACCCCGCGCACGGCGAATGCGATCGCCAGCGGGATCCCGCCGCTCGAGATCACCTGCAGATGACCGTCCTGTTCCAGCCTGTAGGGCGCGAAGGCGAATGCCGCACCCGCGATCGCCGCTCCGGCAGGGCCGAGGCCGAGCTCGCGCGCCAGCACGTAGGCGCCGAAGAATGCGAGCGCGTAGGCGAAGATGAAGAGGAGGTCGTAGCGGACCATGGCCGCGTGCGGGCCGCTGCCGATGATTCCCGTCGGGGCATAGCCGATCAGCGCGTCGCCGAAGGCAAGCGTGTCCTTGAGCGGCCAGAACCGGTTGGCGTCGAAGAAGTGGAGGGGCTGGTGGAGCAACGCGTGCCCGCCCCAGGCCGGCTGCCAGGCCTCGGCCAGCGGGTCGCCGATGTCGCGCGGGACCACGCCGCCGAGATGGATCAGCAGCGGCCACGTCATCACGATGGCGAGCACCGATGCGCCGACCGCGGCGGTGATTACCTCCCTGCGGGTCAAGCCTCTAGCTACCTGTCCGGCCGGTCCGGATAGAGCTCGTCGATCGTGAGCAGCGGGCGGTAGGGCGCGCCCGCCGCCTCCTCGATCGCCTCAGCGCCGCCGGCCAGGCGATCCACGACCGCAGTCACCCCGGCCACCTCGAGCCCCTCCTCCCTGATCCGCTCGATCGCGCGGACGGTGGACCCTCCGGTCGTCACCACGTCCTCGACGACGAGGCAACGCGTGCCCTTCGCGAGCTCGGGTCCCTCGATCCAACGCTGCAGGCCGTGCTCCTTGCGCTCCTTCCGCACGAAGAACGCGACGAGCCCGTCGCCCTCCTCGGAGCCGATCGCCGCGCACGCCAGCGGGTCGGCGCCCATCGTCATCCCGCCGACGGCATCCGCCCCGCGGTCGGCGGCCTCGGCCGCGACCAGTACTCCCGCCGCGCGGTAGCCAGGCGGGCGGAGCAGGGCACGCTTGGCGTCGACGTAGTACTGGGCCGTGCGCCCGCTCGAGAGAGTCACCTCGCCGATCACCAGAGCGTGCTCGCGCAGCTCGGCGAGCAGGGTCTCGCGGGCTGATTCCTGGTCCGGCATCCGGCGGATCCTAAGCGGCGACCACGCCGCGTCCAGCCGAGGGTCTCCGGAAGCCCTGCTGCGACTCAGCCGCTAGACGTACACATGGATCGCATCCCCGAGATTGATCCAGTTGTAGATGTAGACCGAGAAGGGGATCGGGTTGCGCACGCAGCCGTGGCTGGCGGCCTCGTGCATCGGCACCGACGGGTAGCCGTGCGTGGCGTAGCCGCGAATGAAGTACACCGACATGTACATCCCATGCGAATTCGTCCCCGGCTCCTTGCGGTAGAAGTGGAAGGTCCCGCGGACGGTCGGGGTCGAGGACTTGCCGGTCGAGACGTGGAAGGTGGCGACCACGTGGTCGCCGTTGATCAGCGCCATCACCTGGCGCGAGATGTCGACCTCGACGTGACGTCCGCTGTGGTACTGCGGCTTGAACGCTCCCCGGCCCATCAGCAGCTTGCGGAAGATGACCGGCTTGTACTGCATGTTCCTCGCCATGCCGTTGACCTTGCGGAAGGCGGCGGTGCCGAG
Source organism: uncultured Solirubrobacterales bacterium (assembly GCA_963695805.1). GTDB lineage: Bacteria > Actinomycetota > Thermoleophilia > Solirubrobacterales > 70-9 > DASUPK01. The sequence goes on along the minus strand of CAVOHV010000007.1, from coordinate 31,158 downwards.
GTGCGTCCCGCCCGTGAAGCGGCTGCTCGTGTTCCGGCCGATGTAATAGCCCTGCTTGACCAGCGACTCGTTGTAGAGGCGGGTGACCGGGCCCTTGCCCAGGTGCTTGGGCACCCTGACCGAGAAGCGCTGCGGCGCGGAGCTCTGGCTGCCGCTGGTCGCGGTCACCTCGTAGTTGCAGCAGGAGTCGACCACGAACGGGAACGAGAACTTGCCGCTGCTCGCGTCGAGCTGCTGCTTCGCGACGGTTCGGCCGCTCGCCTCGACGGTGACCGTCACCTTCTCGCCGGGAAGCGCTCCGGGGAGCGTCCCCACCGCGTTCACCTTGTCGAGCAGCCCTGGGCTCTTCGGCCCGTTCAGATCGAGGGTCGGCGGACCTGTCGCGGCGCTCGCGGAAGCAGCGGGAATCGCCAGCGCCGCAGCAGCTACCACCAGTGCGATGAATAGTCCTCCCCGGCGATTCACGTCGCGGCATTGTGCCCGATCCGGCGGCGTCATGGCTAGGCGACGAGCTTCTTGCGGAGCGCCCGCACCGGGATCGTGAAGAGCAGGGCGCTGAGGGCCGCCAACCAGACCGAGTTGCCGACGACCGACCAGAACTCCGGGCCCGTGGCGAGGCCGCGCGTGATCTCGACGAGGTGGTAGAGCGGCATGAACCAGGCGACCACGTGGACCCAGTCCGGCAGCTGGTTGAAGGGGAAGAACAGGCCGGAGAACAGGAACATCGGCGTGATGAAGAGGGTGAAGAAGTAGGAGTAGAGGTCGATCTTCGGGATCAGCGTCGTGAACGTGTAGCCGATGACCGAGAAGCAGATTGCGCCGATCACGACGAAGATCGGGATCGCAAGGGCCCACCACGAGGAGACGAGGCCGAAGATCGCGATCACCCCCAGGACGACGATCCCGTAGATCGTCGCGCGGGCGGCGCTCCACGCCAGGTCCCCGGCCACCACGTCCTGGGCCTCCACGGGGGTCGAGAGCACGTTGTCGTAGAGCCTCAGCTCGTTCATCCGGAAGTAGACGTTGTAGGTCGTCTCGAACGCCGAGGACCACATCGCCGCCGACGCGATCAGGCCCGGCGCGATGAACTCCTTGTAGGGAATGCCGTTGATCTGGGCGATGTAGGTGCCGAGCCCGAAGCCGAGCGCCAGGAGATAGAGGAAGGGATCGAGGAAGGTGGGCAGCAGGGCGCCCCGCCAGAGCTTCGAGAAGACCCGCGCGTTCCGAAGGAAGACAGCCGCGGCCAGGCGCGGCATCGGAACGAGATCCCGCAGCGGAATCCGCGGCCCGAGGCCCGCGTAGCCCGGCTCCTCGAGCATCGCCATCGAACTAACCCGCACCTCCTCCGCTTCGCGTCCGGGGGTGCGGGGTTCCGACGCAGGCCACCTGGCAACCCTGGTCACTCACGGAGAGACCTTCCGGTCAGTCTCAGAAAGACGTCCTCGAGGGTCGCTCGGCGCACCAGAGCGGATTCGGTGGGGAACGCGTCGTGGTCGAGCCCCTCGAGCAGAGCCTCGGCGTTGTCGGCGTAGAGCATCAGGGTCCGCTCGGAGAGATCGTGGCCCTGGATGTCGCCGTCCAGCGAGCCAACCAGCCGGTCTACGTCGCAACCCTCGTCGAGCTTCAGCTCCAGCACCTCCCGGCCGACCTGGCTGCGGACCAGGTCCGGGGGCCTGCCCTCGGCGACGATCCGGCCCTCGTCCATGATCACCAGGCGGTCACAGAGCCGCTCCGCCTCCTCCATGTAGTGGGTGGTGATGAGCAGCGTCACCCCCCGTCGGCGGAGCCGGTCGAGCGCGTTCCAGACGGCGAGGCGCGCCTGCGGGTCGAGCCCGGTGGTCGGCTCGTCGAGGACGACCAGCTCGGGGTCGCCCATCAGCGCCCGCGAGATCAGCAGCCGCCGCTTCATGCCGCCGGAGAGAGCGTGGATTCGATCATCGGCGCGGTCGGAGAGCAGGGAGAACTCCAGCAGCTCGCTGGCCCTCTCGGCCGCCTCGCCGGAGTCGATGCCGAAGTAGAGCGCCTGCTGCAGCAGGTTCTCCCTGACCGTCAGGTCGGCGTCGAGGTTGGTCTCCTGGGGAACGACCCCAATCCGGCTCTTGATCTCGCGTCGTTTCCGGGTCGCGTCCATCCCGAGCACATCGAGCTCCCCGCCGTCGACCGTTGCGAGCCCGTAGATCATCTTCATCGTCGTCGTCTTCCCAGCTCCGTTCGGCCCCAGGAAGCCGAAGCAGATCCCAGGATCGACGTCGAAGTCGACGCCCGCGACCGCGACGCGCTCGCCGTAGCTCTTGGTCACACCGCGTGCGGTGACGGCAGGGGAGATCGGGTCCTCCGTCAGCTCACCACCGCCAGCGCGAGACCGTTGTTGATCATGTGCGCGATCACGCACGGCCACAGCGATCCAGTCCGGTCATAGAGCCAGCAGAGGGCGAATCCCAGGACGGCGAGGGGGACCACGGTGGTGATTCCGGTCGGCGCATGTACAAGTCCGAAGATAAGGCCCGAGGTGATCGCGGCCGGCCAGAGCGACCAGCGCGTTCGCAGGCCGGCGAAGAGGAAACCGCGGAAGAAGAGCTCCTCGGCCACGGGCGCCAACCCGACGATCATCACCACCGCGAGGACAGCGATCAGGATGCTCGGGTTGCCCACTCCCAGCTCGCCCCCGATGTCCTCCTGGTCGGGCTTCAGCACCAGGCTCGCGAACAGCCCGGCCGCGATGTAGTAGACGACCAGGGTCCCGAGCATGATCCAGATCGCATTGAGGCGGAACGGCCGCAGTCCCAGGAGGCGCAGCGGCCCGGCGAGGGGCCTGAACTTCCAGTCCGAGGCAACACCGACTGCGACGCAGAGCAACAGTCCATCGAAGATCGCCTGGGCGGCCAGCAGCGCGCCGTCGCTGTCGAGATCCGGATCGAACGGCGCCACCACGAGCGGGGGCACGATGATCGCCAGCAGCAGGCCGCCGAGCAGCCACCAGAAGGTCGTCCTGGGCGTCCAGGGGACGGGTGTCACACCAGCCGCCTCCATCAGGCGCTATGCGAGGGCGCGCGTGACGGGCGACCCGTTTGGTGGCGGAGCAACCGGTTCAGTGGTGGCGGCGCGCGGGGCTCGGCGGACGACCACCGTCTTCGCCGCGAGATCGCCGAGGCGCTGCTTCCGCTTCCCGGCGGCGATCATCACCTCGCCGATCAGGAAGAAATCGACGATCCGGAGCAGGTTGCGGATGCTGGCCTGCCCGTAGGTGAGCCGTTCGGCGCCGTCCAACGAGCGCACCTCGATTCCGGTGGCGTTCTTGCCGATCGTCTGCCGCCATCGCCACTCGCAGATGGCGAAGTAGTTGAACCACAGCGAGAAGAAGACCAACAGCGCAAGGATCCCCGCCGTGTCGCCCGCCAGGAAGGCACCCCCCACGATCCAGACGTAGAACCAGACATAGAAGAGGACCCAGACGAGGTTGTCGAGCAGCGAGGCGAGGCAGCGCCGCCAGAAGCCCGCGTAGTTCGGCTCAGACATCCGAGAGATGCTCGCGGATCTGCCTCAAGGAGGAGATGTCGCCCTCGTTCCCATTCCGGTCGATGAGCAGAGGACGGATGCCGGCCGCCCGCGCTCCCTCGACGTCCTCCTCGACTGTGTCTCCCACGTGGAGGGCCTCCTCTGGGGCGCAGCCCGCCAGCTCGAGCGCCGGCTCGAAGATGGCGGGGTCGGGCTTCCGCGCGCCCGCCGCGGCAGAGCTGACCGCCCCATCCAGCAGCTCGCCGAGCCCGCAGCGCTCCAGCACCGCGGGAAGGGAGCAGTCCCAGTTTGAGACGGCCACCAGACTCAGCCCCCGATCGCGCAGCTCGCGCAGAGCCGGAAGGGCGTCGGGATAGGCGTCGAAGCGAATCGCCTCGACCAGCTCGTCGGCCGTGACCTCCACGCCGAGCTTTTCGGAGACGATCGCAGCGCAGCGCTCGCGGAGATCCGCCAGCGAGTCCTCGTCGCGTCCCTCATGCGCGTGGTCTCGGTAGTAGGCCATCTCGGCCCGCAGGGCCACCTCGAGGCGCTGGTCGCTCACCTCCGCGGGGACGCGGTCGCGCAGGGACAGCCAGGGCGGCTCGAGCGCGACCAGGGTGCCGAGGGCGTCTAGGAACACGGCGCGGGTCATCCAGCGGAGTCTGGCCGGAATCATCCGCGCGCGCCTGTCACCGGCGCCGCCAGGCGTGTGTGGGTGATTGTGCCCAGACTCCGAAATACTGCCGACCTCATGCTCCTCGCCGCCGCGAACCAGAGCTTCTGGCAACAGCACGGCGATGAGATCTCGGCGGCGATCACGCTTGTCGTCGCGATCCTCATCGCGATCATCGTCGATCGCCTCCTGATCGGACGGGCGGTCCAGGCGACGATTCGGATGGACACCGGCGAGCTCTCCCGGGAGGCTCGCACCCGCCTGCGGCTGATCCGCAGGCTTCTGTTCCTGGCGATCATCCTGATCGGCGTGGCGCTGGCGCTCAGCCAGTTCACCTCGATCAAGCGCTTCGCCACCGGCGTCCTCGCCTCGACGGCGGTGCTCGGCATCATCATCGGCTTCGCGGGCCGCCAGGTGATCGCCAACCTCGTCTCGGGTGTGCTGATCGCGATCACGCAGCCGATCCGGATCGGCGACCTGGTCTCGATCGGCGACGAGGTCCACGGCAGGGTGACCGACATCGCGCTCACCTACACGCGGGTGGACGCGGGCGACGGCAGCCTGATCGTGGTGCCCAACGAGAAGGTGGCGACGGACGTGGTCGTCAACCACTCCGCCGGCAACAGCGCCGCACCGGTCACAGTCGACGTCTGGTTGCCCCCAGACGCAGATGTCGAGGCCGCGCGAGAGGAGCTCGAGAAGGGCGACGTCACCTCCGCCCGTCTCATCGAGGTCACGCCCGAGGGCTCGAGGCTCCAGGTGAAGGCCGCCATCGATGCGGGCATCGATCGCGAGGTGCACGAAACGGAGCTGCGCGAGCGCGCGCAATCCATCCTGCGCGCCAGGGGCCTGCTTAGCCCTACCTGAGGTAGGCCTAAGTACCCTTTCCGGGCTATGAGCGCCCGCTCCCGCCGGCGGCATCGCCGCACGAGCCGAAAGCGAAACCCCTTTCTTGTGGTCCTTCTGGTCCTCGGATCGATGGCCGCTGTCGGCGCGCTCGCATCCGGTTTCTGGCTGATAGGCGTCTACAACTCGGCTCCCTCAATCGCCTCACTGAGGCCGATCTCAAAGGGGGCGGTTTCGAAGGTGTACGGAGCCGACGGGTCCCTGATCGGGGTGATCCACTCCGACAACATCCGGCAGCCGGTCTCGAGTGCCCAGATTCCGCAGGACCTCAAGGACGCGACGGTCGCGATCGAGGACAGGCGGTTCTACAGCCACGGCGGCATCGACCCCTCGGCGATCATCCGGGCCGGCTGGGAGGACCTGACCGCCGGCGGCAAACCGGTTGAGGGCGGCTCGACGATCACCCAGCAGCTCGTCCGGAACCTCTACATCGAAGACCCGCAGGACACGCTCCACCGCAAGATCATCGAGGCGCACCTGGCCAATGACGAGGAGGACCAGCACTCAAAGGACTGGATCCTCACCGAGTATCTGAACACCGCTTCATACGGCACGAACAACGGCGCGACTGCGATCGGCGTCGAGGCGGCGGCCGAGACCTACTACTCCAAGCACGCGCGCGACCTGACGCTCCCCGAGGCGGCAATGATCGCCGGGCTGCCGCAGGCGCCCTCCCAGTACAACCCGCTCCTCAATCCACGGGCGGCGCTTGCCCGGCGAAACGAGGTGCTCCAGGCAATGGAGCAGCAGGGCAAGATCAGCGCAAGCGAATACCAGGAGGTGATCGGCCAGGGTCTGGGCCTCGACCCGGGAAACAAGTACACCCGGATCCGCGATCCCTACATTTTCGACCTGGTCAAGCAGGAGCTCCAGGACCGCTACGGCCTGAACACCGTCCAGAGCGGCGGCCTCAAGGTCTATACGACGATCAAGCCGCGCCTGCAGCAGGCCGCGCAGAGCGCCGTGGACTCCTGCTCGGTCTGCTACTCGGGCGGGGGGCCGGCGTCGGCGCTCGCCTCGGTCAATCCCTCGAACGGCAAGATCATCGCGCTCGCCTCGACCCAGCGGTACTCAGAGGACAGCCAGTTCAACTTCGCCGCCCATGCCCAGCGCCAGCCTGGCTCGTCGTTCAAGGTCTACGACCTGACCGCGGCGATCAAGCAGGGCATCGACCCCGACACGACCTACTACGACGGCACCTCGCCGAAGACCCTGGAGATTCCCGGCGGCTCCAGTTGGACGGTCAACAACGCCGAGCAGGGCGGCGGCGTGCTGCCTCTGACCGAGGCGACCTGGGAGTCGGTCAACGTGGTCTTTGCGCAACTGGGCCTCGACGTCGGTCCCGAGAACATCGCCAGGACCGCGTATGACATGGGGATCACCTCGCCGCTCGGGGTCAAGGGCGCGCGCGACATCCCGTGCAAGCTCGGCCCGAACTGCTTCATCCCTCCCGCCGACGCGATCGGCGGGCTCAGCGTCGGCGTCACCCCCCTCGAGCAGGCGGTTGCCTACGCGACCCTCGCCAACGGCGGCGTGCATCACGATGCGACCGCCATCGACCGCGTGGTCTTCCCCGGCGGGAACGTCGACGAGCCGAGCTCGAAGGAGGGCAAGCGCGTGCTGACCGAAGGCCAGGCCTACGAGGTCACGAAGGTTCTCGAGGGCGTCATCACCAGCGGCACCGGCGCCGGGTACACGAGCATCGGTTGCCAGTCGGAGGCCGGCAAGACCGGCACCAGCGAGGACCTCTCCGACGCCTGGTTCGTCGGCTACACGCCGATGTTCTCGACCGCGGTGTGGACGGGGCACCCGCTCTCGCGTGCCTCCACCGGATTCGGCGGCCCCACCTCCGGCCCGATCTGGCGCTCCTACATGGAGGCCGCCCAGGGAGGCGAGTGCCCCGACTTCGACGTTCCGACGAGCCTGCCGAGCTTGTCCGCATACCACGGGGAGCACACGGCGTCCAGCTCGAGCTCCTGCAGCAGCTCCTATTCCTGTGACTCCTCGTCTTCGTACACCCCCAGCTACGGCGGCAGCGACGACAGCAGCGACAGCAGCCAGGGCGCCTACGCACCCGGCGTCGGGCAGAAACCGGCTCCGTCGCCGAAGCCGACACCGACGCCGTCACCGTCGCCCGCGCCCCCTGCCGCGCCGTCGCCGCCGAGCGGCGGGGTCGACCCCGGTTGATCACCTGCGCGCGCATCTAGCCTGTCCCAGGTGCCCAGCAGCGAATTCGACCTGATCGCAGCGATCAATCAGCGCATGCCGGCGCCCGGACCCCGGGTGCGGGTGCCGAGCGGCGACGACGCCGCGGTCGTCGAACCGCGCTCGGCGAGCGCGATCACGGTGGACGCGATCGTCGACGGTGTCCACTTCGTCCTCGATTCGTTCGGGCCGGAGGCGGTCGGGCGCAAGGCCCTCGCCGCCTCGCTGTCCGACCTCGCCGCGATGGGGGCTGCCCAGGGGGAGGCGTACGTCGTGGTGGCGGCCCCGGAGGAGCTCTCCGACGAGGACCTGCTCGGGATCGCCGACGGGCTCGCCGAGACGGCGTCTCGGGAGGAAGTCACGATCGCCGGGGGCGATCTCGTCAGCTCCCCGGTGCTGGTCGTCTCGGTGACCGCTGTCGGCTATGAGCCGGGCGGCGCGAGGTTCGTCACCCGCCGGGGAGCAAAGCCCCGCGACCTGATTGCGGTGACCGGCGAGCTGGGCGGCGCCGCGGCCGCTGTCGAGCTGATGGAGGCCGGCGAGCGTCGCGGCGATCCCGCCGACCGCGGTGAGGGACTGCTGGAACGCCAGCTGGACCCGACCCCGAGACTGCGCGAGGGACGGGCGCTTGCGAAGGCCGGCGCGACGGCGATGATCGACATCAGCGATGGCCTGGGCGCCGACGCGCGACACCTGGCGAGCGCGAGCGACTGCCGCCTGGAGATCGACCTCGGTCGGCTCCCGGTCGCGGAGGGAGTGGCCGAGGTCGCGGGCGGTGCCGATGCCGCGATCGAGCTGGCGGCCTCGGGCGGTGAGGACTTCGAGCTGCTCGTCACCGTGCCGCGCGAGCACTTCGAGGCCGCCGCACAGGCCGTGGCCGACGCCGGCTCGAAGTTGACCGAGATCGGCTACGTGAGCGAGGGCCAGGGGGTGGGATTGCGGCTTCCGAGCGGCGGTGATCTCGAGCCGCGCGGCTTCGACCAGAGGCGCGGGTCTCTCTCCGGCTCGGGCTGAGCGGGCTCCGGCGCCGTCTCGGGCTCGGGCTCCTGGTCCGCCTCTGACTCGGACTCGGGCGGTGGCTCCCCGCTGGAAGGGCGCCGGCGGATCGAGATCTCGCCCTCGAGCCGCATCTCGGGCGCCGGCCGACCGGGGACCGGGCCGGCCACGGCGACGATCGCGACACCGGCGCCCGCCATCAGGCAGGCCAGCAGCGCCAGGCTCACGCCGATCTGCCCGTCGGCGACCATCATGAGCAGGTCCTGCCACACCCCGAGACCGGCGTCGAACCGGCCGGCGAGATCCGCGAAAAGGACGACCGCCGGCACCAGGCCGAGCAGGACGAACCCGATCGCCGGGAGCCGGCCGGGAGCCAGCCTCGCCGCCCCCAGGACCCAGGCCTGCAGCCCAACCGAAACGACCAGCGCCAGATAGGGATTCACGAGCCAGATACCGAGCGTCCCCAGGCAGGCAACGAGAAGGGCGGCCGGAGCGGCTGTGTTCACGGCCCTCGAGGGGGGTGGACGCAGCGGGCGCAGGAAGAAGGCGAGCGCGCAGTAGAAGAGCACCGCGGCGATCACCGAGACGGTCCCGCCGGCCCCGAGGCCCTCGATGCGGGGATCGAACGGGAAGTCGGGGCTCGGCAGCAGGCCGACCAGCGCAGCGGCCAGGACGAGGAGGAGAGCGCCGAGGAACGGCAGAACCCGGAGAAGCGTCCAGACGATTCCGCGAACCGCATCAATCGGGCTTCGCGCGGCCGAGGCGAGCCCCGAGCCGGCCGCAAGCGCGGCGGGAACCAGCAGCGAGAGGGCGAGCAGGGCGATGGTCCAGCCCGGCATCAGGTTGCCGGCGAGGCCGATGTATCCGTTAGGTCCGTGCTCGACCGCGCCCGGCGTGGCGTCGAGGCTGAGAATCAGGGAGAGGGCGGCCCGTCCGAAGCGGGCGAAGGTGTCGCTGTCGAAGGACTCGGGCGTGTCGCGGCCGGGCTCGACGGGCAGCTCGCCAGCGGCCGACAGTCGTACCGCCGGAAGGCCGTGCTCGATCAGAGGCCCCTGGTCTCCCAGTCCGGCCGGGAGCGCGAGCCGGAAGAGATCGTCGAGCGGGCCCTCGTCGCCTGCCGGAGTCGCCAGCTCGTTCGAGACGGTCGAGTCGGCGGTCTCCGCCAGCTGACTGGCGGTGCTCTGCGGCCCGGTCGACCAGGGAATCACCAGCGGAGCGGTTGGATTCGCGAGGGCCGGCTGGCTCAGCACGATGGCGGCATCGAGCGAGGAGGAGGCGCTGTAGTCGCGGATGAAGCGCTTCGTGCCCAGGGCGCCGATGCTCGAGCCGTCGGTCGAGACGAAGACCAGCGTCTTCTGGTGGGCGGTCCCCGAGAAGCTCTCCGCGATCTCCAGCAGCGCGGCTGTCGCGGCAGCGCTCGTCGTCGCGCCGCTTCCACGAGCGACGTCGCGGGGCGCGATCAGCGCGATCTGGCGGTTCGAATCGCCAGGCAGGGTGGCGATCAGGTTGCGCATCTGGATGTCGTGTCCGCTGAACGAGCCGTCGAAGCTCTGCTCGGAGACCGTCGCACCCTCGATCGCCGCGAAGTGGCTCTTCACCTGCTCGGCGAGCTTCTGGTCCGCTCCGGAGCCGGGGGTGGGATTGGGGGCCGACGTGGCGAGTTCCCTGGCGAGCGGGACCGCGCTGGCGGGGTCGAAGGCATCCGGCGGGATTCCCGCGGACAGGCTCCGTGGGACGTCCTGCAGCGAGAACATCGAGATCGCGGCGATCACCGGGACCGCGAGCAGCGCGTATCTGTAGAGGCGCAAGTCGATCATCAGCCGGGCACGAACCGCCTTCTAACCTTCAGGCATGGCGCGAGGACAGGCACGGATTCTGTTGGTAGACGATGAACAGGCCGTGCAAACGCTTCTCACCTACCCGCTCCGCAAGGAAGGTTATGAGGTGGTGGGGGCCATGGATGGGCAGGAAGCCCTGGATCGCTTCGGTGAGGAGCGGTTCGATCTGGTGGTCCTCGACATCATGCTTCCCAAGCTCGACGGGATTGAGGTGTGCAGGCGCCTTCGCACCCGCAGTCAGGTGCCGATCATCATGCTGACGGCGAAGGGGGACGAGATCGACAAGGTCGCAGGGCTCGAGATGGGCGCGGACGACTACATCACGAAGCCCTTCTCGGTCCGAGAGTTCCGCAGCAGGGTCAAGGCGGCGCTGCGGCGCGGCAACATGGCCGGGGCAGCGCTCGGGAACGAGCCGATTCGATCGGGGGACCTCGAGATCGACTTCGAGCGCCGCTCCGTTCAGCTGGACTCGAAGCCGGTGCAGCTGACCTACGTCGAGTTCGAGATCCTGGCCGCGATGGCGGCCTCCCCAGGCCGCGTCTTCACGCGAGAGATGCTCCTCGAGCACATCTGGGGCGACTCGACCTACCGCGACCCACGCACCGTCGACGTCCACATCAGGCACCTCCGCGAGAAGCTGGAGACCGACGCGAAGAAGCCCGAGTACCTGTTCACGGTGCGGGGGGTCGGCTACCGCTTCCGCGACGCGGACCGCGATTGAGAGCACTTCGCCTCAACACCCTCCGCAACCGGCTCGTCGTCCTGATCACCCTGATCACCGCGGGAGGGATCGCCTTCGTCTACCTCTACGTGGTGCCGCAGCTCGAATCGAGTCTCACGGCCGAGAAGCTGCGCCGACTCGAGAGGCTGGGGACCGAGCAGTCCCCGAGGTTGGCGCGGGCGCTGCAGTCCGGAGCCTCACCGGCTCAGATCTCGGACCTCGTCCGCTCGACGGCGCAGACGACGGAGAGCCGCGTCACGCTCCTCGCCGTGCGGGACGCGGCGGGCGGACCGGTGCCGGCCTTCGTCGTCGCGGACTCGCAGTCGGAGGCGACGGCGCTGCAGGGCCGCTACCTGACCGCCGACGCGGCAATCTCCGACGGGAAGATCGCCACTGGAGTAGAGCGCGTCGCGGGGACGCGGGTGGGGATCTCCGCCGTCCCGATCAGGCTCGGCGACCAGACTCGCTGGGTGGAGGTCCTGTCGACCCAGCTCGCCGAGGTGAACGACGACGTGGCGCTGGTGCGGCGGCAGATCCTGATCGCGGGGCTGATCGCCCTGGCCGCTGCTTCGCTGATCGGGTTCTGGGCGTCGGGGGCCGTCTCACGGCGGCTGCGGCGGATGCGCCGGGCGGCCGAGGCGGTCGCCGAGGGCCACTTCGATCAGCCCATCCCGGTGGATTCCTCGGACGAGCTCGGTCAGCTGGCGCGGAGCTTCAACGAGATGCAGCGGCGCCTGGCGCGGCTCGACAGCTCGCGGAAGGAGTTCATTGCCAATGCCTCGCACGAGCTGCGCACGCCGATCTTCTCGCTGGGCGGCTTCGTCGAACTGCTCGAGACGGAGAAGCTGACGGCGGCCGAGCGACGAGCCTTCGTCTCCGAGATCCGGGCCCAGGTCCAGCGTCTCCAGAAGCTCACCATCGACCTGCTAGACCTCTCGCGGCTCGACGCCGACGTGATGGAGATCAAGCGCGAGCAGGTCGACCTGAAGGATGCGGCCAGGCAGGTCGCGGACGAGTTCCGGCCCACCGCGAAGCTGCACGAGTCCTCGCTCCAGGTGCGGGGGCGCGGTCAGGTGGTCGCGTTCGCGGATCTAAATCGTGTCTCACAAATCATTCGTATCCTCATTGACAATGCGCTCACCCACACCCCGCAGGGAACGAACGTCACGGTGACCGCCGTGCGCGGGACAAACGCGGCGGAGCTGATCGTCGGGGACGACGCGAAGAAGGGCATCGACCCGCGCGCGATCCCTAAGGTCTTCGACCGCTTCTACACCGGCGACACCGCATCCGGGTCCGGGCTCGGCCTCGCGATCGCCGAGGAGCTCGCCCACCGCATGGGCGGGCGGATCGCCGTGGTGTCCCGCCGCGGCCATACCGCTTTCACGCTGAGCCTGCCGGTCGGAGGTGGCCGGCGACGGCAGCGAGAGCCCGCCGGGGTTGCAGCTTGAGGCTGAAACGGGTGAGGGCGGGCATCGCGGCGGTCGCCGTGACGGCGCTGATCGCGGGCTGCGGAGGCGGTGGTGGCGGCGGCGACTCGAGCACGTCCGCTGCGGCGCCGACCCAGACTGCGACACAGGTTGTCGTGGAGGCGAGCGATGGCAGCTTCAACCCCGCCCAGATCTACAAGGACGTCTCCCCCGGCGTGGTGACGATCGACTCGGTCTTCGAAGGCAGCACGAGCGACGTCCTCGGGGGCGGCGGCTCCGCCGGCCAGGGATCCGGATTCGTGGTGGACAAGGAAGGCGACATCGTCACCAACGCCCACGTGGTCACCAGCGGCGGCCACCTGAACGGAGGTGGGACGCCGCACGAGGCCAAGCAGATCTTCGTGGAGTTCGGGGACCGCAACCGAGTCCCGGCTGAGATCAAGGGCTTCGACGCGGATGCCGACGTGGCGCTGATCAAGGTCGATCCGGACGGTCTCGACCTGCAGCCAGTGCAGCTCTCGGATCGCTCGAGCTTCACGGTCGGCGAGCCGGTCGCCGCGATCGGCAGCCCGTTCGGCGAGGACCAGTCGCTCTCCATCGGCGTGATCTCGGCCACGAACCGGACGGTCGAGGGGCTCACGAACTTCGGCATCGACAACGCGATCCAGACCGACGCCTCGATCAACCCGGGCAACTCGGGCGGGCCGCTGCTCGACGCGAAGGGCGAGTTGATCGGGATCAACGAGCAGATTGCGTCCAGCTCCGGCAGCAACTCCGGCGTCGGCTTCGCGATTCCGGTGACCTCGGTCCGGTTCTCGCTCGACCAGTTGAAGGCCGACGGCAAGGTGGAGTACGCGTTCCTCGGGGTGACCAGCGAGTCGCTTTACCCCCAGCTCGCCGAGCATCTCGGCCTCGACACCGACTCTGGCGCTCTGATCAGCGACGTCGTCAACGGCAGCCCCGCCGACGACGCGGGCCTGAAGGGCTCGACCGGCGAGGACACCTTCCAGCTCCAGCAGGTGAAGACCGGCGGCGACATCGTGCTCGCCGTCGACGGCAAGCCGGTGCTCGAGAACAACGACCTCTCGCAGCTGGTCGCGGTACACAAGCCGGGCGACAAGGTGACGCTCCAGATCCTTCGGGACGGCGACAAGCAGGACGTCGAGGTCACGCTGGGGTCGCGGCCAGCGGACGTAAACCAGTAAGAACCCCTCAATGGAGATCCGCGACCTGGTCACTGACCTGGCCACGACGCTGCGCGAGGAGGTCCTGCCGCACCTCGGGGCACACGCCGGCCGCGCCCACTCCGGCGAGGCGGATGGCGGCGACGTCACCTTCCAGATCGACGAGCACGCCGAGGCGCGGATGGAGTCCTTCCTCACCGAACGCGCGCCCGAGGTCTCCTTCTACTCCGAGGATCGCGGCCTGGTCTCCCCGGCCGGCGACCGCGCCGAGTGGGTACTGGTGGTGGACCCGATCGACGGAACCCGTCCCGCGCTTGCCGGGCTCGAATCCTGCTGTGTCTCCGTCGCGGCCGCTCCGCTTGAGTCGGACCCGACGATGGGCGATGTGCGGGTGGGCTGCGTGCTCGAGGTGAAGAGCGGCCTGAGCTTCGTCGCGGAGCGCGGCAGGGGTCTCGAGCCGGCGGCCAGTCTCTCGGCCAACAAATCGCTCGAGCGCATGTTCTGGACCTACGGTTTCCGGGGACGACCGGCCCGTCCGCTGATCGAGGTGATCTGCGACCTCATCGACGCCTCATCCGTCGGTGGCGGAACCTTCGACCTCGGCTCGGCGACCTATGACATGACCCGGATCGCCACCGGCCAGCTCGACGCGTACGTCGAGCCTGGGCCCCGGATGATCGACGACGTGCCGTCGATTCGCGCGGAGTTCGAGCGGGTCGGCGACGGGGCGGTGCTCAATAACTCCCCCTATGACCTGGCCGCGGCGACTATCTGCCTGGAGGAGTGCGGCGCGGTGGTGACCGACGCCTACGGCGAGTCGTTGTCCGCCCATCCCCTGCTCGGCTCGGGCCACGAGTTTCAGATGTCCTGCGTGGCCGCCGCGAACGGCGAGCTCCACTCAGCGATCTGCGCCGAGATCGACGCGGGCATCGAGCGGCTGCGCGCCAGCATCTAACGGGTTGCTCCTCGCTTCACTGCGGAGCACCCTCGGACAAAACGAGTACTTTTTCGCCCTTGCGTACTCATCCGACCATGGGGGGCCTGTGCTTCAAGAGGTAGCGCTCGGCAACAAGTCGCTGGCCGACTACACGCACCTGGCCGGGCGAGGCCTGGTCGATGAGATCCGGGAGCTCGCCGAGGGCCTGGAGGGCAAGCGCATCCTGCACGTGAGCGCGACGGCCTTCGGAGGCGGCGTCTCGGAGATCCTCTACACGATCGTGCCGCTGATGCGGGACGTCGGGCTCGATGCCCACTGGCAGGTGATCATGGGGCGGGAGGAGTTCTTCAACGCCACCAAGCTCCTCCACAACTCGCTGCAGGGCGACCCGAACACGCTCACCCCCAACCAGTGGGAGCTGTTCGACCACTACAACAAGATGAACGCCGAGAGCCTCGAGGGCGAGTGGGACGCGATCATCGTCCACGACCCGCAGCCGGTCGGGATGCGGCACAGCGCCAGGGATCACGCCAAGAACTGGATCTGGCGCTGTCACATCGATCTCTCCGAGCCCAACCCGGAGCCGATCGAGCGGTTGCTCCCGCTGATCTCGGAGTACGAGATCACGGTCTGGCACATGGAGCAGTACGTGCCCAAGGGCCTCGACGGCCAGGGCGGGGTCCGGATCGTGCCGCCGGCGATCGACCCGCTCTCGCCGAAGAACATGGCGCTCTCACCCGATGACGCGGCCTTCGTCTGCAACCAGTTCGGCATCGACGTCGACCGGCCGATGATCTGCCAGGTGTCGCGGTTCGACCCGTGGAAAGACCCAATCGGGGTGATCGACGCCTACCGGGAGGTGACCAAGGAGCTCCCCGAGGTGCAGCTGGCTCTGGTCGGATCGATGGCGACGGATGACCCCGAGGGCTGGGAGTTCTTCCACCGCACCTTCGAGTACGCGGAGTCAGACCCGGACATCAAGATCCTCAACAACCTGAACAACGTCGGCGCGATCGAGGTGAACGCGTTCCAGTCGCAGTCGGACGTCGTCCTGCAGAAGTCGATTCGCGAGGGCTTCGGGCTGACGGTCTCGGAGGCTCTGTGGAAGGGGCGGCCGACCATCGCGGGGAATGTGGGCGGCATTCCGCTGCAGATCGTCGACGGCGAGGACGGCTATCTGGTCGAAACGCCGGACCAGGCGGCCGAGCGGTGCATCCAGATCCTCCAGGACCCCGAGCTCGGTCGGCGACTCGGCCGGGCGGGCAAGGAGCGCACCCGGGAGCGCTTCCTCTCGCCGCGCCTGCTGCTCGACTGGCTGCGAATCTTCACCTCGCTCGAGTAGCTGGACGGCTTTCGCCCATGGCCGAGATCACCTGGGAGCAGTTCGAGGCGGTCGACATGCGGGTCGGTCGCGTGGTCGGCGTGGAGGAGTTTCCCGAGGCGCGCGTCCCCGCCTGGAAGCTGGAGATCCACTTTGGCCCCGAGATCGGCCGCAAGCGCTCCTCCGCGCAGATCATGCACTACGGGCGGGAGGACCTGGAGGGGCGGCTCGTGGTGGCGGTGGTCAACTTCCCGCCCAAGCGAATCGGGCCGTTTCTCTCCGAGGTCCTGGTGATGGGCGCGCTCGACGACGCCAAGGGAGTGGTGCTGCTTCGTCCCGACGAGGACGTGGCCCCCGGTGACCGGATCGCATGACCGCTTAGCCATGGCTGATACAAACGGTGGGTGGCCGAGTACCCCTTGACCATCGTCTCGAACCGCGGCCCCGCGGAGTTCGGCCGCGATGAGACGGGTCAGCGCATCGTGCATCGCGGCGGCGGTGGGCTGGTCACGGCGCTCTCCGGGCTGGTCTCACACCGCAAGGCGCTCTGGATCGCCTCGGCGATGACGGAGGAGGACGTCGTGGTGGCCAACGAGAGCGAGGGGCCGGTTGAGATCGAGGTCGACGGGATCGACTACGACGTACAGATGGTCGCCTCGAACCCTTCGGCGTATGACCGCTTCTACAACGTGATCGCGAACCCGATCCTGTGGTTCATCCAGCACTACCTCTGGGATCTCTCCAACGCGCCCGACATCAGGCAGGCCGAGGTGGACGCCTGGGAGGAGGGCTACAAGGTCGTGAACGACGACATGGCCGATTGCGTGATCCGGTCAATCGAGGGTCAGGAGGACCCAGTGGTGATGCTGCACGACTACCACCTCTACACCTGCCCGGGCTTGATCCGCCGGGCGCGCCCCGACGCCTTCCTCCACTACTTCGTCCACATCCCCTGGTCGCAGCCGGACTCCTGGCGGATCCTCCCGAACCGCTGGCGCGAGGAGATCTACCAGAGCATGCTGGCCAACGACATCATCGGCTTCCACACGAACGCCTACTGCCGGAACTTCCTGCAGTGCTGCCGGGAGCTGATGGAGCTGGAGGTCGACTTCGAGCGGATGGCGGTGACCTACGAGGGCCGCGAAACCTGGGTGCGCGCCTATCCGCTTTCGATCGACACCCAGCGCCTCTACCGGGTGGCGGAGTCCTCGGACGTCGAGTTCTACGAGAAGGAGGTGCTGCGCCGGCGCCGCGACCACCTGATCCTGCGGGTCGACCGGGCCGACCTCTCGAAGAACGTGCTGCGCGGCTTCACCGCCTTCGACGTCTTCCTCGAGCAGCATCCGGAGTTCCGGGAGAAGGTCACCTTCATCGCGCACCTGCAGCCTTCCCGGCAGGACGTGCCCGAGTACGCCGAGTACCTGGAGCGGATCGAGGCGCTGGTCGCGGTGGTCAACCACCGGCACGGGACGACCGACTGGATGCCGATCGACCTGCGCATCTACGAGAACTTCCACGAGGCCGTCGCGCGCTACAAGCAGTTCGACCTCCTGATGGTCAACTCGCTATTCGACGGGATGAACCTGGTCGCGAAGGAAGCGCCGACGGTCAACACCCGCGACGGGGTGGTGATGCTCTCGGAGAACACCGGGGCGCATGAGGAGCTCGGGGACTGCACGCTATCCGTGAACCCCTTCGACATCCAGGAGCAGGCCGACGGAATTCACCGCGCGCTCACGATGGAGCCGGAGGAACGGGCGCTTCGCGCCAAGCGGCTCAAGGAGATCATCACCGAGCGGGATCCGGGCGACTGGGTGGACGAGCAGATGGCCGACATCCGGGCCAAGCGCTCGCCCGCCGAGGTGGGGCACTAGCCGCCGCCCTCCGATTAATTCCGGGCCCTTTCTCGGTCTCAACCCGTGAATGACCGAGACCGAGATACAGGAGTTCGAACGCGAGCATCTCGAAGGCGCCGTGGCGCTGTTCACCGCGGCGGGATGGGAGATCTACTTCGAGGACCCGGAGCGGACCGAGCGTGCGCTCTGCTCTCCCGGCTCCACCACGCTCGTCGCAGTGCACGACGGGGTCGTCGCAGGCCTCGTGCAGCTCCAGTCGGACGGCGAGATCCAGGCTCACCTTTCCGCCCTGCTCGTGGGCGAGGCATGGCGCGGCCGCGGGATCTCCCGCACCCTCCTGCGCGAGGGTCTGCACCGTGCGGGAGGGATGCGCATGGACATCATCAGCGCGGCCGAGAGCTTCTACAGCCGTTTGGGCGCCGAATCCAAGACCGGCTTTCGACTGAGACCGTCCGACCTGGCCTAGCCCTCGAACCCGAACTCTGGCCGAGCAGCCGGGGGAGCATTGGAGTAGACCGGCGGCGTGTAGGTGGAGGTCGAGGGTGGAACGACCACGTCGGGTGCGTCCTGATGACGGCCGTGGCGCGGATGCGAGCGCTTCCGCCGGTGAGAGCGAGGGGGGCGCGGGCGATCCAGCCGCGGTCGGCGACGGGTGAGCCGCTGACGGCGGCCCTTCGCCTCCTTCGGCGGCCGAGGTGTGCTCGCCGGCGTGGCCGCAGGCACGCGGACTGGGACCGACTCCGGCGGAGGCTCAAGACCGACGTCGGCGGGGACCGGCGGCGGGCGGTCGCCGCCCAGGAGTGCGGGCAGGGAGACGATCCCGGCGATCACCGCAGCAGCAATGGCCGCGGCGCGTCCGACGCTCCGCCATCGGATCTGACGTCCGCCCACCTTCAGGTGAGGCTGATGGGGGGCGTCCTCTCCCCTGCTCCGCCGCTGCCCATCCCCTATAGTCGCCCGTCGCTGTGAACCGGCACTACGAACTCGTACTGATGCTCGACCCCGAGGCCGCGGACGACGCGCGCGAGAAGGTCGCGGGCGACGTGCGCCAGGCGATCGAGGGCACCGGCACGCTCGACCGGGCCGATGTCTGGGGCGTGCGGAAACTCGCCTACGAGATCCGCCAGCGAAACGAGGCGGACTACCGCTACTACCGCTTCCAGGGCGAGCCGGACCTGCTCGAGCAGCTCGACCACAGCCTGAAGATCACGGACGGCGTGCTCCGCTTTCGCATCTTCAAGATCGACCCCGATTCGCCGAGCAACCCGCCTCCCGCCTCCGATCGCCCGGCATCGGTTGGCGACGGCCGGCCGGATCGCGACGACCGGCCGCGCCGCGGACGCCGCGACGACCGCGACTAGCAATCCCGGCACCCGGCCTCGCAGTTTCCGGTCTTTCTCCCTGACGGGGGAGAGAACCAGCCGAGTGGCTGCTTAAGATCGACGTTCGGAATCGAAAGGAAGGGAGTTTCAGTTGGCCGGCTCAAACATCAACACGGTGGTGATCACCGGGAACTTGACCAAGGATCCGGAGCTGCGGTCGACCCCCGGCGGGACCTCCGTATGCAAGCTTCGAGTGGCCGTCAACAGCCGTCGCAAGGACGGTCAGAGCGGCGAGTGGGTCGACAAGCCCAACTACTTCGATGTGACCGTCTGGGGAGCGCAGGGTGAGAACTGCGCCAACTACCTCTCCAAGGGACGCCCGGTTGCCGTCGAGGGACGGCTGGACTGGCGCGAATGGGACGCGCAGGACGGATCCAAGCGTCAGGCGGTCGAGATCATCGCCAACAGTGTGCAGTTCCTCGGCTCCCGCTCGGACAACCCGAACAGCGGTAGCGGTGGGAACGGCTTCACGCCCAAGTCCGATGTGCCCGCCGACACCTCGGACTTCGAGGGCGCCGGGGTCAGCTCGGGCGGCAGCTCGGACGACGACATCCCGTTCTAGGGGCCGCCTAGGGATAGATGCGCGCGAGGTCGTCCGTGATCGTGATGACTTCGTCGAGCTTGGTGCGATCGAACGCCTGCCTCACTCCTGCCGGCGGGCGGACGATCGCGAATCTTCGACCGGCCTCTCCCGCCCGAATGTGAGCGGCCGCAACTGCCCCCATGCCGCTTGAGTCCATGAACGACACGCGGCTCAGGTCGATGACGAGCAGCTCGGGCTCACCGGATTCGATTTGGGTCAGCGCCTCGGTCACGCGTTCGACGACCTGAAGATCGAGGTCGCCCCGGATCCTGACCAGCGCGCTGTTCCCTTCGGTCTCGGTCTCGAGATCGAAGTTGAGCATCCGCCCCATTAAACCGGCCATCGCTACCATTCGCGCCTCTCGTGGCACGACAGCAGCGACAGACACAATCGACAGGCGGGCGCAGGCGCCGCGGCCTCAGCGATCGCGGGCGGCCACGGAAGTACACGCGGATCAACTCCGAGTCGATCGACTACAAGGACCTGAACCTGCTGCGGCGGTTCATCTCCGACCGTGGCAAAACCCGGTCGCGCCGGGTCACCGGACTCTCCAGGAAGCACCAGCAGCAGCTCGCCCTGGCTGTGAAGCGGGCCCGCGAGCTCGCCCTGCTGCCCTACGTCGGCGAGCGCTAGTAGAGATCTAATGGCCCAGGCTGTTCTGCTCAAGGACGTCGAGGGTCTCGGCGAGGCCGGCACCGCGGTCGACGTCTCGCCCGGCTACCTGCGCAACTACCTGGTGCCCCGCAAGCTGGCCCAGCCGGCCACGAGGGGCGCTCTGGAGGACGCCCAGCGCAAGCGCGAGCGCGCCGAGGAGGCCGAGCGCCAGGCCGCGGAGCGGGCCGGCGAGACCTCCGCGCTGCTCTCCAAGACGGTGCTGACGATCAACCACCGAGCGGGTGAGGACGGCAAGCTCTTCGGCTCCGTGACCTCGGCCGAGATCGCGGACGCGATCCAGGCCGCGCGAAGCATCAAGGTCGACCGCAAGAAGATCCGCCTCGAGGAACCGATCCGGGAGACCGGCACCTACATGGTAGAAGTCGAGGTCGGTGGCGGTGTCACGGCGTCCGTGAAGACGATCGTCGCCGAGGCGAAGGAATAGCGGCGCAAATAGCCTGAACTCGCCTGCGGTGGCGAACGGCCTGTGGTTTTCTAGCCAGGGTCGCGCGGATTTAGTTCCACTTCGGGGCGAATGGGAATCCGCCGAGGTCATATCCAGACTTGGAGAGGAAGCTCGGCCGCCAGGTCGGGTGGTTCCCTGCGCAAGAGAGGAGCAGTTGGCAGCCAACGGAAAGACGGCGATCGTCCCGCCCCAGAACCTGGAGGCGGAGGAGTCGGTTCTCGGGGCCATGATGGTCTCCGAGTCGACGATCGAGCCCGTCCTGCTCGATGTCCGCCTCAAGGCGGAGGACTTCTACAGGGATCGACACAGGACGATCTACCAGGCGATCATCCGCCTCAACGAGAACGCCGACCCGGTCGACGTCCTGACGGTCTCCGAGGCGCTCTCCCAGCACGGCCAGCTCGACGAGGTCGGTGGCCGGGACGTGATCGGCAGTCTCGCCGCCAAGGTCCCCGCGCCCGGGAGTGCCAAGCACTACGCGCAGATCGTCAAGCAGAACTCGCTGATGCGGCGCCTGGAGGGCGCCGCAAAGCAGATCCAGCAGTCGATCGTCGAGCGTGACGGCGAGCCACGGGCGCTCGTCGAGAATGCGGAGCGGCTGCTCTTCCAGGTCGCGAACGAGGAGCAGGCCGAGGACTTCCGCGAGATCGGCGACATCCTCCACGACGAGATCGACAAGCTCGAGAAGCTCGCGAGCGGAGACTCCGAGATCACCGGCACCGCCTCCGGCTTCCGCGACCTCGACGACAAGACCGGCGGCTTCCAGCCTGGCAACCTGATCGTGATCGCGGCCAGGCCGGCCATGGGAAAGTCGACACTGGTCTGCGACTTTGCCCAGAACGTCGCCATGAAGCATCAGAAGCCCGTCGCCCTCTTCTCCCTGGAGATGTCGGAGATGGAGCTGGCCCACCGCTTCATCGGCTCGCAGTCCCGGATCTCCAGCGACCGGCTCCGCAAGGGCAAGGTCGCGAGCAAGGACTGGCCGAAGGTCGTCAAGGCCTGCAACCAGCTCGAGTCCGCCCCCCTCTGGATCGACGACTCCTCCGATCTGGGCCTGCTCGAGCTGCGAGCGAAGGCGAGGCGGCTGCACGCCCAGGAGCGCAGCCGCGGCCACGACGGCCTCGGGCTGATCATCGTCGACTACCTCCAGCTGATGCGAAGCGACGACGCCCGCGCCAACCGCGTCGAACAGGTGTCCCAGTTCAGCCGCGGCCTGAAGATCCTGGCCAGGGAGCTGAACGTCCCCGTCATCGGCATCTCCCAGCTCTCCCGCGCCCCCGAGCAGCGGCCCGACAAGCGCCCGATCCTCTCCGACCTTCGCGAGTCCGGGGCGATCGAGCAGGACGCCGACCTCGTCGGCTTCCTCTACCGCGACGACTACTACAACCAGGAATCGGAGGACCCGGGAGGCGCGGAGCTGATCCTCGCCAAGCACCGCAACGGCCCCGTGGGCACCATCCGCCTGGTCTTCCTCGAGCACTATCCGAAGTTCGCCGACCGGGCCCGCGACGAGAGACCGGTCGAGCAGCCGGCCGGCGAGGGACCGCCGCTCCAGGACGTCGCGGACGCGGAGGAGTTCTGAGGTGGCCCCCAAGGCCCGATCAGGCGAGCGCCAACCCTGCCGTCTCGGAATCTGCGATGGCACGGGCTGGATCCTCGGCCCCGAGGACGTGGCGCGTCCCTGCGATTGTCGCTCGCGCATGGTGGCCCAGGCGCGGCTGCGCGGCATCGACTCCGTCATCCCGCCCAAGTTCCGCGGCGTCTCCTTCGACCGCCCGCCCGTCACCCAGATGGACGCCTTCGTGGTCAAGCGGGTGCGCGACTACTGCGAGCGCCTCGACGAGAATCTCGACGGCGGCCGCGGCATGTGGTTCTTCGGCAGCTCCGGAACCGGGAAGACGACGCTGGCGATGTTGATCTCGCGGATGGCGCTCGAGTCCGGGCGCTCCGTCGCGATCTACTCACTCCCGAAGCTCCTCAGCCGGATCCGTCAGACCTATGACGCAGAGATCGGCGAGCAGTCCTACACGCAGTTCTTCGAGCGCCTGGCGAGCGTCGACCTGCTCCATCTCGACGACCTCGGCGTCGAGAAGCAGACCGAGTGGGTCCTCGAGCAGCTCTACGCCCTGATCAACGAGCGCTACGAGCGCCAGCGCTCTCTGATCGTGACCAGCAACCTCGAGGACGACGAGCTCGAGAAGCAGCTCGGGACCCGTGTCGTCTCCCGCCTCGTGGAGATCTGCGGCGATCCGGTCCTGCTCTTCGACGAGGATCGGCGGATGCGGGTCTCCGCCGACGCCGCAAGCTCGCTCGGCGAGAGCGGCGGCTCGGCCCTCGGCCCTCTCGACCACTAGACGACGGGCCGGCTCGGGTCCCGAACCTCTCATAATCCCTGGTCATGCCTGGAATCGTCATAGTCGGCGCCCAGTGGGGCGACGAAGGAAAGGGCAAGGTCACCGACCTGCTCGCGGAGCAGGCCGACGTCGTGATCCGCTTTCAGGGCGGCAACAACGCCGGTCACACGATCATCCGTGACGGCGAGACCTTCAAGTTCCACCTGATCCCCTCGGGGATCCTCTACCCCGGCAAGACCTGCGCGGTGGGCAACGGGGTCGTGATCGACCCGGCAGTGCTCACCGGGGAGATCGAGGAGCTCCGTCACCGGAGCATCGACGTCGGCGGCCTGCGGATCTCCGCAAACGCGCACGTAATCATGCCCTACCACGTGAAGCTGGACACGGCCGGAGAGCTGAAGCTCGGCAAGCTCGAGATCGGCACCACCCGCCGGGGGATCGGCCCCTGCTACGCCGACAAGGCCTCCCGCCTCGGAATCCGCGTCCAGGACCTGCTCGACGCCAAGATCCTGCGCAAGAAGATCATGACCGCGATGGAGCCAAAGCAGCAGATGCTCCGCCCCTTTGCGAAGGACCCCGAGCTCGACCTGCACACGATGGTGGAGACCTACCTCACCTATGGCCACCGCCTCGAGCCGCACATCACCGACACAGCGCGGCTCTGCTGGGAGGCTCTCGACGCCGATCGCACGGTTCTCTTCGAGGGCGCCCAGGGCATCATGCTCGACCTCGACCACGGCACCTATCCGTTCGTCACCTCCTCGAACCCGGTCGCCGGCGCCGCCTGCATCGGGGCGGGAGTCGGGCCCGCGGACATCGACGAGGTCTGGGGGATCGCCAAGGCGTACGCCACCCGCGTCGGCGCCGGTCCCTTCCCCACCGAGCTCGACGACGACCTCGGAGAGACGCTCCGCGAGCGCGGCGGGGAGATGGGCACCACGACGGGCCGTCCGCGGCGCTGCGGCTGGCTCGACCTGGTGGCTCTCCGCTACGCGGTCCGGCTCAACACCATGAGCGCCCTCGCGGTCACCAAGCTCGACGTGCTCTCAGGCATCGACCCGCTGCGCGTCTGCGTTCGCTACCGCCATCCCGACGGCGCGGTCTTCGACGAGTTCCCCTACCACCAGTCGATCATCCACACCGTGGAGCCCGAGTACGAGGAGCTGCCCGGGTTCGAGGGAGAGATCGGTGAGTGCCGCCGGGAGCAGGATCTGCCGGCGGAGGCCCGCGACTACCTCACTGCTCTCTCGGACCACCTCGGGATCCCCGTCCGCCTGGTCGGAGTGGGTCCCGGCCGCGATCAGGTGATCTGGATGGGTGAGGAGGCACAACCCCGCCTCCGCGCCGCGGCGTAGGCGGCGAGCTACCTGCAAGGGCCACGCCGCCGGTCGTGGCGGCGCCGCGCCTAGGCCAGGGCCCCGGTCGCCCTCATCCCGTGCTCCCCGATGTAGGCGGGGATCAGCCCTTCCTGGACGCCCTTCTCCTCGCCACGCCGCAGCATGCGCAACCCGAGAATCGTGGCCGCCAGCGTGGCCGTCACTCCCAGGCTGACCTGGACGCTGAGGAGGCCCTGCCTCGTCCAGTAGACGTCCTCCAGATCGAGCAACAGCGCCGCCTCGTCCATCGTCAGGCCCATGCCTATCCCGAACGGCATAGCGAGCGCCGCCTCGACCCCCTCGTTGCGCGTCGTGATCGCACCGATTCCCGACGCAAACGCGATCAGGATGCCCGGGATGAAGTGGTGAATATGGCGCCCGCTGACGCGCACGTTCTCGAAGGGCCACCAGCCCTGCCGGATTCCCCAGGTCGAGATGCGAGCGATCGCGAACGCCCCCAGGAAGCCCTGCAGGAGGTTGAACAGGACGGCCTCGTGGTGCGGTGTCGCCCGGATCCCGCGCCGCGCCACCGCGATCGTGTCCCGGGTCGCATAGCCCGCCACGTCGACGAGGTTGTCCGGGGTCTCGGTCTCTCCGCTGTCACGGCGGCGGCGGGCCATTCGCCAGAGCTCGCCGCTGATCAGGGCGAACGCCGGCCCGAGCCCGAACACCGCCAGGCCGAACGTCGTGCGCTCGGCCCTCGCGCCACTGACGATCGCCGCCAGGCCGCGCTTCCGGCGTCTGCGAAATGGACTCCTCATGGGTCGAGGATGCTAGCCGCGGCGGGTCTGTTGACCCCGCAAACTGGGCAGGAACTCGCTGCATGCAGGGAAAATCACTGAG
Source organism: uncultured Solirubrobacterales bacterium (assembly GCA_963695805.1). Taxonomy (GTDB): domain Bacteria; phylum Actinomycetota; class Thermoleophilia; order Solirubrobacterales; family 70-9; genus DASUPK01. Next base: position 5,938 of record CAVOHV010000007.1, on the reverse strand, counting down.
TAATACGGATCATGGAATCCGCCTCGCTCAATAGAGTTCCGAGCGTGCGCAGGTTGCTCACACCAGTCAACGCAGGCGTCAGCGCCGCCCGCCACGTGTTCTGGTATCTGAGCTATCACGCGGCGCCCCGGCAGCGCCTCTAGGTTCGTCCAGGCCGAACCATCGCGGCCGATAGGGTCCCCGGCAGATGGGAATCATCGCCTGGATATTCCTCGGACTCTTCGCCGGCCTGATCGCCCGAGCCCTGGTCCCTGGGCGCACCGAGCCCGGCGGCTGCTTCGGCACGACGGCGATCGGCATCCTCGGCGCCCTGATCGGCGGCTTCATCGCCAGTGCCCTCGACATCGGCCACATCGATGAGTTCTTCGACCTCGGCACCTGGCTGATCGCGATCGGCGGCTCGGTGCTCCTGCTGCTGATCATCCGCGCGTTCGCCCGCTGAGAGCAAACCCGGATGTGGAGGTTCGCTCTGCCCGGTTACTCGGCTACGGTGGCGTCATGGCCGACGACGACGTCGAAGTGGTCCGACGCAGCTTCGAAGCCATCCGTAAGCGCGACATCGACGCACTTCTGCGGCTCTACGAACCGGACGCAGAGTTCCGCCCCCTCACCGGGACCAGGGTTGAGTCCGGGGGCTACCGCGGACATGAGGGAATCCGCGCGTACTTCGAGGAGGTCGACACGGTCTGGGATCAGATGCTTCCTCACGCCGACGATCTGCGGTCTCATGGTGCCCTGGTGGTCGTAGTCGGCGGCTGCATGGTTCGCGGCCGGGAGAGCGGCGCCGAGACGGAGACGCCCATGGCGTGGGTGTTCCATGTCCGGAACGGCCGCGTCGCCAGCCACCGGGCTTTCTCGGATGTGGATGAGGCGCTCTCCGCCACCGGACTTGGCAGTGCAGAGCGCCTCGAGAATTCGTCGTAGCCGGTCGTCAGTCCGCGGTCTCGACGACCATCAGCTGGTTCCCCTCGGGATCGCGTAGCCAGAAGAGCGGCGGCACGGGCTCGCCGAGGCGGCTGACCTCCTGGTCAACGTCCACGCCACGGTCCTTGAGGGCCGCGTGGTAGCCGTCGATGTCGGCGGTCCGCAGGCTGATGCCAGTCTCCCGTCCGCCGGCTTCGGTGTCCGGGCCCGGAGGACAGAGCGCGATCGGGGTCTGTGCGCCGCCCGGGGCCACCTCGACCCAGCGTCCCTCGACGCCCCCGCCGAAGGGGACGTCCGTGCGTTTCTCGAGGCCGAGGGCCTCGGTGTAGAAGTCGACCATCTTGTCCTGGTCGGAGACCGGGACGATCACGGCCGCCATGTTGGTGACTGCTGGAGTGGTTGTGGTGCTCATCGGTCCTCCTGGGTTGAGAAGTGGTTGTGCTTCTAAGACCGATGCGAGGGCCGTAGCTAATCGGTTCGGCTCACGCCGGCTCCTTCCCCAGGAACGTCTGCTCCAGCCTGCCCGACTCGTGGACCGTCAGCACCAGGAGGGGGACGTCGCCGACGTTTCGGAAGCCGTGCGGGGTATCGGCGGGCACGACGAGCATCTGGTTCGGGCTGAGCTCGGTGACCGTCTCTCCCGCGGTCCAGCGGCCGCTGCCCTCGAGCAGGACGAAGGTCTCCGAGTAGGGGTGAACGTGGAGTTCGACGAACTTTCCCGGAGGGGTCCGGACCACGAACATCGTGATGTCGATCCCGGCGCGCTCCTTGCCCTCGAACAGGGCGGCCGTCGGGCTGAGCTTCATGTCCTCGAGGTCGAGCTTGACGACCCGTCGTGCTGCGCCCATGTTCGACGTCCGACTAGCGGCTGAAGCGCGCCGCCTCCTCGGAGCCCTCTGTCGCGGAGCCCTCGCTGTATGAGTGGGCACCGGCGCCGGCGAGCTTGCCGCCCTCCACGATCAGGTACTCCTCGCGGATCGGCTTGCCCTCGAAGTGGCACTCGAGGATCTCCCTCGTTCCCGCGGCGTAACGCGCCTGGGCGGAGAGGCTCGAGCCCGAGGTGTGCGGGGTCATCCCGTGCCAGGGCATCGTCCGCCAGGGATGATCCCGGGGCGCGGGCTGCGGGAACCAGACGTCACCCGCATAGCCAGCGAGCTGTCCGGACTCAAGCGCGCGCACGATCGCGTCGCGGTCGCAGATCTTGCCGCGCGCGGTGTTGATCAGGTAGGCGCCGCGCTTCATCCGCGAGAGCATCTGCTCGTCGAAGAGGTTCTCCGTCTCGGGATGGAGCGGGGCATTGATCGTGACGACGTCGCACTCGCCCACCATCTCCTCGGTGGTCTCGTGGAAGGTCACCCCGAGCTCCTCCTCCACCTCCGACGGCAGCCGGTGGCGGTCGGTGTAGTGAAGGCCGACGTCGAACGGCTTCATCCGACGGAGAACCGCTGTGCCGATGCGGCCCGCGGCGACGGTGCCGACCTGCATGCCTTCCACGTCGTACTCCCGCGAGACACAGTCGGCGATGTTCCAGCCGCCATCGATGACCGTCTTGTACGACGGGATGTAGTTCCGAACCAGCCCCAGGATCATCATCACGACGTGCTCGGAGACGCTGATCGAGTTGCAGTAGGTGACTTCGGCGACCGTGATCCCGTTGTCGATGGCGGCCTGCAGGTCGACGTGATCCGAGCCGATTCCCGCGGTGATCGACATCTTCAGGTTCGGCGCCTTGGCGATCCGCTCGGCGGTCAGATAGGCGGGCCAGAAGGGCTGTGAGATCACCACCTCGGCGTCGGGGAGGTGCTGGTCGAACTCGGAGTTCTCACCGTCCTTGTCCGCGGTCACTACGAGCTCGTGGCCGGCGTCCTCGAGGAACTTCCGCAGGCCCAGCTCGCCCGAGACGCAGCCCAGCAGCTCGCCCGGTGAGAAGTCGATCGCGCTGGGTGTGGGGGTGGTCTGCCCGTCTGGGTATTTCTCGATCTTGGGGATGTCGTCCCGCGCGTATGAGGGCGGGTAGCCGTCCACCGGGTCGTCGTAGAGAACGCAAACGATCTTCGCCATCTTGATCAGCCTCCTGCTGGGTTGCCGTCTGGATCGGAGTCGGAGGAGCGCCCGGGCACCCAGTCGGTCCCGGCGAGCGGGATCTTGGCCATCGCCGCCGATTCGACTGTGAGCGCGACCATGTCCTCGGGCTCCAGGTTGTGGACGTGGGACTTACCGCACGCCCGCGCGATCGTCTGGGCTTCGAGGACCATCGCGCGCAGGTAGTTCGCTATCCGGCGCCCGCCGAGCTCCGGATCGAAGCGGCTGGCGAGCTCGTCGTCCTGGGTCGAGATCCCGACCGGGTCTCGGCCCTCGTGCCAGTCGTCGTAGAAGCCGGCGGCGGTGCCGATCCGCTCGTACTCCTGCTCGAAGCGGTGGGAGTTGTCGCCGAGCGCGACGACTGCGGCGACCCCGATCGAGACCGCGTCCGCGCCAAGCGCGAGCGCCTTGGCCACGTCGGCGCCGGAGCGAATCGCCCCGGAGACGATCAGCTGCACCTTCCGGTGCATGTCCAGCTCCTGGAGTGAGCGGACCGCTTCGGGGATGGCCGCCAGGATCGGGATTCCCACGTGTTCGATGAAGACCTCCTGGCTGGCGGCCGTGCCGCCCTCCATCCCGTCGAGCACGATCACGTCGGCACCCGCCTTGACGGCGAGAGCGACATCGAAGTAGGTGCGCGTGGCCCCGATCTTCACGTAGATCGGCTTCTGCCAGTCGGTGATCTCCCGGAGCTCGCCGATCTTGATCTCGAGGTCGTCGGGTCCGGTCCAGTCCGGGTGCCGGCAGGCACTGCGCTGATCGATCCCCTTCGGCAGGTCCCGCATCTCGGCCACCCGGTCGGAGATCTTCTGCCCCATCAACATGCCGCCGCCGCCGGGCTTTGCGCCCTGGCCGACGACCACCTCGACGGCGTCGGCTCGGCGTAGATCGTCGGGATTCATCCCATAGCGCGAGGGCAGGATCTGGTAGACGAGCTTGCTTGAGTGCTCGCGCTCCTCGGGCAGCATGCCGCCGTCCCCTGTGGTCGTGCTGGTACCCATCGCGCTGGCGCCACGCCCGAGCGCCTCCTTGGCGGGGGCCGAGAGGGCGCCGAAGCTCATTCCGGCGATGGTGATCGGGATCTCGAGGTGGATGGGCTGATTGGCGAAGCGGGCGCCCATCGTGACGTCCGTGGCGCAGCGCTCCCTGTATCCCTCTAGCGGGTAGCGGGAGACGCTTGCCCCGAGGAAGAGGAGATCGTCGAAGTGAGGCACGCGGCGCTTCGCGCCGAAGCCCCGGATGTCGTAGATCCCCTCGCGCGCCATCCGGTGGATCTCGTGGATGGCGTTGCGGTCGAAGAGGGCCGACTCTCGCAACCCCGGTCGCCACCGATCGACGAGCTCCGAGTCGTAGGGCTCCTCCTTGCGCAGGGCGTCGAACTCGGTCATCAGTACGCCCCCGCATTGTCGACCTGGAAGTTGTAGAGCTGCCGCGCAGACCCGTAGCGGCGGAAGTCGGCGGCCTTCGCGTCTGCCTCGCCGAGTTCGAGCAGGCGCTCGAGCTCCTCCAGGTGCTCGCTCCGCATCTCCTTCTCCACGCAGTCGGCGCCGAGTTCCGCCACGTCGCCCCGCACGTAGACGCGGGCCTCGTAGATGGAGTCCCCGAGTCCCTCCCCCGCATCGCCGCAGACGACGAGCGCGCCCTTCTGGGCCATGAAGCCGCCGACGTGCCCGATCGAGCCGTGGACCACGATCTCGATCCCCTTCATCGAGATCCCGCAGCGGGCCGCTGCGCTGCCCTTGATCACCAGCAGGCCGCCCCGACCGGTCGCCCCGGCGGACTGGCTGGCGCTGCCCTCGACCACGACGCGTCCGGACATCATGTTCTCGGCGACTCCCACACCGCAGTTGCCCGCGACCCTCACGGTCGCGTGCTTGTTCATCCCGGCGCAGTAGTAGCCGACGTGCCCGTCGATCTCGACCTCGAGTTCGCCATCCAGACCCGCAGCGAGCGCGTGCGCTCCCTCGGGGTTCTCGATCCGCCATTGGCTGCCGCCCGCGCCGCCCGCGTCGTGCAGTCGCTGATTCAGGTCCCTCACAGTCGTGCTCGCGAGGTCGACCGACTCCAGGGCCGCGGGCGCCGTGCTCACGCCACCTTCGTCCGCTGCCAGGAATAGACGCGCCCGGGCTCCGGCTCCCACTGGCGCGCATCCTCGGCGCCTGGCAAGGCCGCGATCGCCCGGTACTCCGAGGCCATCGCGACCCATTCGTCGGTCTCGGCCATCACCGCCGGCTTGCAGGCGATCGGGTCGCGCAGGACGGCGAAGCCGTCCGCGGTGCCGACCGCGAAGGTGTAGAAGCCATCGAGGTCCGTCAGGCAGCGTTCCAGAGCGGTCTCGATGTCGTCGCCCTCCGACAGACGCCAAGTGAGGAAGCCCGCTGCGACCTCGGAGTCGTTGTCGGTCTGGAACTGGATGCCCTGGCCGCGCAGGAAGACGCGCAGCCGGTTGTGGTTGGAGAGCGAGCCGTTGTGGACGAGGCAGAGGTCGCGCCCGGTCGAGAACGGATGGGAGTGCTCGGTGGTGACGCGGCTCTCGGTCGCCATCCGCGTATGCCCGAGGGCGTGGGTGGCGGATACCTCGTCCAGACCGAAGCGCACGACGAAGTCCCGCGGGTCCCCTGCCTCCTTGTAGATCTCGATGCGCTCGCCGACGCTCATCACTCGCAGCTCGGAATGCCGCGCCGGGAGCCAGCGCTGGAGCTGGTCGCCGTCGTCGCCGACCACGAACAGAGCGTGGGTGGCGCGTATTTCCGGGTCGCTGACCTCTCCGAAGCTCTCCGACAGCTCGGTGTGGAGCTCATGCCATGGGTAGTCCTCGTCGGGAGAGAACAGCGACACCTTGCACGATCCGACGGGTGCCGGGTCGCGGTAGAAGGCAACGCCGGCGCTGTCCGGCCCACGGTCGGCGAGCTGCCCGAGCATCGCGCTCAGG
>CAVOHV010000006.1:0-195618 GCA_963695805.1 uncultured Solirubrobacterales bacterium | reverse complement strand
CAACCTCGATCCGCTCGGTCATCGACCGGCGATTTTATGCGCGGTGAGCGAAGCCGAGAGAATCGCCCACTCTCGTGTGGAAGCGGAAGCAACCTAGCTATCCGACCGCGTTCTGCGCCAATGTAGGCGGATGACCGAGCGGGGCGAGAATCTGGCGCAGGCCTCTTTTCCAGAGATGGAGGAGGCGAAGGCGGCGCTGCACGGGCTGGAGGGGCTCGAGTCCGACCCCTCGCAGGCCGTCCGCATCTACGACGGCCCCCGCGACCCCGATGCCCTCCTCGCCCACCTCGGCCACGACGGCTTCCGGCCCGGGCAGCGCGAGCCGGTGGAGGCCGCGCTCGCCGGCCGCGACTCGCTGGTCGTCATGCCGACCGGCGGCGGCAAGAGCCTCTGCTACCAGCTCCCGGGCCTCGCCTCCGACAAGCTCACCATCGTCGTCAGCCCTCTGATCGCGCTGATGGCCGACCAGTGGCGGCGTCTCTCCGCCGACGGCCACCCGGCGGTGATGATTGCCTCTGGCCTCCCGGAGGAGGTGGCGCGCGACGCGATGGCGCAGATCCGCGACGGCCGGGCTCGGATCGTCTACTGCTCGCCGGAGCGCTTCGCCCAGCCCGGCTTCATGAACGCGGTCGGCCAGCGCGAGGTCGACCTGCTCGCTGTCGACGAGGCTCACTGCATCTCCGAGTGGGGCCACGACTTCCGCCCCGACTACCTGCGCCTGCCGCGGGTGCTCGAGCGACTCGGTCGCCCGACAGTGATGGCCTGCACCGCGACCGCGACGCAGGACGTCTCGGTGGAGATCTCCGAGCGCCTCGGCCTCCGCGACCCGCTGATGATCCGGGCAGGCTTCGACCGCCCCAACCTGAGCTTCGACATCGTCCAGTTCGAGGGCAAGGGCTCGAAGGCGCGCAAGCTGGCGATGCTGCTCCACCGCCTCCGCGACGAGGCCAACCGCCCGGCGATCGTCTACTGCGGCACCCGCAAGGACACCGAGGAGGTCGCCGAGTCCCTGCGCGAGGCCGGCCTGAGCGCCGCCGGCTACCACGCGGGCATGGACCCCGACGAGCGCGCCTCCGCCCAGCACCGCTTCATGACCGGCGACGCCGAGGTGATCACCGCCACCAACGCCTTCGGCATGGGAGTCGACAAGGCCAACGTCCGCTCGGTCTGGCACTGGGCGATCCCGACGAGCGTCGAGGCCTACTACCAGGAGGCCGGCCGCGCGGGCCGCGACGGCCTCCCCGCCCGAGCCGTCCTCCTCGCCGGCCGCTCCGACCTGGGCCGCCTGGTCCGCTTCATCCAGATGCGAGAGGTCGAGCCCGAATCCGTCTCCCTCTACGCCCAGCGGCTCAAGGCCGGCTCGGACTCAGAGGGCAACCTCACCATCGACGCCCCGCGCGTCGACGAAGACCGGGTCAAGCTGGCGATCGCCGAGCGAGCCGGCGCCTTCGAGGTGGAGCCCGCCCCGGGAGGCCGCCTGGAACTCCGCTTCAACAATCGGATCGACCTGGCCGCGGCGCGAGCCGCCTGCAAGGCGGCCACTGACCGCTCCTGGCGCGCCTACCGCGCGGTCGAGTCATTCAGCTTCGGGGAGAGCTGCCGGCGCCGGGGGCTGCTCGACCACTTCGGGGACTCGACCCGGGGCGCGCCCGAGGGGCGCTGCTGTGACGTTTGCGATCCGGAGTCGTGGCTGCCGTCGCCGGAGGAGCTCGAAGTGAACGCGAAGCGGCGGAGCTCGAAGACCACCTCTGCCCCAGCCGACCTCTCACCCGAGGACGAGTCGCTGCTCGAGGTGCTCCGGGCCTGGAGGCTGAAGGCCGCCCGCGGCAAGCCCGCGTACACGGTGGCCAACAACAGAACGCTTGAAGGAATCGCGGCATCCCGTCCGCGAGACGCAGACTCGCTCGCCGAGATCCACGGAGTCGGTCCAACGTTCCTGAAGCGGCATGCCGATGATGTGCTAAAGCTCGTCGTCGAACAGTGCTGAGGTCCGGGCGACGTTTCGATGCGAGAACCATTCAGACTTGGGCGCGACTCCTGAGCGAGCCGTTAGCTGGTCCGGGGGTGTGTGTAGTCGAGACATCCATAACGTGGGGCCACGCTCCTAGGCGGGCTACCGCCAAGCCCAACTAAGTCCTTTTCGGGCCTTGACATTGATCCGCAAACAAATTGGGTAGGAAAAGAATGGGCGTCGCAGATGAGGAAAACGCCGAGCCGGATTCCCCGCTCGAGCCAAACGAGTCTGCGTCCTCGAAGTCCGAAACCTCAGACGGGACTGGCAGCCAAGAGTCATCCGCTCTCTCAGAATCTAAGGTCGGCGCGGTCTCTCAAGAATCGGCGGGCGTCACCGAGCTGTTCCACCGCGTCAATAAGCTACTGCCCGAAAACCAAGATCTCGTAGTGGTCTCGCCTGATTGTCCTGCGGCAGAGGCGCTTGCCCTCATGTCCGCCCATAATTACTCTCAGGTGCCGGTCGTTTCCGGTCAGGTGGTGTTGGGCGCATTTAGCTATCGGTCCTTCGCCCGTGGCGTTCTCGAGACTCAAGGGGAAAAGACTCATCCCCTTGAGCTCCCAGTCGACGAATTCACTGAGGAGTTGACGATCGTGCACATAACTGCCGAGCTGGACTCGATCTTCGACGCTCTCGATTCAAAAGGTGCGGTACTAGTTGGTGAGCCCGACCATCTCGTCGGGATTCTCACGGGAGTCGATGCATTGCGCTATCTCCACGATCTCGCGGAGCAGTTTGTGCAACTCCAAGAGATCGAGCAGGCGATACGAGCCGTGATTTCCCGTGCGGTCACCCCAGAGCAGCTCAAGGATTGCATCCAGCGCAGTTTGGGTTCTCTCTACACGAACCGCGAGGAGCAGATGCCCAAATTGCTCGTCGAGATGTCCTTTGCCGAGTACGTCTCCGTGATCGGAGACGGTCGTAACTGGCCCCAGTTTCAACCAATCCTCGGCAGCGAGCGCTCACGGGTGCGGGCCCGACTTGAACGCATCGCAGACTTGCGAAACGACGTCTTTCACTTCAAACGCGAACTCAGCAGCGACGACCGCAGCCAACTCGTCGCCTCACGGAACTGGCTACTACGGAAACTCCAACTCGCAGACCAGGGCGTGACTGGTGACTGAAAGCGCGCTCGACAGCCTGGTCGCTTTGAACTCGGCTCAGTCGAGGCTCGCAGACCGACTACTGGAGGGCTCAATACCCGCCCGAACACTCCTGGTAGCTCCAACCGGTTCGGGCAAGACGCATCTCGCGGCCGAAGTCGCCAGGCGTATCCTCGAAAGCGACAACCGGGCCCGCGTCTTATTCATCGTTAGCCATCGGGTGATTGCAAGATTGCTTGACGAGTCCTTGCCTGGCCGCCACGTCGAGCTGTTTACCCGTGCCGCCCTCAGAGAAGAGCAGGCATCTGGCCCACTGACTTTCACCGGGCCGGTGACGGCCTTTACGACCGATCGTGCGTTGGCGGCAGAAGACATTCGAGCCACTCTGGTCGGTACTCACTGGGATCTAGTCGTTGTGGATGAAGTGCATAGCCTTGCAACTGCCACATGGACCCTGATTCGCCCCTTGATCGAGGGTGGACACGTTGATCGCCTCCTCGTATTGGGGCAGGCAACGACTTCGGCGCCCTTGGAAGACGAAATTGTCAGCAGCATTCCTGGGCTTGACGTCGAGCGGTGGCAGTTCTCGCCTGCACTGCGACCGGACATTGCACCCCACGTACGTCGTCGCGTCAGGTTTGTCACATTTCGGAGGACCGGAGCGGAAGCCTTGCTCCTGACGCAAGCTAATGCTCTGGCGAAGACGCTCGAAGGCTGGATCGACAGCCGCGAGCTATCGCGTCTCGTGCACGCTGGCGAATCCAGCTTCTATGCGCTTGAGCAAGAAGCGCTTGCGATGCTTTATCGCCTGCGCCGTCGCCGAAACGTTCTCGCTCACTCGCAAACCCCCCCACCCGAAAAGGGGCCATCTGGCGGTGCGGAAGAAATGAAGGTCATGGTTCGTGCCCTCGGGGAGCTGGAAGTCCTCGTCGACAGATTAGATGCGCTGTCTTCTGACTCAAAAACCCAAAGGTTCGATGAACTATTGGCATATCTCCGAACCGAAGCGCCCCAGGGACCAGCATGTGTTTTTGTCTCCTCAGTGGCTACCGGCACATACCTTGAATCCAGGCTTGCCGAGTCTGGCGGAACAGTCCTGCTGCTCAGCGGCGAGGGAGGGACGGTTAAGAGTGAGATCGAGCGAATCGCCGCTGAAAACGGGACCGTAATCGTGCTCGATCAAGCGCTGTCCGTCTACGACTTGCGCTCCTTTAAGGTCGGCATTCACTACGACATCCCAGCCAGTGAAGAGGGGTGGCAAGAGCGCTTCGGGAGACTGGGCTGGTTGGAGCATCCAGATGAGGTCCGGACATGGGCCCTAGTCGAGGAGGGAACTGAGAGCTAGTCCGAGATCCCGCGAAACTTCCAAGGGCGATGGTGACGCCCGACGGATAGGCCATGGTGGGACTTCGCGATGCTGGCAGGGCCCTACCATCACGCGGCCCATGCCCCGCCGCTCCGATCTCCGCAACGTCGCCATCATCGCCCACGTCGACCACGGGAAGACGACGCTCATCGACGCCATGCTCTGGCAGTCCGGCGCCTTTCGCTCCGGCCAGGACGTCGCCGAGCGCGTCATGGATTCCACGGATCTCGAGCGGGAGAAGGGGATCACGATCCTTGCCAAGAACACGTCCGTTCGGTACGGGGAGACAAAGCTCAACATCATCGACACGCCCGGGCATGCGGACTTCGGCGGGGAGGTCGAGCGAGGGCTGACGATGGTCGACGGAGTGCTGCTCCTCGTCGACGCCTCCGAGGGGCCCCTCCCCCAGACGCGGTTTGTCCTGCGCAAGGCGCTCGAGGCGAAGCTGCCGGTGATCCTGGTGGTGAACAAGGTCGATCGGCCCGATGCCCGGATCGGCGAGGTCGTCGATGAGGTCTATGAGCTCTTCCTCGACCTCGATGCCGACGAGTCGCAGATCGACTTTCCGATCGTCTACACCAACGCACGGGCCGGCTGGGCGGCTCTGGAGGAGGGCGAGGAAGGCACCGACCTCTCCCCTCTCCTCGACCTGGTGCTGGAGCGGATCCCGGCGCCCGAGTACGAGGAGGGCGCGCCGCTGCAGGCGCACGTCACCAACCTGGACGCCTCCCCTTATGTAGGGAGGCTCGCGCTCTGCCGGGTGCGGAACGGGACGATTCGCTCCGGGCAGCGGATCGCCTGGTGCCGGGCGAACGGCGAGATCGAACCCGAGACTGTCAGCAACCTCTACGTGACCGAGGCGCTCGACCGAGTAGAGGCCGAGGAGGCGGGTCCCGGCGAGATCATCGCCGTCGCCGGGCTGCCCGACGTGACGATCGGGGAGACGCTTGCCGACCCCGATGACCCGCGGCCGCTGCCGGTGATCACGGTGGACGAGCCCTCGCTATCGATCACGGTCGGGATCAACACCTCGCCACTAGCGGGCAGGGAGGGATCGCGCCTGACGGCGCGACAGATCCGCGACCGCCTCGATCAGGAACTGGTCGGGAACGTCTCGATCCGGGTTCGCGACACCGAGCGGCCCGACGTCTGGGAGGTCGAGGGGCGCGGCGAGCTGCAGCTGGTGGTGCTGCTGGAGCTGATGCGGCGCGAGGGGTTTGAGCTCACGGCCGGCCAGCCGCAGGTGATCACCCGCGAGATCGACGGGAAGACAAACGAGCCTGTCGAGCTCCTCTCGATTGACGTGCCCGAGGACTTCGTCGGCGTCGTCACCCAGGCGCTCGCGGTGCGCAAGGGGCGGATGGAGCAAATGATCAACCACTCGACCGGCTGGGTTCGCCTCGAGTTCCTGGTGCCGGCGCGCGGGTTGATCGGCTTCCGGACCGAGTTCCTGACCGAGACGCGCGGCACCGGCCTGATGCACCACGTCTTCGACCGCTGGGAGCCGTGGGCCGGCGATCTGCGGATGCGGCCTACCGGCTCGCTGGTCGCCGACCGCCAGGGGAAGACCGCCGCCTTCGCGCTCTTCGGCCTGCAGGAGCGCGGCATGCTCTTCGTCGGCCCGGGTGAGGACGTCTACGAGGGCATGATCGTCGGCGAGAACTCGCGCGCCGAGGACATCGACGTCAACGCGATCAAGGAGAAGCAGCAGACCAACGTCCGGGCGGCGGCGGCCGATCAGCTGATCCGACTGGTGCCGGCCAAGCGCCTCTCACTCGAGGAGGCGATCGAGTTCATCCGCGCGGACGAGTCGGTCGAGATCACGCCCGAGTCGGTGCGACCGCGCAAGAACCTGCTCGATCGCACCGCCCGGGTGAAGGCCGCCAGGCAGGCCGCGCGGGTCGGGTGAAGGGCTACAAGTTCCGCGTCACACTTGGACACGGGGAACACTCGTGAACAGGAGACACACATGGACGTGAAGGAGACAATCGAGGCGGCGCGCGACTCGATGACGGTGCGCCGCGTCTACGGCGACCCATACGAGCGCAACGGGGTGACGGTGATTCCGGCCGCGTCGGTCCAGGGCGGAGCCGGGGGAGGCAGCGGCGAGGAGGGCGATCGCAAGACCGGCGGTGGCGGCGGCTTCGGCCTGCGCGCCCGGCCCGTCGGTGCCTACGTGATCCGCGGCGACCTGGTGTACTGGGAATCCGCGCTCGATCTGAACCGGGTGATCCTCGGCGGGCAGGTGGTTGCCCTAGTCGCCCTGCTCGTGTTGCGCTCGATCAAGCGCTCACGGGCGCGTTAGGGCGCTGCAGCGAACAGCTGCCATCCATCGGAGATTCCCTTGAGCGGCTTTGCGCCCTGCGCGCTACCCGTCCGCGCGGCCGTCGTCCAGATCGTCAACGCCGAGGCTCAGATCACCCACCCGTGCGTTCGTAATCCGGACCATCTCGTTGGGTTCGACCAGTACGCCATGCGCGTGGTCCCCGGCGCTGCCGAGCACACGGTCGTGCTCGAGCAGGCGCCGGTCGACGATTTGAGGGATCCCGTGCAGGGGCCCGAACGGTGGAATCGCGCCCACCTCGAACCGCTCAAAGTCCCGGCCGATCTCCTCCTCAGTGGCTAGCCGCAGCGACTTGCCCGCGCCCAACAGCTCGCGAGCCTTCCCCAGGTCGAGCCGCTCAGAAGCGGGGATCACAGCAATCACGTAGCTCTCGCCATCGCGCAGGATCAGGTCCTTCGCGGCGTCCCCTGGCTCGATCCCTGCGGCCTGAGCCTCAGCAGCGGCCGTGAAGCGTTCCTCGTGCTCGACCAACTCGTACTCAGCACCCTGCTCGTCGAGGTAGGTCCTGACCGCTTCGATGCCTTCCTCGGACATGTCTCCTCCTCACTGGACCCTACCCCCTCGCAGCTAATGGCTCTGCGCACGCGCCGCCCAGCATGGGATTCGTGCGACTGAGCTCTCTCCCTAGGGCCGGGCACAATCCCCGGTATGCCGGCAATCGGCCTCCTAGGCGACGTGATGCTGGGCCGCTCAGTCGCGGAAACGCTTCATGAAGAACCAGGGGGGGAGCTGTGGAGCGAGGAGCTGCGCTCGCTCTGCACCTCCCTGGATCTGATGATCTGCAACCTCGAGTGCTGCGTTTCGGAGCGCGGGGAGTGCACCCGTCGCATCCCCGGCAAGCCGTTCTTCTTCCGCGCGCCCCCTTCGGCGGTTGCGGCTCTTCGGGCGATCGACGTGCGCGCTGTCTCGCTCGCCAACAATCACGCTCTTGACTACGAGGAGGAGGGGCTTGCCGACACGCTCGGGCTGTTGGCGGATGGCGGAGTCGCCGCGGCGGGGGCGGGGCAGGGTGCCGAGGCCGCGCGCCGTCCAATCGTGGTCGAGGCGGGTGACAAGCGAGTCGGACTCCTCTGCGTCTCGGACCATCCACGAGAGTACGCGGCGGACCGCGGCAGGTATGGGATCGCTCACGCCGACCTCGAACGCGGTGTGCCGGACTGGCTGCTCGATGAGCTGGCGCGACTGCGCGAGCGCTGCGATCTCACCATCGTCTCCCCACACTGGGGTCCGAACATGAGCGCTGCGCCCGCACTCTGGCAGCGGCAGGCTGCCGGAGCTCTCCAGCAAGCCGCGGCGAACCTCGTCGCCGGGCATTCGGCCCACGCGTTCCACGGGATCGAATGGAAAGAAAGGGGACCGGTCCTCTTCGACCTCGGGGACGCCCTCGATGACTACCGCGTCGATCCCGTGCACCGCAATGATCTCGGGGTGCTCGCCATCTGGCGGCCGGGCGCCGGAGATGAGGAGCTGGAGCTGGTGGGGCTGAAACTGGAGTTCTGCCACACCGGCTTGGCGCGGGACGCGGACGCCGAGTGGATCGCGGTGCGGCTCGACAGCGCCTGCGCGGAACTCGGCACTCGGGTCGAGCAGGTGGCCGAGGGCCGCTTCCGCATCCGCCCGGGTTGATGCAGCGCCAGCGCTGACCAGAGAGGCCATCTCGACGGGCTAGCGGAAGCGCTCCGGAGAAGGGGCGCGCCTAGCGGCGCCCGGAGCCCGAGCGCCGGCGCCCCCGGCCGTTGCGAGAGGGACGCGCGCTGTAGGTCCGCGGGCCTCCGTTGCCGGAGTTGTGGCCCTTGCGACTGCCGCGACCGTTGCGGTTGAAGCTCTTGCCGCCGCCGCCTCCATTGCTGGAGTGCTGGCGAGCGGCGTGCTCGAATCCGGGGCCTGCGTCGAACTCGCGATGCAGGCCGAGGTCCGTCGCAATTTTCCGCATGTCGCCATGCTGGTCGGGGAGAACGAAGCTCGCGGCCACTCCAGAGGCGCCCGCTCGGGCGGTGCGGCCGGTGCGGTGGACGTAGGTGTCGCGGTCCTCGGGGGCGTCGAAGTTGATCACATGCGTGATGTCCTCGACGTCGATCCCGCGGGAGGCGACGTCGGTCGCGACCAGCGTGTCGCATTTGCCGAGCTCGAAGTCGGCGAGAGCGCGACGGCGCTGGCTCTGGGACTTGTTCCCGTGCATGGCCACCGCCCTGACCTTCTGGTTACCGAGCTTCTTGACCAGGCGGTCCGCGCCGCGCTTGGTGCGGACGAAGACCAGGGTGCGGCCGCGCTCTGTGTCACGGAGCTCCTTGACGAGCGCGTCCACCTTGGCCTCGTGGGACAGGTGGACGAAGCGGTGCTCGATGTCGATGCCCTGCTCCCCCTCCGGCTTGTGGACGTGGCGCTTCGGGTTGCGCGTGTAGGCGGCGGCGAGCTTGCCGGTCGCCCCCTCGAGCGTCGCCGAGAAGAACAGCGTCTGGCGATCGCGGGGCATCTTCGCCACGATCCGGTCGATCGCGGGCTTGAAGCCGATGTCGAGCATCCGGTCGGCCTCGTCGAGGACGAGGATCGAGATCCGCTTCAGGTCGAAGGCGCCTCGCTCCAGCTGATCCTCCAGGCGGCCCGGTGTGGCGACGACGATGTGGGCGTTGGCGGCCTGCTTGGCCTGCCCGTGGATGCCGACGCCGCCGAAGACGGCAGCGACCTTGAGCGCACGCGAGTGCGCGATCGCGCGGAGCTCGTCGACGATCTGCTCGGCGAGCTCGCGGGTCGGCGCCAGGACGAGGGCCGCTGGGCGGCGTGCCTCGGCCTGGATGCGCTCGACCATCGGGATGCCAAAGGCGAACGTCTTGCCCGACCCGGTCGGGGACTGGACGAGGACGTCCTCACCTGCGAGGACGTCCGCGATGCAAAGTCTCTGCACCGCGAATGGTTCTTTGATGCCGCGCTCGGCGAGTGCGCCCAGGACTGGGCGAGACACGCCGAGATCGGCGAATGTTTCTGAAGACATGTGTTGCTAACTCCTTATGTGCGTTGCGTTGGAGATCCAGAGACCCCAACTAACGGCGCATTCGGAGCGCAATGAGGGAGGAAACGGAACCTCTCGGGGACCCGGTTGGTCGACCCGACGCAGATCACGGTAGCAGGGTCCCCGGTCCGTACCGGGTGGGCCCTCTCAAGCCCCCGAGACGTCCGCCGCGTACAGCCGCCACTCGTCCGGGACTCCCTTGAGCTGCTTTGCGCCGCGGTCGGCGAACGCAATCCCAGATCCGGCGACGAGATCCTTGACCGTGCTGGTGACCAGCACCTCACCCGGGGCGGCCAGAGCACCGACGCGAGCCGCGATGTGAACAGCGATCCCGCCGACGTCGTCCTCCATCACCTCGACCTCACCGCAGTGGAGCCCGATGCGCACCTCCAGACCGATGGAACGGGCCGTCTCCGCGATCGCGCCGCCACATCGGATCGCCCGCGCCGGGCCGTCGAAGGTGGCGAGGCTGCCGTCGCCGAGCGTCTTCACCTCGCGCCCCCTGAACCGCTCCAGCTCTCGCCGCACCGCTTCCCGATGCTCCGCGAGCAGCTCGCGCCAGGCGGCATCCCCGAGCTCCGCCGCTCGCTCGGTGGAGCCGCAGATGTCAGTGAACATCACCGTGGCGAGCACGCGATCGGGCTCGGCCACCGAGCGGGCACCTGTCAGGAACTCCTCGACCTCGCCGACCACAGCGTCCGAGTCGCCTGCCCAGGGCACATGGTCGATCCCGGGCAGCTCCACGTAGCGGGCGCCCGGAATCTGCCGGGCGAGCTCCTCGCCGGCGCGCCGGTTGACGACCCGGTCGCCGCGCCGGTGGGTGACGAGCGTCGGGACCCGGATCGTGGGCAGGACCGCTCGCACGTCGATGTCCAGGAACATCTCGAAGATCTGCTGGACCATCGCCGGACTCGCCGACGAGCGCTCCAGGCGGGCTGTGAACTCCGCCGCCTCGGGATTGCCCGCGAAGCTCGGGGAGAAGAGCTCGAGCATCCCCTCCGCATCCTGTCCCCAGTTGGGGGCGATGAACTCGGCGGCGGAGTCGCGGAGCGCCTCCGCGGGCGAGGCCCAGGGGTAGTCGGGCGCCTCGGTGGTGCGCCCCATGGCGCCGTGGAGCACCAAGGAAGAAACCCGTTCGGGGTGAGTCGCCGCGAAGAGGACGCTCATCGGACCGCCCTCGGAGACCCCGAAGAGGGCCGCCCGCTCGGAGCCGGCAGCGTCCATCACCGCCCGGACGTCGTCGATCCGCTGCTCCAGGGTCGGTACCTCCGTCACCGGATCCGACAATCCGTTGCCGCGCTTATCGAAGAGGATCAGGCGCGAGAACGAGCTGAGCCGCTCCAGGAAGTGAGCCATCGGAGGCGACTCCCACTGGAGCTCGAGATGGGTGGTGAAGCCGAGGACGAGGACCAGGTCGATCGGCCGGTCGCCGACGACCTGGTAGGCGATCGAGGCGTCGCCGGACTTGGCGTATCGGGTCTCAGGGGAGCTCAGCGCAATCTGAGCCGAATCGTATCCGGGCCGCATTTGGTGGTATCACCTCTAGGAGGCGAACCGGAGGTGAGGACATGAAGCTGGAGGTCGGGAATCACATCAAGGTCGAGGCGGAGTCGACTGAGCGGTCGCCTCGGACCGGCGTCGTGGAGGAGGTGGTAAGCGAGGCGCCTACCCCTCGCTATCGCATTCGCTGGGATGACGGGCACGAGAGCATCTACGCCCCCGCGGCGGGGGCGGTGGGTCCCGCGGAGCCAGGGGAGAAGGCGTAGCCGGCACTCGACTCGGCGCACACACAACTGCGTGCAATGGGAGTAGCGTCAATTGGCCCTGCAACTCCAAGGTGAGGAGGACAAATGGCAGAGACCGCTCGTGACCTCATGACCGAGGATTGCCAGTGCGTCGGGGAGAGCCAAACCCTTGCCGATGCGGCCCGCAAGCTCGCCGACCTCAATGTCGGTGCGATGCCGATCTGCGGGGACGACGACAAGCTGAAGGGGATGCTCACCGACCGCGACATCGCGGTCAGGGCAGTCGCCCAGGGCATGGATCCGGCGCAGACGACGGCCGGCGAGCTCGCCCAGGGCGCGCCGGTGACGGTGAGCGTCGATGACTCAGCCGAACGGGTAGTGCAGGCGATGGCTGACAATCAGGTTCGGCGCGTGCCGGTCCTCGACACCGACCGGAGACTGGTCGGGATCGTCAGCCAGGCCGACGTCGCGATCAGCAACAGCCCCGACCAGGTGGGCAAGATGGTTGAGGCGATCTCGACGGGCTGAGGCGAGAAACGAAGCCCTTACCCCCGGCGGCGGCGTCCCGGCCGGGTGCCTGCTAGGTCTCGCTGCCGGGCCGCATCCCGAGGCGGGCGCGTGCCTTGCGCACGGAGAAGGTCGATGTGCGGCAGGCCTTGGCGATCACGTTGTCCTGGCGGTCGGGATCCCGCTGGATCTCGAACTCGATCCGCGCCTTGGAGCGGATCTGCTGGCGCTCCTGGGAGGGGGCGTCCTCGCCGACGCCTTCGAGCCCCGCCTCGCCCGCCATATCTCGCCGGCAGGAGAGGCAGTAGAGCTCGCCGTCCTCCTCGGTCCAGGTCGAGGGCAGGCTCGTGTCCTCGACGTCCGACCTGAAGGAGACGGTCATCTCGCAGCGCGCGCAGGTCCAGGTGTTGGGCGCCGCGGGGGCGGGAGTGGACACCAACCCAGTGTACGGGCAGCCCAGGAGGGCTAGTCTGAGTATCCAATGAATCGACACCCTTGATCCGCGCGAGGGTGGCGGCGCTCCGTTCGATGGTTCGTCGACACCCCACGATGGTCAGCCTCGGCGGTGGATTGTTGGTCGCGATTGCACTTGCGATCGCACTCGCGGGCCATGGCCACGAGTTCATCGTCGCCCTCGGCTCCGCCCCCTTCTGGGTGCTCGGCATCGCCATCGCCCTGCACGTGCTCTGGCTGCTCGCCCGCACCGAGGCCTGGGGGGTCTGCATCGAGGCGGCGGGAGGAAGCCTCGGGCGGCGGTCGCTCTACCGCGCCTCGAGCATCGGCTACCTGGCCAACATCTTCAACGGGCAGTTCGGGCTTGCGATCCGGATCGGCGCCCTACGCCGCTCGTCCCCGACCGAGTGCCCGCGTGCGCCCGTGCTGCTTGCCGCTGAGCTCCCGATCGTGGTGGTCGAGATCGGCCTCGCCGCGATCTTCTCGTTCACCCTGGTGGCTCCGCTCGGCGTTCCCTGGTGGGCACCGATCGTCTCCTTCGCGGCGGTGGGCGCCGTGTTCGCCGGCATGCATCGGGTGGCGCGGAACCGGACCACGGGAATCTGGACGGGCATCGCGGTGCTGCGCGAGATGAAGGGCAGCGGCAGGCTCGTCGCCCTGGTCTGCCTCGCGGTGGTGATCCAGATCGCGCGCAACTGGTTGCTGCTCAACTACAGCGGCGTCGATGCCTCTGTCTTCGACTCGACGGCCCTTCTGATCGGGCTGGCCGTGGTCGGCCTCCTACCCATCGGCCCGAGTCTGGGGGCGGCGACGACCGTGCTGATTCTCGGGACGAACGGCGTCGCGGCCTCGGCCGCCGCCGGTGCGCTGCTCACGGCGACCGCCGCCGTGGGCGCGCTCTGCTTCGCAAGCTGGGCCCTGGTGGACCGGCTCTGGATGCGGCGGGAAACCGCGCCGGCTCGGGCCCTCACGGCTCCGGCGGCCTAGCGCTCACTGCTTCGGGCAGTTGCTCAGGCGGGGCGCCTCGACTGCATCCCGAGGCGAACGCGCGACTGCTGCACCGCCTTGATGGAGGTGTGACAGGCCTTGGCGATCCGGCTGTCCTGGAGATCGGGGCGACGATTCATCTCGAAATCGATCCGGGCGCGCGTTTCGGCCTTTCGGCGGGCCTCAGCCGATTCCTCGTCGAGCCCGATCAGCGCGGCCTCCCCGGCCCGCTCGCGGCGGCACGCCAGGCAGTAGAGATCATCGCCGTCCTTGATCCAGGTCGCCGGCAACTCCGGGCGCTCCGCGTCGGGCATCCAGCTGACATTCACTTCGCAGCGCGCGCAGGTCCAATCGACCGCGGGCGCAACCGTCGTCTTGGGCATCTAGCTCCACCTTCCGGCCCTCTCTACGGGTTCGCACGAGGGAAGAGGGAAAAGCCGCCGGGCGAATGCTCTCCACCCAGGGTACTCCCCGGTTCCGGCGCTACGCCAGATTCGCCTTCCGCGGGTAGACGACCTCGGGGTCGGTGAGCACGTTGACCAGGGCCGGCTTGCCCGAGGCGAAGGCGCGGTCGAGGGCCGGGCGGAGCTCGTCGGGGCTGCGGACCAGCTCGCCGTGGCCGCCGAGTGCCGAGACGACCTCGTCGTAGCGGG
The DNA here is from genome assembly GCA_963695805.1 of uncultured Solirubrobacterales bacterium. GTDB lineage: Bacteria > Actinomycetota > Thermoleophilia > Solirubrobacterales > 70-9 > DASUPK01. Next base: position 181,442 of record CAVOHV010000006.1, on the reverse strand, counting down.
TCTCCGGGCGGAGCTCGGCGGCGATCGAGTAGCCGTAGAGGAACTTCATCGGGTGATGCTCGAGCGCCCAGATGCCGTTGTTGCCCATCACCGCGACGATCGGCAGGTTGTGGCGGACCATCGTGTCGAACTCCATCCCGGAGAAGCCGAAGGCGCCGTCGCCGAGCAGCAGGCAGACCTGGCGCTCGGGGTGGGCGAGCTTCGCGCCGATCGCCTGGCCGGGGCCGGCGCCGAGGCAGCCGTAGGGGCCGGGGTCCATCCAGGTGCCGGGCTCCCAGGTCTCCCAGACCCGCCCGGCGAAGCTGACGAAGTCGCCGCCGTCGCCGACCACGATGGCGTCGCGATCGAGGAAGTCCCCGAGCTCCTTGTAGACCCGCATCGGGTGGAGCGGGGAGCGGTCGTCGTCGAGCATCTCGCGCTCCTCGGCGCGCTTCTCGTCCTCGATCTTCCGCAGCCGGTTGACCCAGGCCGAGGTCCGATGAGGATCGGCCGGGACCGACTCGCGGATCGCGCTCAGCGCGGCGGCGATGTCCCCGGAGAGGGCGAGGTCGGGCTGCCGGGTCTTCTCGAGCCGGGTGGGTGTGAAGTCGAGCTGGATCAGCTTCGACTCCTCGCCGAAGGAGGCGCCGAAGCCGAGCCGGAAGTCGAGCGGGACGCCGATCACCAGGGCGACGTCACAGCCCTGGAGGGCTGAGCCGCGGGCGCGGGCGAAGTAGAGCTCGTGGTCGGGCGGCAGGCAGCCGCGGCCGAGACCATTGAGGAAGACCGGAATGCCGAGCGCCTCGGCCAGCTCGCGAAGCTCGTTCTCCGCCTGCCCCCAGTAGAGGTTGGTGCCGGCCATGATCGCCGGGCGCCCGGCCTCGGCGAGCAGCATCGCCGCCTCCTCTATTCCATCCGGGATCCGCTCGGGGACCGGCGCCGGGTCGGGGACCTCGGCCTCGGCCTCCGAGAAGACCACGTCGAGCGGGTAGTCGACGAAGGTCGGACCGAGCGGCGGCTCGGCGGCGTCGTCGATCGCCTCGGCGGTGGTGCGCGCGATCTTCTCCGGCTCCTTGACGGTGATCGCCGACTTGACCAGCGGCGTGACGAAGGGCAGGTGGTCGATTTCCTGGAGGGAGCCGCTCCCCCACCGCATCTCGGGCGCGCGGCCGCCGAGCGCGACCAGCGGCACACCGTCGGCCTGCGCGGAGGCGATCGCGCTCATCCCGTTGGTCACGCCGCAGCCGGCGGTGAGCGCGCAGATCCCCGGCTCGCGGGTCGCCTTGGCCCAGCCGATCGCGGCGAAGGCGGCCGACTGCTCGTGGCGGAAGTCGACGACGTCGATGCCCTCCTCCTTGCACCCCGCGTAGATGGAGAAGAGGTGGCCGCCGGAGAGGGTGAAGAGCCTGGAGGCGCCGCGGCTCTTCATCGCCCGGGCGACCCAGCGGCCGCCGTGGACGGCTCCCGACTCGGCGCCCTCCGGGCTCTCCTGGGCCTGCTCGGTCGCCATCGAGGCGAGAGTACCCGCTAGATCTCGTCCAGGGCGCGGCGCGCCGCGTGGGCATCGAGCTCGGCGTCGTGGACAGCCTGCTCGGCCTCCTCGACCGCATCGCGGGCCTTCTCGAGCTTCGCCTGCTCGCGCTCGACGCGCTTCTCGGCCGTGGCGAGCTTGCCCTCGGCCTGCTTGCGGCGCTTCGCCTGCTGCTGACGCGCACGGCGGTCAGCCGCCTCGCGGTCGTCCTTCTTGCGGCCGCGGGCCGGGGCCTTGGGCACAGCGCCGACCACCCCGATCCCCGAGGCGCGCTGCTCCCGCGTCAAACGTCCCTTCTCGATCGCCTCGGCGACCTCGGGGTCGCTGGTCGCCGCCTGCAGCGTCTCGCCCACCCGGTCGAGGATCTGGGAACCGACCCCGTGCTCGCGGCCGATCGCCTCTGCCGTCCCAAGCAGGGAGTCGATCGTCTCGCGCTCCCCGGCGGCGACCTCACGGAGCTTCTCGCGGTCGGCCGAGCCCGAGAGCATCTCCTCCTGGGCCGCGCGGAGCTCCTCCCCCACCTCCAAGAGCCGGCGGACATCCTTGGGCTTCCGCACCGCCAGCTGGTTGACGAGCCAGGCCGCGCGACTGGGCTTCTGGAGTCCCTTCACCCAGTCCGCCGCCCCCGCGTCGCCGTCGGAGCGCAGCGACTTAGCGAGCTCGTTGCGGCTGGCCGTGAACTCCTCGAGCGGGCGATGAAAGAGCTCGTCCAGCTTCTTCTCCGGCACATCCTTGGGCGGGCTTGTGACCGTGCCTTCCACTCGAACACTGGGATTTACCGAATTGCGGGGTTACAGGTCGCCCCCCAACGGGCCGATACGCCTAAGGCGGCCGGGGCCAGTGGGGGAACTAGGGGGTTCAGTGGGCCGCCGCCTCCCGGATGGGCGGCGGCCCACTGACTTTCCATGCCGCCGCGTGACCGCACTCAGCTGAACGACCTCCGCACCGACTCCCGGTCGATCCCCCAGACCGTGTCCGGGAAAACCCCTAAATCAACCGGATTTCTGAGGAACTCCAAGTTCTGGGTAGCGAGGTAGTCGTCGATCGGCCGATAGCTCCTCTTGGATCGAGCATCGGGCGTGGCGCCGACCGCGACTCGCACGAGGCTCGATCCGAGGTGCGCAACGGGTGCACCGGCAATCGAGATAGGAGGAGTCTGTAATGAAGAGGAATGAGAAGTTCCTTCTCACGTTCCTGCTCGTCGGTGTGCTGGGTGGCCTTGCGGGCCTCGGCGTCTTCGGCGCCTTTACCAGTACCACGAGCAATGCCAACAACAGCTTCGCGTCGGGCACCGTCGTGATCGGCGACAACGACGCGAACGCGGCGCTCTACAGCGTCAGCAACGCGAAGCCCGGTACCAGCTCCACGGGCTGCATCAAGGTCACCTACACCGGCTCGCTGGCGGCCGACGTGCACATCTACACGACGAGCACGATCGGATCGCTGGGCCAGTACGTCGACCTGACCATCACCCCCGGAACTCAGACCGGAAGCCCTGCGTTCCCGAGCTGCACCGGGTTCACCGCCGATTCGGGCGGAGCGCTCTACACCGGCACGCTGCAGAACTTCGCGACCGCGAAGAACTCGTACGTGAACGGCGTGGTCGACTTCCCCGGTACGTCAGCGACGAGCTGGGCGACCAACGACAGCGTCGTCTACCAGTTCACGACGACCCTGCAGTCCGGTGCGCCGGACGCAGCTCAGAATCTGACCACCGGATCGCACGTCTTCACCTGGGAGGCGCGCAACCAGTAGCGGGTCAGGAGAGAGACGCCATGAGGGCGATCTCGGAAATTCGCACGGCACGGCTCGCGGGCTTTGCGGTGGGCGTCGCTCTGGCGGCGGCCCTGGTGCTCGCGAGCCGTCCCGCTGCCGGCGGCGCGGCCGCCGGAGCCGACGTATCGCTGTACGCGAATCAGACCGGGGAGCTGGCGGTCGCCCCGCCCGGCCCTGCCGAGTTCATCGACGCGCCCCGGCTTGATCCCGGGCAGTCGGCGAACGGCAGCTTCAGGCTGACCAACCAGACCGGGATCGCGGAGGCGATCCGGCTGGCCGCGGTGCCCTCGTCGCACCGCCTGGACGACACCCTCTCGATCAGGCTCACCAGCCGCGGCGAGACGCTGGCCGACGGCACGCTCGGCTCGCTCGGCTCGGGCGGCGCCGAGAGGCTGGTGCTGCGGCCGGGAGAGACGGCCAAGGTCAACGCGACGGTCACGCTTTCGCCTGATGCCGGCCCGGGCGCGGCGGCTGCCCTGGTCGACGTCGCAATCCACTTCCAGCTCGGGGCCGGCGGCTGATGGCGAGCCGACGCCCGCACACGCTCCGCATCCGAGGCACGGCCGCGCTCAGCTGGGCTGCGATCGGCTTCGTCGCGGTGCTGCTCGGGGCGGCGACGGTTCCCCTCGCCTTTGGCCTTCACACCTACATCGTCCGCTCCGGATCGATGTCGCCGGCGATCGAGACCGGCGATCTGGTCGTCTCGAAGCAGATCCACCCGACCGACGCCCGCATCGGCGACATCGTCATGTTCAAGGACCCCAGCGACGGCGAGCGGTTGACCAGCCACCGGGTGCGCGCCGTCCACCGTCGCGGCGGCCGCTCCTACTTCGTCACCAGGGGTGACGCCAACACCGGATTCGAGCACTGGAACGTGGCGAACGACGGCTCGATCGGCGAGACCGTCTACCGGATCCCGAAGCTCGGCTACGCGGTCGCCGGCATCGGCAGCTGGCCGGGACGGATCGTCCTGGTCGTGATCCCCGCGCTCGCCCTGCTGGTGCTCGGGCTGATCCGGATCTGGCGCTCCGCGCCGCGGCTCGAGACGGAGGAGACGGGCTGATGCGTCGGAGCGTCACCAGGCGGCTGGCCGCCGTGGCGGCGGCGGCGCTCGTACTCGGCGTCGCGCTGACGATCGGCCAGACCTTCGGCGCGTTCGGCTCGGTCGCTGCGAACTCGGGCAACTCGTTCGCCGCCGCCTCGGACTTCTTCCGCTTCGCCTCGGGCGGCTACACCGGCAACGCCACGGACGGCCGGACGATCAGCGGTGTCGGCTTCCAGCCCGACCTCGTTCTCGTCAAGGGGAACAACACCTCGGTCGGCGCGGGCCGCACCTCGACGATGAGCGGAGACGCCACCAAGCCGCTCTCGGGAGCCACCGCGCTCTCGACCGACCGGATCCAGTCGATCACCTCCGACGGGTTCACCCTCGGGACGAACGCGGCGGTCAACGGCAACGGGGTCGCCTATCAGTGGGCGGCCTTCGACTCCGGCAAGGAGATGAAGGTGGGCAGCTACACGGGTAATGGCGCCGCCACCCAGGGGATCACCGGGCTCGGCTTTCAGCCCGAGTCGGTGCTCATCCTCCCCGCCAGCGCGCAGACGGCTGTGATGCGCTCGGCCGGGATGACCACCACCTTCCCGCTCGGCAGCGGCACCGGGACCGCGAACCAGATCAACTCGCTCGACGCGAACGGGTTCACGGTCGGCAACTCCGCGGCCACCAACGCGAACGGCACCGCTTACCACTACGTCGCCTTCGACAGTGCCACCGGCACCCTCAGGGCGACGACCTACACGGGCAATGGCACCGACAACCGCGGCATCACCGGGGTCGGCTTCCAGCCTCGCTTCGTGCTGCTACGGGCGAACGACACCGCCACCGCCCGGCGCGGCATCTGGCGCACCGCATCGCTCACCGGCGACGCCTCCATGAACTTCACCGGAGCGGCCAACGCGACGAACCTGATCCAGGCACTCCAGGCGGACGGCTTCCAGCTGGGCACGGACGGGAACGTCAATGCGTCCGCCATCACCTACCACCTGCTGGCCGTCGGGTAGACCGTGGCCCGCGCCGCTCGCCTGACCGGAGTGCTGCTGGTGCTGATCGCGGCGGCGGGGCTCGCGGTCGCCCTCGGCAACGATCACCGGAAGCCGGCCCACGCGAAGATCTTCGCGAAAGGGGCGCTGCGGATCTCGAACTCACTCGATGGGCGGGCGATCCTGACCGCCCCGAACCTTGCTCCCGGCCAGGGGGCGAGCGGGGAGGTGACGGTGCGAAACGACGGCGGCCTTCGCGGCCGCTTCCGGCTGGCGCAGCGAATCACCGCCGACCACCCCGGGGCCGGAGGAGGACTGCTTTCTCAGCGGCTCCAGCTCACGATCGAGCGCACGATCAAGCGGGTCGGCGGCTCAAACGAATCGGTGTACTCCGGGCCGATCGCCGGAATGCGGAAGTCACGGCTCGGACGCATCGCCCCCGGAGCGGCGCGGACGTACGCCTTCCGCGTGTTCCTCCCAGAGGGCGGCGCGGCGGACGACGCCTATCAGGGAGCTTCGCTCACCGTCGACTATCGCTGGACTGCCACAGCGCCGGGCAAGCGCTGCAAGCACCACCGGGCCGGATCGCAGAAGAGGAAGCGCTGCAAGCCGAGCAAGCGCCCCTGAGCCTTCCTCAGGAGCCCGGGAGCGTGTGCGTCTTGCCGAGGCCGCCGTCCTGGCGGAAACCGGCGCGCCCCACCCCCGGACCGGGTCGCGAGCGGCGACCCAACCCGTCGCCGGGCACCGGCGCCCGCCCCAGGCCACCCGCGGTCGGGTCGCCGAGCGGATCCTCGTCCTCGGAGCCCGGGCCGGTCTCGACGGCCACCGGAATCATCGGCGCGTAGAGCTCGACCCGGCGGTCGTAGCCGCGAATCTCGCGCTCGCCGCGCGGCTCGACCTCGATCGTCTCGGAGAGCTGCGCGCGCGTCTCCCCGGTGATCAGCACAGGGTCGCGGGTCTCGCGGGTGGCGGACTCGACACGGGCCGCGAGGTTGACGGCGTCGCCGATCACGCTGAAGGAGAGGCGCCCGGCGCCGCCGATCGAACCCGCGACGACGCTCCCTGAATTAACCCCGACACCCACCTGAAAGCCTCCGGGCTGGCGGCTGTTGATCGTCCGCGCCAGCTCCACAGCGCACTGCACCGCGCGGTCGGCGTGCTGGTGGATCCGCTCGGGCGCCCCGAAGACGGCCAGCACGGCGTCGCCGATGAACTGGTCGATATGGCCGCGGTGGCGGGCGACGATCGGCACGATGCACTCGAAGAGCTCGTTGAGCCGCGCCACCACCTCGGGCGCGTCGGCGTCCGCCGCGGCCGCCGTGAAATCGCGCACGTCGACGAAGACCAGCGAGACCTCGAGCTCCTCTCCCCCGGGCTGGAAGTCCTCGGAGATCAGGTGCTGGGCGACCTCCTCGTCGAGATAGGTGCCGAAGGCTTCGCGCAGCCGCTCGCGCTCGGCCAGCCCGTCGACCATCTGGTTGAACGCCGAGGAAAGCTCGCCGAACTCATCGGAGGTGGTGACCGGCACGTGTTCGTCGAAACGGCCCTGGCGAATCCGCTCGGTGGCGGCCTCGAGGTCCTCGATCGGCCGCAGGATCGAGCGCGTCAGCAGGACGGTGAGCTCGAAGCTGATCGTGAAGGAGACGAACAGCGCGACCAGCACGGCGACCGTGAGCGCGCCGGTGCCGCCGCCATTCGAGGTCAGCGCTGCGACGACGAGGCCTGTGATCACGTTGATCAGCGGCAGCGAGCCGAGCAGCTTCACCCGCAGCGGCACCACCGGGCGGTCAATCCGCACAGGTCGGTCGAGCGCCGAGTTTATGTCGAAGAGAATCGGCCGCATCGCCAACTCGAGCGCCAGGTAGTGCAGCGTGCCGGCGTACGCGGTGACGAGCAGCGCCGCGATCACGATCGGGAAGAAGGCAATCCAGGTGAGCCCGAGGATCGCCATCGCCGCGACGACGGTGACCACGGTGACCACGAACGGGACCCAGAAGTCCCGCCGGACCATCTCGATCGGAAGATCCACCGCCGCGTGCCAAGCCCTCACCGTCTCCTGCGAGGAGCGCGCGCCGGTGAGCCACTCCTGCAGCGGTCGCAGCCGCCTCATCACCCTCACTAGCACGAAGCCGATACCGATCGCCGTAAGCCCCAGGGTGACGGCGAGAATCGTCAGGAAGTCGCCACTGGAGACCGAGTAGTAGAAGCTGAACAGCGCGACCGCGCCGCTCGCCACCAGGAAAGCGGTCTGCAGCTCGACCGTAATGAACGCGGCCGGGTAGCGCGGCCCGAGCTTCCGATATAGCCAGGTGAGGGGGTGCGGATGAGACATGGGTCTGCTGCTCATTGTCCCGGACCAGCCCCACGGACCCTCAGAGCGGGTCCTCGCGCGGCTTAAAGAGCGCGAACTGCTTCAGAAACGGGCGTGCCGTCGTTGAGCAGGTCGAAGGCCTTGCCGATTGTGTTGTCGGCGACCAGGCATTCGGCGATCACCGCGGCGACGTCGTCCCGGGTGACGCTGCCGTGGTCGACCCTCTCGGCAATCTGCACCTTGCCGGTCCCGGGGTCGTCGGTGAGCCCTCCAGGCCGAATGATCGTGTAGTCGAGGTCGGCTTCAATGACGAACTTGTCGGCCTCGGCTTTCGCCTCGTAGTAGGGCTGCATCTGATCAGACCAGGTCTCCGGCCGGTTCGACCCGATCGAGCTGACCATCACGTAGCGGCGAATGCCCTTCACGATGCAGCCCTCCGCGAGCTTCACTGCGCCGCCGTAGTCCACTGTCCGCTTGCGAGCCGGCCCGCTCCCCGGCCCCGCGCCGGCGGCGAAGACGACGGCGTCGGCGCCCGCCAGCGCGTCGGAGATGTCGTCGACGTTCTCGATATCGAGGACGATCGGCTCCGCCCCGATCTCCTCGAGGTCGTGCGCCTGCTCGGTCTTGCGGATGATTCCCCGCGGGCTGTCACCGCGGTCAGCGAGGAGCTTCACAAGCCGCAGCCCTATCTTGCCGTGGCCACCGACGATGACGACGTTCACTTCTCCGACGATACTTCAGCTATGGCCACAGCAGAGTTGACGGTTATCGGCCTCGGCCGCTCGGACCCGAGCGCCGGCGAGTACATCGCCGAGATCCAGCGCCGGCTCGCCGCCCAGGACCGCGTCCGCTACGAGCTGCATGCGATGGGGACCGACCTGGAGGGATCGACGGAGGACATCCTCGCCGTCGTCGCCGAGCTCCACCGTGTCCCCTTCGAGATGGGACTCCCCCGCGTCTACACGGTGCTGAAGCTGGACGAGCGCCGCGACAAGGAGCAGTCGCTCGCCGACAAGGTCCGCTCGGTGGAGGCCCGACTCGAGGACCAGTCTCGATGGAGAACCTCTTGAAGTAGTGCCGGGGGTGGGATTCGAACCCACATGCCCTGAAGGGCCACGGATTTTAAGTCCGCTGCCTAGACCAGTTTGGCCACCCCGGCAGGACGAACTTCGCGCCGAGGTCCAGCTTCGCCCGACCGGCTAGATCGCGAGCGAGTGGTCCTCGAGCGCCTTCGCTAAGAGCTCGCGCAGCTCGTTGCGCTTGTCCTGGCTCAGGTTGCCCAGCACGTCGTCCTCCACGGTCTCGAGCTCGTGCTCCGCCTTCTCGAGGGCCTTGTGGCCCTTCGGGGTGATCGCGACGATGTGGCGGCGCCGGTCCTCAGGGTCGCGGACACGCTCGATCAGCCCGTTCTCCTCGAGGCCGTTGAGGAGGATCACGCAGTTGTTCGCGTCCAGCATCAGCGTCTTGGCGAGCTTCTGCTGGGTGGCGCGGGTGCTCTCGCGCAGGTAGGTGAGCGCGACGAACTCCTTCAGCTTCACGCCGAGCAGCTCGGGGGTGGCGCTGCGATAGGTGACGCGGGAGAGGCGCGTCAGCAGGTTCATGGTTCCCGCGACGGATGGTGCTTGCGTGGTCATCTCTCTCCCAATCGTAGCCCCATTTCAACAATCATCCTTGATTCGGTGATTATCACTGCTATAGTGACGATCCTCGTGGAGGCTACTAACCAAAGAGTAACGGCTCGCAGCGATCGCACAAGGTGGATTGCGCTCTTCGTCGTCTGCCTCGGGCAGCTGATGATCGTGCTCGACACGACGATCGTCAACGTCGCCCTCCCCTCGATCCAGCGAGACCTCCACTTCAGTCAGTCGAACCTCACCTGGGTGATCGACGGCTACCTGATCACCTTCGGCAGCCTGCTCCTGCTCGCCGGGCGGCTCGGCGACCTCTTCGGCCGCAAGCGGATCTTCCTCATCGGTCTCGCGTCCTTCGTCGTGGCTTCGATGATCTGTGGCCTGGCGCAGACCGACGCGATGCTGATCGGGGCGCGATTCCTACAGGGAGCCGCCGCCGCGCTCACCTCGGCGGTGGTGGTCGCGATCATCGCCGTCGAGTTTCCCGAGGCGGGTGAACGCGCCAAAGCGATGAGCGCGTACACGTTCGTGGTGGCGGGTGGCGCCTCACTCGGGCTGCTGCTCGGCGGGGTCCTGACCCAGGCGATCAACTGGCACTGGATCTTCTTCGTCAACCTGCCGATCGGCGCGGCCGCGTTCTACTTCGGTCGCCGGCTGATCGTCGAGAACGAGGGACTCGGCGTCTCCAAGGGAATCGACTGGCTGGGCTCAGTACTGATCACCGGTGCCTCGATCGTCGGCATCTACGCCCTGATCAAGATTCCGGAGTGGGGTTGGACCGGCGGCAGGACGCTGGCGCTCGCCGGAGCCTCGCTGGCCCTGTTGGCCGCCTTCGTTGCCTTCGAGGCCCGCGTCTCGAACCCGATCATGCCCCTGCGCATCCTGAGCGAGCGCAGCCTCGTCGCTTCGAACCTGGTCCGCGGCTTCCTGGTGACCGGCGCCTTCTCCACCTTCTTCCTCGGTGCGCTCTTCCTCGAGCACGTGCGCGGCTTCGACGCCGTTCAGATCGGCCTCGCCTTCCTGGCGATGAGCGTCGCTCTCGCGGCGATGTCCGCCGGGATCTCGGCGCGTCTCGTTACGCGGTTCGGGCCCAAGCGGACCCTGGTCGCCGGGATCGTGAGCGGCGCCGCCGGTCTGCTGATCTTCTCGCAGGCCGGAGAGCACACCTCGTACTTCCCCGTGATGTTCGCCGGACTCGCCCTGCTGGGCATCGGGTTCGGGGCCGCCAACCCGCCGCTGATGATGATGGCGCTCGAAGATGTCCCTGCCGCCGACGCCGGCCTCGCCTCCGGGACCATCCAGGTCTCGATCCAGCTCTCGGCCGCGGTCGGGCTCGCCGCTCTCGGCTCGATCGCAACCGACCGGACCAACGCCCTCGAGTCCGCCGGCGATTCGGTGACCACGGCCCTCAGCGGCGGGTACCACCTCGCCTTCCTGATCGCCGCCGGCGCCGCGGCGATGGGCGCCCTGATTGCGCTGCTGGTCCTGCGCCCCCCGACCCAACACGAGGTCGAGGCGGAGATCGAGGAGGGAGCTCCGGTCGGCATCGAGGCCGAGGCCGAGCTCCGGCAGGCCGCTTAAGCGAGCCTTAGGCCCATCCCCGAGAATCGCTGTCGAGAGAGGAGTAAATCCCCGCAAATAGCCCGGGAATCGGCGGAATGAGCGCCAGATTTCCCCGGGATTAAGTAGCCGCGAGGCGCAACCGAACCGCTGCTACGGTGTTCCGTCTAGGCAGGGAGAGCAGCTTCCCCCCTCGCCACCCGCCCTTTTGGAAGCCTCAACGCTCACACACGCCCAGCGACGCGGGCTGTTCGCCCGGCGCTCGCCGCTCCTCCGCTTCCAGGAGGACGAGAAGCTCGTCGCCCTCACCCGCAGGGGCCACGAACACGCCTTCGACACCCTCGTCGAGCGCTACCAGGCCCGCCTCCTCGGCTTCTGCCGCCAGATGCTCCGCTCCACCGAGGATGCGGAGGACGTCCTTCAGGAGGTCTTCGTGGCCGCCTACAAGGCGATGGTCGCCGATGAGCGCCCGATCGCCGTCCGTCCCTGGCTCTACCGGATCGCCCGGAACCGCTGCCTCAACCACCTTCGAAAGCCGACCGCGGACGGCCAGGACACCATGGACACCCACCCCCACATGAACGGGGTGACTACCCACGAGCGCGTCCAGAACCGGGAGGAGTTCCACAGTCTGCTCGCCGACGTCGGCGAGCTCCCCGAGACCCAGCGCTCGGCGCTGCTGCTCCGCGAGATCGACGCGATGAGCTATGAGGAGATCGCCAAGGCGATGGACACCACCGTCCCGGGCGTGAAGAGCCTCCTCGTCCGCGCGCGGATCGCGCTCGCAGAGTCGAGCCAGTCGCGCCAGCTCACCTGCGACGAGGTCCGCATCGAACTCGCCGAGGCCGCCGAGGGGCTCGCCAAGGTCGGCGGGCCGGCCCGCCGCCACATCAAGGGCTGTGACGCCTGTCGCGCCTTCCGCACCCAGCTTCGCTCTGACACCAAGGCGCTCGCCGCGATCTTCCCGGCGGGCCCGTTGCTCATCCTCAAGGGCGCCCTGCTCGCCAAGGTCAGCGGCCTGTTCGGCGGTGGCGGTGGCGGCGCAGCGGCCGGTGCCGGTGGCGGGGGCGCAGCGGGCGCAGGCGCAGCAGGCGCCGGCGCAGGCGCCGCGGGAGCAGGAGCCGCCGGCGCAGGGGCCGCGGGAGCCGGAGCTGCCGGCGCCGCAGGTGCGGGTGCCGCCGCCGCGGGTGGCACGGCTATGACCGGTGCTGCTGTCGGCGGCGCTGCAGCAGCCGGCGGAGCCGCCGCGGGTAGCGCCGGGGCCGTAGCGACCGGTGCAGCCGCCGCGATCGGCACCAAGGCCGCCGCAGGCATCGCGACCGCCGCGATCCTCGCCGGAGGTGCCGCCGAGATCAAGCACGTCACCGAGCCCTCCCAGAGGCCACAGGCCAAGGAGCGCACCGCCGTCCAGAAGCCTCCAGCCGTCACCCCGGTGACCGCTCAGCCGGTCCCGGTCACGCCTCCCCCGACCGAGGCCGCCGCGGGTGCTCCCTCGGCCACGACTCCGCCGCAGCCGACCGAGACCGTGACCGTTCCGCCGCAGCCCTCAGAGGCCGCGACAACCGGCGGCACCGCGACGAGCGTCCTGCCACTCGGCGACAAGCGCAAGCGCCACATGGGCAACAGCATCGCCAACACGGATTCGAAGGGCCCCAGCACCACCCCGCAGACGGCCCCGGTCGTCACGGGCGTCGAGCCCTCGAGCACTTGCGACGCGAACGGCGACGGGGTCGCCGATCCTGGCGCGCCGACCACCTGCACGACCGGTTCGACCGGCGCGACGACCGGCGCCGACCAGACCACCACCACCACTCCCCCGGCGGCGGTCTACTCGGTGCCGCTGAAGAAGCAGCAGCCCAAGTCGACGAGCAAGCAGAAGTCGACCGGCAAGTCGTCGACGAAGTCGACGCCGAAGAAGCGCGCCAAGCGGCCCTAGGGCCGCATCCCTAGACGAGCCCGATGACCTTCAGGCGCCGGCTGAGCGCTTGAGCGGCAAAGGCGTGGGTCTCCTCGCGACTCGCGCCGAAGAGCTCGGTGTTGTCCTCCTCCTCGGGCCAGGGCGGCTCGATCACTCCGTCGGCGACGGGCAGTGACTGCTCGAGCATCTTCTGGATGACCTCGCGGTAGTGGTCGTCCTCGCGGACGCACTCGGTGAGGAAGCGGACGCCGAAGGCGATATGGCGGTGCTCGTCGCGGGCGACGTTGGAGAACCCCTCGACGAACGCCGGCAGCGTCCCGATGCGCTCGTTGTACTCGATGATGAAGTGCTGCCCGGTGAGGGCGAGCATTCCCTCGATCACCATGTGGTAGAGCGTGATGGCCTCGACCAGCGCATCACGGTCCTCCGGCTCCCGCGCCAGGCGGTCGACGCGGCTCTTCAGCAGGTCGTCGAAGAGCGTCCGGAACGAGTCGTTGAGGTGCTGATCGAGCGCCTCGAGCCGCTGCGGCAGCTCATCGGCGCCCTCGAGTACCCCGACCTCGCTGAAGAAGCGGTCGAAGAAGCGGACGTGGCGGGCCTCGTCGGCGATCTGGGTGCAGAGGAAGATCCGCTGGGCCTCGGTCGGGCAGGCGCGCATGATCGGGCCGAGCTCGTCGGCGACCTTCTGCTCGCCGATGAAGAAGCTCGAGAGCCCGTACATGCGCTGGAAGCGCTCATCCGGGGGAATGCGCTCGTGCCAGTCGACCTTGTCCTTGGAGAAGTCGAGGTCTTGGGTCTTCCACTGCTGCTTCTCCCAGAGGTTGTAGAGCTGGGTGTAGTCGAGGAGCTTGACGTCGCTGCGGTCCCCCTGCTGGAGGGCGGGGTCCGAGGTGGCGCGGAAGTCTTCCCGCTGCGTCCTCGACGGGCCGGACTGCGTCGCGTCCTTCGCCTCAACTGGCTCCACGGGCCTCTCCTCTCATTGACTGCTTCCCTGTCGCGCAGCCTAGCGAAGATCCTGGCTGGCCAGCCAGTTTTCAGTCGATCACGGCTCCGGCGCTCAGACGGTCAGGGACTCGCCCGGCGCCAGCACCGCCACCTTCGACTTGGTCTGCGACTCGACGTCGGACTTGAACGCCTCGGCGTCGGTCTCGATCGTCGGGAAGGTGTTGTAGTGGATCGGGATCACGGTCTCGGCGCCGATGAAGTCCGCGGCGACCACCGCGTCGTGGCGATCCATCGTGTAGTGGCCGCCGATCGGGATGAAGGCGACGTCCACCGGCGTGCGCTCGGCGATCAGCCGCAGGTCGCCGAAGAGCGCCGTGTCGCCCAGGTGGTAGAGCGTCTTGCCGCCGATCTTGATGACCGCGCCCGCAGCGGCGCCGATCACGATCCCGGTGTCTGGGCTGAAGGGCCGGTCGCCCACCGGGACGGTGCTGGTGTGGAAGGCCTGCACGAGCTTGACCCAGCCCCAGTCGAACTCGACAGTCCCACCCAGGTTGGGGTCGGTGAAGTTCTCGATGCCCTGCTCATCGAGCACGTTGGCGAGCTCGGAGATCGTCACGAAGGAGGCCCGGGTCCGCTTGCCGACCGCGACCGCGTCGGCGAAGTGATCCTGGTGGGCGTGCGTGATGACGACATGGGTGGGATGCACGTCGTCCGCGGAGACCTTGGCGGCCGGATTGTTCGGCGCCAGGAAGGGATCAATCAATACGCGGGTGTTGCCGTCCACCAGCTCCACGGTCGAGTGGCCGATGTAGTTGATCTCCATTTGCGTCAGTCCTCCTTCGTGGGTTCGGATTCCTGCTGTTCGAGCTGCTCGGCCAATGCCCAGCCGACAGCCACCCCAACCATCATTCCCATGCGCGCCTCCTCGGCGAGCAGGGTGCGGACGGCGAGCAGGCGCGCCTCCTCGTCCGGGGTGGTCGCCGCCTTCAGCACCTCGGATTCATGCGACTCGCCGAACCAACCGCCGGCGCCGAGCGCCTCCGCGAGGATCCTCTGCAGCCTGGGCGCCGCCCGGGCGACCTGCCGCTCGGCCTCGCCGAAGGCCCCCGGGTCGGAGAGCGCCTCGATCGCAGCGTCGATCTGCTCGTCGCTGTAGCTGCGGTCAGTCACGACTTCCTCTTCTCCCACATCTCGAGGCCGCCCACGTCGCGATAGCCGAGCGTCTCGTAGACGGGAAAGCCGAGCTTGGTCGCGATCAGGGTCGAGGCTGACTTGCCGCGCTCCAGCTGCCGCTCCAGTGCGTAGGCGAGGAGCCGCCCGCTGATGCCGCGGCCGCGCGCCTCGGGCAGGGTCGCGACGAAGGTGATCTCCGCGTCCTCACCGGGAGCCCAGACGAGGGTCGAGCAGACGGTCTCGCCGTCGAGGCTCGCCAGGTAGGTCTCTGTGCCCGGCATCGGCGCGATCGGCGGGAAGTCCCCGGGCGGATAGCCGTAGGCCGTCTCGTTGATCTGGCGGAGCAGCTCCATGTCCGTCTCCTCGCGGATCTCGAGCTCGGGATCCGCATCGGGCATCTGCAGCTCCGAGAGCTCCAAGCCCATCGCTCGCGGCGTGGCGTCGAGCTTGTGCCCGGCCGCCTCCAGGCCCTCGCGAGCCCGCTCGTCGTCCGCGGGCACCCACACCGTCCAGGCGTTGACACCGGCCTCGTCGTAGGCCCCGGCGAGCCGCGGGAGGGTCTCGAGCAGGGCGTCCGTGTCCCGGTAGAAAACCGAGTTGAAGAACGAGCGGTTGGGGGAGGCGGGGACCAGTGCCGCCTGGAGATCGCCGTCGGTCCAGACGCCGCCCCCGCACGCCTCCGCCATCAGCCTCCAGAGCGGCGGCTGGTTGGAGAGCACCAGGTCGAACCAGCCACGGTCGTCAGTGGGGAGGCCGCTCACCGCTTACGGACCATGGTGATGCCGTCGGCGAAGCCGAGCAGCGCCACGTCCACCCGATCGTCAGTTGCCAGCCGGTCGTTGAGCTCGGCCGTCACCCGAGCGGACTCGGAGTCGCCTGGGTCGAGCACGCTTCCCCCGCGCAGGGTGTTGTCGAGCAGAATCACGCCGTTCGGGCGCATCCGAGGCAGGGTCTCCTCGAAGTAGTCGATGTACTCGGTCTTGTCCGCGTCGATGAACGCGAAGTCGAACTGTTCTGTGCGCTCCATCGCCCGCAGCGACTCGAGCGCGGGGCCGACCCGGACCTCCACCCTGTCCTCGAGGCCGGCCATGCGCAGGTGCCCGCGGGCGCGCTCGGCGTACCCCTCGTCGAGCTCGCAGCAGATCAGGCGGCCGTCCTCGGGCAGGCCGCGTGCGATCGCGAGGGCGCCGTAGCCGAGGAAGGTGCCGACCTCGAGCGCGTCGTGGGCGCCGATCGCCCTGACCAGGATCGTCATGAACGCCGCCTGGTCGCCCGCGATCTGCATCGCGGCCAGGTCGCCCATCTCCTCGCCCGCCCGCTCGACGTCGGAGATCACCCCGTCGCGGAACGAGCTGTGCTCGACCGCGTAGCGGTGCAGCTCAGGGGTGATCGAGATGAACTTGTCGAAGGCCAATCTGCTCGTGGTCAGTCGGGTCTGCGCTCGCGGCGCGCCAAGACGGTGCCCAGTCCGCAGCCCGCGCCCACCAGGGCACCGCCGAAGCCGGCGAAGACGTTTGCGTAATCGTCGACGAGCGGCAGCAGGATGAGGACAGCTGCGGCAACCGCGGCGCCGATCACCTCCACATCCTCGCCGGGGTGTGCCCGGACCTCCGCCGCGCGCATCACCGCCCAGGCGCAGAGCAGGCCGAGGGCGATCCCGTTGCCGCCGGCGGCGAGCAGGACGTCGTTGCTGTTGGCGAAGGCGGTCTCGATCCCGTCGGCCGCAAGCATGCCGAGGCCCCCGCAGGCGAGGATCAGCACGACGGTGGCAATCGTCCCGAGCCGCTCCTCGACCGCGTAGCCGAAGATCGCGATTCCGACCGAGGCGACGAAGAGGTAGCCGATGTCGGGATAGATGAAGGGAGCCGCCAGGTAGCGCCACCAGTCCCCCTCGACGGGACCGACTATGGCGCCGAGGTCGAAGGCATTGATCGCCGGGCTGGCGACGCGTACGAGCAGGAGGACTGCAGGGATCAGGATCGCCGCGATCACGGCGTAGGGGCGGTCGGCCAGCCGGCTGGCTCGGTCGGCGCGCTGGGCCCGCGCGAGGCGGCGGCGAGTGCGGCGGGACTGCCGAGGGGTGAGCTCGTCGCCGCGGAGCTCGAGCTTCGGTGCGCGCTTGCGCAGCCGGGTGCCGCAGTACGGGCACTCGGTCACATAAGGGCTGACCTCCTCGCCACAGGTCCTGCAGACGACGCTTAGCTCAGGCGAGCTCACTCCGCGAGGATAGTGCGAGGGCGCGCTCGGTTTCTAGGCGCGACCCGTTTCCTGTTGGTGCTCGGCCCATCGATTCAGCTCATAGAGAATGCGGGCGAGCTCGCGGCCCCGGCCGCTGAGCCGGTAGCGCCGCCCGCCGTCGCGCTCGAGGACACCTGAATCGACCAGCTCCCGCAGGCGCGCGGAGAGGACGGATGGGCTGATCCCGGTCCGCTCACGGAGCTCCGAGAAGGAGAGGGTGCTCCGGCGGAGCTCCCAGACCAGCCTCAGGACCCAGCGCCGCCCGAGCAGGTCGAGAACGCTCTCTACCGCCCGCTCAGCAGCCATCAGTACGGATTCCGTATTTCATGGCGGAAAAAGTGGGTAAATCACTACTGAAACCGTATCGCACCGTCCGGAAGCGTTCGAGTGCGGCCTTTCTGAGGCATCGCAGTGCCTGTGTCTCAGCGAAAAATCAGCTGTCCGGGTCGGTGGCCGCCACGATCTCCGTCATCAGCCCGCCGATCTCGCCGTGGTCCTGCAGCGAGTTGAGCTGGCGTCGAGCCCCGGTGCCGTACTCGACCAGGTCAGTGAGGTGGACGAGCTCGTCCTCACAGCCGAGCTCACGTGCGTTCTCGCGGAGGTCCTCGATCGTGCCGAGCGCCATCTCCTCGCCCGGCACCTCGAGCCCGTGGTCGAAATCGATCAGCTTGCCCTCGATCCCGACCAGCGCGGCGCGGACCTTGTTGTCGTCGATCAGCTCGTGGGGGTAATCGACGCTGGGCACACCGGCCTCGTATTCGGTCGCGAGCCGGTGGGCCAGGGCCTGCGCGAAGGCGGCGAACCCGATCGTGTGCTCGACCCGCGTCTGCTGATCGAAGACCCGGAGCTCGACCGTGCCCAGGTTCGGGTGGGGCCGCACGTCCCACCACATGTAGGTGTAGTCCGGGATCGCCCCGCCGCGCATCATCTGCTCGACGCGGTGCGAGTAGGCCTTCCACGTGCCGTAGTAGGGCGGGACCCCGACCCGGGGGAAGGCGCGGAACACCGGTGTGCGCGCGGACATCATCCCGGTGGTGCGGCCGCGCCAGAGCGGGGAGTTGCTGGACATGCCGAGCAGCAGCGGCAGGTAGCCGCGCATCATGTCGGCGACGTAGATCGCCTTGTCCGCATCGTCAATGCCGACGTGGACGTGGGTGCCGAAGATCAGCTCCCGCTCGGCGATCCAGCCGAGCTCGTCCGCGAGCTCCCGGTAGCGAGGGCGCTCGACGATCAACTGGTCCTCGTAGAGGGCGCTGGGGTGAGTTCCGGCGGCTCCGATCGCAAGGCCCTGCTGGGCGGCGACCTCACGAACGGTCCGGCGCAGCGAGCGGAGCTGCCCACCGGCCTCGGCGACGCCGCCGCAGGGCAGCGTCGCGACCTCGAGGACGGACTGCATCAGCTCCGGCTTCACCATCCCGGGCAGCTTCTTCTCGGGGAGGAAGTCCAGGATCCGCTCGATCCCCTGGGCGAGCTCCAGGGTCTCGGCATCGCAGATCATCAGCTCCTCCTCGATGCCGACCGTGAACCGGGTCCGGCCGAACTTGTGCTCCAGCACGCCCGGGACCATGACAGCACCGGGGGATGCGGTCCACGCTGATCCGTGCTGCGCACGGAGGTAGCGGGACGCGAAGATGGGGCATACTGAATCCGAGGCCCAACGAGGAGGTATTCGAGACCATGGAAGTCAAGTCGATCACCGAGCAGAAGTCGCTGCTCGCAACGCTCTCGCCCGGCAAGCGCGCGCGGCTGCGCCGGCTGCTCTTCGACTACGGCCCCGGCAACGGGACGCTGATGCTGCTCCCGATCGACCAGGGCATCGAGCACGGACCGCGCGATTTCTTCCCGAACCCGGCCTCGAAGGACCCCGAGTACCAGTTCAGCCTCGCCGCCGAGGCCGGCTACTCGGCGCTCGCCTGTCAGATCGGCCTGGCGACGCGCTACTACCCCGACTACGCGGGCCAGGTGCCCCTGATCCTGAAGGTCAACGGCAAGACGGACGTCCCGCCCTCCGATGAGGCCTTCTCCTCGACCAACGCGTCCGTCGAGGACGCCGTCCGGTTGGGCGCCGACGCGGTCGGCTACACGCTCTACGTCGGGTCGCCGCGGCAGGACGTGGACCTGCACCAGCTCAAGGGCGTCCGCGAGGACTGCGAGCGCTACGGCATGCCGCTGATGGTCTGGGCCTATCCGCGCGGCCGGGACATCGACAAGAAGGGCGGCCAGGTCTCCTTCTACGCGATCGACTACGCCGCACGCATGGCGATGGAGATGGGCGCCGACATCGTCAAGCTTAACTTCCCGAAGTTCGACCCCGAGAAGGACAAGGACCAGCCGGCCCCTTACAACGAGATGGACGTCTCGCCCGAGGAGGCGGTCCGCCAGATCGTCGAGTCCGCGGGCCGCGCCCTGGTGGTCCTCTCCGGCGGCTCGAAAACTGACGACGAGACCGTCCTCTCGCACACCCGCACGATCATGGAGACGGGCGGATCCGGCGTGATCTTCGGCCGCAACGTCTGGCAGCGCGAGAAGTCGGAGGCGCTCGAGATCATCGGCCAGATCAAGGAGACGCTGCTCAACAACGTGCGGCGCATCCCGTAGCGGGGCGCTTTACTCGCCCCCCAGACGCGAAAAGCGCCCCGCGGATAGTTCCGAGCCGCGGAGCATCATCGAGGGGTGAGCCGACCGCTTCGCCGCGGTGCCCTCCGGGCGCCCCTCTTGATTGCCGCTGTTCTGGTCGTGCTCGCCGTGTCCCGGGGTTGCGGGAACGACGGCGGCTCCTCCGAGCCCAGCGGCCCGGTCAGCGCCCGCGTCACCCACGTCGTCGACGGGGACACCATCGACGTGGCGATGCGGGATGGCGACGAGGAAACCGTCCGCTACATCGGCATCGACACGCCCGAGACCGTCAAGCCGGACACCCCGGTCCAGTGCGGCGGGCCGCAGGCGCATGCGGTGAACGAGCGACTGGTCGGCGGCCGGAGCGTGACCCTCCGCTTCGACGCCGAGCGGCGGGACGTCTACGGTCGCCTGCTCGCCTACGTCTACCTCCCCGCCGCGCGCCCCGGCGGGCACCCGCTGTTCGTGAACGCGGAGCTCGTCAGACTGGGCCTGGCACGGACATTGACGATTCCGCCGAACGACTCATTCGCCTCGCTCTTCGCCCGTCTGGCGGCCCGGGCAGGCGCTCAAGGCCGGGGGTTATGGGGAAGCTGCCCCCTATAGTCAATGGCAAGATCGTTTGCTAGCTTGCCCGGTCGCCCCGGGGGGCTGTTGAGATGACTCAGATGCGGATGCGACAGAGCATGGCTCAGATCGAGCTGGCGTTCGAGCAGGAGATGGCGCTCGAAAAGCGCCGGCGCGATCAGCTGCGGAAGCGTGCGGTCAACCGATCGCGCGCCCGTCGCATCACGCGCAACGAGTCACGTGGCCGGGTGCGGTTCAGCGTTCTCCTCGTCTGCCTGACGATCACGGTCGTCACCGTGGTCGTGGCGATGTTCGAGACGCTGGCCTGGCTGATGGGCTAGCGGCCCCCTCAGGACAGCTCGGCGGCCTTCTGGGCTGCCGCGGGATCCATATATCCCTGTATGCGCACCACCCGTCCGTCGCGGACCGTGAAGACAACCGCTGTGTCGATCTCCAACTCGACTCCGCTGCCTCTGCCGCGCCGGTACTCGTGCAGCAACACGACTACGTCGTCGTCGGCGTCGAGGAACTCCTCCGGCTCGATGCGGCGCTCCTCCCACGCCTCGCCGTCCACCTCGATGTACTCGCGCATGGCCTCGGCGAGACCGCGGTAAACCCGGCCCTCCTCAACGCCGCCGACCGTCCCGTGCAACTCGACATCGGGATCGACCAGCTCCGCGACTCGCGCCCAGTCCTCTCGCGTCCCGGCGTCGAGGAAATCCCTCACGACGCTCACGTTCTCCTCCGACATCGGGTCCAGTATCCCCGACCGGAAGGGGGCCGCCAGCCCTACTGCTAAGACCGGTGCGAGAGCCGCTCCAGGGCGTCCTCGACGACGGCGTTGGTGCCGGCCTCCACTTCTTCCTCGCCCTGCGAGGCCTCAGTCTCGATCCGGTTGTAGACCTCGTTGCGGAAGATCGACACGTCGCGCGGCGCGGTGATGCCGAGGCGGACTTTCTCGCCCGCTACCGACAGCACCTGGACCTCCACGCCGTCGCCGATCATGATGCTCTGGCCCGTCTTCCTTGTCAGCACCAGCATGGTTCGGACGCCTCCTCAGATCGTCGCCTACCCCCAGTAGGCGCTCTCTCAGCTACTTAGAAGTAGGTAGCGTAGCCGTTCAGGGGTCGCCCAACAAGGCACAAATGGCAGATGGGCGCCATCCTCTAGAGTCCGCCGACCGATGGCACGCCAGTCTCTGCGTCCACAGCTCAACCAGATCCGCGCCTGGGTCCGCCAGGGGCGGACAGATGCCTGGATTGCACATCAGCTTGGCGTTTCGGCCTCCCAGCTGCGGGATTTCAGGCAGCGACACGACCTCACCGCCGAGGGTGAGGAACCTGCTGGTGACGTTGACCTCCGCGACGAGATCGAGGCGGAGATCGAAGCTGAGCTGGGCGAGCCCGAGCCCGAGGAGGAAGAGGGCGCGACCGACGAGGGAGAGGGCGATTCCGATGACGACGGCGAGGGCGAGAGGCCCAGCGGCCGTCGTCGCCGCCGCCGTCGCGGCCGTCGCGGACGCGGACGCCGCAAGCCCCTCGAGGCGAGCTTCGACCAGGGCGAGGTGGAGGGCTACGGCATCTGGCTCGATCCCTCGATCAAGGACGACCCCACCTACACCGAGCACTGGAAGGGCCACAAGGCGCTCAGGGTGACGATCGAGCCCGACCGGATTGTCCTCGAGCGCGTCGGGGACGACGCGGGCTCGGACGACGCGGACTCGGACGAAGCGGACTCCTAGGGCTCGGCTATCACGCGGCCGCCCGAGTAGTCCCTCGCCCCGCGGAGGTACTCGTTGAAGGCGCCATCCACGATCGCCTGCGGGTCGAGGTCCACCGCGCTCATCGGCTCTGCCAGCCGGGCGGCCTCCAGGCTCCAATCGGTGCCCCGACCGTAGAGGTCGGCGAGCTCCTGGGTGGTGAACGTAGGGCCGATGCGGCGGCGCAGCTCGTCGCGGATCGCATCCACAGCGCGCCTCGCGGTCCGTGCGACCCGCGGGTCCTCTGAGAGCTCCCGGAGCCGCCGGGACCCCTCCTCCCACTGGAAGAGAGCGTTGTCGATCGGGTACGGCACCCCCTAAGGGGTAGCACGGGCTTCCGGGAGGCGCCCGCTACTCGCCGGTCACACTCGGTAACGGGGTGCCCCCGGAGGGTGCAGCGCCCGCGGGCGCCGCACAGGCGAGCGGGTCGAGCGGACCGGTGATCTTCCAGACGTCGACTAGGTTCGCGCCCGCGACCCGCGTGACGTTGCTAGAGCGGGAGATCCAGTCGCGCTGGACGGGCACGGTGTCGGCAGCCGGGTCGTCCTGGTGGTAGGTCGGCGTCGTGATCACGTAGTCATACGCCCCGTCGTTGAGGGCGCCGATCCACTCCGGGCAGCTCGGGATCTCGTTGAATGAGCCGCGCGGCCCGTGCTCGCCGATGTATCGAACGTCGTTGTTCGAGTTCCCGCCCCAGAGCCCGTACTGGAAGAGCGCCCCCATCGTCCCGGACAGCCCGATCTTCAGGTGTTGGGTTCCCCTCGCCCAGTCGTAGGCGGCGCCGAGGCCCTGGCCGAGCTCGACGGCGGGCTGGTCGGTCTTCGGGTAGTCGGGCGCGGTCGAGGAATAGCGCTCGTCGAGATAGTGATCCTGGACGAAGCGTCCGCCCACCGCAAGCGCGACCAGCGCGACCGCGCCGATGCCCGCGAGCGGAACGGTGGCCAGGCCGCGGCGGGACAGGAAGACGAGGCCGAGCGGCACGCCGACCAGCGCGAGCGCGATCACGGCCGTTCCGGGGATGCGATCGGTGTCGATCGCCCCGATCGCCCCGGCGCTGACCACCACCAGGACGGCGAACACCGCCAGCATCCCGAGCCTCCAGGCGCGCTGGATGCTGCCCAGCCGCCAGACCTCCCGGTCGGTCTTGAACGGCGGGATCGCGATCAGGGTGAGCGCCAGGATCAGGCCCGGGGCGAGATACCGGATGTTGAGGCGGAAGCCGACCGGCATCCCCTCGGGCCCGGAGGCCCCGAGAGGAGTGAGCAGATAGGCGATTGCCGAAAGCAGCGCGACCGCGCCGAGCATCCGCTCCATCCGCCCGCCTCGCCAGAGGACGAGCAGCACCCCCATCACGGCGAGCGCCAGGTAGGCGGGCCATAGTTCGCCCAGCCGCTCGTGGAGGGCCGGGGTGAAGAACTTGCCCCAGACGTCGGTGTCGGTGGCGTAGTGCACGATCGCGTAGGGGTGGCGGCCCTGGAGGGCCTCGGCGTGGTGGACCGGCCCGATGTCCTGCCAGGGGAACGGATTGCCCGAAACGATCAGGTTGCGGACGTACCAGTAGCCGCCCCCGACGACCATCCCGCCGATCCAGGTGGCGGCGGCACGCAGCCGATAGCCGGCACCGCTGATCCAGATCACCCCCACAGCGAGGGCGAGGACCGGCGGAACCACTGTGAGCTTGGTGCCCAGCGCGAGGCCGGCCGCCAGCCCGGCGACGATCAGCGTCCCGGAGGGTGGGCCGCCGGATTCGTCCGACCTCCCCGGCCAGCGGCTGTTGACGACCAGCGCGATGGCCGAGAGGAAGAGGGCGATCGCGACCACGTCGTTGTTGGCGTTGCCGGGCTGGCGCGAGACCAGCAGGTTCGCGGCCAGCACCGAGGCCACGGCGGCGAGCGAGGTCGGGCTGGATCCGTAAGGGCGTCCGATGCACCAGCCCGCGAACAGCGCCAGGCCGAGCCAGGCCATGTTGAGCAGCGGCGAGAGGAAGTCGTTGCCGTAGAGCAGGATCCCGCCGGCGTGAATCAGCTCCGAGACCTGCGGATAGAACCAGTTCAGGTAGAGCGGGTCGGTGTAGAGCAGCGAGGTGACGGACCCGCTCTGGGCGATGTGAGCGGCGAGCGGCATGTGGTACCAGAGCGAGTCGCCGCCGTAGATCCCGCGATCGAGGGCGAGGAGAGTCGGCCCGGCCCACTGCGCCGCGACGATCAGCGCGATCACCACGGCCACACCGAGCTCGAGGCGGCTCACCGGGAGCGCGTCGCGCTGATCCGATTCCTCGGCCTGGCTCCAGTGAGCGACTCGGCTGCCGGCACGGATCAGCATCGGCTCGAGCCGCAGCGCCCCTCCCCCGACGATCAGGCAGGCGCTCACCAGCAGGACCCCGTCGAGAATCCCGAAGAGCCCGAGCACCTCCGAGATCACGACCAGGTAGCCGATCGCGAACACCGCGTCCGCCAGCACAGCCGGTGCTCCCGTCCAAGCCGGGAGCGCGGCGCGCCGTGTCGTCCTCCCCGCGATCGTCATCGTCAGCACGACCGCGATCAGGCCGACCGTGCCCAGGATGTAATCGCCGGTGCCGCTCACTGCCCCGGTGCCGATCCTCCCGGTTGGGCCGGCGAACCGCGCCGGTTCAGCTGGGTGCAGCCGCCCGGGGCGAGCGGGCCGGTGACCCGGAAGACCGAGACGCGGGCCGCGTGCAGGACCTCTTGGAGGGCGGGGTCGTTCCTCACCCAGCCGCGCTCCGGGGAGGGGCTCGCGGTCGCCGGGTTGTTGAGATCGAGCTCCGGTGTCGTGATCAGGTAGTCGTAGTTACCGTCGTTGACGGCCTGGCGGAAGGCAGCGCAGGTCTCGATCGCCTGGAAGTCGGCCTGGGAGAGGTGGCGGCCGACGTACTGGACGTAGTTGTCGACGTCGTCGCCGTAGAAGCCGTACTGGTTGTAGGCGCCGCTCGTCCCGGCTACCCCTATGCGCAGCCCCGAGGTCGGCTTCGCCCAGCGCACCGCCTTGTCGAGCTGGAAGCGGAAGTCCTCGGGTCGGTCGTAACGGTGCGCGAAGTAGTCGTCCTGGCGGGCCCAGCCGACCCCCGCGATGACGAGGGCGAGGGCCGCACCGGCCGTTCCCGCCATCCAGGGGCCGCGCCTGGCGAGCAGGGCGAGTCCGACGGGCGCTCCGATCAGGACCATCCCGATCAGGGCAGCCCAAGGGATCGAGGCGAACGGCCCATCCCAGGCCACGTTGGCGTCGGAGTAGTGGGAGGTGAAGAAGAGCGCGATCAGCCCTCCGGCGATCAGCGGCAGCCGGAGGCGCTCGGGCGTGATCCGCGGCTCGAGAGGGAGCAGCGCCAGGCCGAGGGCGAAGCCGGGAATCAGGTAGCGCAGGTTGATGCCGAAGGCGAGCGGATGGCCCTCGGGACCGGCTGCAGTCAGTGGCGTGAAGACGTACGCGATCGCGGCGACGATCGTCACCACCCCCGCGAGCCGGACCGCGGGCGAGCGCGGTCGCCAGATCGAGAGGATCGCCCCGGCCGACGCCCCTCCGAGGATCAGGAACCAGAGCGGTCCCAGCAGGTTCTCGATCGGGTTGAGGAAGTACTGCCGCCAGAGGCCGGTGCTGGGGTTGGAGAAGATGTAGTGCGCGACGGTGAAGTCCGTGCGGCCCTCGAGGCCGCGGTTCGGGCCAGGCAGGTCGATCGGCCCGAGGTGGCGGATCCAGGGGAGCGGGTTGCCGGCGTGGATCAGGTTGCGGAGGAACCAGAAGCCGGCGACTGCCGCCACTCCTGCGACGAACACCCAGAAGGCCTTCCAGCGGACCTCGCGCGGGACGAGGAACGGGACGCCGATCGCGAAGGCCACGGCGACGCCGGCGATCGTCAGCTTCGAGCCGAGCGCAATGCCGATCGCCAGGCCTGCGACCAGGATCGCCCCCAGCGGGAGGGGGCCGCCGAGGGGGGGCCCGGCGGGCGACCCTCGGCGGAGATGCGGTTTCGTCTCTCGATTACCCACGGCCGCCTCGCTCGGAGTTCCCGCCGGACCCCCCCTCGACGTCCCCCTCTCTCGGGACGCCCAGACGTTGATCAGGATCGCCGCTGCCGCTAACAGCATCGCCACCGGGACCGTGTCCGTGGCGGGGGTGCCGGCTTCTCGGGGGACCATTGGGCCCGTGTCCATGGCGATTGCCACGGCTGTCAGGGACAGGGGGGCGACGCCGTAGGGGCGGCCGATGCACCATGCCGCCAGCAGTGCGACGCCCAGCCAGCCGAAGTTGACGAACGGCGAGAAGAGGTCCCGGTCGAAGAGGACGATCCCGGCGCCGTGCAGGAGCTCGGAGTTCTCCGGATAGAACCAGTTCAGGTACAGGGGATCGGTGAAGTGCATCGCCCAGACCGAGCCGGTGTCCGCGATCCGGGCCGCGAACGGGCCGTGGTACCAGAGGGTGTCGAAGGTGAGCATCCCCCGCGCCCAGACGTCCTGGAGGCCCGTTGCCCAGTGGGCGGCGACGAAGGCCGCTGCGAGCAGGGCCAGCACCATCTGGGGAAGGGGGATCGCCGGGGCCGGCGGCGGGACGATCCCTGCGCGGGGCGCTTTACTCGGCGTATGGCCGAGGAAAGCGCCCCGGACGCCGTAGTAGACGCCCAGGCCGACCAGGAGGGCGGTTGGGATCAGCACTCCGGGGACGAGGATTCCGAAGGCGCCGAGGAGCTGGAGCAGGACCGTCAGCAGCGCGACGGCGAGGATTGCCTCGGCGAGCCGTGCCGGGGCGCCCTCCCAGGCCGGCAGCAGCCGCCGCCGCAGCTGCACTCCGCCCATCGCCATCGGGACCGCCACCAGCGCCAGCCCGATGACCCCGAAGAGGTAGTGGCCGAAGCTCACTGATGCGCCGGCTGCGGGTTTGGGGCCCCTGGGGGGCGCACCTCCACCGTGGCGCACGCGCCGGGGTTCAGCGGGCGGTCGAGCCGGAAGACCGAGACATCGTCGGTGGTCTCAATGCTCGTCCCGCCGGCCACTGCCGTCCAGGTCGCCTCGACCGGCGGCCGCGACTGGATGCGCTGGTCGGGGCCGATCACGGCGTAGTGGTAGTCGCCGTCATTGATCGCCATCACCCACTCCCGGCACTGTTGGGGAGCACGCGGGTCCCGATTCTCCTGCGCCGCCTCGCTCGCGATCGGCAGGTAGGCGCCGTGCGGGCCGTGTTTTGCCACGTACTGGACGTAGTTGGAGAGGTCGTCGCCGTAGAAGATGTACTGCTTGAAGCCTGGCCGGCCGCCGACGATGGCGATTCGCGAGTCGTGGGGGTCGGCGCGGTCGAACCAGGCGAGGGCGGCCTTCATGCCGACCGGGAAGTCCTTCGGGGCGGTGGAGGCCTGGTAGCGGTCCTTGACGTAGTCGTCCGAATTCGGCCAGCCGATCGCCACGATCGCTGCGAGCCCGACGGCGGCCGCGCCGGCGAGCATCGGCGCCGGCACCCCCCGCTGTCCGGCGAGTGCGAGGCCGACCGGGACCAGGATCAGGAAGAAGGCGAGCCCGATCGCGCCGAGGACGAAGTCCTTCTCCCACTCGTCGCCGAGATTCCAGATCGGCACAGCCTGGACCAGCAGCAGGATCGCCAGCGCACCGAGCAGCCACGGCTGGACCCGAGGCCGCAGCAGGCCCGCGTCGACGCCGAGGAGCATCGCGCCGAGGCCGATCGCGGGCGAGGCGTAGCGCAGGTTGGTCGTGAAGGCGGTCGGGTCCCCCTCGGGGCCGGCGGCGGTCAGCGGCGTCACGAGGTAGGCGAGGCCGCTGAGCAGCGCGACGATCCCGAGCATCCGGATCACGGGGGTGCGGCCGCGGAAGATCGCGAGGAGGAAGCCGCCGATCACGGCCAAAAGCACCAGCGGCCAGAGGTCGCCGAAGCTGTCATGCAGGCCCGGGATCAGGTCGTGGCGAATCACGCCGCCGTCGGGCGGCAGCAGATAGTGCGCGACGTTGGCCGGGTGGCGGATGTTGATGTCGAGCTGGTC
Organism: uncultured Solirubrobacterales bacterium; assembly: GCA_963695805.1. Classification (GTDB taxonomy): domain Bacteria; phylum Actinomycetota; class Thermoleophilia; order Solirubrobacterales; family 70-9; genus DASUPK01. Next base: position 153,400 of record CAVOHV010000006.1, on the reverse strand, counting down.
GGGACCCGGCAGCGGCCCCTTGTCGATCCAGGGAAGTGGATTGCCGGCGTGCACCAGGTTCCTGGCGAACCAGAAGCCCCCGGTGACGAGCGAGCTCACGACCCAGATCCAGGTCGCGCGCCAGCGGTAGCCGGCGCTGATCGCGATCACCCCGAGCGTCAGGAAGGCGAACGGCGCGAGGAGGTTGAGCTTGGTCCCCAGTGCCAGTCCCGCGGCCAGGCCGGCGACGACGAGCGCACCTGTCGAGAGCACGGGCCGGACCCCCGCGCCGGAGTAGAAGCCCCGCTCCGAAACGCCGGCGGCGCCGGCTCCGCCCGCGATCGGTCTCACGGTGCCGGCCGCCACCCGCGCCTGCGCGTCGGCATTGACGAGGACCGCCGCCGCGGCGAGCAGGAAGAAGAGCCCGGCAGTGTCGTTCTTGGCGTCGCCCGGTTGGTAGAGGAGCAGCATGTTCGCGTCGAGGACCAGCGCAATTGCCAGAACCGCGATCGGGCCGCCGCCATAGGCCCGCGCGAAGGACCACGCCGCCAGCAGGCAGAGCGACATCCAGCCGATGTTGATCAGGGGCGAGAGGAAGTCGTTGCCGAGGAAGAGGACACCGACCGAATGGAGCAGCTCGGAGTTCTGCGGGTAGAACCAGACCGTGAGGTTCAGGACCTCGGTGAAGTGGAGCGCACCGACCTGGTGGTCCTGGACGAAGCGGGCCGCGAAGGGAGCGTTGTGCCAGGTGGTGTTCGGCAGGTACATGCCGATGTCGAGACCGGTCTGGGTCGGCATCGCCCAGTGGGCGGCAACCAGCAGCGCTGCCGCGACCGCGACCGCCATCCCGATGGGCGCAACGGCGGGCGAGGGCAGCGCGATGCCGCGGCGAGGGGGCCTGAGGGCCAGCCCGACCCCAACACCTACGACGATCGTCGCGAGCAGCACCCAGCCGGGCCGGTAGAGGCCGACGACCCCGACCAGCTCGGCGGTCACAACCAGCAGCGAGAGCCCGAGCACCACCTCGGCGAGCCGGGCCGATGCCCCCGACCATCCGGGCAGCAGCCTGCCGCGCAGCGCGACGGCTCCGTAGGCCAACGCGGTAGCGACCACGATCAACTCGACCGAGCCCTGGAGGTAGTCGCGGAAGTTCATGCGTGCGCCGCGTCCCCGAGCTCGGCGCAGGTGGAGGGATCGAGTGGCCCGTCGATCTTGTAGACCGCGGCGGGGCCGGACTGGATCACGGTCCGCACGTTCGGATCCTTGGAGGTCCAGAGGTTCTGCGGCGGCGCCACTGTCTCGATCACTCCCAGAGCCGGCGTCGTGACGACGTAGTCGTAGTGGCCCTCGTTGATCGTCTGCCGCCAGAGCGCGCAGGTGTAGATCGGCCTGAAGGTCCCGTGGTTGCCCTCGTCTCCCAGGTACTGGACGTGGTTGCTCAGGTCATTGCCGTAGAAGAAGTACTGACCGAACGCGGAGGCCCGGCCGAACACTCCGATCCGCTGATGGCTCGCCTTCCGGCCCCAGTCCTGGAGCGGCTGCCACTCCGGGGAGGCCCGGAACCCTCCGCCCAGCGGCGGTCGCGCGGCGGTGACGTAGCGGTGGTCGAGGTAGTAGTTCTCGCGCACCCGGCCGAGGGCGAGGGCCGTGATCGCCATGACGAGCCCGAAGGAGATGAGCAGCACCGGGCTGAGGCGCGCGCGGAAGCCCGCGACCAGCAGAGCGGGGACGCCGACGATCAGGAAGGCCAGCCCGATCGAGGCGAGGTGGTGCTTGAACTCCCAGTTCGACTGGATGACCGTCCCCTGGATCAGCAGGACGGTGAACAGCCCGATCAGGATCCAGGGGCGCCGCCCGTGGCGGAACCACGGGATCAGCGGGAGCAGCAGGAAGCCGACCATGAGGACCGGAGAGACGTAGCGCAGGTTTGCGTCGAACCCACTGGGGTCGTACGGGTTCCCCGAGGCGGTCAGCGGCGTGAAGATGTAGGCGATCCCAGCGACCATGCCCGTGACGGCCAGAATCCGCATCAGCGCGCTGCCGCCCTTGAAGAAAGCCCAGAGGAGGGCGACGACCACAACGGCGAGGATCACCGGCCAGAGCGGCCCCAGCCGGTCGTGCAGCACGGGAAAGAGCTTGTGCTGCCAGACCAGCGGGTCGTTGTAGTACTCGCTCAGCTTGTGGGGCGGTCGCGGGTAGAGGTTGACCTGATCCGGGCCGGGCAGGTGGATCGGGCCGATCTTGCGGATCTGGGGGAACGGGTTGAGGGCGTAGACGAAGTTGCGCCCGTACCAGAAGCCGGAGGTGATCACGACCCCGCCCAGCCAGATGCCGAGGGCGCGCAGCCAGTGCTGCCGCCCTCCCAGGATCGCCACGCCGACGGTGAAAGCGGCGATCGTCGCCAGCAGTGTGATCTTCGTGCCGATCCCGATCCCGGCGGCCAGGCCCGCCATGAAGAGCGGCCCGGCGCCCACCGTGGCGAGGGCCCGCGGATCCCCCTCCACAGGCACGTCCTCCACCACTCCCAGCTCACCCGTCTCCTCGGGGGCCGGAGCCGGGGGCCCCGTTGCGGTCGCCCCTCCGCTCACCCCGGCCCGGGCCGCCTCACGGATCGCGTGGGCGCTCGCGGCGCCGTCCACCAGGAACGCGAGCGCCGCCATCAGGAAGAAGAGGCCCATGACGTCGTTCGGCCCCTGGCCGGCCTGCGAGCCGACCATCATGTTGGAGTCGAGGACGACCGCGGCGCCGAGCACCGTGACGCCCCCGATCCCGTACGGCCGCCCGACGCACCAGGCGGCCAGCAGGCAGAGCGCGCACCACATCAGGTTGATCAGGGGCGAGAGGAAGTCGGTGTCGAGCGCGACGATCCCGACGCCGTGCAGGAGCTCCGAGTTCTGCGGGTAGAACCAGACCGCCAGCTTGAGCGGATCGGTGAAGTGGAGCGGCCCGATGTGCCCGGTCTGGTCGAACCGGGCCGAGAAGGACATGTGGTACCAGGTGGTGTCCTGGTAGTACATCCCCTGGTCGAGCGCCTGGCCGGTCGGGTGGGCCCAGTGGACGACGACGAGGACCGCGGCCGCGATCCCGATCGCGAACATGATCGGGCTCGAGCGGACCTCCGTCGTCCTCGGCACTTGGGGCAGGCCTCTCCGGCGAACAAAGTAGGTCGTCCCGAGGCCGGCCGCGACGCTGCCGAGCACCAGGGGGAGTTCCTTGAACAGCCCGAGCGCCCCGATCAGCTCGGAGACCAGGATCAGCATCGAGAGCCCGATCACCACCTCCGCGAGGCGTGCGAGCGCGCCCATCCAGGCTGGGACGAGCAGGGCTCGTAGGTGGTAGGCGCCTAGGCCGAGAGCGGCTGCGATCACCGCCAGCTCCGCCGCGCCGAGCAGGTACTGGCTTGTACTCATCGGCTCATGAACAAAACGGGTGGCTCCTCGGCTTCGCCTCCGGGGCCCCCTCGCATAAAACGCGCACAGCCACATGGCGCGCGCGCGAGCGCGGAATCATATCCGCGGACTAAAGGGGAGGCTCCTTAAGGGCCGTTCAGTCGTGGCCGACGCCGTGGACGATGTAGGCGTGCTCGCCGGGCTTGACCATTCCCAGGCGGCGCGCCTCGCGCTCGAGCGCGGCCGGGCTCGAGACCTCGTGCAGCTGCCTCGTCAGGTCGACCCGCTCCTGCTTGAGCTGCGCGAGCTGGGACTCGCTCGACTTGGATCCCTGCCAGGCCTGCATGAGGTTCACCAGCGGGTTCAGGTACGAGACCAGCACCAGGAACAGCACGAGCACCAGTGCGATCCGGCCGAGCCGGTCCCAGCGGATCCGGCTCGGACCGCTTCTCCTGCGCACTCGACGTGCTGGCATGGCTCCGGATTCGCCATGCCGTGACGCATTCCTACCGCTCGAAGGCCGAGGCGCCCGGGAATTTCGCCCGGTCACCGAGCTCCTCCTCGATGCGCAGCAGGCGGTTGTACTTGGCGACGCGATCGGAGCGCGCTGGGGCGCCGGCCTTGATCTGGCCCGCACCCGTGCCCACCGCGAGATCGGCGATCGTCGTGTCCTCGGTCTCCCCCGAGCGATGTGAGATCACCGTGGTGTAGCCGGCGTCGCGGGCGATCTGGATCGCCTCGAGCGTCTCGGTGAGCGTGCCGATCTGGTTGACCTTGATCAGGATCGAGTTGGCGACACCCTGCTCGATCCCGCGCCGCAGCCGCTCGGGGTTGGTGACGAAGAGGTCGTCCCCGACGAGCTGGCAGAAATCGCCGATCCGCTCGGTCAGCGCCTTCCAGCCATCCCAGTCCTCCTCGTCCATGCCGTCCTCGATCGAGACGACGTGGAACCGCGCCCGGACGTCGTGCCAATACTCGGCCATCTCCCCGGAGGTGAGGGTGCGCCCCTCGTGCTCGAGCACGTACTTGCCGTCCTCGTAGATCTCGCTGGTCGCCGGGTCGAGAGCGATCACCACGTCCTCCCCTGGGGCGTAGCCCGCCCCCTCGATCGCCGCGACCAGGAAGTCGAGCGCCGCGTGGTTCGACTCCAGGTCCGGAGCGAAGCCGCCCTCGTCGCCCAAGGCGGTGGAGAGCCCCCGGTCGCCGAGAGCCCCCTTGAGTGCCTGGTAGACCTCGGCTCCGACGCGCACGCAGTCGGCGAAGGTCGGGGCGCCGGCGGGGACCACCATGAACTCCTGGAAGTCCACCGAGTTGTCGGCGTGAGCACCGCCGTTCAGCACGTTCATCATCGGCACCGGGACCAGCTCCGCCGGACCGGCGTCCTTGGCGCCGGTTGCCGCATAGAGCTCGGCGAAGTAGTCGTAGAGCGGCTGGCCCGTATCGGCCGCGGCCGCCCTCGCGGTGGCCAGCGAGACCCCGAGGATCGCGTTGGCGCCGAGGCGGCCCTTGTTCGGGGTCCCGTCGAGCTCGATCATCGTCCGGTCGAGCGCCGACTGCTCGGCGGCTCGCGCACCCCTGATCGCCTCCGCGATCTCCCCGTTCACATTGGCGACGGCCTTGGCGACTCCCTTCCCGCCCCAGAGGTCTCCTCCGTCGCGGAGCTCGACGGCCTCGAACTCGCCGGTGGAGGCTCCCGAGGGAACGATCGCGAGGCCGCGAGCGCCCGAGTCGAGCACGACATCGACCTCGACCGTCGGGTTGCCCCGCGAGTCGAGCACCTGCCGGCCGTGGACGTTCTCGATCGTCGCCATCGAGCCGGGAACCTACCGGGCGGCCCTACTCGGCGTCCTCGACGAGGCGGCGGGTCGCCTGGCGCAGGGCGAGCTCGGGATCGACACCCAGCTGCCGCGATACGGCGGTGGCCTCGAGCAACAGCTCGCCCACCATCCGCTCGGCCTCGTCGCGCTCCTCGCGATCTGCCGACGGCGCTCCGGGCTTCTCGCCCTTCGCATCTCCCTCTGGATCGATCCGCCGCAGGACCTTGCGTGCGTAGAGCAGCGCGGGCAGGTTCTCGGGTAGCGCCTCGAGCGGCTCGCGCTCGCCGGTGCCCTCCACCTCGCGCTTGATCTCCTCCCACTGGGTAAGCACCTGGCCCGCGGTCTCGAGTTCGCGGTCGCCGTAGACGTGCGGGTGGCGGCGAATCAGCTTGGCGGCGCAGGACTCGGCGACGGCCGCCAGATCGCCCTCCCCGCGCTCCTCGAGCAGCAGCGAGAGGAAGAGCACCTGGAAGAGGACATCGCCGAGCTCGTCGACCATCGCCTCCGTGTCGTCGCGAGACGCGGCATCGGCCAGCTCGTAGGCCTCCTCGACCGTGTGCGGCACGATCGAGCGGGCGTCCTGTTCGCGGTCCCAGGGGCACTCCCGGCGCAGCCGCCGGGTCACCTCATCGAGGTGACTCAGAGCCTCTAGATAGGACGGCTTCGCCACCTAACGGGTTGCGCTGTCGCGCACCCTCGCGCTACGGGGTAAGGCCGGGGATCGAGATGTTGCCCGCGCCCGGGGTGGTGCCTTCGCCGGGCGGGTGCGGGCCCTGCGGGGCTCCACCCGTCACGGGGACAAAGGGCTTGAAGGATCCGGGAGCACCCGGCGTCGGGCCCGTGCCGCTGCACTGCAGCTGGCCGGCCTGACCGCCTGTGGCCGCGGAACCCTCCTGGCAGGTGGCGAAGACCGGTGCCGGGCAACCGGTCCCCACACCGCCGGCCTGCTGCGCGACCTTGCTCGGATCGCAGGTCGGCCCGCCGCCGCTGAAGTTGTCGCACCCCTGGACCACGAAGTCGCTCCCGCACTGGGTCAGATTGGTCCAGTAGTCGCGGAAGTGGATACCGAAGGCCGAGAGAGTCTCCTGCTGCTGCTGGCTCTTGATCTGAGCCTTGATCTGGTCGCTGACCTTCGTGGGGGCGCCGCCGGAGGCGCTCGTGGTCGTGTCGTCGAAGCCCTGGACCTGCTCGGGCGTCGCGGACTCGACCTCGAAGGCGAAGGTGGCGGTCGGAGTCGTGACCGGCCCCTGGACCTGCCCGGTGGGGGCACTGAAGATCTCGTCGTCGAGGGGCTGCTGGAAGGAGCCGGGCACGACGTCCGTGCGCAGGCCGCCCTTGTCCTTCGAGGTCGGATCGGTCGAGAACTGGGCGGCGACCGTCTTCCAGTTCGCCGGTGAGGAATCGGCCCTGAGCGCCTGCAGCGCCTGGTTGACCGCGTTCGCGTCCTTGTTCTGGATGATCCGGATCGTTCGCTTGGCCGGCTGCGTGAACTGCTGCTTGTTCGCGTCGTAGTAGTCCCTGGCGTCGCTGTCGGAGACCGATGGGGTGCTGTTCGAGATGTTGTCCTGGATCTTGTTCTGGATCAGCTGGAGCCTGGCCCGCTGGACGACGTCTTCCTCGGTCAGGCCCGCCTGGTCGCGCGCGGTCTCGTACTCCTGCTGGCTCTTGAACTGTGACTTGATCTGCTGCAGCGACTGCTGAATCTGCGTGTCCGTGAAGGTGAGCCCCTCCCTATTGGCCTCGCCGACGATCCAGCCGATCTGAAGCGCGCTCTGCATCGCCTGGTCCTTGAGCTGCTTGTACTGCGGATCGCTGGCCTGCGGGACCTGCTGGAGGTTGTTCTGCTTGGCCGTCTGCAGCAGGAACCGATTGAAGTCCGTCTTGCTGATGTGCCCGTCCTGGACCAGGCCCGGAACGTCGATGCTGGCGTCGTCGATCACGGCGACGTCGTCGGAGGGCACGCTCGGGTGCCCGACGCCGACAGCGGCAGCGGTGATCGCGACCGTCAGGACGAGCGCCGCCCCGAAGATGATCGCGAGGTTTCGCTTAGAGAAGAATCCCCGGCTCACAGAGGCGGCAGCATAGCCGCAGACTCCTAAGTCGTCCCTTAAGCCCCGGCCTCGGCGGGGCTCCGAGCCGCCAGAGCGGCCGAGAGCCCCTCGGCCACGCCGGTCAGGGCGCCGAGACGGGCGGTCGGATCGTCCGGCACGGGGACCGCGATGGTCTGCTCCCGCCACTGGTAGATCGCCTCTGGGAGGCGTTCGTTGAGCACCGTGACGCGGTCGGAGTCGAGCTCGACCGGGAAGATCCGCAGGCGCCCGGCGCGGAACTCGACGCTGCGGGCACCCGCCTCGCCGAGCACGATTCGGACCCGCTGCAGGTCGAGCAGATTGGCGACCGAGCCGGGCAGGGGCCCGAAGCGGTCCTCGAGCTCCTCGCGGAGCGCCCGCAGCTCCCCCGGCTCCCGGGCGGCGGCGACGCGGCGGTGGACATCGATCTTCGCCGCCTCAAAGGGGATGTAGTCCGAGGGGACGTAGGCGTCGACGTCGACGTCGATCCGCACCGGCTCTCGCGGCTCGTCTTCATCAACGAGTCGCGCCTCGCCTCCGGCTGCGGCGCGCTCTCGCGTTAAGGCCGCGCCGGCTCGAAGTTGCTCGGCGGCGTCCTCGAGCATCTGGCAGTAGAGCTCGAAGCCGACGGCGGCGACATGCCCAGACTGCTCGTCGCCCAGCAGGTTGCCGGCGCCGCGGATCTCGAGGTCGCGCATCGCCACCCGGAAACCCGAGCCGAGCTCGGTGTTGTCGGAGAGGGTTGCGAGGCGGGCAGCGGCGTCAGGGGTGAGCGACTCGGCCGAGGGGTAGAGCAGGTAGGCGAAGGCCCGCTCCCGGCTCCGTCCCACCCGGCCGCGGATCTGGTACGCCTGCGCGAGCCCGAGCTGGTCGGCCCGCTCGACCAGCAGGGTGTTCGCGGTCGGGATATCCAGGCCGGACTCGATGATCGTGGTCGCGACCAGGACGTCGTGCTCGCCGCGGACGAAGGCGAGCATGGTCGCCTCGAGCTGGAGCTCGTCCATCTGCCCGTGCGCCTCGGCGAAGCGCACGCCGGGGCAGACGGCCCGGAGCCGCTCGGCGGTCTCATGCAGCGTGTCGATCCGGTTGTGGAGGAAGAAGACCTGCCCCTCGCGCTCCTTCTCGCGCACGATCGCCCGCTTGACCAGGTCCTCGTCATAGGGGCCGACGTGCGTGCGCACCGGGCGGCGGCCCTCGGGCGGGGTCTCGATCACGGAGATGTCGCGCAGGCCGGCGAGCGACATCTGCAGGGTGCGCGGGATGGGCGTGGCCGAGAGCGAGAGCACGTCCACTTTGAGCTTCAGTTGCCGGAGAAGCTCCTTCTGCTTCACCCCGAAGCGCTGCTCCTCGTCGACGATCATCAGGCCGAGGTCCTTGCCCCGGACATCGCGTGAGAGCAGACGGTGGGTACCGATCAGGATGTCCACCCTCCCCTCGCGGAAGTGCTCGAGGCTCTGCTTGACCTCGGCCGGCTTGCGCAGCCGGGAGACCATCTCGACGTTGAAGGGCGTGTCCGCGAAGCGCTCGCGGAAGGTGCCGAAGTGCTGCTGGGCGAGGATCGTCGTCGGCACAAGCATCATCACCTGCTTGCCGTCCGCCGCCGCCTTGTGGGCGGCGCGCAGCGCGATCTCGGTCTTGCCGTAGCCGACGTCGCCGCAGATGAGGCGGTCCATCGGCCGCTCCGACTCCATGTCGGCCTTGACCGCGTCGATTGCGTCCATCTGATCGACGGTCTCGCGATAGGGGAATGCCGCCTCGAAGGCCATCTGCATCTCGCCATCGGGCGAGAAGGCGTGGCCCCTGCGCACCTGGCGCTCGGCGTAGAGGTTGATCAGGTCGCCGGCCATGGCCTGGGCGGAGCGGCGCGCCCGGGACTTCATGTTCTGCCAGCGCTTCCCTCCGAGGGGGCTGAGCGCGGGCTCGTCCCCGTCGGCGCCCATGTAGCGGCTGATCCGGGCCAGCTGGTCGGTCGGGGCGAAGACGCGGTCGCCGCCGCGGTACTCGAGCTCCAGGTAGTCGCGTGTCACTGCGGCTAGTGTCTTGGTGTCGAAGCCGGAGAAGCGGGCGATGCCGTGGTCCTCGTGGACGACGTAGTCGCCGACCCGCAGCTCGATCGCTGCGGCGAGGCGGGCTCGGGCCGAGACCGGCGCGGCCGCTCGGCGGCGGTGAACCAGGCGGCGCTGCGGGATCACCGCGAGTTGCAACTCCGGCGAGAGGAAGCCCTCGCGCAGCCTCGCCTCCGCGAAGCTCACACCGGGCTCCTCGGGTAGCCGGTCGCCGAGGAACGGCACGTCGAGGCGGCTCAGGTTGTAGCGGGTGCGCTCCGCCTCTCCGCGGCCCTCGAAGGCGACCACGGTCCGGTAGCCCGAGCGGTTCAGCTTCTCGAGCTCACCCTCCGCCTCGGCGAGGGTCCGCGAGGGAAACTCGGCCCGCTGCGCCCTGAAGGAGTGCTCCTGGCCGGCGTCCGCCCCGAGTGAAAGACGGGCGCGGCGCCGGAGGGGCTCGTCGACGCCCGCGTAGAAGGGACGTACCAGCTCCTCGTCGGCCGTGGCCGTGACGTCCTCCCAGAAGTCATGCAGGGCGCCCGGAATCTCCTCGGCGGCGGCGATCACGACCAGGGCTTCGGCGGGGATCAGGTCGAGCGCAGCGAGAAAACGGTCCGGACCGACCTGCCCGCGGTGCTCCGCCGAGAGCTCCGCCGCCGGCGCCAGCTCGACCCGCTCGGCCTCGCCCAGCGAGCGTTGCGTGAAGACCGAGAAGCGGCGCATCGAGTCGATCTCGTCGCCGAAGAGCTCGATGCGGATCGCCTGCTCCTCGGTTGCGGGATAGACGTCGAGGATGCCGCCACGAACGGCGAACTGCCCTCGCTCCTCGACCTGGTCGATCCGCTCGTAGCCCGCGTCGGCGAGCAGCAGCGTGACGTCGTCGAGATCGACGCTCTCGCCTCGGTGCAGCGCGAGGGTCTCGGGCCGCAGGGAGGGGTCCGGAACCTTCTCCGCCAGCGCGATCGCGCTGGCGATGACGACCGCGGAGGGATCGTCGAGCGCGTTCATCGCGGCGATCCGCAGCCCGGCGAGATGCGGAGGCGGCTCGAGGTGGGATTCGAATGTCGTCCCCCGCGACGGATAGACGTGGACCGGCCGGGGCGCCAGGAACGCCTTCATGTCGCCCGCCAGGTCCCGCGCGGAGCGGTCATCGGCCGCGACGATCAGCGTCGGTCCCCGAGCCTGCCCCTCATCGCCATCGACCAGCGCGGCCAGCAGGTAGGGGCGCATCGATGCCGAGACGTAGGCGTCCACCGTGCCCTCGGATTCGCCCACGGAGGAGCGGAGCGCGCGCAGGCGCTCGTCTTCATTTGCGATCTGGAGCAGTGGTCTCAGCGACATCTCGAAATCAGCACGACAAAAGCCCGGATCGTCGATCCGGGTCAACTTGATGCGAGGGTGCTCCGCAAGGAGCAACCCGTTTAAGGCCGGGGCCCGGCCTAAATCGAGCTTAGCGCCGAGTACTTTTGGGGGCATGCCCACGCGGCGCGTGATCATCGACCACCTCACGATCGGCGTCTCCGACCTGGAGAGGAGCAGGCGCTTCTACGCCCAGGCGCTGGCGCCGCTCGGCTTCGATGACCTCGGCCCGTCGGGCGACGCCCACCGCGGGATCTCGTTCGGAACCAAGGACGAGGACGACTTCGCGATCTCGGAGGAATACGAGCAGGGCGGTCAGCTCCACATCGCCTTCGCCTCCGACTCGACCGACCAGGTCGACGCCTTCTACGCCGCTGCCATCGCCGCCGGCGGCAGGGACAACGGGGCGCCCGGCCCTCGGCCCGAGTACAGCGATGGCTACTACGGCGCCTTCGTACTCGACCCCGACGGGCACAACGTCGAGGCCGTATTCCACGCCTAGCTGCTCTGCCCCGCCAACTCCCCGTAGCGGTTCTCGCGCCGGTTGGAGTTCTAGGAATCCGCCGCGAGCGCGAACGGGCTGCCCTCGGAGTCACGGCAGATCGCCCAGCGCTCACCGGGGTGGATAACTGAACCGCCGAGGTCCTGGACGCGCTGGAGCGCCGCCGGAAGGTCGGGCACCGTGAAATAGGCCAGCGAAGCGGTGTCACCCGGACCGGGTCCACGCTGGTGCAGTCCCAGGCGAAGGTCAGCACCGCTCGCCTCCCAGCCTGCCCCAGCTTCGCTGGGCCTTGGCGTGAGCTCGGCGCCGAGAACGCCGCTCCAGAACTGCCGGGCACGCTCCGGGTCGTCGGCCGGGAACTCGATCAGCGGGGCGGACATGCCTGTGAGTATCGGCCATCCGGCTTCGAGGACGTCGGGCTCAACGGGCGGAGCGCCGGGACCGCTTCAGCCTTCGGTGCCGCCCCGAAACGGCAGCCCGGGGCCGCTGCGCTGCCACTCGACCTGCCCGCGACCCTCGTCGGCCGAGCGCTCGACCACCCCATCCCACCGGTGCAGCATCGCCTTCAGACGGGCGACCGCCTCGGGTGGGTGAGCGGCCACCTCGGCGGCGAGGAAGAGCGCCGCATCCTCGGTGGCGGACGCAGGCGCGACCCGATGGACCAGGCCCATGCGCAGGGCCTCGTCGGCGCTGACGGTGCGGGAGGTGAGCAGGAGGTACTTCGCGGTGCCTAGTCCGCAGAGGGTGACCAGGCGGGCGGGACCGACCGGCACGCCGAGCTCGGCGCCCGGGAAGCGCATCCGCAGGTTCGAGCCGCCGACCCGCAGATCGCAGGCCACCGCGATCTCGGCGCCACCACCGACGACCGCGCCGTGGCAGGCGGCGACGGTGGGCTTCGGGAAGGCCGTGAGCTCGTCGTAGAGTCGAGCAAAGAGCTCCATACGGTGAACGCGGCCCTGCTCGTCGAGCTCCTCGCGGACATCCGCCCCGGCGGAGAGGGCGAGGTGGTCGTTCGAGGAGATCACCAGGACGCGCGCCTCGGCGTCCCCCCTCGCGCGGTCGAGATGGGCGAGGAGCTCGTTGAGCATCTCGGTGTTGATCGCGTTGCGCGCCTCGGCGCGCTCCAGCCGCAGCAGCGCGACGTGCGTCTCATCCACCGAGTAGCTGGTCAGCGGCATCAGTCAGCGGCCTCCTCGGGCTCGGTCAGGGGGCCCGTGATCTCATCGAGCAATCGCTCCACCTCGTCGGCGGCGGACTGGATCAACAGGTCGACCTCCTCGTCCGGCTCCCGGAACCGGGAGAGGACGTAGTTCGAGACCACCTCCGGGTCGCTGGTGCTGGGCCGCCCCACGCCGCCTCGGACCCGCCAGAAGTCCTTGCCGCCCAGCCCCTGACTGAGGCTCTTCAAGCCGTTGTGCCCTGCGACTCCGCCCCCCAGCTTGCTTCGCACCTCGCCGAAGGGGAGGTCGATCTCGTCGTGAAGCGCGATCACATGGTCGAGCGGCACGCCCAGCTCACCCCGCGCGGGACCGGCGGCCGAACCGGATTCGTTCATGAAGGTCTGGGGAAGCAGGATTGCGACCCGGGGGCCGCCCGGACCCGTCCGGCCGTCCGTGATCAGCGCGCCATAGCGCTTGCGGGCCTTGGGGAGCTCCCAGCGACGAGAGAGCTCGTCGGCCACCTCGAAGCCGAGGTTGTGCCGGGTGTCGGCGTACTCGCGCCCGGGGTTGCCAAGGCCCACGATCAGGGCATCAACGCGGCCCGTGCGGGGTTCATCGCTCCCGCGGCGCCGGCGAAGCGACCAGCGGCTAATCGCCGCCTCCGCCTCCATTGCCCCCGCCGCCCCCATCGCCCCCACCACCGGAGTCACCCTGGCCGCCGCTCTGCTCAGTTGGGGGTGGCTGAACGTACTGGTGGGAGCCGTCGCGTGTGAACCGATCGTCACCCGATCCGCGCTGACCCCGCCGACCGAAGAGGCGATCGAGAAGACCCATTACTGGTTGCCGCCGGAGTCCTCGCCGCCCTCGCCGCCGCCCTCGCGCCCCGTCTCACGGGTCGCGCTGTCGCGCGCCCTCTCATCTTCCTCGCCCTCGGCGCCCTCCTCGCCCTCCGGAGCCTCCTCGCCCTCGCCGACCAGCTCGGTCTCCTCCTCGACCTCTGGCTCGGGCTCCTCCTCGACCCGCGGCGGGCTGAGGGTGGCGATCGTGATCTCCTCCGGCTCGTCAGCCATGAACTTCACGCCGGAGGGCACCGCGACAGAGGCGAGGTTGATCGTGTCGTTGATGTCCATCTCGGAGACGTCGACGGTGATCCGCTCGGGGATGTCCGTCGGCAGCGCCTCGACGGTGACCTCGCGGGTGACGTGCTCGAGCACGCCGCCCTCGCGGACGCCGGGTGCCTGATCGGTTCCCTCGAGCTCGATCGCGACCTCCGCCTCGATCGCCTCATCGAGGCGCACCTCGAGGAAGTCCAGGTGCATGACGTCGCCGCGGACCGGATGGTGCTGCTGCTCCTTGATCACGACGGGGACGGCCTTGGAGTCATCCAGCTCGAGGTCGACCAGCGTCTGCCCCTCGGCGAGCAGGGTCCGGAGGTCGCGGGCGGGGACCTGGAAGGGGCGGGCTTCGCCGCCCTGCCCGTAGACCACGCCCGGAACGAGGCCCTCGCGGCGCAGGCGCCGTGTGGCGCGCGACCCGAACGTGTCGCGCTGGGAAACCTTGAGTTTGGCTCTGGCCTGTGCCATGGGAAGTTCTTTTAACGGGTCGCGCTGTTGCGCGCCCTCTCGTAACAGCCCGCCAGACTGGTGTCCGCGGGCTACGCTCCGGCGCCAGGATAGAAAATAGGTGAGGGCAATGGGCAGCGACGAAGAAAGGGAGCAACGGGACCAGCAGGGCGTGGACGCCCTCCGAGCCGACCCCGAGGGGGACGCGCGGCAGGAGCCGTCCGAGCCCGAGGAGCAGCGGCGGAAGATCCCGCAGACGCGGATCGGCCGCTCGGCCAAGCTCGGCACCGCGATCGGCACCCAGGCGACGCGCTACGCAGGGACCGCCGCCGCGAACGTGGTTCGCTCCGAGGACAAGGCGCAGGACCGCCTCGAGACCCGTCACCTCGAGAGCGCCCTGAAGATGGCATCCGTCCTGGGCGAGATGAAGGGGGCCGCGATGAAGATCGGCCAGATGGCCTCATTCATCGACGTCGACTTCCTGCCGCCGGAGTACCGCGAGATCTACCAGGAGCAGCTCTCCAAGTTGCGGACCAGCGCACCCGCGATGCCCTGGGACAAGGTGCGCCAGGTGCTCGAGGAGGAGTACGACGAGAGCCCAGAGCGGGTTTTCGCCGAGATCGAGGAGGAGGCCTTCGCCGCCGCCTCGATCGGACAGGTCCACCGTGCGACCCTCCGCGACGGCACGAAGGTCGCCGTCAAGATCCAGTACCCCGGGATCGCCGACGCCCTCGAGTCCGACGTCGCCAACGCGGGCATGCTCGTCCGCCTGGCGAAGGTGCTGGCGCCCGGGCTTGACGCGAAGGCCGTCGCCTCGGAGCTGCGCGAGCGCGTCCTCGAGGAGCTCGACTACGAATACGAGGCGCAGAACCAGCGCGCCTTCGCCCGCGCCTACGACGGACACCCATTCATCTTCGTCCCCAAGGTCCACTCGCGGCTCTCGCGGAGGCGGGTGCTCGTGTCGGACTACGTCGAGGGCCGCGGCTTCGACGAGGTCAAGGAGCTCGAGCAGGACGAGCGCGACATCTTCGGCGAGATCGTCTTCCGCTTCTGCTTCGGCTCGATCTACCACCTGCAGCACTTCAACGCCGACACCCATCCCGGCAACTACCTGCTCATGGACGACGGGCGGGTCGCCTTCCTCGACTTCGGCATGACCAAGCGGCTCAGGCCCGAGCAGATCCAGCTCGAGCAGCGGGCCGTCGACGCGGCGGGACGGGACGATCCGGAGGCGCTCCGGGAAGCCCTCCACGACCTCGGCTTCGTCAGCGACCCCAAGAAGGTCGATGCCGAGCGGCTGATGAGGCACGTGAAGATGGTCGGGGGGTGGTACCTCGAGGATGGCGAAGTTCGGATCACGCCGAAGCGCGTGATGAAGATGATCGAGGTCACCTCCGACCCGCGCTCGGACTTCTACGACCTGGTGCGCCGGGAGAGCCTGCCCGCCGATGAGCTGATGGGGCGGCGCATGGAGACCGGCCTGCTCGCGGTGCTCGCCCAGCTTCGGGCGACGGCCAACTGGCACCGGATCATGCGCGAGTGGGTCTACGCGGACCCACCCTCGACCGTGCTCGGCGAGGTGGAGTGGCGCTTCTTCGAGCGCCGCGGCACCACGGAGACGCCGGGGCTGCCGAGCCGGGTCTAGCTTTCGGCGGCCGCCGCCGCGACCTGGCGCTCCGCCATCTCGAAGAGGCGGGGATCGTTCGAGCAGATCCCGTTGACGCCCATGGCCAGCAGCTCGCGCATCCGCTCGGCGTCGTCGACGGTCCAGGCGATCAGCTCCACCCCGGCGTTTCGCGCGGCGTCCACCAGACGCGACGTGATGATCGGGTGGTACGCCCAGACCGCGTTCACGCCGAGCTTCGGAGCCTTCTTCTCCAGGATGGCGGGGAAGCGGCGGCGGATCGCCGAGAGCCCGGCCCGGAGGGCGGGGCCCGCCCAGCTGTACTGCGTCCAGTCGCGGCGGGTCTTCGGGTAGGTCCAGCCGAGACGCAGGTCGGGCTCGAGCTTGCGGAGCTTGATCAGGCTCTCGACCTCCATCGTCGAGACCATCGCTCGCTCCACCAACCCCCGACCCGAGAGAGCCCCGGCGAGCTCGGCCTCGCTGCCCGCGAGCTTCAGGTCGCAGTCGATCTCGACCTCTTCCAGCGGAGGCTTCAGGAAGAGGTCGAGCGCCTCGGTCAGGTCCATCGGCTTGCGCCTCACCGCGTCGTGGTGGTCGTGGGCGACGATCAGCCTGCCATCCTGCTCGCGGAGGACGTCGAACTCGATCATGTCCACGCCGACCTCGACCGCCCTATCGAAGCTGTCGGCGGTGTTGCCCGTGACGATCGCGTCGGCTCCCTTGTGACCGACACGCCTGTAGGCCGGGATGCCCTCCCGCTCCCCGTCCTTGCCCTCTGCCGGCTCGGCGGACATTGGCGGACCACCCTAGACGACCAGATCGTTGGAGCCGCCCCAGATGCTTCACTCTGCGCCGATGAGGCGCGCGGCGATTCGTGTGGCGGTGGTCGGGGCAGCCTGCTCGGTCCTGCTGGCCGGCTGCGGCGGAGATGACGGGGATGGCGGCGATCCTTCGATGAGCGCCAGAGAGACCGCCCAGGCGTATGTCGATGGCCAAAACGCGCAGGATTACGCGCGGGTCTGCGAACTCTTCGGAGAGCCGCTCCGAGGGCAACTCGGCGGAGACAATTGCGTCGGTTTCCTCGAGGAACAGACGTCGGGGGCCCCGCACCACAGCTACACGCTGACCACCGTTGGGGCTGGCGTAGACAAGGCCACGGCACACATCGTCACCCGCGGCGAGAACGGTAAGCGCGTGAAGCTGTCGCTATTCCTGGAGCGGCGAGACGGCGAGTGGAAGATCGTCGGCAGCGGCCCAACGGCGCCGCGCGGCAAGCCTGTCTCCGATTAGAGAACTAGAAGAGCTGGTTCTAGGACGCAGACGGCAGCGGAATGTGCCGGAAGTCCCTAGTTATTCGTCAGTGCAGGGGAAAGGTGTCGAAACCGAGGGACCCACGCGCCGTCAGGCGTGACGAGAGTGAAACCTCCCGTGTCCCTTTCGTGTCCTTCAACCGGCCGCCGCGGCGCGTCGCCGCTCCTCGCCCGCCGCCGCCTCGATCGCCGGCGACCAGTCGATGGCGGACCAGCGAGACTCAGTTACCACCGAAGGCGAAACACGGCTCAGCCCGCGTGAACGATGAGGACTGGGAATGGGGACTGCTTCAGAACGGCCATTGAGACACTCCCCTCCAACCTGGCGCGAAGCCCGCTCAGTCGCCTTGAGCCGACGATGATGGCAGCCACATCTCGCTTGCGGGCCAGCGCGATAATCGTCTCGGCCACGGTGCCCTCGTTGAGAACGGGGAGTGCCTCGGTCTCAAGTCCAAGCGACTTCGCCAGCTCAGCCCCCTCCTCTGCGATGCGCTCGGCCGAAGCTTGAAGAGAGTCGTGAACCTCATCTGCCCCTTCAACCTCGACCGAAGAAGGCGCGGTTATCCGTGCGCCCCCTCGCGTCGCGGTGACCTCGTCTTCCGAAAGGCCCGGCTTCCACACCGTCAGCACTAGTACGCGGCGTGAGCCGAAGAGCTCGGCGGTTTTGTGGATGGCCCGACGCGCCACGTCTGAGCCGTCATAAGCGATGAGGACCGGAGCGGTGGCGTTCATCGACGCGATCCTGCCACGTCGAAGAGCTGGATGTCATCACCGGATCGTCGGTTCTCGGCCACAGAAGACGCACCGGGCCTCGCCATCGGGCTCGTGGTCGAGCACCGGCTCCTCGCAGGAGCAACGCCTGGCGACGACCCGCTCTCCCTCCGGCGCGATCCTCCAACCCTCGCCAAGCGCCGGCGGGAACGAGAGCTCGCCCCGGAGGTTGCCCAGCTGGCGAGCGGCTGAGAACTCCGATAACTGGACGCGGGATCCACCCACGGGTCCGAATCATCGCAGCCTTTCCGGATTCTCCATCGGGAAAATGAGTTTTCTTTGTACTGAGGCAATCGGCGGTTTCCGAGATGGGCGGATCACGCTCACGACCCTCCCCCGGCCCGGAGCTGCTGCCGCTTCTCGGTGGGTCGGAAGCTGCAGCTAGGGCGAACCGCTATCTCCAAGATGTGGTCTATCGCCGAGCCAGATCTACTCGAACGCCTCGACGAACTTGACGACAGCTTGGGTGAGTTCCAGGCAACCGATCCCACACCCTGGGGAGTCGCTCTGATCTTCAATGCCATCCTCGAAGAGGTGACGAGCGATGACGGCGACGATCCGGTGGTTAGATCGATCGGGGCGCTCGAACAGTCGTCCGGAGTCCCGTACGCGACGGCCAACATCGGTGCTGTGCACACCGCCGTGAAGCAGATCCTGCTCGTCGTCGAAACAGCGGGGGCGAAAACGGCGCGGCCTCGGCGGTGGCTGCCGGGTAACGACTAGCGGCGGTGCTTCGAGGGTCGGTAGTCAGGGTCCTGGTCGCGGCGCATCGGCGGTTTCCCGCTCCCAGCGGCTGTTTTGCCCCCGCTACTGAAAAACCCGAGCTCGACCCAGCGTTTTGTTATCCAGCGAGGCCCGTGCTCCCCGGACGGGTCTCTGGATAGCAGCCGGGAGCGGCGCACTGTGAGTTTTCGCCGCTCCCGGCCTTGTTTCTAACTCTGTAAGCGCACGACCCGTCCGCAGGGTTACGGCCGCGACTAGCGACGATGCTTCGAGGGTCTGTAGTCGGGGTCCTGGTCGCGGCGCTCGGTGGCGTCGGTGTAGGGATTCCTCACTCCCTGGCGCTCCTGGGAGCGCTCACGTTCGCGGCCGCGGCGGTGGAGGTCGCAGCGCCCTCGGAAAGTAGCCGGGTTCGGGCAGCCTCGCTCGAGGCAGAGTCGGATGACCATCAGTTCAGGTCCGCGTCTCCAGGTGGACCTCCACAGCCTCGGTGAACTGAACCTCCCGGCTGTGGCCTCGTAAGAGCGTGAAGACCGCCGCGAGGATGGGACAGCAGCCCGGCAATTAGGAGAACCAGTCGCGCCCACCAGTCGATGGCCTGGTCAGACAAGACCTGAAGGAGAAACGCCTGGGCCGCAACCGTGAGCACGGGCGCCTGCCACATCGAAGCGTCGCTCGTCGCTCGTCGGCGGTCGAGGAGATCGACATAGACGAGCTGGCTCTTTCTCGGCACTTAGTCCGCCACCGCTCGTGTCCCTTTCGTGTCCCAATCGGCCCTAAACCGCTCTGGAATGCGGCTATCCCTAGAAGAGCTGGTTCTCGCCGGCGAAGATCTCGGAGACCGAGTCGTCCGTGAAGATCCGCCGGATTGAGTCGGCGAGCGTCTGGGCGGTGGAGAGGACGGTGATCTTGTCGGGCGCGCCGGGCCGCTGCGGCAGGGTGTCGGTGACCACGATGCGTTCGATCGGGGAGTCCGCGAGCCGCTCGTAGGCCGGGCCGGAGAAGACGCCGTGGGTGGCGAGCGCGATGACGCGCGCCGCGCCCTCGTCCATGACTGCGCGCGCTGCCGCGGTCAGCGTGCCCGCGGTGTCGATCATGTCGTCGACCAGCACCGCCGTCTTGTTCTCGACGTCACCGACGACGTAGCCGATCTCCGCCACCTGCTGGGCCGGGCGCTCCTTCTCCATCACCGCCCAGGTCGAGCCGATCTTGCGGGCGAAGTTGCGCGCCGTCTTCACGCGCCCGGCGTCGGGCGAGACGATCACCGGCTCCTCGTCGATGTGATCCGCGATCCACTGCGTGAGCATCGGCATAGCGGTCATGTGGTCGAGCGGTACGTTGAAGAAGCCCTGCACCTGGCCGGCGTGCAGGTCCATCGTGAGGACGCGGTCGACGCCCACGCCCTCCAGGCACCTGGCGACGATCCGCGCCGAGATCGGCTCACGCGGGGCGGACTTCTTGTCCTGGCGCGCGTAGCCGTACCAGGGCATCACGGCGATGATCCGGTGGGCCGACGCGCCCTGCGCGGCGTCGATCATCGCGAGCAGCTCCATCAGGGCGTCGTTCGGTGTCATCCCCTCGAGCTCGTTGGCCGCGGTCGACTGAACGATGAAGACGTCGGCGCCTCGAATCGACTCCTCGTAGCGGCAGTAGATCTCGCCGTCGGAGAAGGTCTTCAGGGTGACCTCGCCGAGCTCGACCTGGAGATTGCGGCCGATGTGGGCGGCCAGCTCGCCGGACGCCCGCCCGCCGAAGACCATCAGGCGCTTGCGGTAGTCCTGGACGATCTCCGACATCGGCTGTGTCTGCTCGATCGTGCTCAAGAGTCCTCGTCCTCGCTCGATTCCTTGGCCTTCTTGCCCGCGTAGCCCTCGACGTTCTTCTGCTCCGCCCGCGAGATGCCGAGGCCCCCGGGCGGAACGTCCTCGGTGATCACCGAACCGGCCCCAGTGTATGCGTCGTCGCCGACTTCTACGGGAGCGACGAACGTCGTGTCTACCCCGGTCTGAACGTTCTTCCCGATCTTGGTGCGATATTTGCTGCGGCCGTCGTAGTTCGCGGTGACGGTTGACGCCCCGAGATTCGATCCCTCCCCCACTTCGGCGTCACCGATGTAGGAGAGGTGGGGCACCTTGGCGCCCGCGCCGATCTCCGAGTTCTTGATCTCGACGAAGGTGCCGGCCTTGGCGCCCTCGCCGATGCGGGCGTTCGGGCGCAGGTAGGTGAAGGGGCCGACCATCGCCTCGTTCGCGACCTCGCACGACGTCAGGTAGGAATGGATCACCGTGGCCCGGTCGCCGATGCGGGAGTCGATCAGCGTCGTCATCGGGCCGATCGTGCTGCCGCCCCCGATGCTGGAGCGGCCGCGCAGTGTCGTGCCGGGGAGGATCGTGGTGTCGGCCGCGATCTCGACGTCTGCGTCGATCCAGGTGGCGCCCGGATCCTCGATCGTGACGCCGGCGCGCATGTGGGCGACCAGGATGCGGCGGCGTGCCTCGTCGGCGACGCGGGCGAGGTCGGCGCGGTCGTTGATCCCCAGGTTGACGCCTGGGTCCGGGGCGCTGTAGGCAACGATGCGCAGGCCGGACTCGAGGAGGAGCGGCAGGACGTCACCGAGGTAGTACTCGCCCTGCGCGTTGTCGTTGTCGAGCCGCTCCAGCGCGTCGGCGAGGGCGGGCCCAGCGAATGCGTAGGTCCCGGCGTTGACCTCCTTGATCGCGAGCTCCTCGGGCGTGGCATCGCCCGGGGACTTGGCCTCGACGATGCGCTCGATGTCGCCGTCGACGCTCCGGACGATCCGCCCGTAGGAACCGGGGTCCTCCATCTCCGTGGTCATGACCGTCGCGGCGGCGTCGGCGCCCCGGTGCGTCGCGATCAGCTCGTTGATGATCTCGGCCGAGACGAGGGGATGATCGCCAGAGAGAATCAGGACCGTGTCCGAGGAGCGCACGACCTCCGAGGCGGCGCGAAGCGCTCCGCCGGTGCCATCGGCCTCGGGCTGGACGATCGTCTCGGTGCCGTCTGGCAGGCCCGCGGAGAGGTCGCGATCGGGCGAGACGATCACGCAGACTCGCCCGGCCCCGGCTTCCTTCGCGGCGAGAATCGGCCAGGCGACCATGGGCCGCCCGCAAATCTCATGCAGGACCTTCGGCAGCGCCGACCGCATGCGCGTGCCCTGGCCTGCGGCCATGACTAGGGCCGTGGGAGCGTTCACCCCGAAAGCGTAATGCGAGGATGCGCGGCGGGCCGCATCGAGCCGCCCGCCGCGCCTCGCTCAGGAGGTGACGTTCTCCTTCACCGGATCGGGACGGATGACCACGGTGTCGGCAACCGGGAGGATCTCGTCGGCCGGCATGCCGACGCGATGCGCGTGCTTGCGGATCGCCTCGGGTGAGGTGGCCTGGTAGATGCAGACGCTGCCGAGGGTGCCGTCCTCCTCGGCGATCACGTAGCTGCGGATCCACCGGACATCGGTGGGGAAGTCGTTGTCGGCGACCTCCTTCGAGCGCGCCGCGACCTGCTCGAGCTCCTCAGGCGATTTCCAAGCGTTCTTGCGGCGAATTGCATAGGTGTCCATCGATTCCTTTCGTTGATGACACTCGAGCTACGGAGAAACCGCGCAGAGCGATTTGGATCTGTGACGCTTGTACTTCCCGGGACGCCTAGCTCCGGATGGTTTCGTCCTGAGCCCGGAAAGCAGCGGTCACCAGGTCGATGATCGGCTGGGGAGCCTTCTCAGGCGAGCCGGCATCGAGCGGCGGCTGGGGGTCGTACTCGATGCCGAGCTGAACCGCCTGCGCGACGTCGTCGCCGTTGATCTGCTGGACGAGACGCAGCGCCATGTCGATTCCGGAGGAGACGCCGGCCGCCGTGACGATCTTGCCCTCCTGGACCACGCGGTCAGGGACCGGTTTGGCACCCAGCTCCGCCAGCAGGTCGCGGGCGAGCCAGTGGGTGGTGGCGGGGACGCCGTCGAGGAGCCCCGCGGCGGCGAGGAGCAGTGCCCCGGTGCAGACGGAGGTGGTCCAGGTGCTCGTCTCGTGCACCGTCCTGATCCACTCGTGTAGCGGCTCGTGCTCGAGGAGCATCCGGTTGCCGAAGCCGCCGGGGACGACGACGATGTCCGGGCTCTGGACCTCGTCGAGCGAGGCGTCGGCGACCAGGGAGAGGGTGTCCGACTCGTTGCGGATCGGCCCTGCCTTCTCGGCGACGAAGATCGATTCGTTGCCCGGCACCGAGTTGAAGACGTCGTGCGGCCCGATGATGTCGAGGGCAGCGAAGCGGTCGTAGAGCAGGTAGGCGATCTGCATCGTGGTCTCCTCTCAGTGCGGGGCCGTGGCCGCCGCCTCAGGCGCCCGCCTGAAGCGGTCGCGATATTGCGCCGGGGAAACGCCGACCCGCCGCCCGAATGCCCGGCGCATGGTCTCGGGAGTCCCGAAGCCACAGCGCGCCGAAATCAGGTCTATGGAATCGGCGCTGTCCTCGAGCAGCTGGCGGGACCGCTCAACACGGAGCTCCTCGACATAGGCCGCCGGGGTCATGCCGATCTCCCGGCTGAAGAAGCGGGCGAAGTTGCGGGGGCTCATCGCCGCTCGATCGGCGAGGGTCTCGACCCTCAGATCGGAGTCGAGGTTGTCGGCGATCCAGGACTGGAGCTCGCGGAGCGGGCGGCGCTCGGCGAGCTGCGCCGACAGGTGGGAGCTGAACTGAGCCTGGCCGCCGGGCCTCTGCAGGAAGAGAACGAGCCAGCGCGCGATCTCCACCGCGATCTCGCGTCCGAGGTCCTCCTCCACCAGGGCCAGGGATAGATCCATTCCGGAGGTGACGCCCGCCGACGTCCAGACGCTTCCGTCGCGGACGAAGATCGGGGTGGGGTCGACCTTGAGCTCGGGGTGGCGGCGGGCCAGATCCTCGGTCGAGGCCCAGTGGGTGGTGACCGTCTTCCCCTCCAGCAGGCCGGCGCGGGCGAGGAGGAAGGAACCGGAGCAGACGGAGGTGACCCTGCGCGAACGGCGCGCGGCGCTGCGGATCCAGCGGATCAGCTCGACGTCGTCCTCGGCCGCTCTGACGCCGATGCCGCCGGCGACGACCAGGGTGTCGATCGGACCGCGGCAGCGGGCGGTGGTCTTCTTCGGGACCAGGGAGTAGCCGCCGCCGCGGACCGCGATCGGATCCGGGTCCTTGGCGACCACCTCGACCGTGTAGGCGCCGCCGCCGGCGAGCGTGTCGGCTCCCGCGAACACCTCGGCCGGGCCGATCACGTCGAGCGGCTGCACCCCCGGGAAGGCGAGGATGACGATCCGGCGGGGCTTGCTGGTCGAGGCCATGAGCGCATCATGGCGCCATCGGGATCTGTCCGCAATGACCAATTGCGGACGATATCTGCCATACGCCCGGGGGTCTTAGACTGGCCGTATTCCGGGGTGGTGTACTTGGCTAGCACGCGTGGTTTTGGTCCACGAAGAGGGGGTTCGACTCCTCCCCCCGGAACCTGGCGCTTCGACTTTCCGGGGAACCATTGCGACCGGGTGTGATCTGAGAGAGGCTCCGCCGCGAATCACTCCCAGCTGCCCGACCTGGAGGGAGAGATGGCCAAGGAGTACGTGTTCCTGGACGAGTGGGACGTCGACGCGCCGCAGGAGACGGTTTTCAACGCGCTCGCCGATGCCCGCACCTATCCGGACTGGTGGAAGCCCGTCTACATGGAGGTCGAGGGAGACCGGGAGCCCGGGACGGGTGTGGCGACTGAGCAGCACTTCAAGGGCAAGCTTCCCTACACGCTCAAGACAAACTCGAGGATCATCGTCTTCGATCCGCCCACCCACTTCCAGGTCGAGGTCGTCGGCGATCTGACCGGAACAGGCAAGTGGACCCTCGCGCCGAACGGCGACGGCAGGATCCACGTCCGTTTCGACTGGATCGTGCACGCGGACCGTCCACTGCTCCGCTACCTCACCCCGATCCTCCGCCCGATCTTCCGCTGGAACCACAACTGGTCGGTGGCGCGGGCGAAGGAAGGCCTCGAACCGTACGCGCGCGCGCAGTAGCGGCACCCCGGCCAAATAGTCTCCCGGGGCCCATGCCCGCCCTCGAGTCCCGCTTCCCGCGGATCGCCTCCTACGGGTTCATCTCGGACTGCCACACGGGCGCGCTGATCGCCCCCGACGGATCGGTCGAGTGGCTCTGCCTGCCGCGCTTTGACTCCCCCGCCGTGTTCTGCTCACTTCTGGACCGCGGCGCCGGCTTCTGGCGAGTGGGGCCCCCGGGTCTCGGGGCCCCGGTGACCCGCCGTTACGCGCCGGGCACCAACGTCCTTGAGACCACGTGGATGACGGGGTCCGGCTGGGTCATCGTCCACGACCTGCTTACGGTGGGCGATTGGCGGCAGGACAACGACTTCGAGCCCCACCTGCGCCCGCCAGCCGATGACGAGGCTGAGCATGTCTTCCTGAGGTTGATCGAGTGCGTCCAGGGCGAGGTCGACATCGAGATGATCTGCCAGCCGGTCTTCGACTATGGGACTACCCGGACCGACTGGGAGCGGCGAGGCGACGCGGGCACCGACGCGGAGCTGAACCAAGGCGACACGCACCTGATCCTCACCGGCGACCTGGGACTTGGCGTGGACGACTCCGATGCCCGCGCCCGTCACCGGATGAAGGCCGGCGAGGTGCGCTTCAGCGCGCTCAGCTGGGGCCCCTCCCCGATGCCACCGACATCCAGCGACGAGTGCCGCGGCCGCCTTGACCGCACCATCGACTTCTGGCGCCGCTGGCTCGAGGGCGGCAGCTTCCCGGACCATCCCTGGCGCGGCTCTCTGCAGCGCTCCGCGCTCACCCTCAAGGGCCTCACCCACTCACCGACGGGCGCGATGATCGCTGCCCTCACCACCTCCCTCCCGGAGACCCCGGGCGGAGAACGGAATTGGGACTACCGCTACACCTGGATCCGGGACGCCACGTTCACTCTCTGGTCCCTGCACACCCTCGGCCTCGACTACGAGGCGAGCGACTTCATGGGCTGGCTCACTGACGTCTACCAGGACAACGTCGAGGTGGGGAAGTACGGCATGCAGATCATGTACGGGATTCGCGGCGAAAAGAACCTCACCGAGACCACCCTGGACCACCTCAGCGGATACGAAGAGGCGAAGCCCGTCCGCATCGGCAACGCCGCCTTCAACCAGCGCCAGAACGACGTCTACGGTGCGCTCCTCGACTCCGTCTATATCCACGCCAAGGTTCAGGACCACCTCCCCCACGAGCTCTGGGAGGCCCTCTGCCGGCAGGTCGAGACCGCGATCTCGGTCTGGGAGAAGCCAGACCAGGGCATCTGGGAGGGGCGCGGAGAGCCGAAGCACTACGTCTCCTCGAAGCTGATGTGCTGGGTCGCCCTGGACCGCGGCGGCCGGCTGGCGGACCGGATCGGCGACCAGGACCGGCTCGCCAGGTGGGCCGAGGTCGCCGAGCAGATTCGGACTGACATCCTGGACCGGGGCGTCTCGGACCGCGGCGTCTTCCGGCAGCACTACGAGACCGACGCCCTCGACGCCTCGACCCTCCTAATCCCACTGGTGCGCTTCCTGCCACCCGACGATGAGCGAGTCGTCAAGACCGTCAAGGCGATCGACGAGGAGCTGACCGAGGGGGGCCTCGTCCTCCGCTACCAGGTGGACGAAACCGACGACGGCCTGCACGGCGAGGAGGCCACCTTCACCATCTGCTCCTTCTGGCTCGCCTCGGCCCTTTCGGAGATCGGCGAGAGCGATGCTGCTCGGGAGATGTGCGAGCGGCTGCTCAACTACGCGGGACCACTGGGCCTTTACGCGGAGGAGCTCGACCCCAGGACCGGCACGCACTGGGGGAACTTCCCCCAGGCCTTCACCCACCTGGCACTGATCAACGCCGTGAGTCACGTGATCAGCGACGACCGCTCGACGGGCGACCGCGATCGGACAGGGGTGCTCACCGAGATGACTTCGTCCCAGACCGACTAGCTCAGTCGGACTCGGCCGGAGGCACGCGGCCCGCCTCCGTCCCCGGTTCATCGGCCGGGCCCCGCGGCGAGGCGATCCCCAGGACGCGCATCGCCTTCAGCCCCAGACCGAGCTTCTCGCGACCCTCAGTGGAGGTCACGTCGTGCCCGCAGAGCTCCCGGGCGCGCTCCAGCCGGTACCGGATCGTGTGGCGGTGGGTGAAGAGCTGCTGAGCCGTGGCCGCGACATTGCCGTCGTTTTCGAGGTAGGTCTCGACGGTGGGCACCAGCTCGGTCTCGTATTGCTCGTCGTAGGCGACCAGCGGCTCCACGGTCTCCGAATAGAAGCGCTCCAGCTCCGCCGGGTCCTCGCTCATCGCGGGCAGCAGCAGCCGGTACGCACCCGTGTCCTCGAAGGCGAGTACCCGCGTGCCCTCGGCTTCCCCGACATTCGCTGCGAGTAGCGCCTCCTGTGCGGCGCGGTACAGGTCGCCCGGGTCGGCGGCCAGCCGACTCCGCGAGACGCTGACCGTGAACCCGCTCAGCCCCGCCTCGAGCTCGTCGACGAGCCCAGCCGCGGCGCGGGTCAGCCGCTCGTCGTCACCCACGGGCACGATCGCGACGACCTCAGCACCCTCGCCCTCCTGATTGCCCTGACCGGCAAGGCCGCCGGCGCTCACGGCCCGGATCGCCCGCTGCGCGATCGTCAGCACACGGGCGCGCCACTCGCCCGTCTGGGCGACGTGCGGATGGGCGCGGGCGATCAGCACGCCGGTGCCGCGCGAGAGATCCGTTCCCAGCTCCGCGGCCCGGGCCTCGATGTCCGCACGGTCGGTGAGCTTGCGGCCGAGCAGGGCACGGACGAAGTCACCGGCCGCCTCCTCGGTCGCCCACTCGGGCGAGCGCGAGCGCTCGAGCTCGAGCCCGAGCAGTGTCGCCACCATGCGCAAGAGCACGGTGTCGGGCTCCTCGTCGCCACGCGGCCGCCAGCGCAGCTCGCCGACCGCGGCATCGGCCACGCGCAGGTCCACAGTCTCCACGGCAGTACCGCCCGCGAGCAGCTTCCGCTCCTCATCGGGCGAGGCGGCGGCGACCGCGAGCACGTTGCTCGAGCGGTCGATCAGGGCGACGCTCGCGTCCAGGGCGCGGGCGGCGGCCCGCGCGACAGCCGGCATCCCGGCGCCGGCCTCGATCGCCGCCGAGAGCTCTTCGAGGCTGTCGGGATCGGCTCTACGCGAGGGTGCGCCTCCAGGCGCAACCCGTTTCGGGTTGGTGTGCGTCTCCTTCGCAGTCATCGGCACATGGTAGGTCCGGGTTACGAACCTAGAACCACTTCGAGATGTCGTCCCAGTTGAGGAAGATGACGACCCCGATCACGAGCCCGACCAGCACCAGCGCCGCAAGGACGAAGAGCGAGAGGAACCCAGCGACCAGCTTCTCCCAGGCGCGCCCGTAGGAGCCCAGGGCGGGCACCAGGATCAGGGCGACGAAGGCGCTCACGGAGAGCAATCCGGCGGCGCCGAAGAGGTAGTACTCAGTCCCGAGCGCCAGCACCGGCGCCAGGGTCGAGCTGAGGGCCGCGGTCATGACGCCGCGGATTGTGTCGGATGTGGGCAACGGTAAGCACGACGGCCGCCGCGAGTGCGTAGCACGAAACCCCCAGCGCCCAGCCGCTAGACACGTCGCTCATCCAATGGACCCGCAGATAGATGCGGGTCAGCCCGATCAACACCGTGAGCGCGATCCCGGCCGCGATCAAGAGGCTTCGCCGCGTGATCCCGGGAACCAGCCTGAGCGCGAAGGTCACCGCGAGCCAGGCGTACAGCGTCGCCTGGGTGGCGTGACCGCTCGGGAAAGCCGAACCGCCGACGGAGACCAGCGGGTCCGTGGGCCGCGGCCGATCGGTCCACGTCTTGATCTCCGGGACCAGTATCGCGATCAGCACCGTACCGCCCACCAGGGCCCAGAATTCCATCCAGCGCCGGCGGACCGCGAGGACGATCGCAACGACCGTGGCGAGCGGATAGGTCACCCACCCGGAGCCGAGTCTCGTGACCACCTTCGCCCCGTCCACGAGCCAATCCGTCTGCAGGTCGTCGGCGACATTCATGGCGGTGCGGTCCCCCGGCGTCGGCCCCGGATCGCCCCCGATCACCATCCAGTAGGCGATCAGGACGAACAGCCCGACCGAGAGCACCGCCAGGAGTGTCGTGAACTCGAGGCCCAGGCCACCCGGCGTCAGCCTCCGCCACAGGAACTCGAACTCCGGCCGCAGGCGGCGCCCCAGCCGCAGGATCGGGCGGAGGGCGCGCCTCTTCTCCATCTCGGCAACGACAGTGCGCCGGTTCTCCGGCTTGCGCAGGAACCGGTAAGCCACGACGAGAGCCACGACGATCCCGACGACGACCCCGAAGACCAGGAGGCCCGTGCCGACGATGTTCGTGACCTTGTCGAGGCTCCGCGCGAAGAAATAGCCGAGCAGGATCAGAGCGGTCGACCACAGACCCGTGCCGAGGATGCTGTACGGGGCGAAGGCCCTGTACCGCAACTTGCTGCTTCCGGCGATGAACGGCGCCAGCGCACGGACCAGGCCGATGAAGCGCCCGATCAGGATGGTCCTCCCCCCGTAGCGCGCGAAGTAGGTCTCGACCTGCTTCAGGCGTTCTGGCGTGATCCCGACGCGGCGCCCGTGCTTGACCAGGAACCCACGCCCAAGATGCGCGCCGAGCATGAAGCTCACCGAATCCCCCGCGAAAGCCGAAATCCAGGTGACCGCGATGATCAGCGGCAGCGAGATGTCGCCCTGCGACGCGACCGCGCCCCCCAGCAGCACCGTGAACTCGCCAGGCGCCACCAATCCGACGAACGCGCCTGTCTCCAGGAAAGCGAGAGTGCCGACCAGCAGATAGGTCCAGGAGCCGAGGCTCTCGGACAGGTCCTCGATGATCTTGTCGAGGTTGATGGTGGGCAGCTGGTCCCGGAAGACGAAGAAGGCGACGATCGCCGCCACGACCAGGCCGCGGATCACCCACTTCCGGTCGATACCCCTGCTCACGTCGTCAGCGGGCCGGTCGCGATCACGTCCCGAAAGCCGCTGCGCAGCTCGGCCACGGCGGCGGCCGCCTGATCCGCCGTCGGGTAGAGGCCGAACGCCGTCGGCCCCGACCCGGTCACCATCGCGTGCGCAGCACCTGCCTCCTCGAGCGCCCGCAGCGCATCCTCGATCTCCGGCCGCAGGGAGATCGCGGCCGCCTGCAGGTCATTGACCAGATGCTCGCGGTAGTCGAGCGGCGACCCACCCTCGTCGACCGCGTCCCGGAGGCGGCGGCGGATCGCCTCGAGCTCGGCGTCACCACGCGGCGAACCGAGGCGGTCGGCCTCCGCGTAGACCGCGGCGGTCGCGAGACCCTCCGCCTGGGGGACCAGCACGACCGCGTGCTCCCCAGGCGGCGGGGCGGGCTCGATCACCTCGCCCGCACCCGCCACCAGGCACGGTCGCGGCTGAAGCTGCGAGGGCACATCGGCGCCGATCCCGGCCGCGATCGAGCGCAGCCCCTCGACCTCACCCATGGCGAGGCGAAGCACCGCCGCGGCGTCCGCGCTGCCACCGCCCAGTCCGGCGGCGACCGGGATCCGCTTGATGACCTCGATCCGCAGCCGCGGCCCGTCCCAGCCGTGCTCGCGGAGCGCCCCCAGCGCGGTGGCGGTCAGATCCGGTCCCTCGATCACCTCGCAGATCACCTCGTCGGCATCGGCCTTGCTGATCCGGAGCTCATCGGCCAACTCGAGCGGCTCGAAGAGGGAGCGGATCTCGTGCAGCCCATCGTCCCGGCGCGGGCCCACGTAGAGGCAGAGATTGAGCTTGGCGGGCGCGCGCAATGTCCCGGGCAGTCCGTCGATCACAACTCGACTCCCCGCTCGGCCAGTGCCTCCGCGAAGCGCTCGAAGTCCGCCGGCGAGAGCGTCTCCGCGCGGGCATCGGCGGGCCGCCCGATCTCCTCCAGGGCCCCCCGGGCAGGCTCGAGCGTCCCCGGCGCGGCGAGCTCCAGCGAGCGGGCCATCGACTTGCGCCTGTGCGCGAACGCCGCACGGACCACCCTGGCCAGCCGCTCCGCCGGAGCAGGCCCCGTCCGGCGCAGCTCCAGCAGAGCGGACCCGACCCGCGGCCGCGGTACGAAGACGGCGGGGTCGACGGTGCGCAACAGGATGACCTCGCAGGCCAGTTGCACCATCACGCTCGCCGACCCGTACTCCCTGGTTCCCGGCTCGGCCCGGAGGCGGTCGGCGATCTCGCGCTGGACCATCACCACCCACCTCTTGATGGAGGGCAGCTCCGAGATCGTCCGGATCAGAAGCGGGGTGGCGATCGAGTAGGGCAGGTTGGCCACCATCTTCGTCGGCGCTGGGGCCAGATCACCCAGATCGACCCGCAGGGCGTCGCCCCAGACCAGGTCGATGTTTCCGGCCTTTCCCGCGAGCGCCTCGAGGTCCTCGCGAAGCCGCTCGTCCACCTCGACCACGTACAGGCGGGTCACCCGCGGCGCCAGCCGCTCAGTGAGCGTGCCGCCTCCACCTCCTACCTCCAGCACGACATCCGCCGGGTCGAGAGCGGCCTCGCGCACGATCGCGTCCAGCAGGTTGGGGTCGGCAAGGAAGTTCTGGCCAAGCCGGCGTGGCGAGCGCTCCGGCGGCCGGCGGGAGCCGGTCACCACCCGAACACTCTCGCGGCGTTCGCCTCCACCGTTCGCTCCAGATCATCGTAGGCGACACCGCGGACCTCGGCGAGCCGCTCCGCGGTCGCCACCACGTTCGCCGGCTGGTTCGGCTTGCCCCGCATCGGCTGCGGCGAAAGGAACGGCGAGTCGGTCTCCACGAGCAGGCGGTCGTCGGCGACGAGCGCCGCGGCCTCGCGGATCGGCTCCGATTTCGGATAGGTGAGGTTGCCGGCGAAGGAGCAGTACCAGCCACGCTCCGCCGCCCGCTCCGCCCAGGCCGGGCCGGCGGAAAAGCAGTGGAGGATCACCGGCACGCCCTCCGCCTCATCGTCGAGGGTCGCGAAGGCCTCCGCGACCGCCTCTTCGGACCCGTCGGGATCGCGCAGGTGGACGACGAGGGGCTTGCCCGCGCTTCTGGCGATCGAGATCTGCGCCGAGAACGCCCGGCGCTGGTCATCGGGATCGGCGGTGTCCCGGTAGAAGTCGAGGCCGGTCTCCCCAATCGCGACCACCTCCGGGCGCGCGGCGAGCTCCCCGATCGCCTGCGCCGCCGTCTCGTCGAAGCCGGCCGCGCCGTTCGGATGCCGGCCCACCGCCGCGAACACCCCATCCTCTTCCTCGGCGGACCGAATGGCGCCGGGATTCGAATCCTCCCCGAGCCCGACGGTCAGGATGCGACGAACGCCCACCCTGCGGGCCGCCGCGACCAGCTCATCCTCGTCCGCCTCGCAGAGAGCGAGGTGCGCGTGGGTATCGACCACGCGCCGAGTTTATGAGCGGCTAGCCGCTTTGTATGAAGCTCAGCCAGGAGGCGACTCGCGTGTGGATCGCCGGGAAGCCCTTGAGCCCGCACCAGACGAAGCCGAACGCCGAGTGCTTCGGCGGAGCCTCGGTCGCCTCCGCCATGCCGACCTGCCTCGGGCCCGCGGGGCTCTGGGCCACCATCGGCCCCCCGCTGTCGCCCTCGCAGATCGTCCTCTGGATCGACCGCTTGCGGACCTTCCGCCCGATCTTCGCGATCGCGATCAGCCCGGACTTGCCGCCCGCGTCGCACATCACCGAGGTCGGCAGCGGGCAGAAGCCACGCATCGAGACGTTGGCCTGCATCAGCAACCCGATCTTCGGCTTGCGACGCGGGGCGGGATTCCTGGCGCCGAATCCGGCCACTGAGACGACCGTCCCCGGCCTGGTCAGCGCCGAATCCTCGGTCGCGCTCGCCAGCTGGATAGCCGGAGCGCTGGTGGGAGTCCCGAGGGTGAGCACGGCGACGTCGCCGATGAAGCCGTGCGTCCAATCGGGGTTGACCGCCGCCGCGCTGACGGCATGCACATCGCCCCCGGCGAACGCCAGGTTCGAATTGGTCCGCACGGTCATCGTCGACGGGCTGGCCACACAGTGCGCGGCGGTGAGCACCTTCGTGGGCGAGATCACCGAGCCAGTGCAAAGCGTGTGCGGGGTCAGCACCGCCGCTGCGAAGCCCCAATTCGACAGGCTCGCAGCACTCCCGCCGATCACGCTCGTCCTGGCGCGCGGGGCCTTCGCCGTGGCCGAAACCCCGGCGACGGACGCGAGCAGTCCTGCGGCGCAGATCAGCGCCATTCCCACCCTGGTGGTTCGCGACAGCATCACGATGCCGATCGGCAGTGCCGCTCTAACGCCTGAACTTGAAGGACCGCGACACCGAGTCCATCGCCCCGGTCGTCGGGTCGGTCGCGCTGTACGTCACGTTCAGCCGGAACTTGCCTGGATGGTCCTTCATCGCGTTCAGGAGGGCACCCTGGACCGTGATCCTGAGGCCGAACGGCGCGCTGGCCGCGAACGACCCGGTATCGCTGATCGGCAGCTTGAGTCCCATGCCCTTGATGATCGCGGTCCCGGTCACCGTGCAGTTGATCGAGCAGACCCCGAGCGGCTGAAAGTGCTTCGCGATCTTGAGCTTCCCGGCGGGGACGAAGTTGACGATCGCACCGGACTTGGTCGCGATCGGTCCGTCGCCGCCGCTCGCAATCCGTGCGCCGGCTCCCGCCTGCGAGACGGGAATCAGAAGTGCGCCCGCCACCACCAGCGCGACGAACGTCGCGCCCTTCCCTGCTCTGCTCATAAAAGCGTCTCCCTTCAAGCGTCCTGGTCTGACGCGGCCACAGTACCACGCGCCCTCAGGCCTGCTCGAGCGCCAGTTTCGGGAAGAGCGGAGCCAGTTCCCCGAGCGATTGACCGCCGCCACGGGACCCGAAATCGACCAGCGCGCGGTCTGGCTCATCGAGCGCATCGAGCAGCCGGCCGGTGGTTTCCGGCATGTAGGCGTGGAGCAGCAGGGTCGTCACCCGCAGCCCCTCCGCGAGCCCGTAGAGCACCGAGTCCAGCCGCTCCGCCGCGGAGTCCTCCTTCGCGAGCTCCCATGGCTTCGTCTCCTCGACGTACTGGTTCAGCCGGCGGACCAGCTTCCAGACCTCCTCCAGCGCCTGGGTGAGTTCGGCGTCGTCCAGGGCGGCCATGACGCGGTCCGGCAAACCATCGAACTCGGAGGCGAGCGCTTCCTCGGCCTGGGCGTCCGGAACAGTCCCGTCGCGGTAGCGGCCGATCATCGACAGGACCCGGTTCGCGAGGTTCCCGTACTGGTCGGCGAGCTCGGTCTCGTAGCGCGACTCGAATCCCGCCGGGGAGATCTGGCCGTCCTGGCCGAACGAGACCTCGCGGAAGCAGTAGAAACGCAGCGGGTCCGCGCCGAACTTGTCGATCACCTCGTCGGGATCGAGGACGTTGCCGAGGGACTTGGACATCTTGTGCCCCTCCAGGAGCAGGAAGCCGTGGATGAACATCCCCTCCGGCACTTCGATCTCCGCGGCCATCAGAAAGGCGGGCCAGTAGACAGCGTGGAACTTGAGGATGTCCTTGGCGAGGATGTGGAAGGGCGGCCAGAACTCCTCGGTCACGTCCGCGCCCACGCCGTAGCCGAGCGCCGTGTAGTAGTTGAGGAGCGCGTCGAACCAGACGTAGATCACCTGATCGGGGTCCCAGGGGACCGGGACGCCCCACTTCAGCGTCGGCCTGGAGAGCGAGACGTCCTGCAGGCCCTGCTTGATGAAGGCGAGCGCCTCGTTCTTGCGGAACTCCGGGATGACGAAGTCCGGCCGCTCCTCGTAGAGCGTCTCCAGGTCGCCCTGAAACTTCGAGAGCGCGAAGAACCAGTTCCTCTGGCTCTCGCGCGTGAGGGGGATCTTGTGGATCGGGCACGTGTTGTCCGGGCCGAGCTCGGACTCGGTCTTGAAGTCGGCGCAGCGGGGGCAGTACCAGCCCTCGTACACGCCCTCGTAGACGTGGCCGTTGTCATAAACGCCCTGGACGATCTCCTGCACACGCTCCATGTGGCCCTCATCCGTCGTGCGGATGAAGAAGTCGTTGGAGGCGTTGACCCTGGCCGCCATCGCCTTGAAGCGGGGCGCCAGCCGGTCGCCCAGCTCGCGCGGAGTGACGCCCTCGGCCTCGGCCTGCTGAGCCACCGGCTCGCCGTGCTCGTCGGTACCGGTGAGGAAGAAGACGTCCTCGCCACGCTGGCGGTGGTGCCGAGCGAGGATGTCGGCGGCGATCGTCGAGTAGGCGTGCCCGAGATGGGGCTCGCCGTTGACGTAGAAGATCGGGGTGGTGACGTAGAAGCTCACGAGGAGTGAGCCTAACTACAGAAGCTTCTCCTGCCCCTTCGTGCCGCTCCGGCGGCGGCGGCGCGGAATGCCAGCAGCCTCGGTGAGGGCCTCCTCGACGTCGGCGAGGATCGCCTTCTCCGAGCGTGAGGCGACGATCGGCTCGGCCATGTCATCGACGTGGACGTAGGTCCGCCGGCCCTCGCCGCGGTCCTTCGGATCCAGCGGAACGAGGGCATAGATGCGATCCGCCCGGGCGAACTTCCCGTAGCCGAGCGAAACCATGCGTGGATCGCGCTTGGCCATCTCGCTCCTTGAAGGTAGCGCCGACGGCGGTCGCGGGTGACTCTCGCGAGTGGGGCGCTTTTGTCGGCACATAGACGATTAAGGCGCCCCACTCCGCGCTCTTCACGCGTGAGCTACGGGTTTCCTCTTCAATCACCGCTTCGCTCACCCGCCATGGCGAACCTCTTCGCAACTCTCTGGAGCAAGTACCGCGTCGCGACGATCGCAGCGGCCGTCGGCCTGGCGGCCGTCGTCGGCGTGTGCGGCGCCCTGCTCCTGGGGAGCGACAGCGGCTCCTCAGAGGAGACGACGACTGCGACGACCACGACCGCCGCGGCGCCGGCGGGTCCGCCGCTCACCCCCTGGCCCACGTACGGCTTCGACAACGCCCGGACGCGGTACCTGCCGACCAAGGCGGTGAAGCCCCCCTACAAGGTCGCCTGGTCCTACGACGCGCGGCACCTGATGGAGTACTCGCCGATAGTCGCCGAGGGGGTCGTCTACGGCATCGACAACAACGGTGAAGCGTTCGCGCTCAAGGCCGACAGCGGGAAGCAGATCTGGCGCCGTGACGTGGCGACGCTGAACGCCTCGGCACCCGCCTACAGCGACGGCAAGCTCTACATCTCGAACCTCGAGCCCGGCCAGGTCCAGGCCCTCAACGCGCAGAACGGGAAGGTCGCCTGGAAGAACTCACTCCCGGGCCGCACGGAGTCCTCGCCCCTAGTGGTCGGCAACACCGTGATCGCGGGATGTGAGTGCGGATCCGTGTATGCCTTCGACAGGCGGACGGGCAAGCAGTTGTGGAGCACCTCCGTCGGGGGGGCGGTCAAGGCCTCCCCTGCGTTCGACAAGGGCACCGTCTTCGTCGGGAGCTACGGCGGGCAGATGACCGCGCTGCGTGCGTCAAACGGCGCGGTGCGCTGGACGGCGTCGGCTGGCGGGCCCATCTACGGCACGGCCGCGGTGGCCTTCGGCCACGTCTACGCCGGCACGCTGACGGGAGGCATGAACGCCTTCGACGAGCGGACCGGCAGCCAGTCCTGGTCCGCCACGACGGGCGGCTACGTCTACAGCGCGGCGACGGCCGCGAAGGCGCCCGGGACTCCGCCGAGCGTCTACTTCGGCTCCTACTCCGGCACCGTCTACGCGCTCAACGCTCTGACCGGCAGCGTGCGCTGGACGCAGCCTGCCCAGGGACCGGTCTCCGGAGCGGGCAGCGTGGTCGGCGACATCTTCTATGTCGGCGATCTGAAGACGACGCAGACGTTCGGCTTCCGCGCGTCCGACGGCAAGCTGGTGTTCGCCTCCAACGATGGCGCCTACAACCCGGTGATCTCGGACGGCCGCCTGCTCTACATGACCGGCTACCGCGTGATCTATGCGCTCAAGCCGGGCAGGGGGAAGTCGGAGAACGGGTTCGTCGTGCGCGGCAAGAAGAAGGCGAAGGTCGCCGCGTGATTACTTCCGCGGGTCGCGCCCCGTGATCCCGCGGTATAGGTCGTTCGCCGGCACCCCGGTGAGCGCGGACACCACGCTGGCCGCCGCCCGAGGCCGCGCCCCCGCGCGGATCAGCCCCCGCAGGGCGTCTGTGGCAAAGCCGATGTCCGCCGTCCCACGCTCGGCGGCCGGCCCGATGACGACGACGATCTCGCCGCGCGCCTCCTCCCGGAATCGGCGGGAGAGCTCGCCGAGCGTGCCGCGCGCGATCTCCTCGTGGAGCTTTGTGAGCTCGCGGCAGACGG
Organism: uncultured Solirubrobacterales bacterium; assembly: GCA_963695805.1. GTDB lineage: Bacteria > Actinomycetota > Thermoleophilia > Solirubrobacterales > 70-9 > DASUPK01. Next base: position 116,736 of record CAVOHV010000006.1, on the reverse strand, counting down.
CCGCGGGCCGGTCCGGCGCCAGCTGGGCCAGTGCGCTCAGCGACTCCGGCAGGCGCCGCGGCGACTCGAACGCGATCAGAGTCTCGGTGGCCTGCAGGACGCGCTCGAGCTCGCCGGTGCGCCTGGGCAGGAAACCCTGGAAGCGGAAGCGGTGCGTCGGCAGGCCCGAGGCGACCAGCGCGGTGAGGATCGAGGAGGGGCCCGGGAGCACTTCCAGGTCGAGGTCCCGATCGATGCAGGCGCGGATCAACCGGTAGCCCGGGTCGGAGATCGCCGGCATGCCCGCGTCGGAGACCAGCGCGACGCTATCCCCGCGCTCGATTCGCTGCGCGAGCTCCCTGGCGCGATCGGCCTCGTTTCCCTCGTGGTAGGAGACGAGCCGGCGCTGCGCCTCGATCTCGAGGCGTTCGAGGAGCAGCCCGGTGCGGCGGGTGTCCTCGCAGGCGATCACGTCGGCCTCATGGAGGGCCCGGCGGACCCGCAGGGTGATGTCCTCGAGATTCCCGATCGGCGTCGGGCAGACGACCAGCTTGCCGGGCACTGTTCAGGTCTCCCTGTGGAGCTCGATCAGGGCCATTGCCGCCGCGCCGATCATGCCCGCGTCCGGCCCGAGCTCTGCCAGCTTCACCGGCCTCTCGTTCTGCGGCGGGAGAGCCCGGGAGCGGAGCTCCTCGCGCGCGGGATCGAGCAGCAGGTCGCCCACCACCGAGACCCCGCCGCCGATCACGAACACGTCGGGATCGAAGATGTTGGCGAGGCTGCTCAGGGCGACGCCGATGTGGCGGCCGGCCTGGGCCACCACCTCCCGCGCCGGCCCATCCCCGGCGAGCGCGAGCTCGGTGACCGTCCGCCCCGCGATCGGGCCCTCGGCGAGGGCCTTCCCGAGAGCCGAGTCCGGGTCGCGCTCAGCGGCCTCCTTGCCCGCCTTCGCGATCGCGGTCCCTGAGGCGAGCGCCTCCACACAGCCGTGGTTCGGGCAGTTGCCCTGGCAGGGAGGGCCGTTCTCATCGATCACGATATGCCCGAGCTCGGCGGCGGCGCCGGTCGAGCCGCGGTAGACCTCGCCTCCCAGGACGAGCCCGCCGCCGATTCCAGTGCCGATGGTCAGCATCACCACGTCCCGGGCGCCTCGCCCGGCGCCGTAGAGGAACTCGGCGAGGGCGGCGACGTTCGCGTCGTTGTCGACGAACACGGGCAGCCCGACCCGCTCCTGCATCAGATCCCGAATCGGGACGTCGGTGATCGTCAGGTTGACCGCGTGGATGGCGACGCCGCGATCGTGGTCGATGGTGGCGGGGATGCCGAGACCGGCGGCGACCACGTCGGGGCGCGCCTCCTTTGCCTCCGTCAGCTCCCGGGTGAGCTCCTCGATCAGCCTCTCCTCGCTGAGCCCGGTCGAGGGCTCGCTGCCCTGGTATTGGATCTGCTGATCGGAGTCGACGACCCCGACCGCCATCTTCGTTCCCCCGAGGTCTACGCCGATGGTCTCCTGAGGCGTCACAGGCCCGTCCGGATTTTGGACGGGGTCGCGGTGCAGGAAGGGTCCGACGGCATGCGCCAGTATTGATACCCCATGTCTCCGCAGGGAGATGATCGGCCGCCGCGGCGGTCCGGCGGCTCCGAGGGCGGCGGTAAGCCAGAGGAGCCCCAGAAACCCGGCGGGTCCGGGGAGTCCGGCGAGGGCAAATCCGGCAAGAAGCCCGAGTACACGGTCTATGGGCGCAAGGGTCGGAGCGGGGAAAAGCAGGACGCTTCTGGGGGACGAAAGCCGGGAGAGAGGCGGGAGAAGCCCCCTTACCGCGTGTACCGCTCGCGCCCGAGCCTGCGCGACCGGTTCCGCAAGCCGAGTCTGGCCAGCCTGCGAACGGAGACCGCGGAGGGTGGCTGGCGCGGGCGGCTGAAGCGGCTCGTCGGGGGCAAGCGGCCCTGGCTGCGCTGGGTGCTGATCGTCGCCGTCGGCTGGCTGCTGCTCAGCTTCATCAGCTTCGCGATCTCCGCCCAGATTCAGAAGGGCAAGCTGCCGCAGTCCGCGAAGGACGCGCTCAAGGGCGGCCCCGCCGTGCTGCTCGGCCAGAACATCCTCATCCTCGGGGGCGATCGCCGGGGCAAGACCCAGCACAACGCCAGCGGCGCCGAGGGACAGGGCCCGCCGCGCGCGGACACGATCATGGTCCTGCATGCCTCCCTGACCTCGTTCCACAAGCTGTCGATCCCACGCGACAGCTTCGCCTCGATCCCGGACTGCGGCGACCAGAAGATCAACGCCTCGCTCGCCTGCAACACCAACAGCCCCAATGGCAACCCGGCCTCGACGATCAAGACCGTCGAGAACTTCCTCGGGATCGACATCAACCACATCGTGATCGTCAACTTCGATGGCTTTTCCGACTTCATCAACACGCTCGGCGGGGTCAAGATCGACGTGCCTGGGAACGAGGACAAGAAGGGAGCCGTGGTCTGCGGCGACGTGGACGGCGGAAAGAGCCAGGGCGGGGTCTCCCTAAAGCTGCCGCCGGGCGAGGTGACGCTGCAGGGCGACAAGGCGCTCGCCTACTCCCGTCTGCGCCATAACACGTGCAACCCGGGCGAGGACGATCGCGACCGCGACGCACGCCAGCAGCAGATCCTCGACGGGATCAAGGACCGCCTCACCAGCGTCACCCGCTTCCCCTACAACTTCATCAAGGGCCCGTTCATCGGCTGGGATGCGCCCAAGGCGTTCATCAGCGACATGGGGGGCTTCACGCTGCCCCAGGTGGCGATGGCGGCCATCATCGGCGGCAGCGGCGAGACGAACGTGCTCGGCGGCAACAAGGCCGCCATCTCATCCGGGCCTGGCGGCAGCCTCCAGATTCCACAGAGCGCCTGCGTGGACGCGGTCAAGGAGCTGACGGGCAGCGACCCGCCGCACGACGCCGAGTGCTCGCCGTAGCGTGAGCCACGCGTCGCATTTGACCTGCGCTGCTCAGCGCAGAAAGGACACCACCAGCTCGCGGAAGGCCTCCGGCGTCTCGAGCGGCGCGAGGTGACCTGCGCCCTCGATGACGGCGTGGCGCGCGCGGGGCAGCGTTCGGGCCAGGTCCTCGGCCCCCTGCAGGAAGTCGCGCTTGTCGAGCTCGCCCGCCACCGCGAGCGTGGGGACGCTCAGCCGGGCGAGGTCCTCCGGACGCTCCTCGGCGGGATCCGGGGCCTCCGTCACCGGTGGGGCCTCGGCCTGCAGCGCGAACGCACGCCGCTGCATCGTGGCCACCCGGTCACGCAACTCCTGCGACGCCTCGGGCAGCGTCCAGAAGTCGACCACTGCCTCGACGGCGGCCTCGATGTCTCCGCGCTGCAGTGCCGCCTCCTCGGCCTCCCAGGCGGCCTCGAGCTCGGACGACGGCTCCAGTGCCGGCGATGAAGCCGAGATCAGCGCGAGCGCCGACACGCGGTCGGGCGCGACCAATGCCGCCCGGAGTGCCACCGCGCCGCCGAAGGAGTTGCCGACGAGGGCTGCACGCTCGATGGACAACTCGTCCATCGCCCACAGGACATCCGCCCACGGTGCCTGCTCGCCGGGCGTGACCCGCGCCTCACCGAAGCCGGGAAGGTCCATGGCGACGGCCCGGTAGCCGGCGTCGGCCAGGGGCTCCAGGTGCTCCGACCACATGGTCCGGTCGGCGACACCGGCGTGGAGCAGTACGAGGGCCGGCCCACTGCCGGCCTCGTCATGAGGAAGCATCAGAGGCGACAGTCAGTCGGAACTCGAGCCGGACTTCGCGGTGTCCCCGCCGTTCGAGGAGGACTTCGCATCGCTCGACGACTCGGATGAGGAGCTGCCCGAGTCGCCGCCCGAGTCGCTGGACGAGTCGGCGCCAGAGTCGCTGGACGAGTCGCCGTCCTTCGCCGCCCCGGCCTTCGCCTTCATGGCGTAGTCGGTCGTGTAGAAGCCCGAGCCCTTGAAGTGAACCGCGATCGGGTGGAAGACCCGCTCGACCGGCGCGCCGCAGACCTCGCAGATCTCGACGGGATCGTCAGACATGCTCTGGATCACCTCGAAGGTGTGTCCGTTCGTGCAGCGGTACTCGTAGGTGGGCATCGGGAGGGAGAGGGTAGTGGGCGCCGTCACCGCCCAACGCATGCGGCGGTCCGTAAAGCAGTCCGTTTAGGCTGAGCGCCATGGCTGAGCTCACCAAGCTCGACGAGATCGTCGCGCTCTGCAAGCGCCGCGGCTTCATCTTCCCGGCGTCGGAGATCTACGGCGGCTTCCGGAACACCTACGACTACGGGCACTACGGCGTCCTGCTGAAGAACAACGTCAAGGGCGAGTGGTGGCGAGCGATGCTCCGGGAGCGCGACGACATCGTGGCGCTCGACTCGGCGATCATCCAGAACCCGAAGGTCTGGGAGGCCTCGGGACACCTCGCCGGCTTCACCGATCCCCTCGTCCAGTGCCTCGGTGAGTGCAAGCAGCGATTCCGGGAGGACGACCTGCGGGAGGAGCAGCTCGGCTCGGAGGATGCGGAGGGCGAGATTCGCTGCCCGGTCTGCGGCGGCGAGCTTTCGGAGCCCCGCCAGTTCAGCCTGATGTTCGAGACCTTCGTCGGTCCCGTACAGGACGAGTCGAACAGGGCCTATCTGCGCCCCGAGACGGCGCAGGGCATCTTCATCAACTTCAAGAACGTCCTGCAGTTCTCCCGCAAGAAGCCGCCTTTCGGGATCGCCCAGATCGGCAAGTCCTTCCGCAACGAGATCACCCCCGGCAACTTCATCTTCCGGACCTTCGAGTTCGAGCAGATGGAGATGGAGTTCTTCGTTCCGCCGGCGGACGTCGGCCAGTGGCACGAGTACTGGATGGAGGAGCGCCGGCGGTGGTACACGGACCTCGGCATCCGCGCCGAGAAGCTGAGGCTCCGGGCCCACGGAGCCGACGAGCTCTCCCACTACTCCAGCGCGACCTCCGACGTCGAGTACCTATTCCCGATGGGCTGGTCCGAGCTCGAGGGCATCGCCAACCGCGGCGACTTCGACCTCACCCAGCACGCCAAGCTCTCCGGCGAGAAGCTCGAGTACATCGACTCGGGAAGCGGCGAGCGCTACGTCCCGTACGTGGTCGAGCCGGCGGCCGGGGTCGACCGGGCAATGCTCGCCTTCATGATCGACGCCTACGAGACCGAGGAGGTCGAGGGGCGCGAGCGAACCGTGCTGCGCCTGCACCCGAAGCTGGCGCCAGTCAAGGTCGCTGTGCTGCCCCTGGTCAACAAGGACGGGCAGCCGGAGAAGGCCCGCGAGATCTACGAGCAGCTACGCGAGCTGATGTTCACCGAGTACGACACCGGGGGCTCGATCGGCAAGCGCTACCGCCGCCAGGACGAGATCGGCACACCCTGGGGCGTCACCGTCGACCACCAGACGATGGACGATGACACCGTGACCCTCCGGGACCGCGATTCGCTGGAGCAGGACCGGATCGCGATCGCGGAGCTCGGCGACGAGCTCACTCGGCGCCTCAAGGAGCCGTGGACCTCCCCGAAGCTCGGCGCTGCGGCCTGAGACATGTGGCCACCCGACCGGTCGGTGATCTGGATCCAGCTGCCGCGCTGACTGCGGTATCGCTCGCCGACCTCCAGCACGGGGCCACCCTATCCGCCGATTCCGGTAGAAGCCAGGCGTGTCCATACGCCGGACCTGCGGCGTCTTCGTCCTCGCCGCGGCCATAGTTGGTTGGAACTGCGGGAACGTCGGCCCGGTGGTCGGCTCGCTGCAACAGGAGTTCGACATCGGGCTTGGGGAGGTTGGCCTGCTTTCCGGCGCCTTCTTCTTCGCCGGCTCCGCGGTCGGGAGCCTGGTGGGGGCGGCACTGGCGCGGAAGATCCGCGTCCTCGTGGGAATCTGGGCATGCTGCGTCCTCTCGGCGGTTGGGAACATCGTCTTTGCGGCGGGAGACACCGTCGGCGTCCTGGCGGTCGGCCGAGTCTTCGCCGGGATTGCGTTCGGGATCGCGGCGGTCTTTATCCCGGCCTACGCCCGCGCGGTGGGTGGGGTGAGGATGGTCGGGCTGTTCGGGGCGGGGCTCACCCTGGGCGTCGCGGCTGCGCTCTTCCTGGGCAGCGTGCTCGAGGGGGCGGACGTCAGCTGGCGAGTCGCCTTCTTGATCACCGCAGCGCTCGCCGCGATCGCATTGCCCATCCTGCCCAATGAACATGTGGAGATCCCCCGGACCGCCTCCGAGGGCGAGGGGCTTGCGCGGGAGTGTCTCACCAGCCAGGCCTGGTGGCGGGTGCAGCTGCTCGGGCTTACCACCCTCACCATCCCGCTGGTCGTTGGCGCCTGGCTGGTCCATTTCCTGATCATCGGCTACGACATGTCCGCGGCCGAGGCGGGCGGGCTCGCCTTCGCGCTGTTCGGGATCTCGGCGGTGATGCGGGACGTCGCGGGCCGGATGACCGCCTCCGGAGCCAGTCCCTCGATGCTGGTCATCGTGGGGCTGGCCCTCGGGGCGGGCGGGCTCGTCTTGCTCGGCGAGGGGGATTCCACCGGCGTCGCGGTGGTGTCCCTGGTCCTGATGGCGATCGGACTCTCCCTGCCCTACCCGCTCTACTACGACGAGGCAGAGCGGGTCCTCCCGGACCGGCCGATCGGCAGCCTCGGGCTCATGCAGGTCGGGACCGGGATCTTCGCGATCCCGGTGATCCCAGCGTTCGGCGCAGCGCTGGCCAGCGGCGACGCGGATCTCGCCTTCGCCGGGCTGGCGGCCTTCACCGTGCTCACCCTCGTGCTCAACGCGAGGCCCCCGGTGCCGCCGCGTGAGCCCGCGCCGGCGGAGGTCAGCGCGACCAGCGCTGACCCTGGCTGATCCGCTCCTGGCCGATCCAGGCGAAGTCCATCGCGGCCTGCACGACCTGGTCCCTCGGCACCTTGCGGTGGAGGTCCCACCAGTCGGCGAGCGACTGCATCGCCCCAACGAGCTGCTGGGCGATCATCTCTACCAGCTGCGGCAGATTCGGGAAGTCGAGCTCCCTGCGCTCTGCCTCCTCGCTCATCAGCTGGACAATCGCCGCGGCGACCTCGTCGCGCAGGCGGTCCAGCCGCACAGCCACATCGGGATCGTCCGCGTTGCGGAACATGATCCGCCACGCCCCTCGCCGCTCCTCGACGAAGCCGAAGAACGCCTCGAGCCCGGCCAGCATCCGGGCCTCGCCCGGCTCCGCGGCAGCCACGGCGGCCGCGATCCGCCCGACCAGCTCGTGGACGTGCATCTCGAGCATCGCCACGTAGAGCTCCCGCTTGGACGAGAAGTGCTCGTAGAGGAGCGCCTTCGAGACGCCGGCGCGCTCGGCCACGGCGTCCAGCGAGGTCTCGTGGTAGCCGCGTTCGGCGAACGCGTAGCGCGCGGCATCGAGGATCGCCGCGCGGCGATCCACGGCGCTCATGCGCGAGCGGGCGGGAGCGGTCTTTGTCTGTGTGACGGAACTCACGTTACTAACTGACTGGTCAGTCAGTTACTATACGGCACGAATCCGCGGAAACCAGGAGGCCCGAGATGTCGGTCGCGCAGCAGAGCATCGCCCAGCAGATCAGCTACGACGACCTCTACCGCCGTTGGGAGGAGGGCAACTGGAAGGCGACCGAGCTCGACTTCACCCAGGACAAGCTGGGCTGGGAGTCCCTCTCCGAGATCCAGAGGAAGTCCGCCATGTGGGTCTACTCGATGTTCTTCTACGGCGAGGACGCGGTCGCCGACGGCCTCTCCCCCTACATCGAGGCAGCCCCGAAGGAGGAGCAGAAGTACTTCCTCGCCACCCAGCAGGTCGACGAGGCCCGCCACGCCGTCTTCTTCCACCGCTTCTTCAAGGAGGTCATCGGCATCGAGGGGAACATCGCCACCGGCCTCGAGGCCACCCTGCCGGAACTGGGCTGGGGCTACCGCAAGGTCTTCGGACGGCTCGAGCAGATGGTGGAGGAGCTCCACACCGACCGCTCCCTGCCCAAGTTCGCCCAGGCGATCACGCTCTACCACATGGTGATCGAGGCGACGATGGCTCAGCCGACGCAGCACTTCATCGAGGACTTCTTCGTCAAGGCGGGCACGATGCCCGGCTTCAGCGCCGGAATGGAGAAGGTCTCGAAGGATGAGCAGCGCCACATCGGCTTCGGGGTCAAGGTCCTCTCGGAGCTGTTCGCCGAGTCCGACGAGTGCAAGGCCGCCGCTGACGAGCTCCTCAGGGAGGTCCTGCCGTACGTGACCGGGATCTTCGTGCCGCCCAACTGGGACGAGCGCTACACCACCGAGTACGGCTTCACCATCCCCGAGCTCTACGCCTGGGGCATGCGCTCGGTCGAGCAGAAGTGGCGCGCCACCGGCTACCCGCTCGACGAGCACCCGCCCGGCATCTACCCCTTCGACCCCGAGATGCCGCACAAGGAGCGAGCCGAGCGACAGCTCACGCTGCTCCGTGCCGGGGTGCTCGGCGAGCCCAACGGAAAGCCCCAAGCGAGCCACGAGGTCGAGGAGATCCTCTTCGACATCATCGCCCGCTCCGCCCGGACCGACGCGGTCGATCGCCCGGTGACGATCCAGTGGCGCTTCGAGGACGCGGAGCCGTGGCACGTGCGGATCGACAACGGCTCAACCAGCTCCGGAAAGGGCCTCGCCGACGATCCGGACATCACGCTGCGAACGACCTGGGCCGACTGGGTCGACGTCTCGGTGCGCGGCCAGGACGCCCGCAAGGCGATGCTCCGGCGGAAGCTGAAGCCGCGGGGCTCGCTGCGCCAGCTCGCGCGGATGCCGAAGATCTTCCCGCCGCGCCCGACGCCGGTCGAGTAGTCAGTCGTCCGAGTCCGCCGGCGGTGCCTTCTTGGGCGAGGGGATCCCGCCGTCGATCCCGCCGGAGTTCGGGACCCCTCGGAACAGGGCCTTGATCAGAGCCTGTCTGAGGCCCGGTACCTTCGACGCGTCGATCGTCTGACCCTTCTGGTCGGGGTCGATCCCGTGTTCGCGCAGGACGCCCTGGATCTCCTCCCGCTTGCCGGTGTTGTGCAGGTCGACCGTCTGGGAGGAACCGGGCTCGGTCCAGCCGGCCTCGCCCATCGAGACACTCTGCGAGTCCGGGATCGCCGTGCCAGCGATCACGGCTTCGAATTCAGGCGTCCCCGGCTCGGGCATTGCCCGCTCGTCGTTCTTCCTGAGGAAGCCGAAAAGGCCCACGGCCCGATCCTACGCCCCTGGATCGTCCTCGAGATCGGAGGAGGCCGGGCCGAGCTCGACCCCGACCAGGTTCGCCGGGCGGCCAGGCAGGTACATCGATGAGCCGGTCGCTAGGGCGACCTTCTTCCCCTCGGCGTTGGTGAGCTCGGCCGCGACAACGACCAGGGTGCGTCCCCGGTGCAGGATGCGCGCTGTAGCCGTCATCTCCTCCCCGTCCGGGAAGACCGGTCGCAGGTAGTTGACCTTGAAGTCGAGCGTCGCGACGGCGGTGTCGGCCGGGGCAGTGCTGAACACGGCGGAGGTCATCGCGCTCTCGGCCAGCATCGCGGTGAAGCCGCCCTGGATCGTCCCGGCCGAGGTCGAGAGCCACTTGCTGCAGGGCAGGGCCGTAACGGTCGCCCCCTCGTCCGCCTCGGCGAGACGCAGTCCGGTGAGGTGATAGATCGGCGGCCGCGGCAACTCGCCGGCGATCAGCGCTCGCAGGATCTCGAAGCCGCTGCGCCGCTCGAACACCTCCTGCGGCAGCACCTCGCCCTCGACCTCACGCCGCAGGGGATCGTTTGGGTCGCTCCCGGGCGGCTCCTGTTCGATTGCCGGCCGGTCCTCCGGCGGGTCGGGCAGTGGATCCACCGGAGGGAAGACCGTGCAGCGGGTCGTCCCGTGCGAGAGCAGCTGGTCCTCATCGTCGAACAGGAAGGCCTCCGAGATTCCCAGCGTGCGGCCCCGGTGGATTAGCTGGCCGGAGCCGGTGACCGCAGAGCCGGACTTCGGCACGACCGGGCGCAGGAACGACATCGAGAGCTCGGCCGTGGTCATTCCCTGCCCCGGGCCGACGTCCGAGTGGATGACCGAGCCGAGCGCGGCATCGCCGATCACCGCCAGCACGCCCCCGGAGATCAGCCCCGAGGAGTTCGCGAACCACGGGGAGGCCGGCATCGAGAAGGTGGAGTGGCCACGCGAGCCCTCGGTCATCCCGAGCTCGGTCAGATACCCCATCGGCGAGTAGGGGATCAGGCCGCGGCGGGCGGAGCCCATCCGCTGCTCGCCGGGCAGCGCCAGGAACGAGCGGTCCGGGTAGCCGCCCTTGGCGCGCTCCTGCCAGATCATGCGTGACCGCTAGCCGGCCAGGATGTGCCGCGCGGCCTGCGTCCCCGCATCGATCACGCCGGCGTGGTCCCGGTCGGGATCCGAAAGGACCTGCAGGGCGATCCCGTCCGCCATCGCGAAGAGCAGCGCCACAACCGCGTTGATGTCGGTGCGGGGCGAGATCACGCCCTCGGCCTGCTTGGCGCTGAGGATGTCGGCGACGTGGTCGCGGGTCCGGTTGAAGAGCTCCCCCACCTCGCGCTGTATCTCGGGGTTGCGGCGCCCGGCCGTAAAGAGGTCGAAGAGCAGCACCCAGAAGCCGGGCTCGTTCTGGATCGAGTCCTGGAGGTCGGCGACCAGGATCTCGAGGATCTCGTCCACTGACTGCGCCTGGCCGAGGGGCTCGTCGAGGCGGGCGATGCGGTGCTCGGTGTCGCGGCGGACGACCTCGACCAGGAGCGCCTCCTTGGTGCCGAAGTAGTAGTGGAGCAGTCCCCGGCTGACTCCGGCCTCGCGGGCAACATGCTCGAAGGTCGAGCCTGCGATGCCCCGGCGGGCGACGCTCGAGCGCATCGCCTCAACGATCCGCTGTGCCTTCTCCCCGCTCAGCTCGCGTGTCTTCGTCGCCTCCACGCCCCGCACTCTAAGAGGTTGGCTGGCTGGACAGCCTGCTGATCGCTGGCGCCGCTAGCGGAGCTTCACCGGCGGATTGTGGCCCGGGATCACCACCGCCGGATCGAGGTCGCGGATCCGCTTCCACTGCTCCAGCAGCTCGTCCCGCTCCGGGCCGAAGTCCTCGGGCAGGTCCATCCGATCGAAGTACTCGGGCAGAGGCCCGACACAGTCGGAGGCGATCACGACGAGGCCCTCGTCGGTGTCGACCAGCAGGGAGATCAGGCCCTCGCTGTGCCCGGGGGTGCGGATCCAGCGCAGCCCGGGCTCGATCTCGCCCTCTTCCCCCTCGAGAACCTCCAGGTTCGCCATCTCGAGCACGCCGGCGACGAGCTGGGCGTACGGCGCCTCGGTCTCGAGCTTGTGGACGTAGGTCCGCCGCATCGGCCATCCCGCGAGCCCCTCGGCGTGGTCGAAATGGAGGTGGGTGAGGATCACGTCCTTGACGTCGTTCGGCTCGACGCCGAGCTCCTCCAGGGCCCCGATCACCGGCGCCCCCTGCATGATCAGGCCGGGATCGACGAGGTAGTCGCGCTCGCCCCGGACCAGGAGGGTGTTCGGGAATGCGACCATCCCCGTGGTCCGCCCTCCCTGCTGCAGCGACTTGTAGCGCTCGAAGCCCTCGGCCGAGCTGTCAACCGTCGCCGCCTCCGCCTCGCCGTTGGACACGACGAAGACGTAGCGCTGGGCCGGCACCAGGATGTGGACGCTCGCCATCGGCGTCGCAGGGTAATGATCCGAGTTGGCTATCCTCTCTCTGTACCAACTACAGAAATTGGACCTACTCATGAGCCTTCTTCTGATTCCACTCGACGAAGCGATTGTCTTCCCCTCCATCACGGCGACCCTGTCGGTCGACACCGGTGATGAGGATCGCGTCTTCCTGCTGCCCCGCCAGAACGGCGAGTTCGGCCGCATCGGCGTCGTCGCCGAGGTGATCGAGCGCGGCCAGCTGCCGGGCGGTGGGCACGTAGCAACCGTGGTCGGTCTGCATCGCGGGCTGGCCGGGGCCGCTGAGCCCGTCGGCGAGCAGCTGCGCGTCGACGTACAGGAGATCCACGACGGCAATCCTGAGGACGAGCGCACCAGAGAGCTGATGCAGGAGTACCGCGCGGTCGTCGAGGAGATCCTCGAGCTGCGCAATGCGGATGAGCGCATCGGCGCCTTCCTGCTCTCGATCGAGGATCCGGGAGCCCTGGCCGACACGGCGGGCTACAGCCCGGATCTCACCCGTGAGCAGAAGCTCAAGCTGATCGAAAGCGTCGACGTCAAGGCCCGTCTCGAGCTGGCGATCCAGATGCAGCGCGAGCGCCTGGCCGAGCTTCAGGTCCGCCGCAAGATCCGCGACGACGTCGAGGGCGGCGCCCAGGCGCAACAGCGCGAGTACTTCCTGCGCAAGCAGATGGAGTCGATCCGCAAGGAGCTGGGCGAGGACGAGGCCGACCTGATTGGTGAGTACGAGAAGAAGATCGCGGAGGCCGAGATGCCCGAGGCGGTCGCCGAGCAGGCCGAGCGTGAGCTCCGGCGCCTCGAGCGCCAGGGCGAGCAGTCGCCCGAGTCATCGATGATTCGCAGCTACCTCGACTGGCTGCTGGCCGTGCCGTGGTCGAAGCGCTCCGAGGAGAAGCTGGACCCGGCGCACACCCGCGAGGTGCTCGACGAGGACCACGCCGGGCTGGATGACGTGAAGCGGCGAATCACCGAGTTCATCGCGGTGCGCAAGCTGCGCCAGGAGCGAGGCGTCGAGGGCGAGAGTCGCGCCAATGGCGCCATCCTCACCCTGGTCGGCCCTCCCGGAACCGGCAAGACCTCGATCGGCGAGTCCGTGGCCCGCTCCCTGGGGCGCGAGTTCGTGCGCCTGTCACTGGGCGGGATCCACGACGAGGCCGAGATCCGAGGCCACCGGCGCACATACATCGGCGCACTGCCGGGACGGATCGTCCGCGCCCTGCGTGACGCGAAGACGATGAACCCGGTGATCCTGCTGGACGAGGTCGACAAGGTCGGGGCGGACTGGCGAGGCGATCCCTCCGCCGCCCTGCTCGAGGTTCTCGACCCGGCCCAGAACCACTCGTTCCGCGATCACTACCTCGACGTTGAGGTCGATCTCTCCGAGGTGGTCTTCCTGGCCACCGCGAACATGGTCGACACGATCCCGGCGCCGCTGCTCGACCGGATGGAGGTCATCCGGTTCGACGGCTACACGACCGACGAGAAGCTGGCGATCGCCCGCGGCTATCTGTGGCCACGGCAGCTGGAGAGGAACGGGCTCCGCGCCGACGAGGTCGAAGCCTCCGACGCGATCCTCAGCAAGGTGATCACCGAGTACACCCGCGAAGCCGGCGTGCGCCAGCTCGAACGCGAGCTGGGCAAGTTGCTGCGTCGCGAGGCGACTCGGATCGCCTCGGGCGAGGGTGAGGCGCCGATTGCCATCGATACCGATGAGGTGGTCGATGCACTCGGCCGCCAGCGGTTCTTCCAGGAGTCGGTGGAGCGCACGGCGATCCCGGGCGTGGCCACCGGACTGGCGGTCACCGGAACCGGCGGTGACGTGCTCTTCATCGAGGCCACCGCGATGGACGGCGACAAGGGCCTGGTGCTGACCGGCCAGCTGGGCGACGTGATGAAGGAGTCGGCGCGGATCGCGCTCTCCTACGTCAACTCCCACGCTGACGAGCTCGGCATCGACAGCGGCGGCTTCGGACGCGAGTTCCACATGCACGTCCCGGCGGGAGCAATCCCCAAGGACGGGCCGAGCGCCGGAACCGCGATGACGACGGCGCTCGCGTCGCTCCTCAGTGGGCGTCCGGTGAAGCACACCGTCGGAATGACCGGTGAGGTCACGCTGCAGGGCCGAGTCCTGCCGATCGGCGGCCTCAAGCAGAAGGTCCTCGCGGCACACGCCGCCGGGCTCACCGAGGTGATCCTGCCGGAGCGAAACCGCGGCGATCTCGACGATGTCCCCGAGGAGGTCCGCGAGCAGATGACCTTCCACCCGGTGATGAGCATCGGCGAGGTCCTCGACCTCGCGCTGGAGCCGGCCGGGCAGGGAGCGGATGTCGCCCCGGTGTCGTAGCTGCTCGCCGGTCCCCTCCGAGCTTCGCTCTGTGGCGAAACTGCTGGAGCGCCGCTGGACGTTGGGCACGATCTATGCCTGCGCCAGCGGCGCAGCCCGTTTCAACGAGTTCCGCCAGTCGCTTCCCGGGATCTCGCCCACGACCCTCTCGGACCGGCTCGAGCACCTCGAGGCCGCCGGGATCGTCGAGCGGCAACTCGTCCCCGGCCGCCCGCCGCACGCCGAGTACCGGCTGACGGTCAAGGGCAGGCGGTTGGCTACGGCCGTGTCCGGCCTGTTGCAGAACCGCTGATCAAATGAAAGAGGGCCCAGCGCGACTGGGCGCCCTCAAAAAAGCGAGGGCGCCCAGAAGGCGCCCTCGATGAAACCGGTGACTGGCGCCGTCAGGCGCTTGGAACTGTCTCGGTGTCAGGCGCCGGGGTGGTGGTCGAGGTGTACTCGAATTCCTCCTCCGCGCCGAACAGCTTGTCCAGCACCATCTTGCGCGCGTCCTCGCTCAGAATGAGAACAAGAGCCGCGCCGAGGATTGCCACGAGCAGGGCCTTTCCGAGCCCGAACCGGCGACCTGTCCTCTTGCCGCGCAGCTGCTGTGAAGCATCCCTCAGAGACTCGGCCGCCTGGCGCAGATCGCGGTGAACCTTCTTGTCGTCCATCAGGGCCGTCGCTGGGCCCTTTCCGTTCGACATCCGCGCGTACGCGCCCTTGGCCGCTTCGAACGCGATGCGGATGTTCTCTCGAAGCTCCGCATCCTCGATCAGCCGCCGCACGTAGGGGTTGGACGCGACGGACCTTGCGGCGTCTCCGGCCTTCGCGCTTCTGCTTTGTGCCCCCATGGGTCTCCTCAGCTCGTTTTCCAGGGTGCAGATGCAGACTACCCGCTCGGAGCTTTTCCAGCCGGCTTCGACGCCGACCTCGGCCTCTTCCCGTCGGCCTCGAGCGCGGTTTTCAGCGCATCGCCTATGTCGTCGGCGTAGATGAACTCGAGCCCTCGCCGCTCCTCCACGGAGATCTCCTCGACGTCGCCCTCGTTGCGGTCCGGCACGATCACCTGCTTGATCCCGGCCCGCTGGGCTGCCAGTGACTTCTCCTTGAGCCCGCCGATCGGCAGGACCTGGCCGGTGAGCGTGATCTCGCCGGTCATCGCGACGTCATTACGGACCGGTCGGTTCGAGATCAGTGAGGCGAGCGCGGTCGCCATCGCGACGCCGGCCGAGGGGCCGTCCTTCGGCACCGCGCCGGCCGGGACGTGCACGTGGAGGTCGTGCTCGGCGAACCAGTCGTCGGGCAGG
The DNA here is from genome assembly GCA_963695805.1 of uncultured Solirubrobacterales bacterium. Lineage (GTDB taxonomy): Bacteria > Actinomycetota > Thermoleophilia > Solirubrobacterales > 70-9 > DASUPK01. Next base: position 101,423 of record CAVOHV010000006.1, on the reverse strand, counting down.
TCGGGGTTGATGTCCTTGGCGTGGGCGCGAACCCAGGAGAGCGCCGCCTGCGCCGACTCCCTCATCACCTCGCCGAGCTGGCCGGTGATCGTCAGCTTGCCCGAGCCGGGAACCGCCGTCGCCTCGACGAAGAGGACCTCGCCGCCCACCGGCGTCCAGGCGAGGCCCGTCGCCACGCCCGGGTCCTTGGTCCGGCGGCGCGTCTCGGAGAAGAAGCGGCGCTTGCCGAGCAGCTCGCGAGCACGCTTGGCCGAGATACGCACCTTTCCCTTCGCATTGCCCTCGGCGACCTGGCGGGCAACCTTGCGGCAGATCGTGCCGATCTGGCGCTCGAGGTTACGGACGCCGGCCTCACGCGTGTATTCCTCGATGATCGCGGACAGCGCCGGGTCGGCGAACTCGATCTGTGAGGCCTTCAGCCCGTTGGCCGACAGCTGGCGCGGGACCAGGTAGCGCTTGGCGATGTGCAGCTTCTCCTCGACCGTGTAGCCCGCGAGATTGATCACCTCCATCCGGTCCTGGAGGGGAAGCGGGATCGTGTCGAGGATGTTCGCCGTCGCGATGAAGAGGACCTCGGAGAGATCGAACGGCAGGTCGAGGTAGTGGTCCCGGAAGGTCGAGTTCTGGGCCGGGTCGAGCACCTCGAGCATCGCGCTGGATGGGTCCCCGAAGTAGTCCGTGCCCATCTTGTCGATCTCGTCGATCATGAAGACTGGGTTCCTGGTGCCGGCGTCACGGAGGGCGCGGATGATCGTCCCGGGCAGCGCCCCGATGTAGGTGCGGCGGTGACCGCGGATCTCGGCCTCGTCGCGGACGCCTCCGACCGAGATCCGCTCGAACTCGCGGCCGAGGGCGCGGGCGATCGAGCGGCCGAGGCTCGTCTTCCCGACCCCGGGCGGTCCGACGAAGCAGAGGATCGGGCCCGGCGATTCGGGATTCAGCTTGCGGACGGCCAGGTACTCGAGGATCCGGTCCTTGACCTCCTCGAGGTCGTAGTGGTCCTCGTCGAGGACCTCGCGCGCGTGGGCGATGTCGAGGTTGTCATCTGTCTCCTTGGACCAGGGCAGATCGACCAGCCACTCGAGGTAGCTCCGGATCACCCCGTACTCGGCCGCGACGGGCGGCAGCTTCTCCAGCCGGGAGAGCTCGCGCTCGGCGGCCTTCTGCGCGTCCTCGGGCAGGCCGGCCGCCTCGATCCGCTCGCGAAGCTCGTTGATCTCGGCCTGCTGTTCGTCCTCTTCCCCGAGCTCCTCCTGGATCGCCTTCAGCTGCTGGCGGAGGAAATACTCGCGCTGCCCCTTGTCGATCTCGGACTCGACCTGTGACTGAATCTTGGAGCCGAGCTGCACCACCTCGAGCTCCCGGGTGAGGATCTGCGAGAGGCGGCGCAGCCGGCGGGTGACGTCGACGGTCTCGAGCAGCTCCTGCTTCTCCTCGGTCGAGATGCGCAGGGCGCCGGAGATCAGGTGGGAGAGAGCAGCGGGCTCGTCGAGGTTGGCGACGGCCAACTGGAGCTCCTCAGGCAGATACGGGATCGCCTCGATGATCTGGCTGAAGGTGCTCTGGACGTTGCGGGTGAGCGCCTCGAGCTCGGTCGAGGGCTCGAGCACGTCTGGCATGGCCTCGATCCGCGCCACCAGGTAGGGCTCCTCGCTCACGTAGTCGCCGATGCTGATCCGCTCGGCGCCCTGGACCAGGATGCGAAGGGTGCCGTCGGGCACCTTCATCATCCGGGCGACGGTCCCGGCGACGCCGACGCCGTAGAGGTCGTCGGGCCCGGGCGCGTCGTTCTCGGGGTCCCGCGAAGCGACCATTGCGAGCATCCGGTTGCCGGAGAGGACGTCGTTGACGAGGTTGATCGAGCGCTCCTGGCCGACCGCGAGCGGCGTCAGGGTGTCGGGATAGGTGACCGTCTCCCTCAGCGGGAGAATCGGCAGGGCATCCGGCAGCGGCTCTGTCCGCCCGGCCGCCTCCTCGACGTCCGGGATCTCCACGACCTCCAGCTGGGGGGTCTCGACATCGGCCATCGTCAGTGCCCTTCCCGCCGGGCGGGTCCGCTACTCGGCGGGCCGGTCGATCGGGACCCGGCGGGCCGCCCGCGGCAAGCGCGTCGGCAGCGCCACCCTGAGGATTCCGTCCTCATAGGTGGCCTGCGCCCGCTCCGCGTCGACATCGACGGAGAGCTCGACAACGCGCCGGAAGGGGCCGGAGGGAAGCTCGACCTGCTGGTAGGTCCGGCCCTCGGTCTCGCGGACCGGGCGCTCCCCGCTGATCACGAGAGTCCGGCCCGTTACCTCGAGGTTGACCGCGTCCAGCTCGATCCCCGGCAGCTCGACCTTGACGATCGCCTTCTCCGGGGCGTCCTCGCCGCAGTAGTAGACGTCGACCCTGGGGACGAACGCCGCGATCGGGCGGCGCTGGCGGTAACCGGCCTGGTCCCAGAAGTCACCGAGCAGCTCGTCCATCTCCCGGCGCATCCGGGCGAAGTCCGCGAATGGATCGCGCTGGCTGGTCATTCCGGACAGGGTACCTAGGGACGGCTTCGCCATTGAACGGGTCGCGCTTTCGCGCGCCCTCCCATAAGCGCCTCGCCTTCGGCCGCGGCGCGCCCTCACACTTCGTACACCGCGCCCTCGCGGGCAATCTCCACCGGCCCGCCGAAGCCGCGCTCGGCCTCCTCCAGAGCCCACTCGTCCCCGAGCTCGTCGGAAATGTGGGTGATCACCACCCGCTTGGCGCCGGCGGCCTTGGCGTGGCTACCGGCCTCCTCGGGGGTGAGGTGTCCGCGGTTGCCGGTCCGCTCCGGGCGCGGCAGCGTCCCCTCGATGAACAGCAGGTCGGCGTCCTTGGCGGCCGCGACGATCTCTTCTCCGGGACGGGTGTCCGCGCTGTAGACGAGATCGCCGCTGCCGTCGGAGCTGATCCGGACGGCGAACGTCTCGACGAAGTGGGGCACCGGGTGGAAGGTTGCGCGGATGTCGCCGACCTCGACGGTGTCGCCCCGCTCGTACTCCTCGATCCGGAATGCACTCTCGATCAGATCGTCATTGCCCCACGCGCCCACCACCTGTCGGAAGGTCTCCGTCGCGCCGGGCGGCGCGACGAGACGCGGACGGGCCGGCTCATCGGTGCCCTCCCAGGTGTGGACCGCAACTGGCTGCTGCCGGGGCGCGTAGATCAGCGCGTATGAGTAGGGGACGAGATCGAGGAAGTGATCGGCGTGGAGGTGGGAGATGATCACCCCGTCCAGATCGGTGTAGTCGATCCGCTCCCGGAGCTTGCCGAACACACCGTTGCCGCAGTCGAGCAGGACCTTCGTCTCGTCGGTCTCGATCAGATAGCCGCTGCACGCCCCTCCGGCGTCTTGCCAGGAGGGCGACTTGCCGAGGACGGTGATTCTCAAGGCGAGGGTCCCATAGCCCCGCGGGGACTGTAACCGGGTTTGGGCCTACGCAGCCTGCACTGCGACGTGCCCTACGGGGAGCTCTGCTCTATCCCGCATGAGCAGCGCCGGCTGGCGAGGGGGCACGAGCCCGTCGGGCGTATCCGGCCGGAAGGTGGGGCAAGGGGAGTCGAGGCCGAGGGCGCAGAGGCTCCGGCGCCGGAAGAAGCAGTCCTCGCAGCTCACCGCAGCATTGCGTGCTCGACCATCGGCCAAGGCTCTCCCGATCCTCTCTCGTCTGGTTCTCCCCGGGGCCCTGGGGGCCCCGCTCTCCGATCTCCGGCCCCGGCCTCAGAGTTCCGGCGACCGCGGCCATCATGGCACCTGCACTCACGCTCGTCAGGCGCGTTTCCGCAAATGGCGCTCTTCTTTTTTCACCACTTGGTCACGAGTTTCGCTAGCACCGAAAACCCCGGGCCCTTGAAGGCCTCTCGCTAAGATCAGCGCCGATGGCACACGAGCGGACAGCCCAGCTCTCGGCCTCGCCGCCGATGTTCGAGAGCCGGTTCCTCGACTTCTTCTCCCGCGTCCATCCTGCGATCCCGGCGGTCATCTTCGTACCGATCGTGGTCGGCGGCGTCTGGCTCGGGATCGACCGCGGCCTCTCGGTCGGGACCGCGGTCCTCTTCTTCATCATCGGCGTCGCCATCTGGACGCTGACCGAGTACTGGCTCCACCGTCTGCTCTTCCACTGGGAGCCGAAGTTCCGCGGCGGCGACCGCATTCACTTCATCATCCACGGCGTCCACCACGACCATCCGAACGACGCGATGCGGCTGGTCATGCCCCCCGCCGTCAGCGTCCCCCTCGCGGCGCTCTTCCTCGGTCTCTACGTGCTCGCCTTCGGGACACCCCACGCCTTCCCCGCGTTCGCCGGGTTCATCCTCGGGTACCTGAGCTACGACTACATGCACTACCACCTGCACCATCACGTGCCGAGAACCAACTTCGGGAAGAGGCTGCGCACCCACCACATGCGCCATCACTTCCAGGACCACCGCTACGGCTTCGGAGTTTCCTCGCCGCTCTGGGACGCGATCATGGGAACGCTGCCGCGAACCCGGAAGGCCGGGCCAGGCGAGAACGGCGAACCGGGCTCCTCCAGCTAGATCACCCGGCTGGGCGGGTCCCGCCCCTCGAGGACCGCGATCACGTTGTCGGCCGCCGCTCGGGCCATCCCGTCGCGGGCGGGCACCGTGGCCGAGCCGATGTGCGGCAGCAGGACGCAGCGTGGCGCGTTGAGCAATGCCTCCGGGACGTGCGGCTCGCCGTCGTAGACGTCCAGGCCGGCCGCGCCGAGCATCCCGCTCTCGAGCGCCGCTGCCACGGCCTCGGAATCGACGAGTGGACCCCGCGAGGTGTTGACCAGCACGCCGTCGGAACCGATCAGCTCGAGCTCGCGTGCTCCGATCAGCCCGCGGGTTTCCGGGATGGCTGGGGCGTGCAGGCTGACCACGTCGGAGCCCTCGAGCAGTTCGTCGAGATCGAGCAGGCGGGCGCCGAGCTCGCTCTCCGCCTCCGGCTTGGGAGATGGTCCCGCGTAGGCGATCCTCGCTCCCAGACCGTGGGCCAGGCGCGCGTAGCGGTGGCCGATCCTCCCCAGGCCGACGACGCCGACGGTGGAGTCCGCGATCTCGATGCCGCGGTAGGCGGCCGGGTCCCAACCGCGCCAGACGCCGGCGCGCAGGTCCCGCTCGGCGTCGCTCATCCGGCGTGCGGCGGCGAGAGTGAGTGCGAGGGCCAGCTCCGCGGTCGCCTCTGTGAGCACGTCGGGCGTGTTGGTGACTGCCACCCCCCGCTGTCGGCAGGCCTCGAGGTCGACGTTGTCGTAGCCCACCGCGAAGTTGGCGACCACCCGCAGGCCGTCGCCGCAGGCGTCGAGCAGCTCGGGATCGACGGGGACGCTCGGGTCGGCTACCAAGGCGCTCGCGCCGGAGGCGATGGCGAGGATGTCCTCCCGGGTCGCCTCGAGACCTCCCTCCCTGACCTCGTATCGCTCCCGCAGTGGGTCGAGCCCTGCCGGCAGGAGGACCCGAGCGATGACAATCAGGGGACGATCGCTATTCACCATCACTCAAACTAACCGTTACGGTGATGTAACCGTGACTCCGATAGAGAGGACTTGACAAGGATGCCAAGGGTTTCCAGCACAGTCGATCAGGCCAGGACGCTGCTCGAGCGCCGGCTGCGTCGAGCTCAACGACGAGCGCAAACAGGTGGAGTCCGCCCTCGCGGGCCTCGGCCGCAGTCCCCGTCGCGGCCCGGGAAGGCCGCGCGAGAGGGCGACCACGACTCGCCGGCGCCGCGGCTCGACCAGGGCCGACCAGGCGGTCCGGATCATCAAGCAGAACCCCGGGATCACGGTCTCGGAGCTCGGCCGCAAGATGAAGCTCAACCACCCGAACTACCTGTACCGGGTGCTGCCCGACCTCCAGAAGGAGGGGCGCATCAAGCGCAAGGGCCAGGGCTACCACCCCGGCGGGTAGAGGCTCCGCGAGCTAGATCAATCCGAGGCGCTTGACCGTGTCGCGCTCGTCCTTGAGCTCGGCGACGGTCGCATCGATCCGCTCACGCGAGAAGTCGGTGACCTCGAGACCCTCGACCAGTTTCCACTCGCCGCCCGAGCACTCACACGGCGCGCCCGAGATGAGGCCCTCGTCGACGCCGTAGGAGCCGTCGGATGGGACGCCCATAGAGACCCAGTCCTCGTCGGGCGTGCCGAGCACCCAGTCGTGGACATGGTCGATCGCGGCGTTCGCCGCCGACGCCGCGCTGGACGCTCCGCGGGCTTCGATGATCGCGGCGCCGCGCTTGCCGACCGTCGGTATGAACTCTTCGGCGATCCAGACATCGTCGTCGACCTGAGGCCAGGCCGGGCTGCCGTCGACGAGGGCGTTGACCAGGTCCGGGTACTGGGTCGGCGAGTGGTTGCCCCAGACCGTCATCCGCTTGATGTCGGTCACCGGGCGCTCCAGCTTGTTGGCGACCTGGGCGATCGCCCGGTTGTGATCGAGTCGCATCATCGCGGTGAAGCGCTCGTCCGGGATGTCGGGCGCGTGTGACTTTGCGATCAGGCAGTTGGTGTTGGCGGGGTTGCCGACGACCAGCACCTTGATGTCGTCGGCAGCGCGCTCGTTGAGCGCCTCGCCCTGCGGCCCGAAGATCCCGCCGTTCGCCTCGAGCAGGTCCGCGCGCTCCATCCCCTTGGACCGGGGCCGGGCCCCGACCAGCAGCGCGATGTTGGTCCCGTCGAAGGCCTCCGTTGGATCGTCGCTGATGTCGATACCGCGGAGCAGCGGGAACGCGCAGTCCTCGAGCTCCATCGCGGTCCCCTCGGCCGCCTTGACCGCGTCGGGGATCTCCAACAGTCGGAGGCTGACCTCGGTGTCCGAGCCGAGCATCTCCCCCGCAGCGATGCGGAAGAGAAGCGCGTAGCCGATCTGGCCGGCGGCTCCGGTGACTGTGACGTTGACGGGGCTGCTCACGCTTTGTTCTCCTTAAGTAGGGGCGATTCTGCGCGCGGGGCGCATTACTCGTCGTATGGCCGATGAAAGCGCCCCGCACACGTCAGGAGTGATCGCGGAATTGACTGAGCGCCAGTACGGGGTCGTATCGGCGGCGCAACTCTATGCCCTCGGCTTCAGCAAGGACTGGGTGAGGGGGAACGTGGCAGCGGGATGGCTTCATCGCCTTCATCGAGGCGTTTACGCCGTGGGACACCGAAGGCTGGCCAGGAGGGGGCATTGGATGGGGGCGGTTCTAGCGTGCGGCCATGGCGCGGTGCTGAGCCACCGTTCCGCCGCATCGCTCTGGTCGATCCGACCTCAGCCCGAACCGGACCTGATCGACGTGACGCTCCGAACGCGTGCGGGTCGTCGGCGACGACGCGGTATCCGAGTCCATCGTCCTCGGCGGCTCCCCGACGACGAGCTCACCACCCACTGGGAGATTCCCGCGACGGGCCCCGCCCGGACAATCCTTGACCTCGGGAGCATGATTGACACACGACCGCTTGAGCGCGCGATCGATGAGGCGGACAGATTGAAGCTGGTGGCCGCTGACGACCTCGTTGAACTCCTGCGTCGCCATCCCGGGCATCCTGGTGCCCGGAGGCTGCGACGACTGCTGGCCCGTCACCAGGTTGGATCGACGGCCACCCGCAGCGAGCTCGAGGAGCGGTTCCTGGTGCTCTGTCGCCGACACCGCCTTCCCCAGCCGGACGTAAACGCTCCGCTGCTCGACTACGTCGTCGACTTCCTCTGGCAGGAGGCCCGCCTGGTCGTCGAGGTCGACGGACGCGCGACACATGGCACCCGGCGGGCCTTCCAAGCCGACCGAGATCGGGATGGCCGCCTGGCGGTGGCTGGCTACACGGTCCTCCGGTTCACTTGGTGGGACGTCACTCGGCGGCATGCGGTTGTCGCCGACCGCGTCGGGCGCTTGCTGGACGCGACGGGCCGTCGCGGGGCGCTTTGATCGCGCCATAGGCGAGCAAAGCGCCCCGCGGTTAGCCCACCGCCGCCTGGAGGTTCTCGTCTATGGACGCGAGGAACTCCTCGGTCGTTTGGAAGTCCTGATCGGGGCCGATCAGCAGGGCGAGGTCCTTGGTCATCTTGCCGCTCTCGACCGTCTCCACGCAGACGCGTTCGAGGGTCTCGGCGAACTCGCTGACCTCGGGTGTCTCGTCCATGCGGCCCCTGGCCTGGAGGCCGCGGGTCCAGGCGAAGATCGAGGCGATCGGGTTGGTCGAGGTGGCCTTGCCCTCCTGGTGCTGCCGGTAGTGGCGGGTGACCGTCCCGTGGGCGGCCTCGGCCTCGACGGTCTTGCCGTCAGCGGTCATCAGGACGCTCGTCATCAGGCCGAGCGAGCCGAAGCCCTGCGCGACGGTGTCCGACTGAACGTCGCCGTCGTAGTTCTTGCAGGCCCAGACGTAGCCGCCCTCCCACTTGAGCGCCGCGGCGACCATGTCGTCGATCAGCCGGTGCTCATAGGTCAGATCCCTGGACTCGAACTCGTCCTTGAACTCCGAGTCGAAGATCTCCTGGAAGAGATCCTTGAAGCGGCCGTCGTAGGTCTTCAGGATCGTGTTCTTGGTCGACATGTAGACCGGGTAGTTGCGCTCGAGCCCGTAGCGGAGAGAGGCGCGAGCGAAATCCCGGATCGAGTCATCGCGGTTGTACATCGCCATCGCGATCCCGCCCCCCTCTTCGGCGGGGAAGTCGTAGACATCGAGCTCGATCGGGCTCTGGGTGTCGTCGCTGGGCTGGAAGGAGAGGACGAGCCGCCCCCCGCCCTCCGGAATCAAGGTGTCGGTCGCGCGGTACTGGTCGCCGAAGGCGTGGCGGCCGATGATGATCGGCTTGGTCCAGCCAGGGACCAACCGCGGCACGTTCGAGATCACGATCGGCTCGCGGAAGATGACGCCGCCGAGGATGTTCCGGATCGTCCCGTTGGGCGAGCGGTACATCCCCTTGAGGCCGAACTCCGCCACGCGCGCCTCGTCTGGCGTGATCGTGGCGCACTTCACGCCCACCCCATGCTCTTTGATCGCGTTGGCGGCCTCGACCGTGATCTGATCCTCGGTCTCGTCCCGCTTCTGGATCGAGAGATCGAAGTAACGCAGGTCGATGTCGAGGTACGGCAGGATCAGCCGCTCCTTGATGAAGGCCCAGAGGATCCGGGTCATCTCGTCGCCGTCGAGCTCGACGACCGGGTTCTTGACCTTGATCTTCTCCACGGGACGGGCGATGCTAACTGCGCAGCTTGTCCGGCAACCAACTCAGCCCGCCTGAGGGGAGAAGATATGAACCTGTACGCGATTCGCCGCCGCAACGCCTGGGAGTCCGCGGAGGAACTAGAGAAGGTCGGAGCCCGGTCGAAGGAAGTGGGCGACACCGAGTTCCCCGACAACCTCGCCTGGATTCGAACCTACGTCGTCAAGGACGAGGACGGGACGCTCGGCTCGGTGTGCATCTACCAGGCGACCGACATCGAGACCGTCCGGGAGCACGCCGAGCGCGTCGGCATGCCCGCCGACGAAGTGACAGAGATCGCGGACACCGTGATCGTGAGGCCCGATCCGGAGGCTCAACCGGCAGCCTGACGGCACAAATCTCTCCCTAAACGGGTCGCGCTTGCGCGCGCCCTCGCATACCCGCCGTTATCTTCAAACGGTGAGCACTCTGGGAGGAGAAAGAAAGATCGCGACGATGCTGTTCGCGGATCTGGTCGGCTCCACTCGGCTCGCGACGCAGCTAGATCCCGAGGATCTGCGCCGACGCCTGGAGCCGTTCTTCGACGCGGCGAAGAGCGCCCTCGAACAGCACGGCGGCACGGTCGAGAAGTACATCGGCGACGCCGTGATGGCGGTCTTCGGCGCACCGGTCTCCCACGGCGATGACCCGGATCGCGCCGTGGCCGCGGGGCTGGCCGTCGCCGAGCGGGTTTCCCAGCTGGACGGCGAGCTCGCGGTGCGGGTAGGGATCGAGACGGGTGAGGTCCTTGCGGTTGCGGGGGCCGGCGACCTGCGCGTCACGGGTGAGGCCGTGAACGCCGCCGCTCGCCTCCAGCAGGCCGCCGAGCCGGGAGAGGTACTCGTCGGCGAGCGGGCTGCCCGCGCCTGCCGGCGGGCCAGGCTCGAGGCCAACGGCGCGGTCGAGGCGAAGGGCATCACCGGCACGCTCGGCGCCTACCGGGCGATCGCCGTCGACTCCGAGGCAGAGATCTCGACCGTCCCCCTCGTCGGCAGGGACAACGACCTCGACATGCTCAGGCTGATCTCCCGGCGCGCCGCGCGGGAGCGGCTCCCGCAACTCGTCACGGTGATCGGCGAGGCAGGCATCGGCAAGACGCGCCTGGGCGCGGAGCTCTTCAGGGAGCTCCGCTCGGATCCCGACCCCTGGCGGACGATCGTCGGACGGAGCCCTCCTTATGGCGAGGGCATCGCCTTCTGGGCGCTCGGCGAGATCCTGCGGGATGCCGCGGACCTCTCAACGGACGCGCCGCCCGACGACGTGGAGCGCTCCCTACAGAAGCTGCTGTCCGAGCTCGGTGCCGAGGACGCTCCCTCTCTGGCTACCGGCCTGACCATCGCCATCCGGGGAAGGCCGGACTGCGACGCCGAGGAGGAGCTCAAGCGCTCCTGGCGCCGGTTCGTGTCCCTGCTCGCAAGCGATGGGCCGCTGGCGATCGGTGTGGACGACGCCCACTGGGCGGACGAGGGCACCCTCGAGCTGCTCGAGGATGTCGCCTACGGCCTCCATGACGCCCCGATCCTGGTGCTCTGCACGAGCCGGCCCGAGCTCGCCGAGCGCCGCCCAGAGTTCGGTCGTACGGCGCGTAACAACACCCAGCTCGAGCTGCTGCCGCTCGATCGCGACGCCGCAACCCACCTCGCCGAACTGCTTCTGCCCGACGATCGCCGAGCCGACGCGCCCCGGATCGCGAACGCCGCGGGCGGCAATCCATTCTTCACCGAGGAGGTCTCGCGCCGGATCGGCGATGCAGGCGCCGACGGCGCCGCGCGGACGCTCCCCGACACCGTGCAGGCCGCGGTCGCAGCGCGAATCGATCAGCTCCCGGCCGAGGAAAAGCGGACGCTCCAGCACGCAGCTGTCCTCGGACACACCTTCTCGCAGGGCCCGCTGGGCGACCTGCTCGGCACCGACCCCAACGACCCACTCTGGTCCCTCCGGCGGCGCGCCCTGATCCAGGAGCGCCCGGGGTCCGAGGCGGGTCACCTCGTCTTCCGCCACCAGGTGATCCGCGAGGTCGCCTACAACTCGCTCCCCCGGAGGGAGCGCGCGATGCTGCACGAGCGCGCCGTCGAGGCACTTCGCGCCCGCGACCCGTTCGCCGAGCGGCCCGAGCTGATCGCCTACCACCTCGACCACGCGTACGAGCTCGACGCGACGGACGAGCGCCGGGCTGCCGCCCGCGAGGCGGTACTTGCCGCCGCCGACACCGCCGTCAACCGCGGTGCCGCCGCCCGTGGCCGCCACCTCTATGAGGATGCGGCCCGGCTCACCGACGATGGGATCGAGCGCCACGACGCGCTGGTCGCGGCGGCTGAGGTGGCGCTGCGCGGTTGGCGCGGAGACGAGGGCATGCGCCTCTTCCGCGAGGCCGGGGAGACGGCGGAGCACGACGGTGACACCGACCGCGCGGCGGCCGCGTATGCCCGCAGCGTCGAGGTCGGCAGCCGCATGCACGGGATCGCGGGCGATCCCCCGGTCAGCGAGCTAGGGCCGATCCTGAAGCGAGGCCACGAGCTCGCTGACGACAACGACCTACCTACCCGCGCCCGGCTCCGGCTCGACGACGCGTGGCTCGCCTGGATGAGCAAAGACCCCGAGGCGATGGCGGGGCCCGCGCAGGAGGGGCTCGAGCTGGCTCGCCGTACCGACGACCGCCAGCTCCTCCAGAACGCCCTCGATGCGATCACCGCGAGCGAGTGGCTTCAGGGCCGGCAGCTAGACGCGGTCGAGCACACTCGGGAGCGGCTCGACCTGCTCGAGAGCGCACCGCGCTCGCACGCCCTCGACGTGGAGATCTCGGACGCGCTCCACATGATGGTCCTCTGCCTCGTGCAGGTCGGCGAGTTCCGGGAGGCGCTCACCTACGCGAAGCAAGGCGCCGAGGTCGACCGCAACCGCGGCGTGGAGATGGCCGAGTATCAGCGCGAGCTGATGCCCAACTTCTTGCTCGGGAACTGGGACCAGGCGATCGAATTCGGCAAGAGCGCCCGGAGAGCATGGGAGGAGTCCGGCCAGCCGCCAATGGGTGCCTTCGCGACACCCGCAGCCTGCACAGCGGCGGCCTACGGCTATCGAGGGGACGGAGCCGCCGCCGCCGACTGGATGAGCCACGCCTACAGCCTCAGCTCCCGGGACCTAGAGCAGAGATGCGGAGTCGTGATGTTCGGCATCGACCTCGAGCTGCACCGGGGGCGATTCGACGAGGCGGTCGCGCTCGGCTCAGAATCGGTCACGGGCAGCCAGTGGACCGCGATGTATGCCTGCAGCCGCGCCGAGGCGTTCGTCCGCGCAGGGAGCGACGACGCCATCGAGGCGATCGCCTGGGCCGAGCCGCGAGTGGGCCACGATCGCTACGCCAGTGCGATCCTGCTTCGCGCCAAGGGGCTGCACGCTTCCGACGAAGAGCTGCTCCGGGAGTCGAAGCAGCTCTTCGAGCAGATGGAGTGCCCCTTCCAGGTGGCTCGCACGGGCTGGCTGCTCGGCAGCGCCGACCGCCGGCGGGCTCAGGAGACCTTCGAGAGCCTCGGCGCGACCCTACCCGCGGACTGAGGCCCGGCCGTCGCTAGGCGTGTGCTTCGCGCAGGCGGCTGACGAGCGTCTCGAGCAGCGCCCAGGCAACCTCGGGGTGCTCCTCGACGAACGGCCTGAACTCCCAGGCCGACATCCCGCGGCAGCGCAGGTCGGTGCCCGCGATGATGGTCGCCGACCGGGGGCCGCTGTCGATCAGCGCGATCTCGCCGAAGTGCTCACCCGGGCCGAGCGTGCGAACGATTTCGCCGCCGACACTGACGCTGGCGTTGCCCTCTTCGATCACGAAGAAGCCGATCCCGCTCTCGCCCTCCCGGGTGATCTCGTCGCCCTCGTTGAAGCTGCGCACGGTCATCCGCTTGCCGAGCTTCTTCAGCTCCTTGGGCTTGACCCCCGAGAACAGCGGGATCTGCGCGAGTGTCTCCTCCATCTCTGCCATTGCGGCGGCGATCCTACTCGTCTGCCACGCTTGACACAAGAAGTGAACGATGATTCACTTCTTCAGGCTGTGGCCTACCGGAGCACCGAGCGGACCGAGGCGCGTCGAGCCGAGACCCGCAAGCGCATCACGATCGCGGCCCGCGAGCTGATCGCAGAGGGCGGCTACGTCGCCGCGCCGGTCGCTGCGGTCGCTGACCGGGCGGGGGTCGCGGTCGGCACCGTCTACCGGTATTTCCCCTCCAAGTCGGACCTCTTCGCCGAGGTCTTCCGGGAGGCCTCGCAGCACGAGGTGGATGCGATGCACGATGCGATCGAGTCCAGCCCCGGGCCGGCGGCGGACCGCATGGCCACCGGGATCGAGGCCTTCGCCCGCCGCGCCCTTCGCGGTCGCCGGCTCGCTTGGGCGCTCCTCGCCGAGCCGGTCGACCCCGCGGTCGAGGCCGAACGCCTCCACTTCCGCCACAGCTACCGCGACCTGATGGCCGAGGTGATCACCGAGGGGATCGATGCCGGTGAGCTACCGGACCAGGACGTCGAGGCCAGCGCCGCGGCCCTGATCGGGGCTATCGGCGAGGCGATGCTCGGCCCACTGTCGCCAACTGCCAACGGAGGGGATCCCGACACGCTGATCGCCTCCCTGATCAATTTCTGCATCCGTGCAATCGGAGAGGAGCCCGCGCATGTCAACCACTGAGAAGCGGACCGGAGTTCGCACCCATGAGGTCACCAACCAGCCGCCGCCGCTGGCCGACTACAACGTCTTCACGGCTGACACGGTGATGGGCGAGGCCGTCCGCCGCGAGGGCGCAGAGTGGGCGGTCGAGCGGATCGCCGAGGTCGGCGAGATCGCGGGCCGTGCCGACGTGATCGAGCTCGGTCGCCTCGCCAACGAGAACCCACCCAAGCTCCGCACCCACGACCGCTACGGCAACCGGATCGACGAGCCCGAGTTCCACCCGGCCTGGCACGACCTGATGCGGCTGGGTATCTCGCACGAGCTCCATTCGCTTCCCTGGCGCGATCCCCAGCCCGGCGCCCACGTCGCGCGCGCGGCGGCCTTCATGTGCTTCTCCCAGGCCGAGGCCGGCGTGGGCTGTCCGATCTCGATGACCTACTCGGTGGTGCCGGCGCTGCGCCAGCAGCCGGAGCTGGCCGAGGAGTGGGAGTCGCGAATCCTGTCCGACGTCTACGACCCGCGGCAGATCTCCGCCGCCGAGAAGGAGGGCTCCCTGTTCGGCATGGGGATGACCGAGAAGCAGGGCGGCTCCGACGTCCGCGCCAACACCACCGTCGGCCGGCCGATCAACGGCGGCGGGCCCGGCGCCGAGTATGAGCTCACCGGCCACAAGTGGTTCTTCTCCGCCCCGCAGTGCGACGCGTTCCTCGTCCTGGCCAAGGCGGAGGGCGGCGTCTCCTGCTTCCTGATGCCGCGCCGCCTACCCGACGGCGAGCTCAACCGCTTCCGCCTGCAGCGGCTCAAGGACAAGCTCGGCAACCGGTCCAACGCCTCCTCGGAGATCGAGTTCGACGGCGCCTCGTCGCGCCTCGTCGGCGAGGAGGGCGCGGGCGTCCGCACGATCATCGAGATGGTCAATCACACCCGGCTCGACTGCGCCTCGGGCAGCGCCACGGGAATGCGGCACGGGGTCGCGCAGGCGATCAACCACACCGACCATCGCTCGACCTTCGGCAGGCTGCTGGTCGATGCGCCCCTGATGCAGAACGTGCTCGCCGACCTGGCGGTGGAGTCGGAGGCGGCGACTATCTCGTCGCTCCGCCTCGCGCGAGCCTACGACGAGGCGATCGCCGGCGACGACGAGGCGCAGGCCTTCAAGCGCATCGCCAACGCAGTGCTCAAGTACTGGATCTGCAAGCGCGGCCCGTCTCACGCGGTCGAGTGCCTCGAGTGCTTTGGGGGCAACGGCTACGTCGAGGAGTCGGGAATGCCGCGCCTCTACCGCGAGACTCCTCTCGGCTCGATCTGGGAGGGCTCGGGAAACGTGCAGTGCCTCGACGTCCTGCGCGCGATGGTCAAGAACCCCGACTCTGTCGAGGCGTTCGCCAACGAAGTCGGCGAAGGCGCTGTGCTCGAGCCGCGGCTCGACCGCTTCGCCGCCAAGCTGCGCGACGACCTCCAGAGCGATCCCTCCACGCTCGAGTCCAGGGCCCGCGCCCTGGTGGAGCGGATGGCGCTCGCCCTCCAGGGGTCGCTGCTGGTCCGCTTCGGCGACGAGGCCGTGGCGGAGGCGTTCTGCGCCTCGCGGCTCGAGGGCGACTGGGGTCATGCCTTCGGCACGCTGCCCGCTGGCACCGACTTCACCCGCATCATCGATCGCCACCGCGCGATCTGACGCGCCTCGGCGCTTTACCCACCTACGGGGGTCGGAAAAGCGCCACAACCCTCTGTTGCTCTTGGGCTAGCGCCGCGCGGGTCCTGCTCTAGGCTGAGACTCATGTGCAGAAACATCAGACAGCTCCACAACTTCGATCCACCCGCGAATGAGGAGGAGATCCACGACGCGGCGCTTCAGTTCGTCCGCAAGATCAGCGGCTCCACCAAGCCGTCGCAGGCGAACACCGAGGCGTTCGAGATGGCCGTCGACGAGGTGGCCGCCGCGACGCGGAAGCTGCTCGACTCCTTGGTGACGAACGCCCCTCCGAAGAACCGCGAGGAAGAGGCGGCCAAGCGGCGGGCGAAGTACGAAGAGCGCTTCGCGGCCTAGAACCAGCGAGCGTCGAGCTTGCGGATCACGGCCTCGCTGAGCCGGATCGCGTCGCTCACCGTCCCGTAGTCGACATTCTCGGGCAGGTCGGTCCTCCAGTGGTAGTTCGAGGGGTTCTTCCACCGGTTGCAGGAGGCGACCGAGACGCACTGGTAGCCGGCCGCCAGCGGGAAGATCCCGTCGGTCGCGTTCCGCAGCCGCAGGTTCGGGAAGAGGTCGATGTCGAGCTGCTCGGCGGTGGAGTCGAGCAGGTCGAGGGACTCCGCCGGGTACTCCCGGAGCTTCAGCATCCCCTCGCCCCGCAGAACGAGCAGGCGGGGGGAGCCGATGGTGTCGAGGCAGAGAAAGAAGGTCCGGTCGACCGGGAGCTCGGCCGCGTGCCGCTCCATGAACAGGCCCATCCCCTCGCAGAGCGCCTCCTCGGAGGTGGAGAGGAACAACACCCTCGTGTTCTCCGGCGGATGCTCCGAGAGCGCCCTGGCGATCGCGAGCTGTGCGACACAGCCGGTGCCGTTGTCGTTGGCGCCGGGGACGACCTCGCCGGCGCCGATGTGCGCCATGAACGCCGCCGCGCCGGCGCAGGCGAACGTGCCGAGGCCGGTCAGTGAGCGACTGCCGAGCAAAGCGCCCGCCGCGACGAGCGCCGGCCCGCCGACCACCGGCCACATCAGCGGCGGGCTCGTGTCGTTCTGGTCGAAGACCCAGGGCGCGCTCTCGGCGACGGCCTCGGTGATCGCGGGGTTGAAGAAGAAGGCCGTGTGGGCGGCGTCGTGGTGCGCCATGAGGACGATCGTTCGCTCCGCATCCGGAGGACCGAGCTCGCCGAGCACCTGGTGGCAGCTGCTCTTCGGGAGCAGCTGCCGGAACCGCCGCCGGCCCGGCGGGAGCTCGTCGGCGCTCAGGGCGACAGCGGCCGCGCCGGTCGCCGCGGCGAACAGCCGCGCGGCGCGCCCGCCGCGTCGCGCCGCGAGGCCGGCGAGGGCGGCGGCGCCGGTCAGCAGGCCGATCGACCACCAGAAGGTGCCGTTGGCTTCCGGCTCCTCCTCGACCCGAACCGCACCCACGCCCTCGTCGCGGAGTGCTCCGGCGAGCCACTCCGCCGCCCGCAGCTCCCCGTCGGAGGCCGACTCCCGCTCGAAGGCACAGAGCTCGTCGAGGCGCTCGCGCATCCAGGCCGCGTCGGGCGGGGTCGAGACGCTGGTGGGTACCTCGGTCGCGATCCGGGAAAACTACGAGAGTTCGTCCACCGGCGGTTCGTTCCGGGGAGAACCAGCACCCGCAACCTAAGATCGGGGGATGCCCGCCGCCGGCGTGACGCTGTTTCGTGTCCGAGGAATCAGGATTGCCGTTGACTTCTCCTGGTTCATCGTCCTCTTCCTGATCATCTTCTGGCTCTCGGCTTCGTATCGCGACGAGCTCAACTTGTCTCAGAGCGACAGCGAGCCTTACTTCCTGGCGGTTGCGAGCGCTTTGCTGTTCTTCGGCTCGATCCTCCTGCACGAGCTCGGCCACGCGTTCGTCGCCATGAGGAAGGGCATCCGCGTTTCCGGCATCACGCTTTGGATGTTCGGCGGGGTCGCCCGCCTCGAGAAGGACTCCGATAGCCCCAGCACAGAGTTCAAGATCGCCATCGCGGGGCCCGTGGTCTCCGCGGCGATCGTTGTCGTTTGCGCCGCGGTATTTCTGCTGATGGATGGGCCCGACAAGCTGTGGGACGCCGCTTTGGCCCGGAACAACGCGACCAGCTCTGGCGCTGCAGCCGTTGTGGCCTGGCTCGGCAGCATCAATCTGCTGGTCCTGATCTTCAACCTGGTCCCCGCCTTTCCGCTCGATGGGGGCCGGATTGCTCGTGCGATCGCCTGGTGGCGGACCGGCAGTCGCAACAGCGGCACGCGCTTCGCCGCCACGCTGGGGGAATGGTTCGGCCTCTTCCTGATCCTGGCCGGCCTCGGCTACTTCGTGGTCTATCTGGGAGACATAATCGGCGGCATCTGGCTGGCCTTCGTCGGCTTCATCCTCAGGGGAGCCGCCAAGTCGGCGATCGCCCAGACCGAGTTCACCAGCCGGATCGAGGGCATCTCCGTGGCCGACGTGATGGACCCGGACCCGGTCGCGATCCCGGAAGGGGCATCGATCGAGCAGGCTCTCGACGAGTATTTCCTGCGCTACCGCTCGCCCTGGTTCCCCGTCGTGGACGCGGCCCAGCACGTGATCGGCCTGGTCGACCGCCCTACGGCCGACAACGTGCCTGCGGTCGAGCGGACCTCGGCATCGGTTCGGGACGTGCTGGCGCGCGACAGCGGCTCGCTCACCGTCAAGGAGGATGCGCCGCTCGAGTCCGTACTCGGCAATGAGGCTCTGCGGCGGCTCGGCGCGCTGATCGCGACCGACGCCGAGGGCCACATCAGCGGCATGCTGACGATTGACGCGATCGGTCGGGCGCTGCGGCCGTCGACCGGCCCACCCGCCGTCTAGCCGCCCCTGTGGCCGCGGTCTGATGGCGAAGCCGTGTAATCGCTTTCAATAGGATCGAAACTGTGCCGGACCATGACGTCTTGGTGATCGGGGCGGGCCTCGCGGGACAGCGGGCCGCGCTTGCAGCCGCCGAGCAGGGCGTCTCGGTGGGGATCATCAGCAAGGTCCACCCCGTCCGCTCGCACTCCAACGCGGCCCAGGGCGGCATCAACGCGGCGCTCCAGGAGGACGACAGCTGGGAGTCCCACGCCTTCGACACGGTGAAGGGCTCCGACTACCTCGCCGACCAGGATGCCGTCGAGATCATGTGCAAGGCGGCTCCTGACGAGCTGCTGCACCTCGAGCACCTCGGCGTCACCTTCCACCGAAACGAGGAGGGCAAGCTCGGCACCCGCGCCTTCGGCGGGGCCTCGGCCGCGCGCACGTATTACGTCGCCGACATCACCGGCCAGGCGATCATGCACGTGCTCTACGAGCAGCTCATGAAGTACTCCGAGGAGGTCGCGCGCTACGAGGAGTACTTCACGACCAGCCTCGCCATGGACGACGACGGCAACTGTGTCGGGGCGATCTGCCGCAACGTCCGGGACGGCTCGATGGACCACTTCGGCGCCAAGGCGGTGATCCTCGCCACCGGCGGCAACGGGCAGGTCTGGCACCCGACCACAAACGCGCTGATCTGCACCGGCGACGGCATCGCCCAGGCCTATCGCGTCGGGGCGAAGCTGATGGACATGGAGATGGTCCAGTACCACCCGACCACGCTCGCCGGCAAGGGGTTCCTGATCACCGAGGGTGCGCGGGGCGAGGGGGCCCACCTGCTGAACGCCAATGGCGAGCGGTTCATGGAGAGGTACGCCCCCAACAAGATGGAGCTCGCCTCCCGCGACGTCGTCTCCCGCGCCGAGCAGACGGAGATACAGGAGGGACGCGGGTTCCCGGACGGCACCGTCGCCCTGGACATCACCGTAGTGCCGCGCAAGCGGATCCACGAGGCCCTGCGGGAGATCGTTCTGGTGGGCCGCGACTTCGCCGGAGTGGACATCACCGAGGAGCCGATCCACATCAAGCCGGGCAACCACTACACGATGGGCGGCGTGAAGACGGACACGGAGGGGCGCACGAACGTCCCGGGCCTCTATGCCGCCGGCGAGGTGGCCTGCGTCTCGGTCCACGGCGGGAACCGGCTCGGCGCCAACTCGCTGCTCGACACCCTGATCTTCGGCCGGCGCTCCGGGGTCGACGCAGCCGAGCGCGCCAAGGGCCGAGAGCCGGTCCACGCCCCGCACGCCGCACAGGACGTCGAGGAGGCGACGATCGCCGAGATCATGGATCGGGAGAAAGGCTCGGGTCGCCGAGTCTCCGAGATCCGCCGCGAGCTCGGCGACACCATGGACAAGCACGTGGCCGTCTTCCGCGACGCCGAGGGCCTCAACACCGCGCTCGAGACGGTCAGGCGCCTCAAGGAGGAGGCGGAGAGCTGTTACATCGACGACAAGGGCGCCGTCTTCAACCAGGACGTTCTCGGCGCGATCGAGCTCGGCTACATGCTCGACTGCGCCGAGTGCACCTGCGTCGCGGCGATCCACCGCACGGAGAGCCGCGGCGCCCAGTTCCGGACCGACTTCCCCGAGCGCAACGACGAGGAGTGGCTCAAGCACATCGACCTGGCTCGGACTGACGACGGGCCCGAGATCAGCTACTCCGACGTGACCATCACCCAGTGGGAGCCGCAGGAGCGGACCTACTAGATGAGTAGGGTTGATGGAGATGGCTGAGTTCACTCTCAAGGTGAGGCGCTTCCAGCCTGAAGAGGCCGAGGGCCCCTATTGGGAGAGCTTCGACGTCGACCTCGACCCCACGCTCTCTGTCCTCGACGGGCTGCTGCAGGCGAAGGACCGCGACGACGGCTCGCTGGCCGTCCGCTGCTCCTGCCGCGCCGCGATCTGCGGCTCGTGCGGGATGAAGATCAATGGCCAGTCCGGGCTCGCCTGCAAGACGATGATCGGCGAGGCCAGCGAATTCGCCAACCGCAACAACGGCTCGGGCGAGCCGATCGTCGTCGAGCCGATGGGGAACATGCCCGTGATCAAGGACCTGGTCACCGACATGGAGTCGACCCACTGGACGAAGATCCGCCGCGTCACTCCGTGGCTCCTTCCCGAGGGCGACCCGCCCGAGCGCGAGTACATCGTTCCGCCCGAGTCGATGATCGACGTCACCCAGTCGATGGCCTGCATCCAGTGCGGCGCGTGCGTCTCCGCCTGCCTCTCGATGGAGGCCGACCCCGACTTCATCGGGCCCGCCGCGCTCGCCAAGGCCTACCGGTTCGTCGGCGACCCGCGTGACGCCGAGACCAAGGAGCGGCTGCACGACCTGGCGCAGGACCCGCACGGGATCTACGACTGCACCCACTGCTTCTCCTGCATCGACGCCTGCCCCAAGGGGGTGGCGCCCATGGACCAGATCATGCGGCTTCGCCGCGCGGCCGACGAAGAGGACATCGAGGATCAGAACCACGGCCGGAATCACATGGAGGCCTTCACCAAGATCATCGAGAAGAAGGGCACGCTCGACGAAGCCGCGCTCCAGCAAGAGTCCTTCGCCCCCGGGATCAAGGGCAAGTTGATGCCGAAGCACGGTGCGATCAAGGGGCTGCTGGTGTCGCTGCCGACCGCTGTGCGCGGCATCCGCACCGGCAAGATGCGCTCGCTGCCCAAGCTGATCCCGGGCGTCCACCACAAGCTGCCGGGCGACGCGCAGAACCACGTCAAGCGGATCTACGCTCACGCGGAGGACCACCAGGTGGAGCTCAACCTCTACATACGCGGCGAGGAGGGCGACGAGGCCGAGGCCGGCGACCCGGAGCCGGACGAGGTGGGAACGCAGTGACCGATTTGAAGCTCGCGTATTGGCCGGGCTGCGTCTCCCGCGGCTTCACGCCGGAGCTCCACGGCTCGATGGCGCTGGTGGCTGACCGCCTCGGCATCGAGCTGGTCGAGCTCGACCGCGCCAACTGCTGCGGCGCCGGGGTGATCGCCGAGCACAACCAGGAGCTCGCCGACACGCTCAACGCCCGCACCTTCGCGCTCGCCCAGCAGACCGGCCTGCCGATGATGAACATCTGCTCGACCTGCCAGGGCGCGCAGTCCGAGTGCCAGCAGCGCCTGCGCGACTCCGAGTACCGCTCGCACATCAACGAGACGCTCGCCGAGGAGGGGTTGGCCTACGACCCCGAGGGCTTCTCCAACAAGAACTTCCTCTGGGTTCTCGCCGAGGACTACGGGCTCGACCGGTTGAGGGAGCAGGTGACCCGGCCGCTCGACGGGCTTCGCGTCGGGCCCTTCTACGGCTGCTACATCCTCCGACCGAAACACCGGCTCGGCTACGAGGATCACCCCGAGCGGGACCTCTACCTCGATCGCCTGATCGAGGCGCTGGGCGGCGAGGTAGTCGAGTACGACGGCGCCCGCAAGTGTTGCGGGTTCCCGCTCATCACCATGGCCCGCGAGGTCTCGCTGAGGCAGGCCGGCACTCACCTCGGCGACGCGCTCGACGCCGGGGCGGACTGCCTGGTCACCCCCTGCCCGCTCTGCCACCTCAACCTCGATCTGCAACAGCCGGAGGCGGCCAAGGCCGTGAATCGCGAGCTCGGCCTCGCGGTGCTCCATCTCCCTCAGCTCGTCGGCCTCGCCCTCGGCTTCGAGCCCAAGCAGCTCGGGATGAGCAAGCACATCGCCTCGACCGAGTGGGTCGAGCAGCGGCTCGAGCCCGTCGCCGCTTGAGCACATGGCCATCGACCAGCACCTGCTCGAGATCCAGCAGCGGCTGGCGCTCGTCGAGACGCGCCTAGAGCAGCTCTTCGAGCACCTCGGCATAGAGCCGCGGGGCGGGGATCAGGCGGGCGGGCCCGATCCGGCCCAGGATCCCGAGATCCAGGACCTGCTGGCGAAGGGGAACGAGGCCCAGGCCGTGAAGCGCTACCGGGAGCTCACCGGTGCCGGCATCGCCGAGGCTCAGAGCGCGATCAGGGACGCCCAGGGAGATGGCTGACTCCTTGCGCTGAGGTCGCCTCCGCGGCGCTAGCTTCGAGGGCGCCATGGCCTCGACGGATCCGCCCGAGACCCAGCACCGGATCAAGGTGCGGATACTCGTCGTCTTCGCCTCGATCCTCGCCTTCCTTGCGATCTTCACCAGCTGGATCGACCGGCAGGCGCTCGACACAGACCGGTGGGTCGACACCAGCGGCAAGCTTCTCGAGGACAAGACCATCTCGGACGCCGTGGCGAGCTATTCCGTCGACCAGCTCTACGCCAACGTCGACGTCTCCGCGGTCATCAAGCAGCGCCTGCCGAAGGATGTGCAGCAGTTCTCGGCCCCCCTGGCCGCCGGCGTGCGCCAGTTCGCGACGCGGGCAGCGGAACAGGCGATCCAGTCACCGCGGATCCAGCAGGCGTGGAAGGACGCGAACCGGATCGCGCACACCCAGCTGGTCTCGATCTTGAAGGGGAACAACGAGGTCGTCTCGAGCCAGAACGGCAAGGTCGTCCTCAACCTCCGGCCGCTGGTCCTGCAGCTGGCCGACCGCATCGGGTTGAAGAAACAGCTCAATCAGAAGCTCCCGCCGGATGTCGGACAGCTGGAGGTCGCCGACTCAAAGAATCTCGACACCGCCCGGACGGTCACCAAGCTCATCGAGGGGCTCTCCTGGTTCTTCACCTTCGGGAGCGTGGCCTTCTTCGGCCTCGCGGTCTTTCTGGCGAAGGGTCGCCGCTGGATGGTCCTGCTCGCCTACGGCCTGGGCCTGATGGCCGCGGGGCTGGGCGCGATCGCAGTGCGCGGCGCTCTCAAGGGTCTCTTCGTCGACTCTCTGGCGAATACCGAAGCCGCGAACGAGCCTGCGAAGCACGCCTGGGACATCGGGACCTCGCTCCTGCACAGCATCGCGATCACCGTGATCATCTACGGCGTCCTCTTCGTGCTCGCCGCCTTCCTGGCATCGCCATCCGGTTACGCGGTCGGTGTCAGGAGGGCGCTCGCGCCGACGCTTCGCAATCGGCGTGAGCTCGTCTGGTCGATCTTCGGCGCGGGGGCCCTGTTCGGGTTGATCCTGTGGCCGCCCGATGGGTTCCGCCAGCTGGTGCTGACCCTGCTGTTGATCGCCCTCGCGGGGGTCGGCATCGAGGCGCTCAGGCGAAAGACGCTCGTCGAGTTCCCCGGCGCACAGCGAGGGGATTGGATGCAGTCGATGCGGGAGCGCGCGCGGCGGACCACCTCCGAGACGGGGCGCCGGATCGAATCGGCGGTCAAGGGCCTCTCGGACGGGGAGAAGGATCCAGACGACGCCAGGCTCGATCGCCTCGAGCGGCTCGGGGAGCTCAAGGAGAAGGGCGTGCTCACGCAGGCCGAGTTCCGCGAGGAGAAGAAGAAGCTCCTCAGCGTTTAGCTGAGGAGATTCGCGCCTCGATCCACCGCGCTCCCAGGGTGTCGGTGAGCCCGTGGACGACGATCGAGACGAGAATCACAAACGCCGCCGTCTCGAAGATCAGGTTGGCGTCGCTGACTTCGGAGTTGAGGACCAGCTCGGCGAACAGGATTCCCGCCACCCCCTTTGGCCCGAACCAGGCGATGAAGGCGCGGTGCGGCGCGGGCAGCCCGACTCGGAAGAAGGAGATGGTGATCGCGATGGGGCGCGCGATCGCCAGCGCGAACGCGATGAAGACGACCAGCAGCGGGATGTCCGCGTGGTAACCGGTCGCGACGATTAGCCCCCCGAAGGCGAAGAAGGTGAGTACCTGGAGGATCGAGCTGACGTTTTCGCTGAAGACCACGAAGTCGTCCGCGATGTCTCGCTTTGCCACCGCCAGGGAGATCCCGCAGACGAAAGCGGCGATCAGGCCGTTGCCCAATGTGACGTCAGCAAGGCCGTAGGTGAGCAGGCCCACCCCCAGCGCGTAGATCCCCTCGTAGCGCCGCACGATCCCTCCCCCGGGTAGATGGTGGGTGAGGCGGCCGGCGCCAAGGCCGATCAGGAATCCGAGAACCGCGCCGAAGGCCGCCTCCCCGACCAGCTTGGCGGCCTCGGTCCCCGCGTCACCGCCGGGGGAGGCGAGGATGATGAAGAAGAGGACGAACGGGAGCGCCAGACCGTCATTGAGCCCGGACTCGAGGTTGAGGGCGTGCCGCACCGCCGAGGGCACACGCTGTGAGGTGACCACCGCCGAGGTGACGACCGGGTCCGTGGCGGAGAGCACCGAGCCCAGCAGGAAGGCCTCTGCCCAGCTGAGCTCGGAGAAGAGGAGCTTCGCCGCCAGGGCCAGGAGGACCAGCGTGATGGGCATGGCGATCACCAGCGCCCGCACCACCGGGCCCCAGTGAAGGATCAGGAGCTCCCGCTCCACGAAGAGCCCGTCGGAGAACAGCGTGACGATCAGGGCAAGCAGGAAGAGGTTGACAACGGCCTGGTCGGATCCCTCGATGTGAATCGCCCCCGCCTCGGCCAGGATCAGCCCAGCGGCGACCGAGAGCACCGAGATCGAGAGCACGGTCCCGCGCATGAGCCCAGAGAGAGCCGCCGCCAGGGCCAGGAGCGCTCCGCTGTACAGGAGTGCCTCCCCGAACCCGACGTCCATTCACGGCTTATACCGGCTTGGGCCCGCCACATAGGGCCACCCGTCCCCGCCGAGGTGCTTCCCGGAATGGGCCGCTGGCACAATGCGCCGTCGGGCAATCGATACAGCGTGACGGGAGAACAGTGAGTGAAGCCAGGACGCCACCGAGGCGAGCGCGAGCGCAGGAACGTCTCCAGCTCACGAGGAGACGCGTGCT
Source organism: uncultured Solirubrobacterales bacterium (assembly GCA_963695805.1). Classification (GTDB taxonomy): domain Bacteria; phylum Actinomycetota; class Thermoleophilia; order Solirubrobacterales; family 70-9; genus DASUPK01. Next base: position 76,230 of record CAVOHV010000006.1, on the reverse strand, counting down.
TGGCGCCGCTCCGGCGGGCGCCGTCGCTGCGCTCCTCGTGATCGCGTGCGCCTTCGACGGCGCCTTCGCGCTGCGCTACTGGGCGCTGATCGAGGTCCTCGCGCTGACCATCCTGATCTCGACGCAGATTGCCGGCGGGATCCAGGTCGATCGGGGGCCGCTGAGCATCGCCGTGGGTCTGGTCTGGGCGTTCGCCGCCTGGACACTCCTCTCTTCGATCTGGGCGGAATCGGCGGCGGACGCCTGGGAGGGAGCGGCGCGGACGATCCTGTACGCGGCCGTGATCACGGTGCCGCTCGCCCTGCGCGGGCGCCGCCAGGCGCTCTGGGTAGGTCAGGGCATCTTCTTCGGGGTGGGCGGGGTGGCGGTGATCACCCTGATCGCCCTGATCGCCAACGGCGCCGACCTCTTCGGCGCGGGCCGCCTCGAGAACCCGCTCGGCTATCGGAACGCCACAGCGACGCTGTTCGCGTTCGCCTTCTGGCCCCTGATCGGATTCGCCGCGGAGCGCGGCCGGAACACTCCCGTGCGGGCAGCCTCGTTCGCGATCGCCGTTCTTTCGCTCGGGCTCGCCTTCCTCACCCAGTCGCGCGGGGTCGCCATCGGGCTGGTCTGCGGGGCCGCGGTCATCATGGCGATCGGCCCGGATCGGCTGCGCCGGACCCTCTTCGCCCTCGCGGCCGCGGCTGCCGTGGCGATCTTCTCCGGTCCGCTGCTCGACCCCTACCACGCCTTCCAGGACGGCCAGCCGGTCACGGATTCCGTCGTCCACAACGCGAGCACCGCCCTTCTCGTCCTCACCTTCGCCACGCTCGTCTTCGGCCTGTTCGCCGCTCTGCTCGACAATGGGCTGCGGGGATCGGCCGCCGGAGACGCCGCCCGCCGGGTCGCGCTCTACGGTCTCGCGGCACTCGGCGCCATCGCAGTGATCGCCGTGCTGGTCAAGGTCGGCAACCCGGTCACCTACGCCAGCGACAAGTGGGACGAGTTCAGGGACATAAATGGCAGCGCCACCACCAGCTCCACCAGGCTGGGCTCGGTGGGAGGCCAGCGCTACGACCTCTGGCGCGTGGCGTGGAAGGAGTTCGAGTCGGCGCCCGTCGGCGGCGTCGGCGACGGGAACTACTCCTTCGACTACTACCAGCAGCGCCGCACCGATCGCAACCTCGAGGATCCGCACAGCCTGCCCTTCAGGCTGCTCGCCGAGACGGGATTCGTTGGCCTACTCCTCTTCGTGGGCGTCATCGTCGCGCTCGCCATCGGCGTGGCCCGATCAGCAAAGGAGGCCCCTCCAAAGGACCGCCGCATCATCGCCGGACTCACGGCCGGTGGCGCGGTGGTGATCGGGCAATCCCTGACCGACTGGCTCTGGCTGGTTCCGACTGTTACCGGCCTTGGATTGCTCTCATTGGCTTTGGCGGCGGTCCCGCGCGGCCGCGCCGAGGACAGGCCCGCTCCGCTCCAGCTGCCCTGGTTCCGTGACCGCGAGAGGCTGGTAGCACGCTTCGGGATCGCGGCGCTGCTCGCGGGCGCGGCGATCAGCGTGGTCTTCCTCTACCTGGGAGACCTCTACATCCGCAAGGCCCGCGAGGAGCAGGGGAGGTCCGCCTCGGCCCAGCTTTCGGCGGCCAAGTCCGCGGCGGGCTTCAACCCGGTCTCGGTGATCCCGCACTACCTGCAGGCCTCCGCTCTGGAGGCCGAGGGCAACCGCGACGATGCGCTCGCGGAGCTCCAGGACGCCCTCGAGAAGGAACCCGACAACTTCGTCACCCTGACGCTGCTGGGCGACATCGAGCTCCGCGACTCGAGTTTCGCGGCGGCAGCCGACTACTACCAGCGCGCCAGCGACCGGAACCCGCGCGATGTCGGCCTCCAGCTGCTCGCCCAGAACACGGCCGAGAGGGCTTCCCCGCTGCAGACCCCGGGCAAGCCGCCGAAGAAGTCCTAGGCCCCTCCCCCTAACAGCTTAGGGCTGTGATCTCAAACCGCTGCTCTGCATGGAAAGGAGTGCTTCCGAGCATCGCCTCTAGCACGAACCGAGAGTCCGGTGCTTGTGCTTCGATTCACGAGTACCGCCAAGCTGACCTCCGTTGTGGATCGAGGTCTCGAGGTGCGGGATCTCGAGCACGATCCGCCGGCTGGCCGGGTCGGCGACGTCGGGATCGGCCGCCGAGCGGCGGAACTCGCGGTCGCCGGCCTCGCGATGTCCTTGCGGCGCGCCGATTAGCGTGCGGGTTGCGATCTAGGGAAGCAGCGGCCAGGCTGCGGCAGTACTTCAGAGGCCGCCTTGGAAGAGAAGCGGCGCCTTGCATGGAGAGCAGCACTTTCAGGCGGCCAGGCTGGTGAGGAGCCCGTACCAGCGGTCGAAGGCTCGCTCGCGCGAGTAGCCCTCCACAATCGCCTGACGGCCGGCGGCCCCGAGCCTGCCGGCGCGTTCGCGGTCGTGTGCCAGGTCGCTGAGCGCGGCGGCCAGCTCGCGGGGCCGCTCGGGGTGCACCACCACCCCGCAGGAGGCCTCCTTCACCAGGCTCGCAGCCTCGCCCGCAGCGGAGAGAACCAGGGGCCGGCTCGCGCTCATCGCCTCGAACATCTTCGTCGGCAACGCCCCCTCGAACAACGGCTTGTCACGAAGGAGCACGACCGCCGCATCAGCCTCGGCGTAGAGCGCGGGGATCCGATCGTGGGGCACGCGGCCCAGCATGGTGACGTTGTGCAGCCGACCCTCGGCGAGGCGGCGGCGGAGCTCCGGCCCCTCGGCACCGTCACCGGCGATCACAATCTCGATCGCGCTGTCGTCGTCGAGCAGCTCGGCCGCGTCCATCAGGGTGCCCACTCCCTGACTCATCCCGATGGTCCCGGCGTAGAGGACCCTGAAGGTTCCGTTCGCGCGCGGCGGTGAGCCAGGAAAGAGCTCCGGGTCGACGCTCGGCGGGATCCTGTGGACCTTTCCCCTGACTTCCTCGAAGCCTTTCAGCGCGGCCTCGATTCCGCGGGTTGGGCAGACGATGGCGGCGGCGGCCCGGTAGCAGGCGTGCTCGAGCGCCCGCGCGGAGCTCACCAGCCGAGGCCGCCTGAGCGTCCCGAGCGTGACGGCGGAGTCGGGCCACATGTCGGAGACATTCACCACCAGCGCCGCCCGCTTTCCCCGGGCATAGGCGATCGAAGAGCCCGCGAGCAGGAGTGGGGGCGTCTCGACGATCACCGCGTGGGCCGGGCCGGCGGCAGGTGCGCTGGCCAGCGCGCTGAGGCCGAACGAGAGGTGGTTGGCGATCCGTCGGCCGAAGCCGCGATTCGGCACCGGGTAGACGGCGCTCCGCACCACCCGCACGCCGTCCTCCACCTCGATTCGCCAGGGCCGGTTCCGGTACGGGGGCTGGATCACCCCGTCCGGGTAGTGTGGGAAGCCGGTGTGCACCGTGACCTCGACGCCGCGGCGGCTCAATCCACGCGCTAGGGCCGAAAGCCGCGCCTGCGGCGCCCCGACCTCGGGCGGGTAGTAGTGAGTGAGCAGCGTGACTCTCATCGTGGGTCAGTTAACCGCGTGTACTCCAGATACGCCCGGAGTCGGCGCAAGCAGCGTGCCTGGGCGGCGGACAATCCGGGCAACGCGGCGATCCGCAGCGAGCTCCTCTCGCATCTGCTCCGGCTGGCTGCCCCCGAGATCGCGGGCACCGGGCAGATCCTCGACGCCGGCTGCGGCACGGGCTGGTGCCTGCGCGCCCTGGTCGAGGCGGGCGTGCAGCCCGAGCGGCTGCGGGGGGTCGACATCCAGGAAGAGCGGGTCGCCGCGGCCAGGGCAGCGGTGCCCGGCGCCGAGATCGACGTCGGGGATGTTCGCGGCCTTCCTTTCCCGGATGAGAGCTTCACGGTGGTACTCCAGCTCACGCTTCTTTCATCTCTCGGCTCACACAAGGCAATATGTGAGGGACTGGGCGAAGGGATGCGTGTGCTCGCGCCCGGCGGACTCCTGCTGATCTACGAACCGCGCGTACCCAACCCGCTCAATCGGCACACGCTTCTGATCAGAGAGGGCGACCTGGACGCAGCCGGGATCACATCTCGTGAGCAGCTCAGCCTGACGCTCGTCCCCGCCCTGGCCCGCCATCTCGGCCGTCGCGCGGGGGATCGCTACGAACGACTCGCACGCCTGCCGTTCCTCCGCACGCACAAGCTGATCGCCTGCCGCGCCCCACGCTCCGGGACTGCCGCTGCCGGTGGCTGATCCGCCGAGAGCGCGACGGGTGGTCACCGTGGTCGGCAACCGGCCGCAGTTCGTCAAGGCCGCAGCCGTCTCGACCCACCTGCGCGAGCGGGTCGACGAGATCCTGGTCCACACCGGACAGCACTACGACCCGGAGCTCTCCGACGTCTTCTTCGAGCAGCTCGAGATGCCCATACCGGATCGCGAGCTGGAGGTCGGCTCCGGCAGCCACGCCGAGCAGACGGCGGCGATCCTGACCCGGCTCGAGCCGCTGGTGCGCGAGCTCCAGCCCGACGTGCTGCTCGTCTACGGGGACACCAACTCCACCCTGGGCGGGGCGCTGGTCGCGGCCAAGGCGTCGGTCCCGCTCGTCCACGTCGAAGCCGGGATGCGCTCGCGGGACCGGGCGATGCCCGAGGAGATCAACCGGCTGGTGGTCGATTCGCTCGGCGGCCTGCTGCTCTGCTCGACCGAGATGGCGCTCCAGAACCTCCGCGACGAGGGCCTCGGCTCGCACGCGGTCGTCACCGGTGACGTGATGGCGGACGTCGCGCTCGCCTTCGGCCCGGTGGCCGACGAGCGCTCAGATGTGCTCGAGCGCCTCGAGCTGGAGCCCCAGGGCTACAGCGTGGCCACGGCTCACCGGCCCGGAAATGTCGACGAGCCGGAGCGGCTCGCGCTGGTGGTCGAGGTGCTGGCGAGAGCGGCGGAGGCGGCACCCGTCGTCTTCCCGGTTCATCCCCGGACCCGGGCCCGGCTGGAGGAGATCGGAGGGATGGAGGGGCTCTCGGAGAGAGGCATCAGGCCCGTTGAGCCGCTCGGCTATCTCGACATGACCCGCCTTGTGCGTGGCGCCCGCGCGGTGATCACCGATTCCGGCGGGCTGCAGAAGGAGGCCTTCCTGGCCTCGGTGCCGTGCCTGACCATGCGCGAGGAGACCGAGTGGGTGGAGACCGTTGAGGCCGGCTGGAACCAGCTCATTGGTCTCCGTCCAGAGGCGGTCGAGGGCGCCCTCGAGGAGCTACCCGCCCCGGGTGAGACCTCGCCTGCCGCGGAGATCTACGGTGGGGGCAGGGCGGGCGAACGGGTGGCCGCGGGGATCGCGGCTTGGGCCGAATGAGCCGGGGCTTGCAGATCTCACCCCGGGCTCGGTAGCGCCCCTATGCTTGCCCGAGGGATGCCTGAACGCGTCGGCATAGTCGGCATGGGGTACTGGGGGCCAAACTTGGCCCGCAACTTCGCCACGCTCGAGAGCTCCGAGCTCGCCTGGTGCTGCGAGCTCGACGAGGAGAAGCGGAGGCACTGGGAGTCCGCATACCCGCAGGCGCGCTTCACGTCCGACATCGATGACCTGCTCGACGATCCCGACCTCGCTGCCATCGCAATCGCAACTCCCGGCTCGACCCATGCGGCGTTGGGCCAGCGCGTGCTGGAGGCGGGCAAGAACTGCTTCGTCGAGAAGCCGCTCGCCCGTGACACGGAGTCGGCGGAACGCCTGACGCGGCTCGCCGACGAGCGCGGTCTGGTGCTGATGGTCGGCCACCTGCTCTGCTACCACCCCGGCGTCCGCCAGCTCGCCGACCTGATCGGGCGCGGTGAGCTGGGCAGGGTCCGTTACGTCCACTCCCAGCGCCTCAATCTGGGCAAGCTCCGGACCGACGAGAACGCGCTCTGGAGCCTTGGCGCCCACGACGTCTCCGTGTTGCTCGAGCTGGCCGACGGCGCGCCGGTCGAGGTCTCAGCAAGAGGCGAGTGGTTCATGCGCGAGGACGTCGAGGACGTTGTCTTCGCCCACATCCGCTTCGACAGCGGGCTGGTCAGCCATCTCCATCTCTCGTGGCTCGACCCTCACAAGGTGCGGCGGATCACCGTCGTGGGCTCGGAGCGCATGGCGACCCTCGACGACATGGCGCTGGAGCGCAAGCTCTCGATCTGGGACAACAGCTTCGCCTCCCTCTCCGACACCTACGGCGAGTACATCACCCGCTCCGGGCCTGTCCACAGCCCGATGGTGCTGAACACGGAGCCCCTGCGGCTCGAGTGCACCCATTTCATCGAGTGCCTGCGCACCGGCGAACGCCCGCACACCGACGGCGCCGCGGGCGTCAGGGTGGTCAATGTGCTGGAGGCCCTCCAGGCGTCCCTCGACGCCGACGGCGCACCCATCTCGGTCAAGGCTCCGATCGACGCGGACCGGCCGGGAATTCACGCCGGCCCGTGAGCTCAATCCAACCCTCCGACCTGGCCCCCGGCCTGCTGCTCGGCGAGGGCGTCCAGTTCGGGGAGGGCGTCGAGCTGGGTGGGAACGTGGTCATCCACGCCGGCACCCGGATCGGGGACTTCTGCGTGATCGGCGACTCCGCCGTGGTCGGCAAGCCGCCCATGCTCGGCCGACATTCGACCGCCTCCGCGGCCCAGCCGCCTCCGGCAACGCTGGCCGAGGACGCCGTGGTCTGCCCCGGGGCGGTCATCGGCGCGGGAGCGGAGATTGGAACGGCGGCGGTGATCGGCGACCAGGTCCAGATCCGCGAACGGGCTCGGATCGGTGCCGAGTCGGTGGTCGGCCGCGGCAGCGCGGTGGACAACGACGTAACGGTGGGCCACAGGGTGAAGATCCAGAGCAACTGCTACGTCACCGCCGGCGCCGTGATCGAGGACGACGCCTTCCTCGGTCCCGGGGTCGTCCTGACGAACGACGACACCATGGGTCGCCACGCGGCCGGCGACCCCCCCGACGGCCCGACCCTGCGCCGTGCCTGCCGGGTGGGAGGCGGGGCCGTGGTGCTGCCCGGCGTCGAGATCGGCGAGGAGGCCGTGATCGGAGCCGGTGCGGTCGTCCTCGACGACGTGCCCGCCCGCAAGGTGATGGTTGGCGTCCCAGCCCGGGAGCTCAGGGACGTCGCGGACGACGAGCTGCTCGAGCGCTGGCCCTGACCCTCGCCGAACGTCCCGGATACCCCTTCTCAGCGAGCACTCTGGGACGTTCGGCGGGTCGTTACGCGCTGCGGATTGCGGCGACCACCTCGCCCGGGGCGCTCTCCGGCAGGGCTGAGCCCATCGGCAGCGCCAGGATCTGCGAGCAGATCCGCTCTGTCTCGGCGAGCGGCTCGGGCGGCGCCCAGCGCTCGAGCGCCGGCTGCCGATAGAGGGGGGTCTCATAGTAGGGGCGCGCCTCGATCTCCGCCTCGGAGAGCGCGGCCGCGATCCGGTCGCGCTCCGACGAGGCGGTCGCGAGGATGTGCCACGCGGACCGCCCGTCGGGGGTCTCGCTCTGGACGGGCATCAGATCCGCCAGTCCGGCCTCGAGATAGGCGCCCGCCGCGCGGCGCCGTGCGTCGATCCAGTCCGGCAGGTGGGGCAGGATCACGCGCAACCCGGCTGCCTGGAGCTCGTCGAGCCGCGAGTTGTATCCGACCTCGGTGAAGGTGCGCTTGTCCTTGGAGCCGCGGGTGCGGAGCAGCCTGGCGGCCTCCGCCACGTCCGGATCGCTGGTGGTGAGCGCCCCGCCGTCGCCGAACCCGCCAAGGTTCTTCGAAGGGAAGAAGCTGAACGCGGCGGCGCCTCCCAGCGCGCCGGCCATCCGGCCCCCGAGCTCGGCGCCGTGGGCCTGGGCTGCGTCCTCCAGCACCCGGATACCTCGCGGTTCAGCCAGCTCGTGGAGCTCCGGCACTGGCGCGGGGTTGCCGAAGATGTGGACCGGGAGCAGAGCCCGGGTCCGGTCGGAGATCGCTGGCTCGGCGGTCGCCGCGGTCATGCACCAGGTCTCGGGATCGACGTCGCAGAAGACCGGTGTGGCCCCGAGCTCCACGACCGCCTCTGCCGTGGCGAAGAAGGTGAACGCCGGCACCACCACCTCATCGCCGGGACGGACGCCGAGCGCCCGCAGGCCGATCAGGAGCGCGTCCGTCCCGTCGGCCACCCCGACGCACTGGTTCGCGCCGACGTAAGAGGCGAACTCGGACTCGAACGCCTCGACCTCCGGTCCGAGGACGTAGCGGCCGGTCTCCAGAACCGCCCGCTGCCGCTCGGCGATCTCGGGCAGCAGCGGCTCGAGCGCCGCGCGGCTTGCGAACAGCGGCAGGGTCAAGGCCGGCTCAGGGTAGACACAGCCTCGAAGCTCGCGCGGAGCGAGCCTGCGGCGCGCGCTCGGTCGTTGGTGGCGACGGCGTACTCGACGGCGGCGACCTCCAGGCTGGCGCGTTCGCCGCGATCGCCCTCCAGCTCGAGGATTGCCGCCGCCAGGGCCTCAGGCGACTCGGGCTCCACCGTTCGCCCGCCGCCGGAGTCGGCGACGATCTCTGCCAGCGCCGGCAGGTCGCTGACCAGGATCGGCGTCCCCGTCGCCAGGGCCTCGAAGGGTTTCAGCGGGGTGACGGCGCGGCAGACCTCGAGGTCGGCGCGCGGGAGCGCGAACAGGTCGAGCAGCCCGTAGTGGGCAGGCACCTCCGCCTGTTCGATGCGCCCGGCGAAGACGGCCGCCGCACCGAGCTCGAGCTCGCCCGCCAGGGCCTCGAGCGCAGGCCGGGCCTGCCCGTCGCCCACCAGGAGGGCGGCGATTTCTCGGCCCTCCGCCCGGGCCAGGGCGACCGCCCGCAGCAGCACGTCGATCCCCTCGTAGTCCACGAGCGAGGAGATGGTGCCAACCACGAAGTTCCCTTCGAGGCCGTACGAGCGCGCCAGGTCACGGTCGCGAGAACGTGGCGAGTATGCGTCCAGATCCACGATCTGCGGAACGATCGTGATCCGGTTGGGGCTGACACCGCGCGAGGCCAGCTCGTCCCGCATCGTCCCGCTGGTGGTGATGACGCCGTCCGCCTCCGCCGCGCAGCGGGTCTCAGCTTCGCGGCGCCTCCAGTAGACCTCGCTTCCCGCCCCACCCGGCCGCGTCGCCCAGGTCATCTCGGGAAAGCCGCGGACGTCGTAGATCATCGGCGTGCCCGTGGCCTCCCGCAGGCTCAGGGCCAGCAGGCCGTTGAGGTGCGGGGTCGCCGCGATGATGGCAGCGGGGCCGATCCGCTCGACGAGCTCGAGCAGCCACTCGGCGTTCTGCTGAAGCCGCTCGTCGAGCGGGATCCCGGTGTACTTGCTGACGCCGGGCAGGTTGAAGCGGTGGTGGGTCACCCCGTCGACCGTCTCCTCCGCCGGCACCCCCATGATCCCGCGGCTCGACGGAAAGCCCATCCGAGTGGCCACCTCCGGGCGCAGGCCCGCCTCGCGCAGCGCACGCAGCAGCTCGCGGGACCGGTAGCCGTAGCCCGAGGGGGCATACGGCAGCGACGACTCGAGCAGGTAGAGGACCCGGTCCGCGCTCGTCTTAGTCCGGCGCCCGACGAGCCGCGGTGACCAGGCCGGGTCGTACGTGCGAAGCGTGGCAGTGAGACGCTCCTCCTGGGCGGCGTCGTTGTCCCGGGCCAGGTCCAGCGCTCGGCTCGGCTCACCCGCCCGCTCCAGCGCCACCGCCAGCTGCCCACGGCCCAGCCAGAGCTCGGGTGTCTGCTCTCCGGCGGACGCGACCAGCTCTCTGACAGCGCCGACGTCGCCGAGCGCGGCCTGGATGAGCGCGCCCCAGGCCAGGTGGTCGGGCGTATCACCCAGCTCCCTGACGACCGCCAGCGCCTCGTCGCGCAATCCCAGCCGCGCCATCTCGACGCCTGCCATCCCGACGGTCTGCGGGTCGCTCACGCTGAGCCTTCCAGCCAGGCCCTGAAGTACCTCCGCCGCCTCCTGCGGGCGGCCATCCTCACGCAGCGCGATTGCGAGCTGGAGGCCGTAGATGCTGATCTCGGGTGCGTGCTCGTGCGCCCACCTCAGGACCCGCGCAGCGTTCTCCGGCCGGCCACGCAGGCGCTCCCTGCGTCCGCGCACGTACGCGGCCATCGCGAATGGGTGGCGGAGTCCGCCTCGCCGAACCAGCTCGCCGAACCCACGGGCCCTGGAGGCCAGGCCTCTCATGGCTTGCTCTTTCGGCCGTCGACCAGAGCGGCGTAGAGACCGGTCAGCCGCGAGCGCTCGTGCGGCCAGTTGAGCTCGCCGGCCGCGGCTTGCACCCGCTCGTGCAGCGCAGGGTCGTCCCCCTCGCTCACCGCCACCTCCAGCACCCGGGCGATGTCCGCCGGGTCTCCCGGGTCGGTGGTCCACCCCACCCCGTGCTCGCCCACCAGCCGGCTCATCTCGGGGAGGTCGCTGACCACGACGGGCAGATCGGCCGCGAGGTACTCGAAGAGCTTGTTCGGCAGGCGCCAGCCGGTGGTTCTCGCAGGTGTCCTCGAGCAGCGAGACTCCCACGTCCGCCTGGGTCGTGTAGGAGAGGAGCTCGGCCAGGGCGACCGGCGGGTGGAAGTGCAGGCGGCCGTCGAGCCCGAGGCCGCCGCCCAACTCCGCGAGGCGATCGACGAAGGCGCCGTCGACACCGAGGAAGAGAAGATGCGCGGAGTCCAGCCGCGCCACCGCCCTCACCAGGTTGCCGCCGCCCCGTCCGTCGGCGACCGCGCCCTGATGCAGGACCAGCGGCGCCGCGCCGATGCCCATCAGCTCACGCAGGTCCGGCGCCACGCCGGGCTCGGGCGGCGGCAGGTCGGGCACGTTTCGGATCACCGCCGGCCGTTGGGCCAACGCGTAGCGGGCCTGCAGCCGTTCCGCGATCCCGTCGGAGACGGTGATCACCGCGTCGCAGCGGCGGATCAGCAGGCGCTCGATCGTCGCTGCCAGCCACGCCCAGACCGCCTTTCTGTAGGGGACCCCGACCGCGTACTCGTGCGTGTCGTAGACCAGCCGGGCGCCGCTCAGCCGGGCGGCCAGGTAGCCCGGGATCAGCGTGGCGATGTCGTTGGCGTGGACCGCGTCCGGCCGCTCGGCGCGCGCTCCGACGGCAATCGAACCGAGGGCGATGATCCGCCACAGGGTCCGCGGCAGCCGGCGGGTCCATTTGGGCGGCGTCGCCGAGCGCAGCCGGAAGCCGCCCTCGACTTCGCCCTCGTCGCCCGCGGGCAGGTGGACGATGACTACGTCGTGCCCGGCGTCGGCCAGCGCACCCGCCTCGCGCAGCACCCGGCCATCGTGGACAACTGTCTTGTGGAGCAGCACGGCTACTCGCACCGCAACTCGGACCCCTCTCTATTGTTCTGCGACTGCATGCGTCGGCTCAGCGTCCTTTTAGGCCTCGGGGCCACGCTCCTCCTTGTCATCCTCGCCTCAGCTCCGGCGGCAGGAGCTGCGGAAAAATCTATCTGGGGCCCATCGAGCTTCCCCGTTGGCAACGCCAACTGTCCCACGGGACCAAGCCCCTGCTCGGCCTTCCCCATCTACAGGCAGCTCGGCGCCGACAACTACCAGTTCCAGATCCCTTGGGACACGGTCGCCCTCTCGAGGCCCGCCAACCCGCGGGACCCCAACGATCCGGCGTACAAGTGGCCGACGTTCGCCGACTACGACGTGCAGCAGGCGGCGCAGAACGGACTCAGCCTCGCGGTCCTGGTCCAGGGGACGCCCCCGTGGGCGAACGGGGGGCGCCCACGCGCCTGGACGCCGACGAACCCACAGGACTACGCCGACTTCATGTACGCCATCAGTAAGCGCTATCCGGGCGTCCACCGCTGGGAGATCTGGGGCGAGCCGAGCTACGGGATCAACTTCCAGCCGATGCCGCCCAACAGCCGGATGGGCCCGAGGGCCTACGCGAAGCTGCTCGACCTCGCCTACGGCGCGTTGAAGCAGGCCAGTCCGGCGAACGTCGTAATCGGCGGGATGACGCTGAACGGAGGCGGCGCGGTGTCGACGCCCGACTTCGTCAAGTGGCTGCGCGTCGGCAAGGGCAAGAAGGCCCGGCCGCCCCGGATGGACCTCTGGGGCCACAACCCCTTCGAGGGCCGCTTCCCCAACATCAAGAAGAAGCCGATCGGTAAGTTCCGCGGCCTCAATGACGTTGACACGCTCTACAGCGAGATCCAGCGCGCCTACGGTTTGCGACCCAAGGGAAAGGGAAAGAAGGCCCGGGTGTCTAAGACGAAGCTGAGGGTGCCGAGGCTCTGGCTGTCGGAGTGGACTGTGCTGTCCGAGGCAAGCCCGAACCTGTTCGGCGGATTCCATGTGACCCCCGCCCAACAGGCCGCCTACATCACCGCCGCCTATCGAATGGTCAGAAAGCTCAAGTACGTGAAGAACCTCGGCTGGTACCAGCTCGAGGACGAGCCCTCGAACGGACACGTGGGGGCCGCCTGGGGCCTGATGACCGGCACTGGGGCAAGGAAGCCGTCCTTCGACGCCTACGCCGCCGCCCCGTAGTGCACCTCGCCCGACGTCTCCTCCTACCAATCTGCCTGGCGGGCGTCCTCGCCATGGCCTGCGCGCCTTCCGCCGGCGCTGCCGTGAAGTCGATCTGGGGCCGGACCACTTTTGACGCGGGCAACATCAACTGCCCGACGACGACCAGCGGCTGCTCGGCCTTCCCGGTTTACGCACAGCTCGGCGCCCAGAACTTCCAGATGCAGGTGCCCTGGGACAGGTCGGCCCCGACCCGCCCGGCCAACCCGCGCGACCCCAACGATCCCGCATACAAGTGGACGAGCGGCACTGACTCCGCCATCCAGCAGGCGGTGCAGTACGGAATGAGCGTGACGATCCTGGTGCAGGGGACGCCCCCGTGGGCGAACGGCGGCAAGGGCCGGCAGTGGGTTCCGGACAACGTTCAGGACTACGCGGACTTCATGTACGCGATCAGCAAGCGCTATCCGACGGTCCACCACTGGATGATCTGGGGCGAGGTCAACTACGGCGCCAATTTCCAGCCGATGCCGGAGCACAGCCCGGTCGGCCCGCGGGCCTACGCCCAGCTCTGCGACGCCGCCTACGTGGCGCTCAAGCAGGCGAACCCGGCCAATATCGTGATCGGTGGCGACACGCTCAACGCGAACGTCCCGGTCTCGCCGGCCGAGTTCATCCGCTGGGTGCGCGTCGGCAAGGGCAAGAAGAAGCGCCCGCCGCGGCTCGACTGGTGGGGCCACAACCCCTTCGAGGGCCGCTTCCCCGACATCCGCCAGCCCGCGCTCAACAACCTGATCGGTCTGAGCGACGCCGAGACGCTGCACAAGCTGCTGAAGAAGGCGTACGTCGGGAAGAAGAAGAAGAAGAAGCACAAGAGGGCGCGCAGAGCAAGCGCCCACAGCTCCAGCGGCGCCGCCCACATCTCGAAGAAGGGCAAGAAAAAGAAGAGGCATCGGCGCAGCACGCCGCCGATCTGGTTCTCGGAGTACAGCGTGCTCTCGGGCCACGCCGCCCACTTCTGGCTGGGCTTCTACGTCTCCGACCAGGAGCAGGCGAACTGGGTGAGCGCCGCCTACGGGCTCGCCGACAGCCTTCCCTACGTGGCGGGCCTCGGCTGGTATAGGCTCGACGACGAGCCGGAGGCCTCCGGCAGTGCCAACTGGGGCCTGCTGAACTACGTCGGCCAGCGCAAGCCCTCGTTCGGCGCGTACCAGGCCGCGCCGTAGATTTCCCGTCCTAACCGAGCGCCTTTCGGACCGTCTCGACAACCTGGGCCAGCTGCCACTCCTCCATCTCGGGGAACATCGGCAGCGAGACGGCGCGAGACGCGAAGGTGTCCGCCACTGGCAGCTCGCGGCCCTTGCCCGCGTAGAGCTCGAAGCGGTGGACCGGCGAGAAGTGGACCGAAGTCTGGATACCCCTCTTCGCGAGGGAGTCGCGGAAGGCGTCGCGGTCCACCCCCTCGTCGACCACGACGGCGAAGATGCTGTGGCTCACCCGGGCCGATTCCGGCGGCGCCCCGAGCATTGAGAGGCCGGCCACCTCGCCGAACTCGTCGCGATACACCGATTCGATCGCTGCGCGCCGGTGGTTGTCGTCGTCGAGCCGGCTCAGCCGCGAGCGGGCGAGAGCCGCTCGCGCGTCGTCGATCCGATAGTTGAATCCCAGGCCGGCAACGTCGTAGCTCTCCGTATTCGCCTGGTGGCGCTCCCAGATCGAGCGTGTGACGCCGTGCCAGCGCATCAGACGCGCGCGCTCGGCGAGCTCCTCGTCGTCCGTGAGCAGGACCCCGCCCTCGCCGACGCCGAGGTTCTTCCCCGCGGAGAAGCTGATCGCGCCGGCCAGCCCGAACGTGCCCAGGTGGCGGTCGCCCAGCCACGAACCGGACGCGTGGGCGGCGTCCTCGATGAGCTTGAGATCGCGGTAAACAGCCAGATCTCGCAATGCCTCAATCTCACCGGGGTGACCACCGTAGGAGACCGCGACGATCGCCTTCGTGGCCGGGGTGATCGCGCGCTCGGCCGTCTCGGGTGAGAGCCAGGGGCGGTCAACCGCCGCGATATCGGCGAAGACGGGACGCGCGCCCGTGTACGCGACGGCGTTGGCGCTTGCAACGAAGGTGATCGATGGCACCAGGGCCTCGTCGCCGGGCCCCAATCCCGCCCCCAGCATCGCGAGGTGCAAGCCAGCGGTGCAGCTCGAGACCGCAAGACAGTGCCCAGAACCTGCGTATTCGACGAAGGCTCTCTCGAGCTCTTCCGTACGGGGGCCCATGCTGAGCCAGCCGGAGCGATAGACCTCGTTTGCCGCCTCGATGTCCGCATCCGTGAGGCGCACGGCTGAAAGTGGGACCTGCCAGTCGGACACGGGCCTCCGATCGCTCCCTAGGTCTGACGTCCAGTGGTCCCCACGCACTCAAATTACGTAAAAACCACCCTTTTCCTGCGTGGTGGCGTCGGTTAGTGTTTTCGCCGGGCTAGGGGGCCCTGCTTCAAACCAAGAACTAAATCGTAGGGGAGAACAGTGATTAGGCGTCCAGACTGGGGCCTCGGGCGGGCCAGGGTTCGTCCGATCTGCAGGATGATCGATTGGGTGGTTTTGCTTTTTCTGCTGCCGGTGCTGCTGCCCCTCGGGCTGCTCATCGCCGCGGTCGTCTTCGTCGACTCGCCGGGCTCGGTCTTCTACCGGGCGACACGGATCGGCCTCGACGGACATCCCTTCCAGATGCTCAAGTTCCGTACGATGAAGACCGGCTCGAAGGGGCCCGGCCTCTCGACCTCGTTCGACCCGCGCTTCACTCCCGTCGGCCGCTTCCTCGCCAGGTATCGCTTGGACGAGCTTCCTCAGTGCTGGAACGTCGTCAAGGGCGACATGCGCGTCATCGGTCCTCGGCCGGAGGATCCTGACTTCGTCCGCCGATACAAGAAGGACTACGACGAGATCCTCAAGGTTGCGCCCGGCATCACCGGCCTCACCCAGCTCGTCCACTTCCTCGACGACCTGGACACGAACAACCCGCTGGCGCACTACGAGACGATTTTGCCCGGCAAGATCTCACTGGACGTGCGCTACGTGCGGACGCAGAGCTTCGTCGGCGACGTTGTGATCCTCCTCCGCACACTGCTGATCCCGTTCCGCCTGATCGCCGACGAGCTCAAGGTTATGATCGATTCCCAGCGCAGCCATCCCGAAGCGGCCACCCGGTTCGCGGTGGGCGGCACCAGCTTCGTGCTCAGCATCGTCCTCGTGATCGCGTTTTTGGCCGGCGGCGGGCCGGTCTCTTAGCCTGGCCTCCGGGTTAACTTAGGAAGAAGATGCACACTGCGACCACCACCCGACCCCGCTGGGCCCTCGCGATAGCAGCCGCGGGCCTGCTGCTTCTTCCCTCGGTGGCGGTCGCCCAGACCGCGGACCCGTCCCCCGGCACGCCGCAGGCCAACCAGTACGAGATCCCGGTTGAGGCAGGGCGCCATGATGCGGCGCCGACCAAGGACCAGGGCGGCTCGGGCGGAGGATCCCACGCGGGGCGCCATGACGCAGCGCCGACCAAGGACCAGGACAACTCGAGCGGAGGATCCCTGTACCGCTCGGACAACAACTTCGGCTCCTCCTCGGTCGTGCCCGGTGATCCCGGCAGCGGCGGAGGCGGAGGGCCGGCCGGCGGTGGCTCGGCCGGCGGTGGCGGTGGTGGCGGCGGCGTCCCGGCCGGTGTCGCCACGGGTGCGGCCGGCGTTGCCGCTGCGACCTCGTCCAACGATCAGAATCCCCTGGACACCGGCAGCCCGTCGACCAGCGCCGCGTACACGACGCTGCCGGTGATCATCATCCTGGGAATCGTGATCGGCATCGCCGGCGTCCGGATGCGCCGTCGCGCCGAAATCTGAAGCACCCCTGCGGAAATAAGGCTTCCACCAATAAACGTCCATGGCTCAGTGCCGGGACTAATCAGTTTTGGGGGCGGTCCGATGGCTTACGAGAGCCATGCACGGACCGGAGACAGCCTCAATCGGATCGTTCAGCCAGCGGCGGGGCTGGGCGCGGCCGGTGCTCCTGGCCCTGCTCGGATGCATCGCTGCGCTCACGCTGTGGGGACCTGCCCGAGCGAGCGCCGCGCTGCCGCCGCAGGGCGTCTATGAGCAGTGCGCGCCGGCCAGCGGCGAGTGCGAGCCGCGCCTCCAGGCGATCGCCGACGCGGGCTTCCAGTACGTCCTCAACTACACCGCCTGGTATGGCAGCGCCGAGCAGATCCGCAACTACGCGGATGAGGCGCAAGGGGTCGGCCTCAAGGTGATCTGGCCGCTCAACGACCACGCCTGGCGCGACGGAACCAATCTGCGCTCCTACTACCGCTATCTGGGGCCCGACTGCCCCTGCTCCACTAACGCGGAGTTCAAGCAATGGGCCCTCGGCCTGGTCAAGGACCACCCGGCGACCTGGGGCTTCTACGTCGGTGACGAGCTCTCCCCCACACCCCAGAACATCTCGCAGACGCTGGCGCTGGCGAACGACGTGAAGTCGATCGCGCCCGACAAGCCCACCCTCTACATCACCATCCCCAACGACAGCGGCGTCCTCACCACCCAGCTCGAGCCGTTCGGGCAGACCGCCGACTACGTGGGCGCCGACTACTACCCCGTCGGCAAGGCGAGCAGCCTCGACGCCGTCTCCCGCTACGCGTCCGAGACCCGCGAGCTGGCCGCGCAGGACGGGCGCCAGCCCGCCTTCGTCCTCCAGGCCTTCTCCTGGTCCGAGTACGACCCGTCATACGTTGACCGGTTCCCCACCCGTACCGAGATGCGGACGATGCGCGACGCGGCGATTTCGGACGGCGACCCCCAGATGATGCTCTGGTACGCGTTCAACGACGTCATGGACTCGAGCGACCCGGCGGGCAACTGGAACGACGTCAAGGCGGCCGCCTTCGCGCCCTACCTGCGCGTCACTGGTCTCTCCTCCAAGCGCTGCATCGGCAGGCTCTGGGCGCGGGTCTCCGTGCGGGCGAACGTCGCGATCCGCAGGGTGCGTGCCAAGCTCGACGGTCGCGCGGTCCTGAAGACCAACCGCGAGCAGGCGAAGCTGCCCCGCGTCCGCTTGTCGAGGGGACGCCACGTCCTCCGCGTCAGCGCGACGGACCGGCAGGGCAAGGGCTCCGAGCAGGTCCTGCGGTTGCGCGGCTGTCTCGCGGTCAAGTAGAGGTAGAGCCTCGGCGGCTCAGCGCAGGCTGGCGCCGGCGGGGACCCGGACGAGGTTCCGCTGGTGGAGCAGCTCGGCCACCTGCACGGCGTTGAGAGCGGCGCCCTTGCGCAGGTTGTCGCCGACCACCCAGAGGTTGAGGCAGCGCTCGTGCGAAGGGTCGCGGCGGATCCGACCGACCAGCACCTCGTCGCGGCCGGCCGCCGCGATGGGCAGCGGATAGATCCCGTCGGTCGGATCGTCGAGCACCACGAGTCCCTGAGCCTCCGAGAGCAGCTCGCGGCACTCCTCCGGCGAGAGGTCGCGCTCCGTCTGCACGTTCACCGATTCGGAGTGGCCGGTGACGACGGGTACCCGGGCGCAGGTCGCGGAGATCCCCACCGCCTCCGAGAGGCCGAGGATCTTGCGGGTCTCGGCCATCACCTTGCGCTCCTCGGTCGTGTAGTCGTCACCGTCCTTGAAGTTCTCAACCTGCGGGATGACGTTGAAGGCGACCTGGTGGGGATAGACGTTCGCCTCCACCTCCTTGCCTTCGAGCACCGCAGCCGACTGCTGGCGGAGCTCCCTGATCGCCTGGCGGCCGCTTCCGGAGACCGACTGGTAGGTGGAGACGATCAGCCGCTCGATCCCGGCCGCGTCGAAGATCGGTTTGAGCGCGACCATCAGCTCCATCGTCGTGCAGTTCGGGTTGGCGACCAGGCCGTTGTGGCCCGCGACGTCGTCGTCGTTGACGTCGGCGACGACCAGCGGCACGTCCTCGTGCATGCGCCAGTAGCTGGTGTTGTCGACCACCACGGCCCCGGCCTCGATCCACTTCGGCGCCCACTCGGCGCTCACCTTGCCGCCGGCGGAGGAGAGGATCAGGTCGAGCCCCTGGATCGACTCGTCGGTCTGCTCCTGGACCTCGAGATCGGAGTCCGCGAACCTCACCTTGCTGCCGGCGGAGCGCGCTGAGGCCAGCGGCCGTACCTCGGCCGCAGGGAACCTGCGCTCGGCGAGAACCTGGAGGATCGTCGAGCCGACGGCGCCGGTCGCGCCGACCACCCCGACTCGGTATTCACCGTTGGCGGCCATGCCCACAGAGTACGGGGCTACCGCTCCGTCCCCTGCTCAAGTGAGGGTGCCTCTCCCAAGAATTGAGGCTCTTTTCGGACGCGGCTGTTCACAAGCCGCTCCGCTCGCGAGGAAGCCGTGTTAGGTGGAGCCTGTTGGACATTGCAATTCTCAGCAAGTACCACGTCCGTTTTGTCGGACCGGCGCTCACTCGTAGATCGCGAGGCGCGCTCTCGGCAGCTGCGATGACGCTGGTCGAACGTCGCCCCGCCGAGAGCTGGGGAAAGCAGATTCAGGAGTACATCGTCCTGCTGGCTGCGCGGGACCCTGACGACGCCGTGGCTCGGGTCCGGAAGGTCATCGAGAGCGATGGCTTCTACAAGGGCTTTGCGCCCGTCGTCGCGCCGGGCTGAATCCCAGTCACGACCTGGCCGCGCTGATCCGGCTCGGGTCAGCCCGAGACCGTCGGGCGGTGCTCCTCGCCCGTCGGGTCCTCCTCCTGGATTGCTCCCTCCCCCAGCTCGAAGGCCGAGTGGAGCGCCTTGACAGCCTCGGGGACGTGGTCGGCCCGGATCACGCAGGAGATCTTGATCGGCGAGGTCGAGATCATCTCGATGTTGATCTCGTTCTCCCCCAGCACGCTGAAGACCTGCGCGGCGACTCCGGGATGGCTTCGCATCCCAGCGCCGACGATCGAGACCTTGCCCATCGCCTCGTCCGTTTCGATGCCGATCTCGGAGTCCTCGATGCGAATCACCTCAACTGCCTTCTCGAGATCCTCCGCCTCGACGGTGAAGGAGAGGTCCGCCCCGCCGTCGTGGGAGACCGGCTCGTTCTGAATGATCATGTCGACGTTGATGTTGGCGTCGGCCAGCGCACCGAAGATGCGGCCGGCGACGCCGGGCTCGTCCGGCACGCCGGTGAGCGTGACCCGAGCCTCGTCGGTCGAGTGGGTGACTGCGGTTACGAGGGGTCGTTCCATGGTCTCCTGCTCCGAGACGACGAGGGTACCGGGGGCCTCGCTCGCCGAGCTGCGGCAGTGGATGCGGACGTCGTGGTTGCGGGCGTACTCCACGGCGCGCAACTGCAGCACCTTGGCTCCAGAAGAGGCCATCTCCAGCATCTCCTCGTAGGAGACGACCGGCAGCTTGCGAGCCTCGGGAACGATCCGCGGGTCCGCGGTGAACACGCCCTCCACGTCGGTGTAGATCTCGCAGACCTCGCCGCCGAGCGCGGCTGCGAGGGCGACCGCGGTCGTATCCGAGCCGCCGCGGCCGAGCGTGGTCACGTCGCGGCGGTCGGTCGAGACGCCCTGGAAGCCTGCGACCAGGACGATCGAGTCCTCCTCGAGCGCCGAGCGAATCCGGTCGGCGCGCACGTCGATGATCCTCGCCTTGGTGTGGGAGGAGTCGGTGACGATCCCCGCCTGGGAGCCGGTGAGCGAGATCGCCCGGTGGCCGAGGTCGTTGATCGCCATCGCGCAGAGCGCGCAGGACTCGCGCTCGCCGATCGAGAGCAGCATGTCCATCTCCCGGGGATCTGGTCGTGGGGAGATTTCCCGGGCAGCCTCGAGCAGCCGGTCGGTGGTCTTGCCGCGGGCGGAGAGCACCGCAACCACCGGGTGTCCCTGCTCACGCGCGGCGACGATCCGCCTGGCGGCGCGCTTGAGCTCGTCGGTGCCCGCGACCGACGTGCCGCCGAACTTCATCACCACGATGCCGTTGGCCCTTGTCAGCTCCATGACGGCTGAGGATACGGAGCAACGGCGTGTGATCAGAGTCACAGACCTGGATATATCGAAGTGATATATCTGAACCCATGGAACTGAGCGCGACCGGAAAGGTGATTCTCGGAATGCTGGCCGCCAGGCCACGGTCCGGCTACGAGGTCAAGCAGTTGGTCGACAAGTCGGCCCGTTTCTTCTGGGCAGCGAGCTACGGCCAGATCTATCCCGAGCTGAAGAAGCTCGAGGAGGCCGGCCTGATCGCTGGCACCGACGCCTCGCAGGGAAGCCGGCCGCGGACGGTGTTCAAGCTGACGGCTGAGGGCCGGAGGGCGGCCAGGGCCTGGATCGAGAGCGAGCCGCAGACCTTCGAGCTTCGCGACGAGGGACTGCTGAAGCTCTTCTTCGCCCACTCGATCGAGCCGCAGCGGGCCGCCGAGATCGCCCGTGAGCGTGCGGCCGTCTCGCGCCAGAAGGCGGCCGAGCTGCGCGCGATTTGGGACACGGTGGACGAAGAGGGGCAGCCCGAAGGCCCCGACGCGGAGCCGGACATCGCCTCGTTGACGGTGCTCCGCTACGGAATCGAGAGCAGCGAATGGGCGGCCGAATGGTTCGAGCGCGCCGCCGAGGATCTGGAACGAGTCACGACCGGCGCGATAGCCGCCCGGGGGAGGTAGCCATGTTCAACGCACTCGCATCGCTCGCACAGGGTCACGGGAAGCGCACGGTGATCTTCGCGGCAATCTTCTTCGTCGTCGCAGGTGCGCTCGGGGGAGGAGTCGCCAGCAAGCTGGCTCCCTACGGGGCCGATGACCCATCTACGGAGAGCGTCAAGGCCGCCGATCGCCTGGAGGCCGACGGCTATCGCGACCCCGGCGTGATCGTGCTCCTGCAGAACACCAACCCCACCTCGCAGGCCGGACAGCAGAAGATTCAGCAGGTCGAGAGACAGCTGCGCGCGAACCCGGACGTGGCACGGGTGACCGGTTACCTCGAGACCCAGAACCGCGACTTCGTCGCGCGCGACGGCAACGCGACCTACCTGGCGGCCAGCCTGAAGCCGACCGACGACAAGGCGGAGCAGGACGCCGCCAAGGCAATCGCCGACGACCTGTCGGGCCAGCCTGGCGTCGAGGTGGGTGGCATCGCGCTCGCGCAGGAGCAGGTCAACAAGCAGGTCGAGAAGGACCTGCGAAAGGCCGAGCTGCTCGCCTTCCCGATCCTCTTCCTGCTCTCGTTCCTCTTCTTCCGCAGCGGGGTCGCCGCCCTGCTGCCGCTGATGATCGGCGGACTGGCGATCGTCGGGACCTTCCTGCTGCTGCGTCTCGCGAACGAGTTCGTCGACGTCTCGATCTTCGCCCTCAACCTGACCACCGGCCTGGGTCTCGGGCTGGCGATCGACTACAGCCTGTTCGTGGTCTCCCGCTACCGCGAGGAGATCGCGAGATCGGGGCCGGGCGCAGCGGCGATGAGGCGAACGCTCAACACCGCGGGCCGAACAGTGATGTTCTCCTCGATCACCGTGGCGGTGGCGCTGGCGTCGCTGCTCGTCTTCCCGCAGCGCTTCCTCTACTCGATGGGCCTCGGCGGGGCGATGGTGGCGCTGCTCGCCGCGACAATCGCGTTGACCGTGCTGCCCGCGGTCCTGGCGTTGCTCGGTAATCGGGTGAACGCCTGGTCGCCGAAGTTCCTCGAGCGTCGAGCGGAGCGCGAAGCCACGGCGATGCACGAGGGCTTCTGGTACCGGCTCTCCCAATTCGTCATGCATAGGCCGATCCCGATCGCGACCGTGACCACGCTGGTCCTGATCGTCCTCGGGATCCCGTTCTGGTCGATCAAGTTCACCTCGGTGGACGCGCAGGTTCTGCCAGAGAGCGCCAGCGCCAGGCAGGTGGACAACGTGATGCGGGCGCAGTTCCCGCCCTTCCACGACACCCCGAACCTGCTGCTGGTGGAGAACGCGACGCCGTCGGCGCTGAACTCCATCCAGCGCGAGGTCTCGCAGGTCAAGGGGATCGCGGAGGTGCAGCCGCCGCAGCCGCTCGCCAACGGCGACGCGGTGGTCGCCGCCTACTCCGACCACAGCTACATCGACGCCTCGAGTCGGGATGCGGTAAAGACGCTCCGCAACCTGCCGGTTCCGGCCGGCTCGCAGCTCCTGGTCAGTGGTGCCGCGGCGCACTTCGTCGACCTCCAACACAGCCTCGAGACGCACGCTCCGATCGCGCTCGCGATCGTAATCGGCGCGACGCTGATCGTGCTCTTCCTGATGACGGGCTCGGTGATCCTGCCGGTGAAGCAGCTGGTGATGAACTTCCTCAACCTGAGCGCCGTCTTCGGGATCCTGGTCTTCATCTTCCAGGAAGGCCGGCTGGAGGGGCTGCTCGACTACCGCGGGCAGGGAGCACTCGAGCAGACGATGCCGATCCTGCTGTTCGCGGTCGTCTTCGGGCTCTCTACGGACTACGGCGTGTTCCTGCTCTCCAGGATCAAGGAGGCGCACGACTCGGGGATCCCGAGCAGGGAAGCGGTGGCAGTGGGCCTGGAACGCACCGGCCGGATTGTGACCGCGGCGGCCTTGCTCTTCGCCATCGCAATCGGCGCGTTCGCGACCTCCCAGATCATCTTCATCAAGGAGAACGGGGTGGGCACCGCCCTGGCCGTCCTGATCGACGCGAGCCTGATCCGCGCGCTCCTCGTTCCGTCGCTGATGGAGCTGCTCGGCGACTGGAACTGGTGGGCGCCGAGGCCGCTGCGACGGCTCCACGAGAGGTTCGGGCTCAACGATTCGAGCCACGAGCCGGTCACCGGATGAAAGCAGCCGATTAGCGCCCAGGCCCGCGGGTATCCTGGCGGCGCGTGACAATCGCCACCGCCATATTCCTGATCGCCATCGGCGCGATCCTCCGCTACGCGATCAACGTCGAGAGCGACGTGATCGACATCCAGACCGTCGGCCTGATCCTGATGATCGCCGGCGGCGCCGGCCTGGCCCTCTCCCTGCTCTACGAGCTGGTCCAGCAGGGCGGCGGGCGCGACAAGGACGAGTCGCCGCGCAGCGGCTACGACGACCCGACCCGCCGCATGTAGGTACGCAGCCTCGTCTAAGGCACCAGGTTGGTGCCCGGGCAGTAGTCGCTGGGGATGGTCGCCCCGCCGGGATAGTTGACGTGGGCGCTGCTGCCCAGACTGGAGGGAGTGCGGTCGTCGGCCCGCGTCTCGGTGTGAGTCACCCCGTCAGCGGTGACGTACGTGATCGTGTAGTCCGTGTGGACTGACCCGCCAACCATGTAACAGACGCCGAAACTTAGCCGCCGCTTCTGGTTGAACGCAAGGTCGGTGAACGTTTCGGTGCCCGACCCGCCGGTGACGTCGCTCGACAGCGTGCTGGACGGGATCGTGTCGGACCCGTTGCCGGCCCGATTGCCGCTGGTGTCGAACGCGTACAGATCCAGGTCGGTGTTGCCGGGATTGTCCGCATTGGTCCAGGTCAGAGTGGCGCGCACGACGGGCGCCGCGGCCGCCTGCTTCTTCTTCTTCTTCTTGCACTTCTTCTTCCTCGCACTCTCGGCAGAGCTCTTCGACTTCTTCTTCTTGCACTTCTTCTTGGCCGCCACGGCGTGCCCACCGGATGCGCAGACGGCCGGGCCGGCGGTAAGGGCGATCGACAGCGCGGCGATCGCGACCAAAGCCGGAATCAACAGCGCTGGCCGTTTGATCAACGCCCCGGGCAATACCCGCTCGGAATCGGGGCCCCTCCCGGATAGTCGTAGTGGGAGCTGCTCCCGGGGCTCTGGGTGTCGCCGTGGATGACGCCGTCAGCCGTCAGGTAGGTGATCGTGAAGGCCGGGTGAGCCAAGCCGTCGGCCGAGTAACAGACCTCGAAGCTCAGATCGCGCGCCGCCTGCGGAGTGAAGAGCGCGTCGGTGAAGGTCTCGCTTCCCGCGGGGCCCGACACGTCGCCCGAGAACGAGGTCAGCGGGATCATGTTCGATCCGTTTCCGGCCTGGTTGCCGTTCGTGTCAAAGACATGGAGGTCCACGTCCGCCTCGCTCGCGCCGTTCCCCCAGGTCAGCGTTGCCCGGATGACCGGCGAGTTGGGCGCATCCGCTTTCCTCCTTTTCTTCCTCGCGCACTTCTTCTTGGCTGAGTGCCGCTTCTTGCACTTCTTCTTGGCCGCAACGGCACCACCGGGTCCGCTTGCTGTGGCGCTCGCGGTGCTGGCGATCGTCATGGCAAAAATCGCAAGGATCATTGGGCCAATCAGGCCTCGCTTCTCCATCTGGAAAACCCCCTAATTCACTCGCTGGCGGGTATCCCGAGCTATACGTGCAAACCCGCTCTCCGGGATCGACTAGCCGAGTGCCTGGCGGCCCGCCAGGGCCTTGCCGAGGGTGACCTCGTCGGCGTGCTCGAGGTCCGCGCCGACCGGGAGGCCGCTGGCGAGCCTGGTGACCGTGACACGGTCGCGCAGGGCGTCGGCGATGTGGAGCGCGGTCGCCTCGCCGGTGGTGGTCGGGTTGGTCGCCAGCACGACCTCCTTGACCTCACCGTTCACCCGGCCGAGCAGCTCGGTGATCCGCAGGTCCTCCGGGTCGATTCCATCGATCGGCGAGAGCGCGCCGCCGAGCACGTGGTAGACGCCTCGGTACTCGCCGGTCCGCTCGATCGGGATCACGTCGGCGGGCTCCTCGACCACGCAGATCATCGACTCGTCGCGCCGGCCGTCCTCGCAGATCCGGCAGCGCGGTCCCTCCGCCAGGTTGAAGCAGACCTCGCAGAGCCCG
Organism: uncultured Solirubrobacterales bacterium; assembly: GCA_963695805.1. GTDB lineage: Bacteria > Actinomycetota > Thermoleophilia > Solirubrobacterales > 70-9 > DASUPK01. The sequence goes on along the minus strand of CAVOHV010000006.1, from coordinate 51,014 downwards.
ACCTTCTCCTTCACCTCGCGAATCGCGTCCGCGAGGCCGAGGGCGTCGGCGTCATCCGCACGCAGGAGATGAAAGGCGAGCCGCTGCGCGGTGCGTTGGCCGATCCCGGGCAGCTTGGAGAGCTCTGCGATCAACTGGCTGATCGGTCCCGCGTACATGTGGTCAAGCGTAGGGGGCGGGGTGGCTCTACATGCCGGGGAGGCCCGGCATGCCCCCGCCGAGACCGCCGGTGACCCCGCCCATCCGGTTGGCGGCCAGCTCCTGGGCCGAGCGCAGCGCCTCGTTGACGGCGGCGGTGACCATGTCCTGGAGCAGATCCGGATCCTCCGGATCGATCGCCTCGGGCGAGATCGTGATCTCGCGGAGCTGCATGTCGCCGGTCATCGTCACCTTGACCATGCCGCCACCGGCGCTCGCCTCGACGGTCTCGTTCTTGAGCTCCTCCTGCGCCTTCGCCATCTCGGCCTGCATCTGCTGCGCCTGCTTGAGCAGCTGGTTGAGGTTCGGCCCCTGCGGCATCAGCCGGTCCCCCTCTCCCGCTCGCCGTCGGGAACGACCTCGCTCGCATCGAAGCTGTCCTTGACCAGGTCGACCAGATCCTCCTCGCTGATCTCGGCCGATTCCTCGGAGGCGTCCTCACCCGGGCCGTCGATCAGCTCATACACGGGCCGTAGGCGGTGGCCGGCGATCGAGGCGAGGGCCTCGGTCATCCGCTCGATGTTCACCGGGGACTCGGCCTTCTTCTTGTTGAACTTCGCCGACGCCGGGAAGCCGACCCGGAGCACGGAGCGCTCCTCGTCGATGGCCAGCGGCTTTGCGTCGTCGAACAGTGTGGAGAGCATCGCCGAGCCGGAGTCGCGCAGGTGGTCGACCACTGCGGGCCACAACTCGACGACGCGCTCGATCTCGACTGTCGCGGTGGCGACGCTCGCCTCCGGCTCGTCGCGGTCTCGTGTCTCGCCCTCGGCCGGGGGCGGCTCGGGTGTCTCGACAGCCTCGGAGGCCTCAACAGTCTTGGGCGGCTCGACCGCTGGTCCCCCTTCTCCGATTGAGCCGTGTTTCGAGCGACTCGATGCGCCGGAGGAGAGCCTCGCGTGAGGAGTCCAGGGATGGGGTTGCCACCTTGAGCAACGCGACCTCGAGGGTCAGCCGCGGATCGTCTCCCTCGCGCATCCCGGCAACCGCGCCGCTGAGGGCGTCAATCGCGCCCATCAGCTTGGCGTCGTCGATCGCCTTGGCCTGCCCGGCGAGTCGCTCAGGCTGGGCGACGGTGACCGTGAAGGAGTCGGGGACCTCGCCGGTCGCGCGGGCGACCAGGAGCTGGCGCAGATGGGCGATCAGGTCGCGGGCGAACTGGCCGGGGTCGCGCCCGGACCGGGCGAGGCGCTCGACGGACTCGAGCGCCGCACGGGCGTCCCCCTCGGCGAGCGCGTCGGTGGTGTCGAAGAGAAGATCCGCGTCGGCGGCGCCGAGCATCTCAACGACCTCGTCTGTGGTCACGGTCTCGCCGCCGAAGGCGACGAGCTGGTCGAGGGTGCCGAGGGCATCGCGGAAGCTGCCGGAGGCAGAGCGCGAGATCAGCGCGACGGAACCGTCGTCGATCTGGATCTTCTCGGCGGCGGAGACCCGCCGGATGACTTCGGCGATCTGCTCGAGCGAAGGCCGCTGGAAGTCGAAGCGCTGGCAGCGGTCGACGATGGTCGGCATCACCTTCTGGGGCTCGGTGGTGGCGAGGACGAAGACGGTATTCGGCGGCGGCTCCTCGAGCGTCTTCAGGAACGCGTTCCACGCCTCCTTGGTGAGCATGTGGGCCTCGTCGAGGATGTAGACCTTCCAACGGCCGGCGGCCGGGGCGAAGCCGACCCGGTCGCGGAGCTCGCGGATGTCGTCGACCGAGCGGTTCGAGGCGGCGTCCATCTCGATCACGTCGAGCGAGGTGCCCGCCGCGATCGTCTGACAAGGCTCGCACTCACCGCATGGGGTCAGGGTCGGCCCCTGGACGCAGTTGAGCGAGCGGGCGAGGATCTTCGCCATCGATGTCTTGCCCGTCCCCCGCGAGCCGATGAACAGGTAGGCGTGATGGACCCGGCCCTTCTCGACCGCGTTCGAGAGGGTCCGCACAATGTGCTCCTGACCGACGACCTCCGCGAAGCTCTGCGGGCGGTGACGGCGGTAGAGAGAGGCGGATACGGCCACGAATCGAGTCTATCCCTCGTCTCCCCTGGTCTCGGTGCCGGCGGCAGCTTTCCCATCGATCACCTGCACAGCCCACTCTCGATCAGCAGCAGGTGCGGTGGCTCGACCTCGGCCCGGCGCTCCAATCGTACTTCGAGAAGTCCCAGGCCCGCTGCAGGCAGTTGAAGTGCGGCCTTGCGGCGGGCAACGCAAGCCGAAATTCACTCAAGCTCTGAGGCCGGCCCACGGGCTGACCGTACCGAACCGAGGTCGGCTGACGGCAGCGAGAGGAGCTCGTCCCAGATCGGCATGATCTCCTGGAGGCTCCAGCGGTGGACGAACTCCCCGGCCTGGTGCTGCTCCGCCGCCAGGCCGTGTTCGACCAGCACTAGAATGGCCTCTGCTGCATCGTCGACTGTCTTGTGGACCCAGCGTCCCGTGTACTGGTCCGCCGCGCCGGGGCGCTCGAGAATGACGGGAACACAACCGGACGCCATTCCTTCGGCGACCGAGACCTGGTGGCTTTCATGGTCGCTCGTCGAGAGGATGAAGGCGGCCTTCTCGAGGAAGGCACCGATCTCCTCCCGGTAGGGCTCGAAGCTCACTCCCTGGCGTAAGACCGGCGATCCTCGAATTCTGCGGAACTGCTCCTCGAAGTAGCTTCGCTCGCGCGTGCGCGCCCAGAGCCATTCAACTTCCCAGGGGGGTCGGCCCTTGAGGAGAAGTCGAAACCTGCCATCCTCGCTGCGGAGGCGCTCGATCAGGTCCAGGGCGCGGTCCAGGCGCTTGCGCGACGGCACGTAGCCGACCAGGGCCAGGTTGAAGGAGCTCCAGGAGACCTTGGGTCGCCGCAGCGCCTCGATATCGATCGCGTTCGGGACGACCAGCAACTTCTCCTCCGGCCATCCGAAGCGCTCCGCCGCCTCGTCGAGCAGATGGCGCCCGACGAAGACCACTCGGTGCACCCGGTCGATCTCGACGCGGGCCGGAAAGCCGGTCTCGCGCTCCTGCCGGTGATAGCGGACCACGAGCCGCTGCTTCGGATCGAGGCTCCTGCTGTACCACACCGCGTTACCCAGACACCATTCGCAGAAGACCGTGTCGGCCCACCGGACCAGCTGGCGGCTGACGGGTTGGGTGTGTTTATCGTGCCCCTGCCAGAAATCCTGGCGGACCTGAGCTCCGTTGGCCTCCGCGCGCGCAGGAATCGCGCCCAGAAACTTGAAATCGTGCCCCGCAATCACGAGGTGAGGCCCGGGGTCGGCCCTCGAAGATGGCGGGTAGGTTTCGACAACGTCGCGAAGCTCGGGTGCAAGTCGCGCAGCAACACGCTCGAAGGTGTATTCGCGGCTCGCCCGCAGACAGCGCTCAGCCGCCGTACTGCGGAGCGCAGGTTCGTCCGCGAGGCGAACGAGCAGCTCCAGGACCTCCGCGGGGTCCGTTGCGAACAGCGGGTAGTCGGAACTCGAGCAACTCGTCGTAGACCGGTGTGCGATTGAGGATCACCGCACAGCCTGCGGCTCCGTACTCGAGAGGCTTGGTTGCCAGCTCCTTGTCCATCATCGGATCACGGACAGAGAGGGCGACGTCTGTCTCACGCATCAGCTTGAGGGTGCTGTCCCGGGAAAGCCCCCCGTGCCAAACGAGGTTCTCGGTCTGGTCGAGTGCGTCCTGAGCAGCCGGTCTGAAGCCGGGGTCGGCGGATGGGTTGTGCACTTTGTCCCCGACCACATGCAGCTCCGCGTCGGGATGGGTTCGGCGAAGACGACAAACGGTCTCCACCATTTCCAGGAAGTAGTACTCGGGGGCGATCTTGCCGGCGTAGAGCAGCTTCAGGGGCCCAGCATCGGCTCGTTTGGGGGGCGGCGAGACCGGCGACGGGATCATCGGGGGCAACAGCATCAGCTTCTTCCGATGCTCCCCCGTTGCGGCCTCCGCCATTGCCTCCACCGCCTTGGTCTGGCAGAGGATGCGCGTGCTGGCGGGGGCGATCAGCCGCAGGTGGTCCACCTCGCTGCCGGGCTCGTGGTCGTGTGCAGGCAGGTAGTAGACCCACAGCCGCCCCGAAAAGGCGTCGGCTCGGCAAATCTCCTCGCTCACTCCCCTCCCTCGCAACATCACCACGTCGAACCCACGCTCGGAGTCGAGGGAGAGCAGGCAGTCCATCGCCTCCCCGGGGTCCAGCGGCCCTTCGTGCCCGAGCGACTCCGGCTCGATCAACGCTATCCGGGGGTGCTCCCTGAGAGGGGCCGTGAGCAGGTCGCGCTTCTCCGCCGACCGCAGCAGGACCGAAACGTTCACCCATGGAAGCGTGGTCAGCATCTGGGCTACCGACTGAACCCAGATCGACGAGCCGTCGATCAGATTCATGCTGACCTCGGCGTAGAGGGCGACACGCACCGCGTTCCCAGCACCCGATGGCGAACCGGACATGGCTTAGCCGGATGCAGCCGACCCGACTGTGGTGGCCGTGCCCCGGGGCGGCAACCCGAGGGCGGGATCGGCCCGGAAGTTGGTCGCGCTGCCCGAGAAGATGCGCACGCCCTGGCGCGACCAGTCGCGCATGGCATCGCCTGCGCCGGGCATACGGTCGGGCCACCCTCGGCTGACGACGAGGCTCCGCCGGGCGATCGCGGAGTGCGGATGCACCGAGTCGACGTACCGGTGCTCCAGGTCCGTCTTGGGCGGGGCCGTTCCGGAGATCGCGTCGAACCCGGCGCTTCCGATCACGTCCGCCTCGGCGAAGCGACTGCAGACGAGTAGGTCCATGAAGTGGTACTCGCCGTACTGATGTGCCGGCTGGACTATCCCCACCCATGGAGACGACGCCAGCGCGGCCAGCTCTCTGAACCGTTGATTTCGGTCTTCTGCCTGATCCTGCTGCACGACCTGAACCCGGACGTCGCTCCGAGCTTCTGAGAGTTGGTGAAGATCGCCGGCCACGGACGTCTCCACGCCCAGGCCGATCAGGAGCTCTGCCGGCACGGTTCTCTGCGCGGAGATCGCGGCGCCCAGGTCGCTGACCTTGCGCGCCTGCTCGGGGTCATCGATCAAAGCCAGGCCGGCGATGCCGTCGTTGAGGTCGGCCGAGACCGAGTACCCCAAGGTCTGAGCGATCAGCGCCAGCCGCTGCCGGTAGGTGTGTTCAGTCATCACCAAGCGCCTGGCCCGCGTAACGACCTCTCGCCGATGGTCGTCGTCGCCGATCAGCCCGGCGAGAGCCTCTTTGGCCTCCTCCGCGGTCGTCACCACGGGAACCAGATCGCCAAAGGTACGCTCGATGCCGGCGCTCTCGGTGCTGATCACAGCCGCATCGCAGGCCAGCAACTCGAAGACCCTGCGAGAGAACATGGTCGGTGAATCGACCACTGAGTTGACGTTGAGGAAGACCTTGTGGCTCTTGTATTCGCGCACGACCTCGGAGTAGGGGAGCGAGCCCCTGACATGAGGTAGGAAGCGCCCGGGGAAGCCGAACGCATCGGTTCCCCAGCCGAGAGTCCGGTCGTAGATGACGAGCCCGAACGGACGCGCAGCATCCAGCAGCATCTCGAGGCTTTTCCGCCGATCCTGATGCCGATCCCGGTAATAGGTGCCGGCGAAGCAGGGCGCATCGCTGCGCTCCCGGTCGATCGCGATGGGGTTGTGAAGAAGCGGTTGTGCCGCAAAGGGCAAGGCACTGACCGAACCGCCTCCCTCCTGCTGAAGCTGCTCGTAGCGGGGCACGCAGTTCTCGTCCGTGGTGAAGACGTGGTCGAACAGCGCGGCAGCTTCCTTGAAGCGGTCGAAGTGAACGGGATCCTCCTTGCCCCAGAACGCCGTGGGTATGTCCCGCGACCTGCACCAGTCGACGAGGGCCCTCAGCTTCGGCAGCCCCCGACGGCCCGGGCGCGGGTAGCTGCCCACGAGGTAGCGCCACGTCTCCCCGTTCCCCCGCCAGGCCGACTCCACCAGCAGCAGGTGCGGCCGGTGATCCTCCAACCGGTCCTGCCAGTGCTCGGAATCGAAGGTGAGCAGGTCGCACTCAGGGCCGAAGCAGTTGGCCGACATCTCGTCGAGCACGGCGGCCACGCGCAGATCACGGGGATCGGTCGGCACCGTGCTGGGGATCGCTCGCTCGGGCTTGACTCGCACAGCCCCGTCGCCCTCCAGCGGAGAACCTCCTTCGCCGGATGGTCTGCGCTCGGGCGGCTTTGCATGGGTCGCAGGCCGGGGGTCGCTTCCCGGCCCATGGGGCTCCTGCCCGCGGCGGTGCCGGAAGGCGCGGCGCAGGACGGCCCTGATTCGCCAGAGGGCGCGCATCATCCTGTATGTCCGACTCGACTGAAGGGCCTTCATCCGTTGCTGCAGGCGCTCGTTTTCTTTCGCCTGGGCCTTGCGGCTTCGGAGCTCCTGCTCGAGACCTGCAATCCGCGAGTCGCGATCCGCGATCGCCGTCTCGGCGTCCCTGGCGCGCCAGTCCAGCTCCTCCTCCCGCTCCCGGTGCTCGGCGAGCCGCGCCTGCAGCGCGTCGCGTTCGGCGCCCAGTTTCGCGATCTGCTCGCGATAGCCGATGATCATCTCGTTGATGTCGCGCTCACGTGCCTCCAAGGTGGCGTCCCGATGGGCGAGCGCAAAGGCGCGGTCAGCGCGCGCCTCGGACTCCTCGCCCCATTTGCGAATCGGCGCCCCTCCGCTCGAACTCTCAGTGCCGCGATCGTCGCTCACGCGTCCGCCCTCTTCCCGACCCCAGACTAGCTGAGCAAAGGGGCCAGAGCTGACCGAATCGCGTCAGCTGCAATGGCGGGATCGTGGTGAGCGACAAGGTTGGCCAGAGCGTTCGACCCGAGCCATTCCTGCATGTTCCACGTCTTCCGCGAGTTTCAGGATCGCTGTTGCCAGCGCCTCCGTGGACCCGGCTGGGACCAGCAGGCCCCACCGGACTGGGTCACCAGTTCGGCGAGCGCGGACAGATCGCTGGCGATCACGGGGACCCCATCGCCATAGCCTCGAACGGCTTCAGCGGCGTGACCGCGCGACAGACCTCGAGATCCCGACGGGGCAGAGCGAGGGCGTCCAACAGCGCGTAGTGCCGTGGCACCTGTTCTTGAGAGACGCGTCCCGTGAACATGACGGCGTCCTCCAATCCGAGCTCTCGTGCCTGTTGCTCGAAGAGGCCCGAGCAGACCCATCTCCGACGATCAACACCCTGATGTCCTGATCGGCGCGTGCTTGGGCCACCGCCCGGAGCAGTTCGTCGATTCCCTCGCAATCAGTGCGGGAGGTGACCGAGCCGAGGACGAAACCCCGGTCGAGGCCATACGAGCGCGCCAGCGCCGGGTCGCGCAGCTGCGGCGCGTACCGCTGCGTGTCGACGACGTGCGGGACGACGCACACCTTGCCTGAATCGATCCCGCGGCTGCCGAGCTCCGCCTTCATCGTCTCGCTCGTCGTGATGACTGCGTCAGCCTCTTCGCAACAGCCGGTTTCGGCCGCCCGGCGAAGGCCGTAGAGCTCGCCCCCGCCACCGCCCAAGCGGGCCGCCCAGCTCATCTCCGGGAAGCCGCGGACGTCATGGACGAACGGGATATCCGCGACCGCGCTCAAGGCGCGGGCTACGGTCCCGTTGACGCTCGGGGCCGCGGCGCGCTGCACTGGCCGAATTGAGATCCCAGTCCCGCACGTTCCAAGCTCGCCCCGATGCTGGTTGCCCTCGCTCGCGCGCCCCTTCGGCCGGACTGAAGACGATTGATACCTTCAGCCCTCGACCTCCCGGTAGCGCAGTCTGGCATCGTCGGCGCGCCGCGCGAAGCTGAGTTCATGCCGCACCCCTTCCGTTCGCCAGTTGAACTCGCCGTCGCGGCCGTCGAGGCCGACCTGGTTTCGTCCGGAGTCGGCCGCCGGCGGCCCTTCGCCCAGCAGCAGGAGCGTCGCGAAAGCCGCATCTGGGACGCCCCGCGCCAGATACGCGGTGGTCGGCGCCGGGAACATTTTGTACGCATGCCGCGAGACGAATCCCAGAAGCTCGGGCTCCTCCTGGCCGACCACCAGCGGGGAGCGATCGGCATCCACCAGCGACAGCAGGTGGAGGCGATCCGATCTCTTGGGAAGCTCGAACTCGACCCGCGCTCCGTGCTCGGTGCCGGTCAGCTCGGGGGCGAAGTGAAAGCGCTGGCTGTACTCGTGGGACTTTCCATCGAGATCACGCAGCGCATCGACCACGACCAGCCAGCGGCCGGGGCGAAAGACGAGCAGGCGGCGATGCTCGACCGTCTCGTGAAAGCGAGCACAGCACTCGCTCCAGATCAGCTCCCCCTGCTCACCCCACCCCACCAACGCGGACCCGTACGGCTCCACGTTGCGGCGGGGATGGCTGAGGCCGTCGATCTCGACCGTGTTGTGGGCGCGAGTCGTCTCGACATAGACGCGATTGGGATCGGAGTACATGAATCCCTGCCGTGCAAGCTCCGAGTTCGGCTTGGTCTGGCCGAGGTAGCCATATCGCCCGGAGTCGACGACCAGCTCCATCCTCCGGTCGTACCAGACGAATGAGAAGTCATCCGCGTGCTTGTGGGCGTATGACTCGAAGGCGGCGATCTGCATCAGGTACGAGCAGTCGTCGTAGCGGTCCGGCCCCTTCGGCCAGCGATCGCGCATCACGACATAACCCGAGGTCGGATAGGCCTGAAGTCGGTTCTTCGGCGGTGAGCCGGACTCGCCGCCGGTCGCGACGAAGCGGAGTGCGTCGTTGGAAGAGGTGTCGAAGGGCTCGTGATGGACGACTCGCGCGGACGTGTCTCCGATCATCGGGATCCGGCGGTTGGGCATCGTGAACCACGCCATCACCTCCTCCGCCCTGCGCCCGAGCTCCCTGACCTCAGGGTCCTCGATCAGATCGCAGACGAGCAGGCGCTCGAGCGTATCCAGCAGCAGGTAGTGGTAGCCCGGGGAGTGCTCGCGATGGACTCCGTCCTCGGCGAACTGTGCACGGATCATGCGCCTGAGCCGCTCGTGCCCCTGCTCGAGTGCCTCGCCCATCGCAGGCAGCTCCGGGAAGCGGCATGCGAGCGCAACCTGGCCGGCCGCCTGGTAGAGGCCGTGGTTGTTGTGGGCCCTGAAACCCTCCTCCGGCGCCAGGGCCAGCGCATGGACCACCGCAGCCTCCGCCAGCGCGACGATCGATGAGTCCGCAACCTCAGGGTCGCGGCTGACCACATCGAGTAGATAGCCAACGCGATAGGCGCGCAGGCCGATCGCCATGTCGTACCAGGCGAAGTCGCCGTCGACGGCAGGACTGGGGTACTGGGCGATCCAGTCCAGGGCAAGCCCGAGGCAGTAATCGATATAGCGCTGCTCGCCGAGATGGTCATATGCCGACAGCACCAGGGACATCGGCTCCCAGGCCTGGAGGTGAAATTGCCAGCTTCGGTTGGACGCGCACAGCTCGCTCCAGGCGACCGGGGGCTCGACCCGGACACGCGGGAGGCCGCCTCGCTTCCAGCCCTCGGTCAGGGTGCGGTCCACCTCCTCCACGAATCGGTCCGCCCAGCGATCGCTCGAGAGCAGGGCCTCGTAGGGGATCAGCGGCCGCTGCAAGCGCCCTGCCCGGAAGGTCTCCACCTCGAACTCGCCGAGAGTCGAAGTCCCGGAACGACGGAACAGGCCCATTCGCGGCGAGGTTAACGGACGCTTGTACGCTGTCTGCCCCCGATGGCCGCCGGGAAGGCAACTGACAGCGTCGAGTCACCCGTCACCGCAGGGGGATACAGCGGTCGCTTCGACCTGGAGCTGTTCGAGCAGCTGGCCACCGAGTACGAGAAGCGGCCGCTGCGCGCCAAGCCGATCCAGCGCGATCAGAAGAGCCAGCGGGAGAAGGCCGAGGCTCGACTCGAGTTGATCCAGGGGCAGCTCCGGCGGGAGTTCAAGGACAGAGTCGTACTCGACCTCGGCTGCGGACACGGCTGGCTTCCAGGCCTGCTGCCGGAACTCGCCGGCGCCCGACAGGCGATCGGAGTGGATCCGAGGCGTTACGAGACCTGGTCGGAGCACACCGACGCCCGGGTCAGCCTCATCGAGGGGGACATGTCGGTTGACGACGTGGTCGACGCGGAGAGCGTCGACTTCGTCATCTCAGGCGCCGTGCTTGAGCACGTCTCCCGCCCGATCGAGATGCTGGCTGCGATTCACCGATCCCTGATTCCCGGAGGCCGCGCCTGGCTCTACTTCAACCTGTATCGGGGCCCCTCCGCGTCCCACCGTTACAACGAGGTCCCATTCCCCTGGCCGCATCTGCTCTTCGACGACGCGGTCTGCAGGGCCTACTACAAGCAAGCTCACGGCCGCGGGAACGTCCCTTTCGCCTGGGTGAACCGGATGACGATCGGCAGCTACGTGCAGACCGTCGACGAGGTCGGCTTTCGGATCGTCGACCTGAAGCCACGTGTGGTGCCTATCGACGTGGGCTTCTACATGCGCTTCGACGATGTGCTCGGCCGTTATCCGGCACTCGATCTCGAGACGGACTTCGCCACCTTGGTCCTGGAAAAGGAGCGCCCAGGCCGATGGCGCAGGCGCAAAGCGCGGGCTTTGCCGGAGCTGGGGTATCTCGAACGCCAGCGTGAGCTGGCCGAGGCGATCGCGGACGAGCAGGCCACGGGTTAGAAGAACTCCACCTGCCAGCGAAGGATGCCGCCGGGCCGATCGAAGACGTCCTTGGCGCCGCGATACGAATAGAAGACGCCGTCCCGCGCCGCTCTGCTTGCCCGGGAGTAGGTGAAGCCCGAGCCGTCGTCACGGAAGACGCCGGCACGGAACAGCTCCGTCGAGAGTCGGAAGTCCGGCTTGCTGATCAGGAACACCTGTGGGTTGCCGATCCGGGTGACGTGCTTGGCCTCGGTGGTCGCGATCAGCGCCTCGCCCAGATCGGTGAGGGTGCGAACCGGATTGCCCGCCCATCCGACTGGTCTGGGATCGAGCCGCTCCCCCTTCGGGCTTGCGAAGAAGCGCGCGCCCGTTCGCCGCGCGAGCAGATCGTCCAGCTCACCGGATGCCCCGCCGAGCCAGTCGTCCGCCCCCCAGAAGAGCTCGTCCTTGGTGATGTAGACGTCGGTCTGGCGTTGGGACGCCTGCGCCAGGTGTTGGTGGGCCCCGAGGTCGACCTGCGGCTCCGGATTCGTCGCCTCATGCCAGCTGAGTCCATCGTCCGAGGAGCGCCAGACGCGACACTCGTTGTGGCGGTCTCCCGAGCTGAGCCACCAGACCCCCAGCTCGTAGGGATCCGGGACCAGGGTGTGAAAGTGCCTGATCTCGTCCCAGTCCTTCTCGAAGGACACGTCCCAGGTCTCACCGTCGTCGGTGGAGCGGTACACCCGCGCACTCAGAGGCGGCGCGTCATCCCGGCCCAGCTCCTCGCCCCGACCGAGCTTGTACTTGCTCACATTGTCCGGGTACTCGGCGAACATGATCACCCCAGCCCGCTCCCCGATGGCGCCGCGAGCGTGCCAGGGCGACCGGGCGAGCTCCTGCTGCTCGAGATGGGCCCAATCAGCCGAGAAGCGCAGCAGCTCCGGGTTCTGGCCCCCCTCGCGGAAGGCGTGCAGCAGATGGGTCCCCCTGGACGTCGTGAAGCAGTTCCTGACGTTCAGACCCTTGACGGCAGGCAGCGAGACATGGCGCCAGGCGAAGCCGTTGTCCTCGGAGACCGCGACACCGTCCGAATAGGTGGCGATCACCATGGGCGTGGTCACCTGGTTGGCCTCGTCCCAGACGTGTTCTCCGAAGAGGCCGGTTCTGGCGGCGCTGGGAAGCGTCAGACGGACGACGACGCGCGAGAACCCGAAGGCGGGATCCACGGGCACGGAGTGCACGATCTCGTCGACGGGTCGCCTGACAGGCGTACGCGACGTTGGCTGCTCCTGCCCGGCGCCGGGCCGGTAACGCGAACGCCGCAGCCGCAACGGCAACGAGGTGATCGCCCGGCCCAGAGCTCGCAACCCGCGTGAGGCCGCTCCGCTTGCGGATGCCGCAACATCGGCGTTTCGCTGGCCGACGAACCATTCGTTGACCGTCCCAGTGGGCACGTCCTCGACATAGACGTGCGTGGGGTCGAAGCCGGCTCGCCCCATCGCCCTGAATAGCCAGCGCCGCCCGACCCTGACGTCCAGCATCTGGTGGTCCTCCGGCAGGTACTCGAAATACCCGGCCCGACCCTGGATCTCTCCATGCCGCTTCGGTGCCTTGTCGCCGTCGTTGATTCGGTGCGGACCGATGTGCGTGAAGAACATTCCACCGGGGGCGATCACGCGGGCAAGCTCGCTCAGTGCCTGCTCGTGCTCCTCGAAGTAGTCGAACAGCAGGATCGAGTAAGCGCCGCAGAAGGACGCACTAGGGAACTCGCGAAGGTCTCGGACGTCCACGCCCGGCCGGTGCCCGGCGCCGTAGTTGCCGTACAGCGAGACGGACTCGAGCGAAATCCCGTGGTCGATCAGCTTGCGCTCGCTGTCCGTGGGCGCGAAAGCGAGTATCGGGGAGCGTCCGACGAGCGACTTGTCGATCGCGGGCCAGATGATCTCTTCCATCACCGGCCCCAGGCTGCGCGTTCGAGTGGGCTGGTCGCAACCCGGGCAATCCTGTCCGCCCGGCGTGGTCTCGATGGGATCGCCGCAGATCGGGCACGAGGTAACCCACAGCCGTCGACTCGGGATCGACCGCAAGCCCCTGCTCGAGATCAGTGACCGAAACCCTCTCACCGGTGGGCGGCCAGGGTAGTTCATGGGAGCGCCGAGGGCAGGACCTAGACTTTGCGCAGCTGCTCGGGACGCTTTGTCAATCGCTGAATGCCCGGGCGGCGAGCCAGAGGTGCCGATGCCGAGGGGAATCGAGAGGAGAGGGAGCGTCCGGGCGGGAGCGGGTCCGACCGCGCTGATCATCGTGCGGAGCCCCGCCACCCACAACTCGCGGGAGCTTCGGGAGGCGCACACACTGCGCAAGCTCGGATACCGGCCTCAGATTCTCGGTGTGGTCTCCGATGAGGTACGCGAGCGCAGTGCCACGATCCAGGGCTTTCCGGTGACCCGCGTGGCGCCGAGCTCGCCGCTCTCCTGGGTGAGAACGCGACTTGGTAGGGCGGGCGCTGGCGGGCGGGGGGGCTCCGGCTCGTCATCGCGAGGATCCGGCTCGGGCCCACCGAGGTCGATCGCGGTGCGCGCTCATCGCTGGTTTCGGACAATCGACTTCTACCGCCGAGCGGTTGCCAGGGTTCGCGAGCTGCGGCCCGCCCTGATCCACTGCAACGACTACAACACGATGTGGGTGGGCGTGGCGGCCCGGCTGATCGGGGGTACGGCCGTCATCTATGACTCGCACGAGCTATGGGCCGACAGGAACGGGCGACGGGAGCCTCGCTGGTGGCTGCTCGCCTGCGAGTTCCTGTTCGTGCGCTGCGCGCACCAGACGATCACAGCCAGCCCCGGCTACGCCGAGATCATGGCCCGCCGGTACAGAATCCAGCCCCCGAGGGTGATTCGCAACATCCCCGCCAACGGCCTCGTGGACCGCTCACCGCTCCCGGAGACCGGGGCGGGCTCGACGGATCCCCCCGACGGCGGCGGCGGGCCCGTTGCGGTCTACGCGGGAGCGCTGACCAGCGGTCGCGGGCTGGAGATCTCGATACGAGCGCTGGCGCAGGTGCCCGGTGCACGGCTGCGGTTCGTGGGACCGTCACACGACGCCTACCGAGCCGAGCTTGCCGCTCTGGCACGCCGCGAAGGGGTCGCCGACCGGCTGGAGCTTCCAGGGGCCGTCCCGCCCGAGCGCCTCCTCGATGCGATCCGCGAGGCGAGCGTCGGGCTGGTGCTGATCCAGCCCATATGCCTCTCCTACAGGCTGAGCCTGCCCAACAAGCTCTTCGAGTACGTCACGGCGGGAATTCCGGTGCTGGGCAGCGACCTGCCCTCGATCAGCCGCCTCATCAACGAGCACCGGATCGGCCTGGTCGCTCAACACGACGAGGTCGGGGATGTCGCAGCGAAGCTGAGCGCGTTGGTGCAACCTGAGCGCAACCACGAGTTCCGACGGGCTGTCCACGCCGCGGCCGAGCGGCTGCGCTGGGAAAGCGAGTCCAGGCTGCTGGCCGACACATACGCCGAGGCCGCCGCACAGGCCGGCTCACCGAGCCCACGGCCATGAGATCTTCCGCCCTCCGCATCAAGCCCCGCCTGGCGCGGACACTGTCCCCCGGGCGCTGGGACGAGTACCGGAGATTCCTTCAGACGGCCCGGGAGCACGGCTACCGCCTGGTCGCGCTCGAGGACTGGGTCTCAGAGGCAGACCGCGACGACGTGGCGAACCCGACGCTGGTCCTGCGGCACGACGTCGATCAGCATCCCCGCTCGGCCCTGGCCATGGCCGAAATCGAGGCGAACCTCGGGGTTCGTTCCTCCTGGTACTTCCGCTGGCGAACCGCGCATCCACTGGTGGTGACCGCGGTCAAGCAGCGTAGGTTCGACGTCGGACTCCACTACGAGACGCTGACCCGCAAGGTTCTCGAGCGGAACGCGTTCGAGGAAATCGACGAGTCGTTGCTAGACGAAAGCCGACGTGACCTGCGGGCCGAGATCGCTTCCTTCTCCCGGCTCTTCGGTCCGATCCGCAGCGCGGTGCCACATGGGGATAGCCGTGTTCCCGGGGTCCACAACGGCGAGTTGCTGCGCGACCGGGATTGCGAGGAATATGGGATCGAGTTCGACGGAAATGAGGCCACGAACGGGCGAAACCTCGGCTACTGGCTGACTGATCGAACCTCGGTCGAGGGTGGCTGGCGGGAAGGAGTCGACCCGGCCACCCTGTTCGCCTCGCGGACCACGCCAATCCTGTGCGTAACCCATCCCAACAACTGGGCGTCCGGGCCGAGCCTGTGGCTGGACCGGACATTGCGGGCCGTGCTGCCGCCGGTGCTGCCTAATTCAAACAGACCCTTGAACAGGCCGATTCGAACCGGATCGGATCGACCCGTGCTATGACGGACACAGACTTCACTCCGATCGCTCGCACGCTCCGGCGCCGCATCGTCGAGTCTTATGCCGACACCGGCGAGAGCCTCGACGGCGTGGCCGGGGTCAACACGCTCGACACGAATTCCGCCTTTGTCGAACGCCGTGCCGCACCGCTGATGGAGATCATCCAGCGAAGCACCGAGCAACGCTCGCTCGAGGGGCTGCGCCTGCTCGATCTCGGCTGCGGCTTCGGCGCGCTCTCCGTCTACTTCGCCGCCCAGGGGGCCGTGGTCACCGGCGTGGATCCGATCGAGTCGCGCCTGGAGGTGGGAAGGTCGGTGGCGGCCGAGCACGACCTGACGGCGGACTTCATCCACGGGTGGATGGAGCATCTGGACTTGCGGGACGAGGCCTTCGATCTGGCCGTCCAGAACAACAGTCTGCCCTACATCGTTCAGCGGGGGAACCGCCAAGCTGCGCTCGCCGAAACCCATCGGGTGCTGAAGCCGGGCGGATCGCTGGTGATTAGGAACGCCAACCGCTGGAACCCTCGGGACCAGTTCACGGGGCTGCCGATGATCCAGTTGCTGCCACCCGGGCAGGCGAAACGGGCGGCCGCTCTGCTGGGGAGACCGCGCTCGGATGTCCGCGTGACCTCCCCGCTCGAAGCGACCAGGGAGCTCCGGCAGGCCGGCTTCGTCGACGTCGCCCACATCGCCTCGCCGGCAAGCAGACGGCCGGCGCTGATGAAGTCCTTCGCCGGCTTCCAGCATCTGACCGCAAGGAGGCCGACTTGACAGAGGCCGGCGACAGAGAGCCGCGCCTCATTCCGACAGGAGAACCGGGAACGACCCCACTCCCCCCAGGGAGCGATCCGGGGGGGACCCCCCTGGCCCCCCTGGAGGACGAGCCGGGGATGCAGGAGGCGTTCGGCCTTCGGCTCAGCCGCGACACCAGCACCTATCTGGTGGGCACGGTGATCACCTTCGTCCTCGCCCTGGCCAGCATCATCGTCACGACTCGATTCATGAGCCCCGCCGAGTTCGGAGAGCTGGCACTGCTGCTGACCTTCGCTGCATTTCTCACCGTGATCTACAACGTGGGGATCCTTCAGGGGACCTTCTCCTACGTGTTCGGCTCAGCCGGGGAGGAGGAGTTGGATGACCAGCAGGCGGAGGCGGCCGCGGCGGGGACCAAGCGGCGCGCTCTGGGCACCGGCATGATCACGACCTTCCTACTGTCAATGGCCGGGACCGCGGTGATCGTCGTCTTCGCGTCCTGGTTCGCCCAGCGGATTCTGGGCGACAGCGGAAGATCGGATCTGATCGTGATCGCCGCTATCTCCGGAGCATCCGGGGCATGGTGGCGGATGGTCTCAAACATCCTGCGCATGGAGCGAAAACCGCGGCACTACGTGCAGCTGCATGCGGTCAGGCCGATCCTGGTGGTGGGCTGCGTCATCCCCCTGGTCGCGACCGGCGGCGGCGTCGAGGGGGCGATCCTCGGGACTGCGATCGGCGGCGTCGCCGCGGTCCTGGTGGGTCTGGTGGTTACGCGCCGTAGCTTCGAGCTGTCGTTCAACTCCTTCGACGCTCGCATGATCCTGCGACGCGGGCGCGTCCTGGTGCCGATCGTGATCTCCATTTGGATCGCGCAGAACGTCGACCTCTACACGGTTTCCTGGTTCGCCTCCAAGGATCAGGTCGGTCTCTACCGCCTGGCGAACCGCCTGGGGGCATTCCTCGACTACTTCACGGCGGCCCTCTGGATGGCCTGGTCGCCGCTGCGCAGATCCTCCACCTGGGAGGCAGCTGTCGCCGAGCGAAGCAGGGAGATGCTCGGCGGAAGGCTCCTCACCTACTTCGTCATCGCCGGAACGCTGCTGGTCCTATTGATGACGGTTACAGCCGACACGCTCGTGCGGATCGCCCCTCCAGCCTATTCGGCGGCCGCCCCCCTGATTCCGTTGATGGGTACGGCCTTTCTGTCCTACGGCATCCTGGTCGCCGTCTACCGCCTCTCGGACTTCCCGCAAAAGTACCTCGTCTACGTCTCGGCCGCGATCACTTCGGCGGTCGTCTTCCTGGCCTCGGCTTTCCTGTTAGTGCCCTGGCTGGGCGCCTACGGGGCCGCTCTTTCCGTGATTACGGGCTTCCTGACCGGGGCGGCGGGGCTCACCTACGTCTATCAACATGGGCCCAGCCCCCTGAAAATCGAGTGGGGCAGGATCGCCGCTGCGCTGGCGCTAGGAGGCGGGTGCATCGCGTTCGCACGCGTCCTGGGGCCTTTGGCGGGATCCTGGCGGCCCGCGGTCGAGTTGGTGGCGCTGGCGATCTTCCCGGCGGCGGCGCTCCGGTTCGGCATCGTCTCGCCGGAGGATCGGCGCGCCCTCAGTCGCGTCATTCGTCAGCTCCTCCCGAGACGACGCTCGCAGACCCCGCAGGTCGAGGAGCGAGTGCGGTTGCTGGACCCTGACGCGGCGCGCGAGCTCGAGCTGGTGGCGGTGCAGGGATCCTCCGCGGCGAGCGTTGCCGATCGACTGGGCACCAAGCTCGAGGACACCGAGATTCGCCTCGTGCGATCGCTTCGCAGCATCGGCGCTACTGCGCCCACCGACCACGATCAGCGCATCGCGGAGTACCTGTTCTCCGAGCTGCCGGTGGCGGAGCGCGACGCAATCGCGCGTGATCTGTGGACCGACGGAGTCGACCCCACCGACCTGCATCACCTCGAGCACACCCTCGAGGAACTGCGATGGGTGTCGAAGGGAACCTGGACGCAAGTCACTCTGTCCGCCGGGGACCAACCGGCGGCGCTGTCGCGGATCTCGAATAAGTAATGGACCGTGCACCCGTCCTCGAGACGAGGCTCTCGGGCGTGTCCGCTGCTTTTGGCTCGGGTCAGGCTTGCCTGCATCACATGTCGGCTACCGCTTAAGGCTGCTTCCTTCCGGACCTGACCTGATTCGCAGGCCGACACTGCGCAGGACCTGGCCGTCAACGCCGCCTGCGGCGGCACTGGCCCCAAGGGCCAGTCCCTCGTAAGGGAATTCAGCTCCGCTTGAGCGGGTTGCGGATTACAGGGCACCGCTAATTCCCCGCCTAGCACGGTCCGTGAGTGAGATTAGCTGCTGGTGACCGGTTCGGCAGTCATCGCGAGCCGCTCGATCAGCTCGGCGGCGCGCTCGTTGCCGAGGCTGGCCTGCAGCCGCTTCGATACACCGTCTAGGCGAGCGCGAAGATCGGAGTCGGCGAGCAGCCTGTCGATCGCCTCCCAGAGATCCCGTCGCTCGAACGAGTAAGTCGGCAGCCTTGTGCCGAAGCCCGTCTCGTCGATCCGCTGGGCATTGTCGTGCTGGTCCCAGAAGATCGGCAGCAGGATCATCGGCTTGCCGAAGTGCAGCGACTCGGTGGTCGTGTTGTTGCCGCCGTGGGTGATCACCAGCTCGACCTGGGGGAGCACCGAAACCTGCGGCAGGAACTCCTCTCCGACCATGTTCTCCGCGAGCTCGTACTCGGTGTGCTGGGGCCCCTTCGAGACGACGTAGCGCTGTGGGGTCTCGGCCAGCGCCGCGACCAGCTCCTTCATCAGCGGCACGTCCCCCGACCCGAGCGATCCGAGGCTGACGTAGACGAGCGACCCGCTCCGGTCGGCCAGCTCCGAGGGGATCGTCCAATCCGCATCGGTGGTGCGCACGCTCGATTCGAGGTTGTGCCAGGTCGGCCCGAGGGAGATCGGGCGCGGGTAGTCGACCTCGCGCGGATAGAGGTACAGGTTGAGCCAGGGAGACTCGTGAATCATCTCCCCATTCGGGAGGGGCGGGGCTCCCCGCTCTGTGCAGAACTGGCTGAAGTCGCCCTGCATCTCGTCGATGGCCAGCCGGTATTCGGCCCGGTACCGCTCCCAGTCGGAGCTGTCAGCAATGGGCAGCCCCGTGTAGGGCGGCGGTAGCTCCGAGTCCTTCAGCTCGAGCGGGTTGCAGGAGACGATCCGCACCCACGGCCGGCCGCTCGCCGGGATCGCTGGGAAAGCGCAGACGTTGTCCTCGACGATCGCGTCGGGCTGGAGCTCGTCGAAGATCTCAACCAGGCGATCGTCCACGTACCGCGCGCCGTCTATCAGTGCCTGCCAGGTCGGGGCCATGAACTCGGCCAGCTGGTCGAAGGTCGACTTCCGGAAGACCGGGGCGGTCTCCCTGATGAAGTCCTTCCAGAACTGGCCGGGCTCCTCCTCGACCTCGGGCGGCGGGGCGAGCCGCATCAGGCGCTCCTCGAAGCCCTTCTCCTCCAGAGTCCCGGCGAAGGACTCCTCGATCACGAAGACGACGCGATGGCCATTGCGCCTCAGGGCCTCGCCGATGCCGACGCAGTTGTTGGTCGGGCCGAAGGCCCCCTCGGGGAAGAAGACGATGGTCTTCGCCTCGGCTGGCATCGGCGTCGGTCAGCGTATCGGTGGGTTCCCGCAATCCGGGGTTCACTTCTGGCTCGATCGAGCCGATAAGGCGGAGGTGACGGACACCACGGAAACGGCTGCCTCGAGCGCGCCCGCGCTCAAGCTCATCCGCGGGCTCACGCCGCCCTCGGGCAACAAGGACCCCCGCCGGCGGCTCGGCGACGTCGCGGTCGAACTCGGCTTCGTCGACCGCGAGTTGGTCGAGCAGATCATGGCCAAGGAGCGCGAGCAGCACATCCCGGTGGGCGCGCTCCTGGTCGAGAGCGGGATCATCGACTCGGCTCAACTCGCGCGGATGCTGGCCGAGCGCAACTCGCTCGATTACGTGGACCTCAATGAGTTCGAGGTCGACCAGGCCGCCGCGAACCTGATCGACGCCGCGGAGGCGCGGCGCTGTCGGGCGGTGCCGATCGCCTTTCTCGCGGAGGACGTGCTGATGGTGGCCACCGCCGACCCGGCGAACGTGCTCGGCGCCGACGACATCGCCTTGGCGACCGGCCGCGAGGTCCGGCGGGCGATCGCCACACCAGAGGGCATCGAGGCGCTGATCGGCAGGCTCTCGAAGCTGAGCGGGTCTGTGAAGGAGATCAAGGAGGAGGCGGGCTCGGAGGCGGAGGACGGGACCAGGCTGCTCGACCTGCGCGCCTCGGCCGAGGAGGCCCCCGTCGTCAAGCTGGTGCACTCGCTGATCGCCGACGCCGTCACCCGCGGCGCCTCGGACATCCATTTCGACCCGAGCAGGGCCGCGATGCAGATCCGCTACCGGATCGACGGCGTGATGATCGACTCGACCACCGTCCCCAAAAGCCTCGTTGCTGGGCTCATCTCGCGGATCAAGATCATGACCGAGCTGGACATCGCCGAGCGCCGAATCCCCCAGGACGGGCGGGTCGCGCTCGAAGTAAACGGCAACCACATCGACATTCGCGTCTCGACACTGCCGGTGATCCGCGGCGAGTCGGTGGTGATGCGGATCCTCGACAAGGGGCGGGTCGTGCTCGACCTGGGAGCGCTCGGGATGCGGGATGCGGACCGTGAGAAGCTGCTGCGCTCGGTGGGCCAGACCCAGGGCGCAGTACTCGCGACGGGCCCGACCGGCGCCGGGAAGACGACCACGCTCTACGCACTGCTGAACGCGGTCAACAGTTCGCAGAAAACTCTGATCAGCATCGAGGACCCGGTGGAGTACGAGGTGGACGGCGTGAAGCAGATCCACATCAACCCGGGCGCAGGATTGACGTTCGCCTCGGGCCTTCGGGCCATAGTGCGCTCGGATCCGGACACCCTGATGGTCGGCGAGATCCGCGATCGCGAAACGGCGCAGGTGGCGATGGAGGCGGCCCTGACCGGCCACCTGGTGCTCTCGACGCTGCACACCAACGACGCCTCCCTCGCGGCCGCCCGCCTGATCGACATGGGGGTCGAGCCCTTCCTGATGGCGTCTTCGATCGAATGCATCGTCGCGCAGCGGCTTGCCCGCCGGCTCTGCCCCGGGTGCAGGAAGCCCGCGAACCTCACTCCGGAGGAGCTCCTGGAGATCGGTGTCACCGACGGCGGGGGCGAGATCTGCGAGCCGGTCGGCTGCGTCAGCTGCAATGACACCGGCTACGCGGGGCGGATCGGCCTCTACGAGGTGCTGGTGCTGAACGATGAGATCCGCTCGCTGATCCTCTCCAAGGCTTCCAGCGGGGAGATCGAGACGGCGGCCGTGGCGGCGGGCATGCACCGGCTGCGCGATGACGCCCTGGTGAAGGTGCGCGCCGGTGTCACCTCGCTCGCCGAGGTCCTGCGGGTCCTCGGCAACTCCGCGAGCTAGCTCCGCTGTCGATCTGGCCCGCTGCGGTTCGTCGTTAGGGTGAACGCGGCGATACGCGCCGCTCAGACAAGGAGAAGAACATGAAGTATGCGTTCACGATCTACGGCGATGAGAGCCAGCGCGAGAGCGCGACTCCCGAGCAGCAGGAGCAAATGGCCCAGGCGTATGGAGCAGTCACCCAGGAGATGGATCAGAAGGGAGTGCTGGTGGCCGGAGAGGGGCTCTACCCGACACAGACGGCTACGACCGTGCGGGTGCGCGAGGGCGATCAGAGCGTCATAGACGGCCCCTTCGCCGAGACCAAGGAGCAGCTCGGTGGCTTCTATGTCCTCGACGTCAAGGACCTCGACGAGGCGATCGAATGGGCGGCGAAGATCCCCGGCGCGCAGTTCGGCTCGATCGAGATCCGGCCTGTGATGGTCTTCGACGAGGCCGGCAACATCGTCGAGGAAGCGACCGCCCAGTAGAGCTGGAGGCATCGCCTGAGCTGGTCGATCGCCTGTTCCGCCGCGAGTCGGGACGGGCGATCGCCTCCCTGATCCGGGTCCTCGGCGACTTCGACCTCGCCGAGGACGCGGTCCAGGAGGCCTTCATCGTCGCGATGCAGGTGTGGCCCGAGCGGGGCATCCCGGACAACCCCGGGGCCTGGATCACCACCACAGCGCGGAACAAGGCGATCGACCGGCTGCGGCGCGAGCGCCGAGGCACCGAGAAGCTCGAAGAGGTGCAGGCGCTCGAGCCGCCGGCCGTCGAGGACGACGAGCCCGAGGAGCCACCCGTGATCCCCGACGATCGCCTGCGCCTGATCTTCACCTGTTGCCACCCGGCCCTGGCGCCGGAGGCCCGGGTCGCGCTCACGCTGCGGACCCTGGGAGGCCTCTCCACACCGGAGATCGCCCGGGCGTTCCTGGTGAGCGAGCCGACGATGGCCCAGCGCCTCGTCCGGGCCAAGCGCAAGATCAAGACGGCGAAGATCCCCTACGAGGTTCCAGCGGATCACGACCTTCCCGACCGGCTGCAATCCGTGCTGGCCTCGCTGTATCTGATCTTCAACGAGGGCTATCTGGCCACCTCCGACGAGGCCCTCGTGCGCCGCGAGATCGCCGGGGAGGCGATCCGCCTCGCCGGGACGCTGGCCCGTCTGATGCCGGACGAGTCCGAGACGCTCGGACTGCTTGCGCTGATGCTGCTTCAGGACTCGCGGCGTGAGGCGCGGGTCGACGACGCCGGCGAGCTGGTCCTTCTGGAGGATCAGGACCGCTCACTCTGGGACCGCCGTGAGATCGAGACCGGACTCGGGGTGCTCGAGCGCGCCTCCCGGCTCGGGCCCGCCGGGCCCTACGTCCTCCAGGCGGCGATCGCAGCCGAGCACGCCCGGGCGGCGAGCGCGCCCGAGACCGACTGGGCGAGAATCGCCTCGCTGTACGGGCTCCTCGCCCGGGTGCAGCCCTCCCCCGTGATCGAGCTCAACCGGGCGGCCGCCGTGGCGATGGCGGAGGGCCCGGAACGGGGCCTCGAGCTGATGGACGAGCCGGCGCTCGCCGAGCAGCTCGCTGGCTACCAGCCGTTCTGGTCCGCCCGCGCCGACCTGCTCCGGCGCGCGGCACGAAGAGAGGAGGCAATCGAGGCCTACGAAAGGGCGCTTGAGCTAGCCACCAACCCGGTCGAGCGGCGGTTTCTGGAGCGCCAGCTGGCGGACCTCAGCTAGGTAGCGGCAATACCTCGCCAACTGATCTCCAACGAAGCCGCCACCGGCTCGCTGGGATCGATCCCGACGGCGACTGCCTGCGCCCCGATCAGTGAAGTTCCGGCGATCACGGTCAGGGCTGCGACCGCCGTGTCAAGGTCGCGTCGAACCTCGCCACGCCTCTGCCCCTCGGCGAGCACCTCCTCGAGCAGGACGGTGACAGGTGGGGATGGTGCCTCGCCAACCAGGGCGGCGAACCTGTCAGGGTTGGCGAAGATCTCGAGCAATGCCGCGCCGTGAAGAGCGGGCGGTAGGTCGGCCGGCCGAAGAAGGCTGAGGAGCAACCGCCGAACGACTGTGCTCATCTTCAGCCGCCGGTCCGCGAGCGAGACCTCGGCTGACGGTCGCACATGATCGCGGAAGTGGCGCGCCGCGGCCTCGATCAGAACATCGCCCTTCCGTGGGTAGTAACGAAAGAAGGTCGCCCAACTGACATCGGCATCAGCGATCACGTCATCGACCTTGGTCGCCGCGAAGCCATCCGCACGGAATCGCGCTATGGCCGCACGATAGATCCGGTCGCGCTTCTCGAATCCGCGGGCCTGGGTCGGCGGGGACGGCATCCGGGCCGTACGGGGTTCTCCGGCTCCATACCCGACAAGCGCCTGGTCGATGAGCTGCTGCTGGAGTCTCTCTGACGAAACCATATGCAATATGGTAGTGTCTCAGAAACCATATGCGGTATGGGTATTGGAAATCGCTACGGAGCCAGCCGCTGTACCCGCCAGGTGTCCCCTCGGCGGCTATAGACGAAGCGATCGTGCATCCGGCTTTCCCTGCCCTGCCAGAACTCGATCACGTCCGGGCGGAGCAGGTACCCGCCCCAATGATCGGGGCGAGGTACGTCCGCATCGCCCAGCTCGCGCGTCAGATCCTCATATCGCCGCTCCAGCTCCTCACGCTCGATAGGGCGGCTCTGTGGCGAGATGGCGGCGGCGAGCTGGCTGTCGCGGGGCCGGCTCGCGAAGTAGGCGTCCGACTCCTCGGCCGGGAGCCGCTCGACCTCGCCCCTGATGCGAACCTGACGGTCGAGCTCGCGCCAGTAGATGACCAGCGCCGCCCGTGGGCTCGCCGTCAGCTCCTCGCCCTTGGCGCTCTCGTAGTTGCTGAAGAATCGGAACCCCTCAGGTCCGAAACCCTTGAGCAGCACCATCCGCGCGTTCGGCCCGCCATCGGTATTGACCGTCGCAAGGGTCATGGCCTCCGCCAAGGGCACGACGGCCCGGGCCTCCTCGAACCACTTGGCGAACTGCTCGAGCGGGTCATCAATCAAGTGCTCGCGATCAAGGGGCGGGTTTTCGGAACGACGTGGGCTCACTGAGATGTCGAGTCGAACGAAAAATTCAATTCTCGGACCGACGGAGTTGAGAGCATGCAGGGCGTGCCGGTCGCCGCGCCCGTTTGAGCAAGAATCGCGATGAAGGGAGAAGGTGGGCAATGAGCGCCCTTTTGCAAAAGGTTGGCGGCTTCGCCGCGCGGAGGGCCCCCTGGGTCGTTGCAGCCTGGATTGTGATCGCGATCGGGCTTGTGGTCATTGCGAACTCCGTCGGCAGGCCTGAGATCGACAACACGACGCTCCCGGGAACGGGCTCCCAGTCGGCAACGGACCTGCTCGAACGACAAGCTGCCCGAGCAGGCCAACGGCAGCGTGCCGATCGTCCTGCAGTCGGGCAGCTCGCTCGCGCAGGGGCAGAACATGCAGGCTGTCGAGTCGACGGCGAAGTCCCTCTCCGAGAACCAGTACGTGCAGTCTGTGGTGAGCCCCTTCGATCAGCAGGGCGCGGCACAGATCACGAAGGACGGCAAGATCGCCTACCTCGCCGTGGCCCTCAAGGTGTCATCCGGCGACCTCGACGACGACGAGGCGAACAGCGTCTTCGATGCGGCCCAGCCTGCCCGCGATGCGGGCATCAAGGTCTCCGCTGGCGGGTACCTCGGCCAGCAGCTCTCCAGCCCCAGCACCGGACTGAGCGAGATCATCGGGGTTCTCGCCGCCCTGATCATCCTGCTGTTCGCCTTCCGCACCTTCGTCGCCGCACCGTTGCCGGTGACGACCGCGATCGTCGCCCTAGCCTGCGGCCTGGCCATCGTCGGGCTGGCGGGAAACGCGATCGACGTCCCGTCCATCGCCCCAACGCTGGCAATAATGCTCGGGCTTGCGGTAGGGACCGACTACTCCCTGTTCATCATGAGCCGGCACCTGCGGTTCCTGGAGGAGGGAGTGGAACCCGACGAATCGATCGCTCGTTCCATCGGCACCTCGGGCTCGGCTGTCGTCTTCGCCGGATGCACCGTGATCATCGCCCTGCTCTGCCTCTACTTCAGCGGCATTCCCCTGGTCCGCTCGCTCGGCTACACGACGGCGATTGTCGTCGCCACGGCGGTCATTGCCGCGATCACGTTCCTCCCCGCGGTCCTCGGCCTGCTCGGCAGGCGAATCCTCAAACTGCCGTTCCGCTTCGGCAAGCGCAAGCACGATGCGGACCACCAGGGAGGCTGGTTCAGGTGGGCCGGCGCGATCCGCAATCATCCCGTCGTCGCTGCCGTAACCGGGATCGTGGTGCTTGGCTTGCTCGCGGTTCCCGCACTCGATCTCCGACTGGGCGCGGAGGACTTCGGACAGCTGCCCGAGGACACCACTGAGCGCCAGGCCTACGACGCTCTAACCGAGGGGTTCGGCGTGGGCACCAACGGTCCGCTGCTGATCGCAGTGAACGTCACCGGCCAGCCTCTGACAACGCCCTCCCCGCAGGACGCGCAGAGCGAAGAGGCACAGGGCGTGCCGGCGCAGGTGGCCACCACGCCGGCGGGCGATACCCGCCTGGTCCACCTCGAGCAAGAGATCTCGAAGCAGGGCAACGTCCAGTCCGTGACTCCCGCCGCGACTGACAAGAGCGGCACCGCCGCGGTCTTCTCGGTCACCCCCAAGACCTCGCCGTCGGCCTACGCGACCCAGGATCTGGTCAACCACCTCCGCGACAAGACGATCCCGGAGGCCACCCAGGGTGCCGGGCTGACCGCCTATGTAGGCGGAACCACAGCCAGCAACATCGACCTGGCGACCAAGATCGGCGACAAGCTCTTCCTCGTGATCGGGATCGTGGTGGTGCTCAGCTTCCTCCTGCTCACCCTGGCCTTCCGCACGGTGCTCGTGCCGCTGGTCTCGGCGCTGATCAACCTGCTCGCGGTCGCCGCCGCCTACGGGATCCTGACCGCGGTGTTCGAGAAGGGGTTCGCGCTGTCGCTGATCGGCGTGGACAACGAGATGCCGGTGGTCAGCTATGTGCCACTGATGATGTTCGCGATCCTGTTCGGCCTCTCGATGGACTATCAGGTGTTCCTGGTCTCGCGGATCACCGAGCGCCATCAAGGCGGCGCGGACAACAGCGAGGCTGTCAGGGCGGGCCTCGTCAACGCGGGCCGGGTGATCGCTGCAGCGGCGACGATCATGTTCGCCGTCTTCTTCAGCTTCGTGCTCAACGGCGACCCGGTCGTCAAGCAGTTCGGGATCGGCCTAGCAGTGTCGGTGGCGATCGACGCTTTGGTCGTCCTACTGATCATGCCCGGCCTCCTCGAGCTGACCGGTGAGCGCAACTGGTACCTGCCGCGCTGGCTCGGCCGGGCGCTGCCGGACCTGAAGGTCGAGGGCGACCCTGAGATGGAGGCGGAGACGCCCACCGCTCAGGTCTCCGCCTAGGCCACCGCAAAACGGGTGGCTCCTCGGCTTCGCCTGCGGGGCCCCCTCGCACATATCATCCCCTCCCCCGGGCGCGTAGCTCAGCGGGAGAGCGCTCCCCTCACACGGGAGAGGTCGCTGGTTCGATCCCAGCCGCGCCCATGGCGCTGATCCTTGTCAGTGTCCGCGGGTCCTCAGGGTGAGCGGGCGCATCGGGCCACAATCGCCAGCGCCAGCCATGGCAGGAGTGTCTCGCCGCGGAGCTGAAGCGGTCCTAAGCCTGCGGCGCGGCGGCGGCAAAGCTGTAACCGTGCGGCCCGCCAGATGACTGAAGACCATGAACTGGTCCAGCGACTTCGCGAAGGCGACGAGTCGGCCTTTGTGGAATTGATCGACCGCTACGGAGCGACGATGCTGCGAGTGGCGCAGATGTACGTCCGCGACCGCGCGACCGCGGAGGAGGTCGTGCAGGAGACCTGGCTGGCGGTGCTCAACGGGATCGACCGCTTCGAGGAGCGCTCGAGCCTCAAGACCTGGCTCTTCCGGATCCTCACCAACCGCGCCAAGACCCGCGGCCAGAGGGACGGCCGCATTGTTCCCTTCTCGGCGCTGGCCGGGGCGAGCGATGAGCCGGACCCGTCGGTCGACCCGGACCGCTTCTTCGGCCCGGACTCCCCCCACCCCGGGGCCTGGGCGGCGCCACCGGTGGCCTGGCCGCAGGAGAAGCTGCTGGAGAGCGAGACGCTCGGGGTGATCGAGATGGCGATCGACGAGCTGCCCGAGACCCAGCGCGACGTGATCCTGCTGCGAGACGTCGACGGCTGGACCCCGATGGAGGTCTCGGACGCTCTCGGGATCACCGACGGGAATCAGCGCGTCCTGCTCCACCGGGCCCGCTCCCGGGTGCGCGCGGCGCTCGAGCGCTACTTGAATCCGGAGATCGCCGGAGGTACGCCATGAGGCTCTTCAGCCGGGAGATGGCCTGCCAGGAGCTCGTCGAGCTCGTCACCGCCTACTTCGACGGCAGCCTCTCGCGCCGCGACCGGCGCCGCTTCGACGCGCACATCCGGGGCTGCGAGCACTGCACCGCCTACGTCGAGCAGATGCGGCTGCTGATCGCCGCGACCGGCCGCCTCACCGAGGACGACCTCGAGCCGGCGGCCCGCGACGAGCTTGCTCGCCGCCTTCCGCGGCTGGAGCCAGGAGCGACCCGGTTAGTCCTGCCGAGCAGCTTCTCGATCAAGTGCATGTACCGGACCAGGCTGCGGGTGCCGAGGAAGTCGTCCAGGACGCGCTGGTGGGCCGCCTTCCCGAACTCGGCGGCCCGCTCCGGGTCTGAGATGAAGCCATCGACCGCGCGGGCTACGGCTTCCAGGTCGGTGGGGTCGTCGATCAGGACCCCGGAGACGCCGTCCTCGATCTGATCCTGGATCCCGCCGACACGGCTGGCCACCATCGGCCTCGATTTCCACATCGCCTCGGCGACGGTGAGCCCGAAGCCCTCCGCCAGGCTCTTCTGCACGACCACGTCGGAGCGCCGCTGGATCGCGTTCACCATCGCGGCGTTCTCCTCGCTGTCGTCCATGGGCAGTGAGGCGAGATGGACCCGGGCTCGCTTCTCGACGGGAAGCTGATCGCGATGGGAGGTGACGTCGGCGAGGACCTCAGCCCCCTCCGGGTCGTCCGAGACGTCGGCCACCGATGGACCGGCCAGGAGCAGATGGGAGCCGTCGACCTCCATGTACTCGGAGAAGCTGCGGAGCACGCCGACCGGGTCCTTGAGCCGGTCCCAGCGCGAGACCTGGCTGATCAGCGGCGCGCCCTCGGGGACCGGCCCGTCCTGGATCAGGTCCGCGCGGCGAGTGACGCGGGCCTCGCTGCCGTCGAAGCGGCGGAAGAGGGCGTGGCCCACGTCATCGGAGTCCTGTAGGCCGATCGCCGCGATGATCGCCCCCACCGCCTCGGAGTCGAGCTCCTGGTTCTTCGGGGAGAACACGTCAATCGAGGGTGGGACGATCCAGACCCGGTCGCGGTCGAGTCCATCCCAGACGAAGCGCTCGCGCGAGAAGACGTATGCGTCGGCGTCCTGCACGTACGGCCGCAGGAAGTCCCAGGCTGCCCGGGTGAGCTCTCCGGGCCGGTCCACCCCGATGTGGCAGCGCCAGATCACCTTGACGTCGGCGGACTTCACGTGTGGGACGAGACCGGCAGGCTGCGGGTCGTGGATGTAGACCACGTCGCGGGGCTCGACGAGCTCGACGAGCTCGTCGGCGGCCTCGGCCAGCCCCGCTTCGTAGATCTCGCGCTCCTTCGGCCCCAGCGGTCCACCGTCTCCCTTGGACTCGTGCAGGTTGTTGTGGATCCGCTTTGTCACCCGGAAGAAGTCCGGGTTCCCGGAGATCGTCATCCAGCGGACGTCGACGCCGGCGCCCCGGGCGTAGGCCAGGAGCGACTGGAGCAGCTCCGCGACCCCGCCTCCCCGCGCGGTCGAGTTCAGGTGCCAGACGACCCTGCCCTTGAGCAGCCGCCGCGCTTCGTCGATCGCCTCGTCGACCTCTTCCCAGCGGTCACCGAGCAGCGCCTCGAAGCGCTCCGGCGAGAACGAAGCGACCGTGACCTCCTGAAGCGCGGACATCGCCCCGAGACCCTAGTGGCCGGAGCGTCGCGGCAGCGGCCTTAAGCGCGGGGCGCTCAAGCTGCGGCTCGATCGGCCCGATAGCTGCTCCATGGACGCCGAGAGCAGGCGGGAGCGAATCGTGGTCGAGACCGAGCGCTACAGCATCGTGGGCGACGTCACGCTCCCGGCCGAGGGATTCCACAGCCGTCTCTCGGACCTGCTCAATCGGGAGGGAGTGCATTTCATCCCGCTCATCGACGCGACGATCACCGGCCGTAATGGCGAGCCTCCACAGCAGCGGCCCTTCATCGCCGTGGCGCGGGACCACGTCCAGGTCGCCTACGAGGCATCCGAGGGCTAGTTCACCGACGGGTCCGCCGGCATCCGCGCGAGCAGCGCGAACTCGCCCCCCTTCCGCGCCAGCACCTCGGACCAGAGATCGCCGTCCCGGAAGGGATCGTCGGGATGCGCGTCCTCGACGATCCAAGACTCCTGCTCGAGCTCCCCGTCCAGCTGGCCGGCCGCCCAGCCCGCGTAGCCCACGTATACTCGCAGGCGGTTGAGATCGGGCGGATCGTCGAGGTCGACCATGCCGACGGACCCGACGATCAGCTTGGTGGCGGCGGTCGGATCGGAGTGGTCGCCGACCGCGGTGACCGCGTTGGGCTGGACCGGACCGCCGACGTGGATCAGGTGCTCGTCGCCGATCAGCTCCGCCAGCTCCGGCGAGGCCTCGCCGACGCTCGTCCCCGAAGGCCGGTTGAGAACCAGTCCGAAGGCGCCCTGATCGGAGTGCTCGACCACCAGGATCACGGTCCGGTGGAAGTAGTCCGGCATGCTCGGTGAGGCGATCAGCAGGTTCCCGCTCAGGCTCTCTGTCACCGCTCTCACAATAGGCTCCAGACATGGGGATCAAGCTGTACGGGACGCCGCCCTCGCCCCCATCGCACAGCGCCCGGCTGATGATCGAGCGGAAGGGGCTGGACCACAAGATGGTCTGGCTGCTGCCGGGGATGTGGCCGGCGCTCCTGCGGACCCGAGGCTTTCGCGGCGGCACCGTCCCGGCGATGAAGGTCGACGGCCGGCGGATCCAGGGGTCGACGCTGATCTCACGGGAACTGGAGGAGCTCAAGGCCGAGCCGCCTCTCTTCCCCTCTGATTCCGAGAAGCGCGTCGCGGTCGAGGAGGCGGAGCGCTGGGGCGACGAGGTCCTCCAGGACGTGCCGCGCCGGATCGTTCGCTGGCTGTCTGTGCACCGCCCGGAGACGAAGGTGATGATCGCGAGGGAGGTCGGCATCCCCTTCCCCCGGTTCGCGGCCTGGATCAATACGCCGGCGGCCAAGCACCTGGCCAACAAGGTCGACGCCGACGGCGAGATCCAGCGGGCGATCGCGCAGGTCCCCGAGGTGCTCGACCACGTCGACCAGCTGATCGCGGATGGAGTGATCGGAGGGGAGGAGCCGAACGCGGCGGACTTCCAGATCGCGACCTCCGTTCGGATGCTGGTCAACGTCGGCGACCTGGATCCTGTGACGAAGGACAGGCCCGCCGCCGACCTGGCGATGCGCTACGTGCCGGAGTTCGGCACCGACTTCCCGGCCGGCCTGCTGCCGGCCGAGTGGCTCACGGCGTTAGAACGATCTTGAGCGCCTCGCGGTTGTCGTAGGCGCGGTAGGCGTCCGGCGCCTCGTCGAGCTTCATGTGGTGGGTCACCAGGGGCGTCGGGTCGAGCTTGCCCTCGGAGAGCAGGTCGAGCACCGGGTCGACGTGCTTGATCACGTTGGCATGCCCGCTGGTCAGCGTCAGCGCCTTGATCCAGAGGATGCCCATGTGCACGTCGGCCCGCTCGGCGTAGACCCCCGTCACCGAGATGGTTCCGGCCTTGCGGGCGAGGCGCAGCGCCAGATCGAGCGCCTCGGGATGACCGACGGCATCGACCGCCAGGTCCACGCCTCGTCCCTCCGTCAGCTTCTTGACCTCGGCGCGCGGGTCCTGCTCGGTTAGATGGACCGCCGTCGCCCCGAAGGATTCGGCCATCCGCAGGCGGTCCTCCACCGTGTCGATCGCCACCACCTTCGAGGCGCCCGCCGCCTTGGCTGCCTGCACCGCGCAGAGGCCGACCGGGCCCATGCCGAGGATCGCCGCGGTCTCCCCCTCCGCCAGGGGCCGCGAGTCGACCGCGTGATAGGCGGTTCCCATCACGTCGCCGGCGAACAGGGCGACCTCGTCGGTGAGGCCCTCGGGGACCTTGCGGAGCGTCAGGTTCGCGTGCGGGACGAGGAGCAGCTCCGCCTGCGCCCCCTGCAGCGAGCCCAGGGCCTTGCCGTGGCCGAAGACTCGCGCCTCGTCGCACTTATGGAACTCCTCGCGCAGGCAGAAGAAGCACTCGCCGCAGGCGGTCCCGTAGGTGCCGAGAACGCGGTCGCCGACCGAGACCCGGCTGACGTCGTCGCCGGCGGCGACCACCTCGCCGACGAACTCGTGGCCGATCACGAAGCCCTGCTCGATCTGCACCCGGCCGTGGTAGATGTGCAGGTCAGAGCCGCAGATCCCGCTCGCCTGGACGCGGACTAGGGCGTCGTCGGACGCGAGCAGCTCGGGCTCCGAGACCTCGTCGACCTGGACCTCGCCCGGCGCCTGGAAGGTGACCGCTCTCATAGATGGAGCGTATAGACGCGTTGCGCATAAGATCGCTGCATGGGGATCGAGAAGTCACGGCCGGTGCTGATCACGGGTTGCTCGACTGGGATCGGCCGGGCGACGGCGGAGCGACTCGCGGACGAGGGTTACAACGTGCACGCGACCGCGCGCGAACCCGAGTCGATCGAGGATCTCGCCGGGCGGGGGATGAAGACCCACGCACTCGACGTCACGGACGAGGCCTCGATGGAGGCCGCGGTCGCCGAGGTCGAGAAGGACGGCCCGGTCGGCGCGCTGATCAACAACGCCGGTTACAGTCAGAGCGGCGCGATCGAGACGATCCCGATGTCGAGCGTCCGCAGGCAGTTCGAGACGAACGTCTTCGGATTGATCCGCATGTGCCAGCTCGTGCTGCCGGGGATGCGTGGCGCGGGCTCCGGCCGGATCGTGAACATGAGCTCGATGGGCGGCAAGCTCGTCTTCCCCGGGGGCGGCATCTACCACGCGACCAAGCACTCGGTTGAGGCCCTCTCCGACGCTCTCCGCTTCGAGGTCCGCGAGTTCGGCGTCCACGTCGTGATCATCGAGCCGGGGCTGATCGTCACCGACTTCGGCGAAACCGCCGCGGGGAGCCTCGCCGATGTCGAGGAGCACGGCCCGTACGCCGGGTTCAACGCGGAAGTGGCGCGGGTGACCGCAAATGCTTACACCGGATCGATGGCCCGCTTCGGGGCCGGGCCCGATGCCGTGGCGAAGAAGATCTCCAAGGCGCTCTCGGCGAGTCGGCCGAACACGCGCTACAAGGTGACCGCGTCGGCCAAGCTGATGATGGGCATGCGGAGCCTGATGACGGACCGGATGTGGGATCGGATGGTCCGCTCGCAGTACCCGCCCCCCAAGGCCGAATCCTGATGTCCCGGGCGCTGCTGATCATCGACTTCCAGAACGACTTCACCTCCGGCGGTGCGCTCGCGGTGCCCGGCGGAGACGAGATCGCCGAGCCGGTGAAGCGCCTGGCAGACCAATTCGATCACGTCTTCGCCACGCGTGACTGGCGCCTGGCGGACCAGTTCGATCACGTCTTCGCCACGCGTGACTGGCACCCGCCGGACCACGCCTCCTTCGCGACGGAGGGAGGCCCATGGCCCGTGCACTGCGTGCAGGGCACGCATGGGGCCGAGCTCCATCCCGCGATGCGCGACGTCGAGGTCGAAGCGATCGTCGATGTGGGCGTCGAGAGGGATGACGAGGGCTACTCCGGCTTCGAGAAGTCGAAGCTCGCCGACCTGCTCCACGAGGCCGGCGTCGACGAAGTGGCCGTCGTCGGCCTGGCAACCGACTACTGCGTGCGGGCCTCCGCGATAGACGCCTGCCGCGAAGGATTCGACACGACGGTGGTCACAGACGCCATCCGCGCCGTCGAGGTCAATCCCGGTGACGGCGAGCGTGCCCTCGAGGACATGAAGCGCGCCGGCGCGAAGCTGGCGACGTCCCTCGAGATCTTGCCCGCCGCCCGGTGAGCCCTCGACCGCGAGGCTCGGCGCTCGACCTGCTGAGCGAGGAGGAGCGCTCGGAGCTCCGGCCCAGCCGCCAGCCCCGCTGGATCGAGCCGATGAAGGCTGTCCTCCACGACCGTCCGTTCTCGGACCCGGACTGGATCTATGAGCGGAAGCTGGACGGTGAGCGCTGCCTGGCTTACCGCACGCCCCAGGGAATCAGACTCCGGTCACGCACCGACAAGGTGCTCAACAACTCCTATCCCGAGCTCGTCGAGGCCCTGGAGCGCGCGCCCTCGCCGGAGTTCGTCGTCGATGGGGAGATCGTCGCGTTCAGGGGCAACATCCCGAGCTTCTCGCGCCTTCAGGGCAGACTGGGCATCTCCGACCCGGAGCGGGCGCGGCGAACGGGCATCGCCGTCTACTACTACCTCTTCGACATCATCCATCTCGAGGGGTACGACGCCACGCGCTTGCCCGTGCGCGCCCGGAAGCGGCTGCTGCGCGGTGCTGTCGCCTTCCATGGACACGTCCGTTTCCTTCCCCATCGGAACCGGGACGGCGAGAAGCTCTTCGTGGACGCCTGCCGCCGTGGGCTCGAGGGGCTGATCGCGAAGCGCGCTGAGAGCCGCTACACGAGCAAGCGCTCGACCGACTGGCTGAAACTGAAGTGCTCGCACGAGCAGGAGCTGGTCATCGGGGGCTTCACCGCGCCCCAGGGCAAGCGCACCGACTTCGGCGCCCTGCTGGTCGGCTACTACGAGGATGGTGAGCTGAGCTACGCCGGCAAGGTCGGCACCGGCTTCGACCAGCGGACCCTGTCCACCCTCGGCGGGCAGATGCGAAAGCTCGAACGACCCGATCCCGCCTTCGCCGACGTTCACCCGATCCCGAAGGGCACGCATTGGATCGAGCCGCGTCTCGTAGGGCAATTCGCCTTCAGCGAATGGACCCGCGACGGCCGCCTCCGCCACCCTCGTTATCTCGGGCTGCGCGACGACAAGCGGCCCCAGGAAGTGGTCAGAGAGCGTCCGCGGCGAGTTGCCTCTCGTAAGGGCCGCGGCCGGTGAGGCAGATGGCGCCCGCCCTGGCAGCGAGGGCGAGGGCGGCTTCCGGGTCTCGTCCCTGGGCGAGGGCAAAGGTCAGCGCCGCGGCGAACGAGTCGCCGGCGCCGTAGGTGTCGGCGATCGGGCCGGGCAGGAGCGCCGCGGCCCAGCTGCCCCGGCTGCCCTGGGCGGTCTCATAGCGGCCGCCCTCGGCGCCGCGGGTCGCCACCAGGAGCGTCGGCGGCGGATCGAGCGCTCTCGCAAAGGCCGTCTCGAACTCATCCCCGTCGCTGTAGACGAGGGCGTCCAGCCTGACGCCCTGCTCGTGGAGGACCCGGCCCGCCCGGGGAGAGGCGACCAGCACGCCGGCGGCACGGGCGGCCTGTAGCCCCTCGCCGTCGGCGGCGGTCAGGTAGACCCCGTCCGCTCGTTCGAGGTCCTCCCAGTCGAGCGGATCACGCCCACGGGGGGCGAGCCGCTCGCCGATGGTGATGATCGTGCGCTCGCCCTGGGCGTCGAGGAAGGTGAGGCCCCGGCGGGTCGGGCCCTCGCGTCTCGCGTCACGGACCGTCACCCCGAGCTCCGCGAGCCGCGCCCGCGTGCGGCCGGCGAGCGCGTCGTCGCCCACTGCGGTCAGAAAGGTCGCGCCGCCCGCCAGCCTCGCTAGCTGGACCGCCGCGACCGCGCCGCCGCCCGCCGGCTCCTCGAAGCTGTCGTGGGCGTGCACGATCTCGCCGGCGGCTGGAACGTGGTCGCCGCGCACGAACTCGATCCACTCGACATGTCCGACGGCCGCAACGCGCACCGCCGGGATTCTGGCGGGTGGGCCCGATACTCAGGCGGCCGCCAGCAGGGAGCCGACCGTCGCGCGGAACTCGTCGATTCGGAACGGCTTCGGCAGCTGGGCGTTGGCTCCGACCTGCGAGGCCCAATCGACGTCGAGGCCAACCGCGCCGCTCAATAGGAGCACCGGCATGTCGTGGTGTGCGGGATCGCTGCGTATTGCATTGATGGCCTCGATGCCGCCGCCGCCTGGCATTTGCACGTCGAGGATGAGCAGGTCAGGTTCCGTGCGCGAGATTTGCTCGAGCACCTCCCCCGTGTCGACCGCCTCCCTGACCTCGTAGCCCTCCGACTCGAGCAGCTCCCCGATCAGACTTCTCATCAGCTCGTTGTCATCGCCGACCAGGATCCGAGACATCGCCTCTCCCTTACGCACTCGCCGCAACATTACCTCTACCTAATTATCGGTAAAAGGCGTAGCCTTCCTTGAGTGGAGTGGGTGGTGCAACGCGACTTTCGCGCGCTGTTCGAGGCGCCCGCTGCTCGAGGCCGGCGCGCAGGCCTACTTCACCAAGCCGATTGGGATGCGCCAGTTTCTCGAGGTAGTCGACACCTACGTCGCCGGCTGAACCCTCGGCGCGTCCCGGTCACTATGACCGGGGCTGCCGGATAGTCGAGATCGATCTGCGCGCCATAAGCGGGGCTACGAAACCAGGTCGCGGTTCTCGGGGACGAACTTGCTCGCCGTGAACGTCGCACCCTGCGGGTCGGCGATGATCGTCATCCGGACCCAGGGAGCGTCGAACGGAGGCATGAGCACCTTGCCGCCGAGCTCGGTCGCCTTCTCGGCGATGGCGTCCGCGTCATCGACCGCGAAGGTCACGTTCCAGTGTGGTGGGGTATCCGGTTGGTCATCGCCGATCGGGACGAGGGACGCGACGACGTCCTCGAAGCCCTTCGGCGCATCCATCTCGGCCATGTTCTCGCGGAGCTCCGGGTTGTCGCGCTCCAGGTGGTCTCCGTAGCCGGGCAACGTCCACATCTCGAAGCCGCCTGGCAACTCGAGCGTATGCCAGCCGAACACCGAGCCGTAGAAAGACTTGGCGCCTTCGGGGTCCCGGGTGTTCAGGTCGTTGAAGTTCAGGGTCCCGTGCTCGTTGACGAGCTGCGCTCCCTTGTTCTGATTTGCCTGCCAGGCGCAGAACACAGCCCCCTCGGGGTCGGTGAAGACGGTCATCCGCCCGGCGTCCATGACGTCGAACGGCTCCATGACCACACTGCCGCCCGCATCGCGGACCTTCGACGCGGTGTCGTCGGCGCCCTCGACCCAGATGTAGGTGTTCCACGTCGCCTGTTGGGGGGCCGCCTCGGGTATCGACCCGACGGCAGCGACGTCCTTGCCTCGGATCCGCGCCATGAAGTACTTGCCGTCCGAGTCCGGGGGCATCACGTCCTCCAACTCCCAGCCGAAGAGGGGCCCGTAGAAGCTGACGGCGGCCTCGGGGTCGG
Organism: uncultured Solirubrobacterales bacterium; assembly: GCA_963695805.1. GTDB lineage: Bacteria > Actinomycetota > Thermoleophilia > Solirubrobacterales > 70-9 > DASUPK01. The sequence goes on along the minus strand of CAVOHV010000006.1, from coordinate 14,089 downwards.
GTTGACTGGTGTCCACCCAGCAGGGAACGCCTGGGATGTATCCGTCTCGTTCGGGCATTGCTGCTCCTTGCGGCACCCTATAGCGACTCGCCCACTCGGCAGAGTCAACTGACCATAGAGAGACGCTCCTTCGCGACCGTCGTGGCCGCCTCACCGCTGCGCAGATGGCCGGTGACCGCGCTGACGAAGTGCCGCCGGTCGAGGGCAAGCAAGCGGCAGCCGTGGAGCGCCGTCACGGTCGCCGTCCGCGGCACATCGTTGAGCAGGGCGATCTCCCCGAAGCACGCGCCGGCTCCCTCCCTCCCGCGGAGGCTGCCGTCGATGTGCACCTCCACCTCCCCTTCGGCAATCAGGTAGAAGCGCTCTCCTGGTTCACCCTGCGTGACGATCTCTTCGCCGGGAGTCGGCGTGACGGAGACCAGGTCGTGGCCGAGGCGCTCCAGGGTATCCATCGGCAGCGGAGCGAAGATCGGGTGGTTGCGAAGCAGGCGGAAGCGGTCTTCCTCGACCGGTGCCCCGATCTCCAGTGCACGCAGAGCGGACCAGCGCACGAGCGCGAACACCGGGAGGACCGCTGCGACCGCGATCACCGTTCCCCGGACCCCGAACAGGGCGATCAGCCCCGGGACCGCGATCGAGCCGAGGGCCGTGGCCGCGAACTTGGATGACTCGAGGAAGGCCAGGGCGCGCGCCAGCGTCTCGTCCGACCCCAGCCGCTGGAGCAGGGTCCAGGCGGCGACCTCGACGAAGGTGTAGCCGGCCCCCATCCCGAGCCAGGCGACGTAGCCCACCGCGGCGACGACCCAGATGCCAGGAAGTGCCAGCGACGCTCCCGCGAGCAGGCAGCCGAGTGCGAGCCCGGCGGCGAGCTGGCCGCGGTGGAGGAGAACGGCGAGCACGGCGCCCCCGAGCAGAGCACCGATTCCCCAGGCAGCGTTCAGATAGCCGACGGCTCCCTGGCTGAGCCCGAGTAGGTCGAGTGCGACGATCACGGCGAGGACGTCGGCGGCGCCCTCGAAGAAGAGCAGCAGTGTCAGCGCTGCCCCAACCAGCCGCAGTCTCGAATCGGCGAGGAGCGATCTCGCCCCCAATGCGACGCCGGCGAGCACGGTGTCCGACGTCTCGGTCACATATTTCGGGCGGGCGTCACGGCTGAGGCTGAGGAGCAGGAGGGCTGCCACCACTCCGGCTATCGCCGCCATCGCGAAGACCACCTGCGGGCTCGAGGCCGCGAGGAGGACGCCGCTGGCGATCCCCGCGGACAGGAAGCCGACGTTGTCGATCGCGCTGTGCGCGACGTTCGCCGCCGAGAGCTCCTGCGGCGTCCGAGCGAGGAGCGGCATCAGGGCGCCTTCCGCGGGGACATAGGGACAGACGGCGACGGTCGAGAGGCCCGCGATCACGAACACCACCGCGACCGGGGCCCCCAGTGCCGCCACGGCCGCAGCACCGCCGAGCAGGGCCGCGTTGCCCAGCGCGCTGGCGACAAGCACCGACCGCCGCGACGCCCGGTCGCCGATTAACCCGCCAAACGGCGCGGCGAAGGCTCCCGGCAGCAGCCGCACCGCCCCCGCAACGCCGACCGCCGTCGGGCCGCTGGCATCGAACGCGTAGACGCCGAGAGCGATGGCGAACGACCAGATCGCCAGGGACTCGGCTCCCCAGGCAAGCTGCAGGCGCCGCATCTCCGGATTGCTGAAGACGACCGCCACGGCTCGCAGCGACCGCCGCAGAGCGTCCGTGCTCACCTACTGACCCTACTGCCAGCTGTGGGATGCTGAGGCGGCCCACAAGGACCACAAAGGAGATCCGATATGGAGTCCCAGGCGGAAGCGACCGCTACGCAGGATGCAGATGCCCGCCAGACGGTCGAGAGCTACGCCACGTACCCCGAGGCCCAGCAGGCCGTCGACAACCTTTCGGACGGCGGCTTCCCGGTGGAGGGGGCGCAGATCGTCGGGCAGGACCTGCGGCTCGTCGAGCGAGTCACGGGTCGGGTCACCAACCTCACCGCCACCGGGGCAGGAGCCGCGACTGGCGCCTGGTTTGGCCTGTTCATCGGGCTGCTGGTCGGTCTGTTCACGACCGGCCCCGAGTGGCTCGGGCTGGTGCTCGGCGGACTGCTGATCGGAGCAGTCTGGGGCGCACTGTTCGGGTTCTTCGCCCACTGGGCGACGCGCGGCCAGCGTGATTTCTCGTCGGTGCGGAACCTCGTTGCCGCCCGTTACGAGCTGATCGTCCCCAGCGACCAGGTCCAGCGGGCGCGCGAGTTGCTCAGCGGAGGGGGTGGGATTCGAACCCACGAGGGACCCGAAGGCCCCTAACGGTTTTCGAGACCGGGCTGCTTGTGCCGAAAAGCCAGTCGTAGAGCCAAGCCGCGAGGCTGGGGGAACACGAGGGGGAACGAAACCGAAGTGAATTTCCGTGACATGCGTTGACTTGCGTTGACTCGGCACCGTCCGGGCGGAGCACCGCTTTGCATGGAAAGCAGCGGTCTTACGCTCCCACCGCGAAGGTGTGCGCGCCCTTTACCTTCTTCAGCTTGACGACGTCGGCATGACGCTTGGGCGCGGGAGCCGCCGGTCGCATGTCCGCTCTGCCAGATCACCTGCCCGTCCATCGCGATCGTTGCGACCGTGGCCCTGCAGCGGGATCTCCACTACGCCGGCGGTTTTTTGCGCGGCGCGGAGAGGCCACCTAGCCTTTCAGCCAGCCGGGCTCCTCGATCTTCGGCACCTCGCTCGAGATCCGCGACATGACGCCGTAGAAGCGCGGCAGCTCCGGGTAGACGATCGCCTTGCCGGTGGTGATCAGCCCGACCGAGATCGCGCGCTCGGGATCGGCCCAGCCCATGATGTTGATCAGCCCGAGGTGGCCGAAGGCAAGGTCGGTGTCGCGGCCGTAGAGGCTCACCCAGTCCGCGCCGAGCATCAGCCCGTACGAGAAGCGGGTCGGGAAGAACAGGGAGAAGTCGATCTCCAGATGCGATTGCTCCACGAGCGCTCGGCGGATCGTCCGCTCCTGCATCACCCGCACGCCGTCCATCTCGCCCCCGGCCCGGAAGATCTCGAAGAAGCGGCCGAGCTCGTTGGCGCTGGTGACCAAGTTGGCCGACGGGATCACCGCGGTCAGGAAGCGGGGATCGTTGGAGGCCTCGACCACCTCGTCCAGCGGTGCCCCAAGCACCCGCGTGGCGAGCGTCGAGAGCGGCGGCAGCAGCGGCGGCCCCGTGACATAGCTCGGCGCCACCTCGCCGACGTCCTCCTTCGCGACGCCGTAGTTGCCCCACCTGAAGCCGAGCGGGTCGAGGATCTCCTCCGCCAGCACGTCCCGGATCGACTTGCCCGTCACCCGCTTGACGATCTCGCCCAGGATGAAGCCCCCCGAGACGGCGTGGTAGGCGAGCAGCCGGCCGGGCCGGATCGCCGGCTTCGACTTGCAGATCAGCTGAAGGATCCGATCGGCATCGATCAGGGAGTCGAGCTCCCGCGCCTCCTTGGGCATCGAGGCCACGCCCGCGCGGTGCGCCAGCACATGCGCGATCGTCGTTCCCTCCTTGCCGTTCTGGGCGTATTCAGGGATGTACTCGCTGACCCGGTCCCCGATGTGAAGCAGGCCCCTCTCGTCGAGCTGGTGGACGACCATCGCGGTGACCGCCTTCGACGCCGAGAAGATGCAGGCGGGGGTGTCCGGCCTCATCGGGACCTTCGGCACGTCCTCGGGGTCGTCGGGACCGTTGCCCCGGGCGTGCCCGATCGCGCGGTCGATCACCACCTTGCCCTCGCGGCGCACGCAGAGCGACAGGCCCGGGTGGACGCCAGACAGGTAGAGGTTGACCGCTCCCTCCCAGATCCTCTCGACCGTCTCGGAGTCCAGGCCAGCCGCCTCGGGCTCCTCCTCGGCGCCGCGGGTGGTGGCGGCATCGAGATCGTCGGGGATCCGGACGCGGTGGAAGACGTCCGGCACGCCGGGCAACCGATGCAGGCTGAGGACGTCCGAGAGGTGTGGTCGGCGGGGCACGCCGAGCGACTCTAGTGCGTGACCGAGGGATCCCTCGGGAGCGGAGGGAGCCCCATCGCCGAGCACGTTATCCGCCGACCTCCCTGTCCATTGGCTGAGAACGCGACCGCTGGGACTAAGTGCGGCCCTAACCGGAATTGCTAGCCACGGCCGGACGAATCCACACGAGATGACGTTGCTGTTGAGGCAAGGTCAGGCGGGTGAAGAGGGGGCCCCGAATTGGCTCGGAAATAGCTGCTTTGGACGAAAACCGGCGCTTTGCATGGAATGTCATGAAGGTCCCGCTCCTCCTCTGAACTGAAAGGGGCCTCCGCCGCGCTCACTAGAACCGCGGTTGGCACTGCCGTTCAAGCGAGGAGAGGAGACCCGGCATGAACTATGTCGGAATCGATTGGGCCTACGGGCGCGCGGCCTTCTGCGCGATCGGAGAGAGCGGAGTGATCTCGGCCGAGGGGCTGATCCCCGCCAACGAGGATGGGCTCGCCCGGCTGGTCTTAGAGCAGGGCACCGAGGTGAAGGCGGCGGTGGAGATGATGAGCGGCGCCGTCTGGGTCCGCGACCGGCTCGAGGCCGCGGGCTGGGAGGTCCAGGTCGCCCACGCCCGCAAGGTCAGAGACGTCGCCCCGCTCGCCTGCAAGACCGACAAGGTCGACGCCCGGGTGCTGGCGGAGCTCTGCCGGCGTGACCTGGTCCCCGAGCTCTGGGTTCCCTCGCTGGAGGACCGGGCGCTCCGCGAGCGCCTTCGCCGCCGGGCCCACCTGGTCAAGGCCCGCACCTCGGCCCGCAACCGGATCTTCGGCCTGCTCACCCAGTTCGGGCTGCGGATCTCCCACGCCCGGCTGCGGAAGCCCGACGCGATCGAGCTCCTGGAGCGCCGCGGGGTGCCGGAGGTCTGGCGCGACTCGATCTCAGAGCTGCTCGAGCTGGCCGCCGAGATGGACCGCCGGATCGACCCGATCGACCGGGAGCTTGCTCCGCTTGCAAGATCTGACGAGCGGGCGAAGCTGCTGGCGACGATCCCTGGGGTCGGCCCGCTGCTCAGCCTCACCTTCGCCGCGGAGATCGGCGAGGTCTCTCGCTTCCCGGGGCCCGGCAAGCTGATCGGCTACGCGGGCCTCGCTCCGAGGGTGAGCCAGTCGGGGGAGCGCTCGGCGACCGGGGCGCTCTCGAAGGCCGGCTCGAGGACCCTGCGCTGGGCGGCGGTCGAGGCCGCCAACCAGGCCTGGCGTCCCTCCAACCCCTGGCACGGCCACTACCTGCGGATCTCCGCCCGCCACGGCAAGAACCCGGCGAAGTCTGCGGTCGCCCGCAAGCTCCTGATCGCGGCCTGGCACATGCTCTCCCGCCGCGAGCCCTTCAAAGAACCTGCCTCGGCGAACTCCGGCTGCTTTCTGACCGCCTGACGGTCCCGCATGGAATTGAGCGGCCGAGGCAGCTCCCAGGAACGATCTGCGCCCCGAGCGCCGAAAGAGAAATGAGCCAAACTCATCCACCAGCTGGGAGCGGCACGACGACGCCTACCGCGGCGGGGCGATCGCCCCCCTTGACAGCGGGGTTTTCTTCAAAGAGAAAGCAGCGGTCGGTGGGCGCCGAAATCTGGCGGCTGTCCGGCTCAGGGAACGAGCACGAGCTTTCCCTTGGCCGCCGAGCTCTCGAGCATCTCGTGAGCGCGGCGAGCCTCGGAGAACGGCAGGCGCTCGGCCACAACCGGGTGGATCTTGTCCTTGCGCAGCAGCTCGAGCAGCACCTGGAAGTCCTCGGCGAACCAATCCTGATGGGGGATGCGCAGGATCTGGACCCGGTAGCCCGAGACGTGCCGGCGGGACGAGAGCGTGCCCCAGATCCAGGTGATCGCCATCGCCGGCCACCACTCGAGCCAGGCTCGCCAGCTCTTGTGGCCCTGCACCAGCGTGTTGTAGGCGCCCATCGTCACGAGCCGTCCACCGGGGTCGCCGGTGATCTGATCGCCCTTCCGCAACGCGCGGAAGGAGCGCAGCGCCACCTTGCCGCCGATCCCGTCGAGCACGACGTCGACACCCTCGCCGTCGGTCAGCTCCCACACCCGAGCCAGGAAGTCCTCATTGCGGTAGTCGATCCAGGTCGCGCCGAGCCGCTCGACCTTCTCGCGGTCGGGCGCCGATGCGGTCCCGATGAGGCAAAGCCCGGCGATCCCTCCCAGCTCGAGCGCCGCCGTGCCGACCCTTCCGGCGGCTCCGTGCACCAGCACCGACTCGCCGCTCGTCACCCTCGCCGTGCGGTGGAGCATCTGGTAGGCGGTCATGTACGGGAAGATCAGGCTCACGACCTCGGCCGGATCGAGGTCCTCGGGAACCGCGACCGCGTACTTCTCCTCGACGCAGACCCGCTCGGCATCGGCCCCATATACGGTCAGCGCCCCGACCCGGTCGCCCTCGCGCAGCCTCTCGCAGCCCAGGCCTAGCTCCTCGACGACGCCGACGAGCTCGTAGCCGGGCGTGAATGGCGGCTTCGGGCCGCCCAGGTAGGTGCCGGCGCGAATCTGCGCGTCTGTGAACGACACCCCGGCCGCCAGCACCCTGACCCGCACCTCACCCGGGCCTGGTAGGGGGGCGTCCTCCTCCACCACCGTCAAGACCTCCGGCCCCCCGTAGCGATCGACGACGACCCGCTGCATGACCCAAGCTCCTTGTTGAGGTCAGGCGAGCATCCCATGGCAACGCGAGAGACCCATAGGTGGCGTCCACCAATTTCGACTCCGGGTTAACCACCGATTCAAGTCCTGACCGCGACAGCACAACGAAGGAGCCGCTGCTTCGCATGCGAAACGAATAGCCGCTTTGGACGAAAAGCAGCACTCCGTCGCGAGATACTGCGTGGGCGATGTCGGAGGAGAACGTCGAGGTGGTTCGCGGCTTTTTCGCGGCGGTCAACGCTTGGCTCGAAACCTATTGGGCCGATCCCTCCCGCCCGCTCGCGGATACGCCGGGAGTCGACGAGGTGTTCGAACGGATGGATCCCGAGGCCGAATGGAACTGGCTGTTCAGTTCCGACGTCTACCAGGGTCGCGACCAGCTGCTGCAGGCGGCCGCGGACTTTGTCGGGACCGTCAGAGATTGGCGGATCGAGGTGGGGGAGCTGATCGAGGGGAAAAGCGACGGAGTCATGGCGTTCCTGCGCGTCGTCGCTCGCGGCAAGGGGAGCGGGGCTCCGGTCTATCAGCCGGTGTTTTCGGCGGTCACGGTGCGTAACGGCAGAATCGCCCGAATCGAGGACCACACGGAGCGATCCGAGGCCCTCGAAGCCGCCGGGCTGCGGGAGTAGGCGATGTCGAAGGAGAACGTTGAGATTGTGCGCAAGGGGTTCGAGTACTGGAACCGGGGCGACTTCGAAGCGTTTATGGACTTCTCCGACGACGACCAGATCATCCGAACCGCCGAGGGCTGGCCGGAACGCGTCGTTTATGGAAAGGACGCAGTGCGCTCCTTCTATGAGGCAATTGCGGAGACGGTGGGCCACGACTCGGTGATCGACGATCCGATCGATGCCGGTGACTGCGTCGTTGTGCGAGTGCGAACGCACATGACCGGCGAACACTCGGGACTCGAGGGGCAGATGGAGTACAGCCTGGTCCTGACATTCAGAAGAGGTAAGGCTGTGATGGCCGAGTACTTCTGGGTTCACCAGGAAGCCCTCGAAGCCGCCGGGCTGTCGGAGTAGGCTCGCCGCATCCCCTAGAACGGAGGCAACAATGGCCACACCGGAACGTCGCGGCGGCGGCATTGGCGGTATCTCCCTGGGAGGCATCCTCGTCATCATCGGGATCGTGGTGGCGCTGTTCTGGAGCCTCGTGATCGGGCTGGTCATCGTGCTGATCGGACTGATCGCCTTCGGAGGCTTCGCCAGGGGCAAGTGGTACTGAGACATCCTCGAACCGCCGGCTGTCGGAGTAGGCGATGTCGCAGGAGAACGTCGAGATCGTGCGTCGAGCGATCGATGCTTGGAACCGCCGGGACATCGAGGACCTGCTCGCCCTCGGCGATCCCGAAGGCGAATACGTCAACTCCCCGTCGGCTATCGAGCCGGGCACGAGGCGTGGCAGGGACGAAATTGCCGCGGTGATGCGAGCGCAATGGGAGTTGCTGACGGATGGGCGTTGGGAAATCGACCGGATCTACGATCGCGGCGAAGAGGTGATCGCCTTGGGACGTATCTCTCGTCGGATGCCCGGCAGCGATGCTCGGCTTGAGGGTGACTCCCTTGTCTCGTACAAGATCCGTAGCGGGAAATTCCTGCGAATCGAAGTGCTCGCCTTTGGTAGGGACGAGGTTCACGCGGCCCTCAAAGCCGCCGGGCTGCGGGAGTAGGCCAGAACTACCGCTTAGGACAAAAAGCACTAGCGAGCCAGCGCCGCGCCGGCCGGGATCACCGGAGCGCGGCGTGTGCGGACCGTCTCGATGATCTCGCCGCTATCGATGCCCTGCAGGTAGATCGAAGTCACGCCAAGGTTCGCATGTCCCAGCTGACGCTGGATGACGTTCAGTGGGACGCCCTCTCTGGCCATCTCGACAGCGTGGGCGTGGCGCAGCTGGTGTGGAGCAAAACGCCGTCGTATGCCGGCCTGGGCAGCGGTGCGTCGAAGTGCAATTCGCACCTGCGAGTGTGACCAGGGCCCGCCACAGGTTGGCCCGTTGATCACGCAGAAGAGCGGCCCCACCGGGAAGGAGATCCGCGCCTCGAGCCAGGGACGCAGCTGATCCCAAGCCCACTCGTCCATCCCGACCTCCCGGCGGCGTCCGCCTTTACCTCGGCGGACGAGCACCGACCCACGGCTGACCTCCAAATCCGATTCGGTCAGGGCGAGCGCCTCCGAAATCCGAAGGCCTGCTCGCCAGAGCACGATGATCAGTCCGCGCAGCCGGCGCCCGTATAGATCGGTTCCGGCCTGCCTCATGACCCCGACGATCTCTTCGACCCGCGGCGGATCAGCCGGATAACGACGGCCTTTGTTCCCGGGTCGCCGTCTGGCGAGGACCTGGTTTGATTTGCTGGCGACGTGATCTCTGAGCTCGAGCATGCCTTCCTCCGTGGTCGGGTACGGAGGAGATGCTTTTCGTCCAGAGCACTACTCCGACAGCCGGCGGCTTCGAGGGCCATCCTCGCCGTTCTTGCGGGCATCGAGGTAGGTCGCTTTCCCGCCGCGAACCCGGATGCGAGGGCCAGGCGGCGATTTCAGTGAGGCGCGCACGCCCGTATGACGTCCGCAAGCCTGTCCGGTGCGGTCAGGTTCGCAGTGTGGCCTTCGCCGGCGAGCGTCACGATTCGCTCGACGCACGGAAGTGTCGCGGCGAGGTCCGCGAGTCGCTCCCTCAGATGCGCCGGGCTGCGCTCGCCCTCGACCAGGACCGTTGGCAGCTCGAGGGCGGCGTATCGATCGATGCCGACGCCGAGCGCGTCGAGCGCCTCGTTGTCGGCGATCTGCGCGGCGGCGAACCGCGCGAACTGCGCACGCGCCTCGGGAATCGCGAACATCGCCCTGACGTCCGCCGCCGGCATCCTGACGATCTCGCGCATATGGATCTCCATCGCCTCGACCGGGTCGCCGGCGTCCAGCGCAACCCGGGCTCGCGCCCCGGCCTCACCCGCAATCGGCGACCGGGTCCCAAGCGCCGGCTCGTACAAGACCATCGCGGCGAACGCCGCCGGCGACGCGAGCGCCGCCTCGAGCGCGGCCACGGCTCCTGAGGAATGCCCGACCAGAAGCGGCCGCGAGAGCTGGCCAGCGACGGCGACCACGTCGACCGCCTCGGTCGCCATCGCGTGCGGCAACGCGATCGGCGCCTCGGACGCGTAGATGCGTCGCTGGAGGCGCACGATCCGAAATTCGCCCCTGAGCCAACGGGCGACGTTGGTCCAGGACGACGCGTCGCTACCCCCGGGGTGAACGATTAGAATCGCCGGCCCCTCCCCCTCATCGATCGCGCTAACCGTGGCCCCACCAGCCCCGGTCACATGAAGGATCGCCATCGGGCCAGTGTGACGGGCAAGTGCGGTCGAGCGCTCGTCCCGCAAGCACTCCACCGAGAGCGGCCGTCACGCGGTTCCCGCGAGCAGAGTGTTGCCGCCGGCCGGTAGGGCGGCGGTCGGTAGGCACGACGGCCGCAATCGGAGTTCTTGCGGTGGTCGCGGCGATCGCCGTGATAGCTCTCGTCGCCTCCGGCGGCGGTCGTAGCCCGGGCGGCGCCTACTAGCCGGCGCGGCCCGGCCAGGGTTCCGCCACCCCGGACGCGGGCTAGTCGCGTCTCCGCCGCGTCCGGGGTCGGCCGCATCTGAGGTACGTACTTCTCCACGCGGCACTCTCTCAGTGACCCTTCCGCCGCAACCCTGCGGACCGCTGCTTTTCGTCCAAAGCAGCTACTCCCGCAGCCCGGCGGCTTCGAGGGCTTCCTCTCAGCCTAGGCGGGCACCGCTAGGACCGGGCGCTTCGCGATATGCAAGAGGCGGTGGGTCACGCTGCCGAGCAGCACGCCTGCAACCGACGTGCGTCCGCGAGTGCCGGTCACGATGAGGTCGGCGCCGGTGCGATCGGCGATGTCGACGATCGCATGGGCCGGTCCACCCAGGACGGCGTCGGCGAATTCGACCTCGACCGGGATGCCTCGCGTGGACAGGTCCTCGGCCTGTTGCTTGATCTCAGCGCGGATCTCATCCTGGCCCGGGGGCGGAACCTCCCCGCCCTTCGCGGCCGGGTATTGCAGCACGTGAGCAATCACGAGCTTCGCCTCCTCCTTCTCGGCCAACTCAGTCGCGACGGGGATCGCGTTCCGCGCTTCGTCTGACCCGTCCAAGGCCAATACGATCGTGTCGAACATTGTCTCCTTCTTGGCGCGGCTTGCAAGTCATGCCTCGACGCTACTCCGGTAGCGCGGCGGCTTCAAACCCTCGTCTCGCGTCGTGTACTCGCGGGCCTCGACCCCCTCAAGACGACCTCCACGTTCTCCTCCGACATCGCCTATTCCGACAGCCCGGCGGCTTCGAGGGCACCGGCTTTCGTCGAGTACTCGCGCACCCTCGCGATCTTGCCGTCCTTGACCGCGACCAGCCAGTAGACCGTCATCTCGACCTGTGCTCCGCTGCCCTTGCCGCGGCCGGGCGTGACCGCCGTGATGATCACCTCGTCCCCTGCATCGAGATACTCGGTCATGCGCATGGAGAACTCCTCGAAGGACTCCAGCCACTCGTCGAATGCCCGTATCGCTTCGTCGATGCCGTGGAAGGGGCCGGAATCAGGGCTCGTGTCCACCCAGATGATCTCGATGTCAGGGTGATAAATGGCTTCGTAGAGGGCCCGCAGGTCGGCCGGGTCCGTGTCGCGCGTGAACGCGACCAGGTCGAGGCCCTCGTAGGCGCTGAAGATGCCCGTGAGCAGCTCGACGTTCTCCTCCGACATCGTCCGCGCAGTATCTCGCGCTATAGCGAACGAGATCCTCTGTTCGGCGTTTTTGCCAGCCGCGCTGCTCGGCGGTCTGTTCGTTGAGCCACATCAAAAAACCGCCTCCTTTAACGCCCTGGTGGGCCACTACACGCACCAGGGCGTCAAGGGCTTAGGTCAAGAAATCGAGTCCGCGATGAGCGGCACGGCCTGCTCAACCGTCAGCATCACCTTGGTTTCGTACTCGACCCACTGCGTGTAATTCAGAATGTTCCGATACGCGCCCTCCACATCATCGGTCTCGGAGATCACCAAACCGTGGCCGCCGTCGGCAGCCACGTAGTGCGCTGTGGCGCCGGGCCCCGCGCCCTCTTTGGCGAAAACGTCCAGCACCTCCCTGGTCTCCTCTTCGCTGAGGAACGGCTTGAGTTTGTACGTCGTGACGAGAATCATGGGACCACCTCCGACATTTTGCGCCCTTCAACGGGGAGCGAATATGTCGAGTCTCCTCCCATAATCGGGTGGTCGGCATCGGTGTTGCCCACCGGTTCTGGTTCAGTCGACGGGTGGGTAGTTCCGACGTTCGCCGCGCCAGTTCTCGATGTGGTCGCGCCAGTTCGGATCGATCTTGTCGAGCATCGGGTCGAGGGCGTCGACGTCGGCATCGGTGGCGCTCAGGTAGTAGCGGCGGCTGCCGTCGTCGATGACCTCCGTCGGCTTCATCTCGGTGCGCTTCTCAAGTTCATCGAGGATCTCGCGGCCCTTGGGAGTCTCGGACCTCAGGGAGATGACCGCCGCCATTGGCTGAGTCTAGTTCTGGTCGGGATCGTCGGGACGCCGCTCGGCCCACCCGAAGAAGAACCAAGCTTCGGGGTCATCCAGATCACTGGGATCACGAGCAGGGCGGCGATCACCATCGGCCACTCGAAGCGCTGCTCGATGCGCTCGCTGCGTTCGTCCATAGGTTCGGATTCGACACTCACAAATCCGCTCCCCCTTCATCCCCCCAGCCTGTTAGTCGAAGAAGCCCCCGCGCCAGCTAGACCCGGGGGGCCTCTCAATACTTCGGCCAGCCCGGCACGGCCACCTTCGACGGCACCGGGGGCTAAGTCAGTCCTATCACCCGTAGCTGCTTCTCGTCCAAAGCGACTATTTCGGAAGTTCGGGCGGAGCGGTACACGACGGCCTGTAGGCTGGGCTCGCGATGGAGGGGTCTCCCGAGCAGGATCAGCGGAAGTCCCGGTGGGGGCCACCGCCGGACTCGGACCTGATCGGCATCCCCCTCGTTCTGGGCATAGCTGTGGCCCTCCTTGTCATCACGTTGGCGTTCGTTTTCCTCGGCGGCTGGGGCGGACTGATTGCGGTCGGCGTTGTCTTGATCGCCGCCCTCGCGATCAGCTATCGCGTCGTGACCGAATCAGAAAGCAAGGACTAGGCGATCGGCTCAGCGGGGCCGGCTGTGTTCCGCGAGCAGCCACCGGCGCTGCCGCGCCTTACCCCGTCTCCTGGCGGAAACGCTCAATCGCCTCGTCATACGGTTGTTCGTAGACGGCGTGCACGTCCCAGTTGATGAGGTCCATATACGGCTGCAGCAGAGTCGTCAACTCGCGCGGGTCGTCGGTCTCGACCAGCAGGAAACCGGCTCCACCACCTGCGAGGGTGTACCAGCCGCGGATCTTCTCGGGCTGGTTAAGGCCAGCGTCGTGCGAGGACACGACTCGCTGACGGACCTCATGGACGTTGGTCCCTGGCTGCCATTCGAAGCGGCAGTACCAAAGCATCGCTCTCTCCATTCCTCGAACTTGGCCCTGCTCGTTCCGGACCAGGGCACCGAGCCGCACCATATACCCGCAGTTCTGCGGGTCGGATGCTTACGACAGGGCGATCCGAATCTGAACTAGGGCGCCAACGCCGGGGGCCACGGCTCAGCAGCACGGACTTCGTAGTCCCCTTCCGGCAAGTGGTCCTTCACTCGGGCCTCTGCCGCTGCGGCCGTATCTGCATCGAGCACCGCTGACATTCGATGCCCTTCGTGTGCTTTCTCGACGGGTTCGGTGACGAACCTGATGTCCATCGGAGGCCCGACAGTTGGGATGAATGCGCGATTCAGGGCAATCCGGACTTGCTCCAGATCCTCGCCCTCGATCGTCACCGCGAACGTCTGCATGCGCCGAGTCTACGCTCGTGATTCACGGGCCTAGTCCCGCAGCCCAAAGGCGGCTTCGAGGGCCTGGTCGCGACGGCTGAAGAACTCCAGTTTGCGCACTCGTCCATCCCGGATCGTGAAGACCTGAAAGAGCTCGGATTCGTCTGGCAGCCCGCTCTCTCGGTCTCGCGCCCTCTGACGGACTGTGGTGAGGACGCGATTGCCCGGTGCGTCAATGAACTCAAGCGGCTCCCAGACGAAGTCGATCCACTTGCTTTGCACTTGCTTGATGAACGCGAAGACCTCGGGGACACCCCGATCGTGGTCTGGTTTAAGCAACTCCCTCTCGGCAGGCCAGTCGTATTCGAACTCGGAATCGGCGAGTGCAGCAAGGGCTTTCTCGGCACCCTCGCCCCGCATGAATGCATTGAATGCGTTGAAAGCGTTGCGCACGATCTCGACGTTCTCCTTCGGCATCGCCCGCGCAGTATCGCGTGAAGACCGCTGCTTTCCAT
>CAVOHV010000005.1:0-484875 GCA_963695805.1 uncultured Solirubrobacterales bacterium | reverse complement strand
GCGATCGTCGTCGGGCCGATGATGCACCTCGCCCGCCACGGCGCAGAACGCATCGTTGAGCCACAGGTATCGCTCGTCATCGGTCGTGTGGGTCATGCCTCCGACCAGCTCGCTCATGCCGCCTTGGCTTGGGCGGCCGTACCCGTTCCAGGCGAAGAGGATCGTGGCGCTGCCATCGGTCTCAAGCACTCCCCGAAAATCAGGCGTAAGCGTGCCGTCGGTGCGACGGCGGGGGTAGTTGGCGCCACGCCAGGAGGCCACAACCCGCCCCTCACAACGCCCTTCGGTGAGGAGAAAGTCCTGACCCTCGCTGCCGTCCGGGCCAGTGAGCTCAACGCTCCACTTCTGAGGCGCGCTGAAGCGCGCGCGATAGATCGGCTCGAGCCTCATCGGCATCGCGTCAGCGGGCTTGTGCCGCGATCCCACTCAGCTGGCGGCCAGCCCAGCGACGGTCTCCGGCACTCCCTCGAACTCACCGACTGAGGTCAACCGGCCGTCTTGGCCCACGGTCCACCCGAACACTTTCTGGGCGTCGGCGTCGATCGCGTACAGGTAGCGTCCGTCGCCCGAGATTGCCTCGTCGCGAAGGCCCTTCTCACCTTGGCGGGTCGAGGCGGCCACCGGATCGCGCAGCTCGATGCTTCCGTCGCCGGCGATCTCGTAGCACGACACGGTGCAGTCGCCGAAGTTGGTGACATAGGCGTACTGGCCGTCCTTCGTCACCGCGGCCCAGCAGACCTCGCTGCGGGTGTCGCCAACCGAGCCGCTGACCGCGCGTGAGCTCGCCCCCGCCGGCAACGGCGTACGAGGAAGCAGCCGCCGCGCCGGCAGCGCCGCCGAACGCCTCGGTGACGATCAGCGAGCCCTTCGGCGTGAAGTCGAAGCCGTACGGCGTCTCGCCCTTGGACTCGATCGTGGTCGGGCCTTCCGCGTAACCGCGCTCGTCGATCGCATAGCTGCTGATGCTGTTCGTCCCACGCTCGGTCGCGATCAGCGCGGCGCCGTCGACGCTGAACGAGATCTGAGCCGGGTCCGCGTCCTCGGCGCTCAGCTGCCGCGTCGAGTCCTCGAGTGGAGTCAGCTTTCCACTCGAGAGGTTGAAGCCAGTGATGCACGGGGTGCCGTTGTTGAGAACGTAGACGAGCTCCCCGCTGACGGCGACGCTGGTGGGCTTGCTGCCGCCCGAATCGACGCGATCCTCGAGGCGCAGGCCGTCCGATTCGATCGCGAACAGCGACAGGTCATCGCTGCCGGAGTTCGCGACCAGCAGCCACCGGCCGTCATCACTGAGCACGATTGAGTTCTGGGAGGGCAGGTGCGGCTCTCCCGTTCCGCGACCACCCGTGCTGTAGCGGCCAAGCGGGGCAAGCTGGCCCTCCTCCGAGCGGCTGAAGGCGACGATTTCATTGTCGGAGGCGTCATTCGCCTGGACATAGATGGCGGGGGTCATCACATTTCTCCATTCCTCGAGAGTCGGACAGGCTTCAGTGGGGCCGAAGAGCGCACGCGTTACGCGCGCCGTTGAGAGTTCATCAGGCCTCAAGGGCGACTTTATCGCGCGCGTCACGGCCCGACAGTCCCTGCAGATGGGGGCCAAGCGACTCCGCTCCTTGCGGAGAACGCCGGTTGCCTGCTCGGACTCAAGCGGCTCTCCCACCAACCACAGCGAAACGAGGGAGCCGGGCTCGAACGCAGGTCCTGATCACCTCGGCCGTTCGCGAGGCTCGCGTAGATCTCGGGCAGGTCCGACCAAGTTGCGGAGCCGCCGAGCACGATCTGGCACATGGGTGCTTCCCGAGTGAGATGGACCTGACGGACTCCACCCCGAAATCGGGGCTACGCAGAGGGCATCTGTCGTGACTGCTTTCGCGTGCTGCCGGTACTGCCACGGCGCGCCGGGCATGCGAAATTCGGTTCCGCTCATCGCGCATTGGAGGCGCCCTGGAGCACAGCGGGTCCGCTGCTTCTTCTCGTCCGCAGCGAGCGTCGGGGGCGGCGTCGCCACGCTACTCCTGTCATGGGTAAGCGACACTCTTGGGCAGTCCGTTGGTGCGGCGACGATTAGTCGCCGACCGTGCCGAGGCAATTGATGCGCGAGCACCGCTACGCGGTCCCGGTCGAAGGCGAGGCGGCGCCGCCGAGCCCGCGAGCGAGCGCTCCGGTGAGCGCGGCGCCGGCGGTCCCGGCGGGGTCGAGCGCCGGGTTGTAGATCGTGACCTCGACGCCTGCGACGAGGCCGGTAGCCATCGCGGCGGCGAGGATGGTCGCGAGCTCATCGGCGGTCAGGCCGCCGGGCTGGCGATAGTCGACCGCGGGCATGACCGCGTCGTCGAGTACGTCCGCGTCCACGTGGACCCAGAAGTGGTCGGAGGCGTCAGGTCGGGTTAGGTGGGCGAGGGCGTGTTCCGCGGCGGCGTGCGCGCCTGCCGCACGGACCGCGGCGAGATCGAGTGCGAGGAGCGCATCGGGAAGCGGCTGGCTGCCATCGCGGGCCTGCTCCTCCGCGTCGCGGAAGCCGACGATGACCGCGTCCTCGGCGCGGACGAGTGGCGAGCGGCCCTCGAGGTCGCCGACCGCGGGCGGACCGTGGCCGGTGGCAAGCGCGAGGTCCATCGACGCTGCCTCGCCCGAGGGCTCGGCCGACGGCTGGTAGAAGTCGGCGTGCCCGTCGAGGAACAAGAGCCCGGCGGCGGCGCGGCGGCGCAGCGCGAGTGCCCCACCAAGCAGCACGCTGCAGTCGCCACCGAGGACGAGCGGCACGTCGCCGGCGTCGAGCACCGTCCCGACCGCGTTGGCGAGGGTGATGGCATACGCGGCAATCTCGGGCCCGTTGAGCACACCGCTCGCGGGATCGCGGACTCCGGATGCCGGTGGGGGCACGACCGTCATGGCGACGCGTGCGCCGAGCGCCTGCGCCAGGCCGTGCCCGAGCAGAGCGTCCCCGAGCCCCTCCACCCCTGGCGCGCCCAGGCCGAGCCCAGAGGGCGCGCGGACGACGGCGAAGCGGCTGTCGGCCACGGGCGGATCAAGCATCCCGTGAAGAGCCTCTCACGTCACCGTCGGGCCAAGTGTCCGCCAAGCCCCGCCTTCCAGGAAGCAGCATTTCTTGCCTCCTTCGGCCCTGCTGTCACTCCCGACGAGCTCCGATCGTGAGCGGCGCAGGCGGGCACGCGAGCGGACACGTAGCCCCCCGGCGGCCTGGGACGGGCAAGCGACGCGGCGCTGCGCCGC
This sequence comes from uncultured Solirubrobacterales bacterium, assembly GCA_963695805.1. GTDB lineage: Bacteria > Actinomycetota > Thermoleophilia > Solirubrobacterales > 70-9 > DASUPK01. The sequence goes on along the minus strand of CAVOHV010000005.1, from coordinate 481,644 downwards.
GCTGTCGCTCCGCGCGACGAGAAGCACTGCCGCCCCTCAGTGCTCGGTCTCGCGCAATGGAGGAGCGAGCGCGAGGCAGTCGTAGAATGCCGCCCCGGTTTCATCGAGCTCCTGAACCCTCGGAGCCGGATGGCCCACCGGGTTCGCCATCGCGAGAGGTAAGGCCCGCGAGCTCGGCCATTGCCGCGATCCCGGGGCCGGCGGCGGTGCGGAAACGCTCTGCGGCGGCCGCCAGATCATCATCAACGGCCTGTCCGGGGGGAACGCGCGCGGGGTTCAGCGCCACGCTGTCGGCCCACTCCTTGATGTCGGGCTCGGCGCTAAACGCGAGTGATGCACGGCCGCCCAGGAGCTGCATCACCGCCCAGTCGGTGGGTGTGTCCGAGAGCGGCGACGGGAGGCACAGCCGGTTCTTCTCAGCATCATCTTCGCGGGTTGCCTCCACGTACCCGATCAGTGCCGCCGCCAGGCAGGGGAAGCCCGCCCGGACCGGCTGAATCGTGATCGCCTCGTCGCCCCAGATCGGGATCAGCGGCGGGTACTGCAGCCCGGACGCGGCGCAATGGACGACCAGCGCGTCCCTATCGATCGCGGCATCGCCCTGGTCCAGTTCGATCCGCCCGGGCTCGATCCCACGGACGTGTCCGAGCCGGACCACCCGCTCGATGCTGCGCAACAGGTCGAGCTCCCACTCTGCAAGCGTTGGTGTCTTCGCCATGGTCGGCGTCACCGAGGGGTCGATGCGGAGCATCACCCCCGCGGCTTCCATTCGCAGGAAGAGGTCATCCGGGGAAGAGGCCGCGCTTGCCGCTTCCATGACGTCGGCAGCCATCCCGATGAACACGGCGGGGTCGGGCTGGAGGACCGCGCGGTCGAACATCCACGGCTCGCGGGGGCGAACCCAGCAGATGGAATCCGGGTCGACACCGCTTTCGAGCAGCCAGACGCAGGCGTCGGTTGCCGTCTTCCCGGACCCGACGATGACGAACTCCCCTGGTGCGGTCTCCAGCATCGGTAGCTCGTTGACCGGCAGTGCCCGGATCCCGTCGGCGACGCCGAACGGCGGCTGGGTGGTCGCGGGGATCTCCGGGGCGAGGTAGCGGGCGTCGACGATCCGGCAATCCGACCCGGCTTGGTAACGCTGGCCGGAGATGCGCGAGACGAACGAGCCGTCACCCAGGTACTCGCAGTTCGGGTGGAACTCCACCCGGCCCGAGGGCACCAGTTGCTCGTTCAGTACCCGCTCGTAGTAGGCACAGATCTCCGCAGCACTCGCCCGTTCGTGCAGGCCGGCCTCGGGGCCCTCGCGCTGGATCGATCCGGAGCCCAGCATCATCGAGGCCACTCCGTAGAACGAGGACGCCTGGTGCAACCTCACGAACCGGTACGCATCGAGCCAGTGGCCACCGGGCCCGTGCCGGCGATCGACCAAGGCGACCTGCACGTCGGCATGCCGAATCAGGGCGTCGGCGAAAGCCATGCCCGACGCCCCGGCTCCGACCACCAGGTACTCGGCCTCGAGCGCACGTGGCATTGCGGTCATTCAACCATGGGCCCGTTCATCGTCGGTGATCAGGACGCCTCCTCCCGCGTGAAAGCGGGAGCGAGGCTCGGGGGAGGGAGGCCGAAGCGAATCTGGGGCGACAGGAAACCATCTCCCGAAATATCTCCCGAACTGCCGAGAACTCAGGGGAACTAAGAGCACTTCCAGGCACGAAATGGCCCCTCAGCAGGCCAGGGCTCCACGCCTGACACGTAACTCATAATCCGTCGGTCGCAGGTTCGAGTCCTGCCCGGCCCACCTAAACTGCCTGCTAACTCGCCACTTCTCGGAATGGGGAAAGGCGAACGTGTCCCCACCATGTCCCGAAATCCGCCGCTCGGCGGCGGATAATCGACGTATGGAAACAGCCGTGGACTCGAGCGGGGGAGCTCGCAGGAAGCGATGCAGGGCAGGGCGCGGGCTCCAGCTCAGCGAGTGCCGAAGTCGCCGCCGCGGCGGCCGCCGAGAGGGCTCAGAACGGCGGATGCCCGGCAGGCGAGGTTCCTCTGTTCAAATTCAAGGGGCTCCGCCTTGCTCGCCTACTAACCCTCCCGGTGGATGTATGCCAGGGAGCGGGCCAGGACAGCCGAATCCGCAGTGCGAGGCTCCGCCGGGCTCGCCTGCATACCACGGTCCCGGTGGCGCTTACTAGTTACTTCCTCGTTGGCAGGGGGAGCGTTGGCACCACTTCTCTTTAGAGCGCCGATCTCGCTGCTTCTCGTGCAAAGCGGCTACTTGACGGCACGCCGGAATTCCTCCTTTCGCGAGGAAATCCGGCCGTGAGATGATCGCCACGATGGACCTCGCACCGGTCACGACTTCAAAGCTCGAAGGCCGTACCCGAGCCTGGGGGAAGGAGTTGAGCGTCGTCGATAGCGCCAGCAACGACGTCATCGAGGTCCGACTTGGCACCGTGGCGAAGCCGCCCCATGCGACGGTGCGGACCGCTCAGGGCGAGTGGCGAGTCGATCGATTTGATCCGTTCCGGCCGCCTGGACCCAAACGCACCGGTCTAGACGGCGGTCGGGAGAGGCTAGATCTGCTCGACTCGGACGGCAACATCGTCGCAACGAAGAGCGGATACACGCTCACGCTCGCCGACGGCGAGGAGCTGACATGGGACTCCACGGCGTGCGGGCTCGGGGATGGCCTATGGACTGCCAGAGCCCATTGGCCGCGACGGCGGGGGTTCCGGGCTGAGGTTTGCGGAGAGATGCTCGCTCGTGAAGACCACGGGCTTCTTACCGGCATTGCGGCGATGCTCACTCAGACGACTCTGCGGAGCCGCCGAATTGACAGCTGGACCGATTTCCCCGGCGGCATCTGAGTGCAGCCGCGGCACGCTCGTGCTGTCCTACTGAGCCGTCATCCCGCCGTCGGCCAAGACTACGGAGCCAGTTAGGAAGCTCGCCTCGTCCGAGGCGAGGAAGAGGGCGACGTTGGCGATCTCGCGTGGCTCGCCCGGGCGTCCAATCGGCTGAAAGGAGTCGATCGACTCATAGACTTTCTCCAGTCCGCCGAGCATCTCGGCGTGGGCGTAGTTGATCGGCGTGTCGACCCAGCCCGGGCAGATCGCGTTGCAGCGGATCCCCTGCTTCGCGTAGTCCAGAGCGATGCCCCGCGAGAGCATCACCACCGCTCCCTTGGAAGCGGCATAAACCGTCAGGTAGGGCTCGGCGATGACGCCGTTGACGCTCGACACGTTCACGATCGATCCATTCCCGCGTTCCAGCATGTGGGGGATCGCGGCCTGGCTGGCGTAGATGGGGCCCTTCACGTTCACTGCAAGGGTGCGCTCGATCGTCTCGTCAGGCGCTTCGTGGAAGACGCCCGGCAGGTTCACGCCGGCGTTGTTCACCAGGACATCGATACCGCCCCAGAGCTCGACGCACCGCGCGACGAAGTCCTCCGCTTGGCCCCGAACAGCAACCTCCGCCTCCTCCGCCTCCGCCGTCCCGCCGTTCGCGCGGATCCGCTCCGCCGTCTCCCGCACCCCGTCGCCATCGACGTCGACGCAGAGCACCTGCCCGCCCTCCTCGGCGAACCGCTCGGCCGTCGCCCGGCCGATCCCGGACGCCGCGCCGGTGACGATGCACGCCTTGGCCTCGATGCGTCCCATCGCTCCTCCTTCAGTGGGCCTGGAGTCTGTGACCCACCCTATAAGCCACTGCCTCCAGGCAACGATGGTTGCTTTTCGCCGGTTCTTGGACGATGGGCCCCGAGCCCGAGCTTTTCAGTGGCCGCCCCTGCGACTTGTCCGGGTGCGCCTAGAGCGCGAATGCGTCGTTGTCGTTTGCCCACCGCTTCTCCCGCCACACCAGCCAAAGGAGGAGCAGATGAGAGCAATCGGGTTGGACGTCCACCTCGACTTCTGCGAGGTGGCGATCGCAGAAGCGGGAGAGGTCCGCTCCGCCGGGCGGATCGAGACGAAGCCAGATCAGATCGAGCTCTTCGCGCGGAGCCTGGACAAAGATGACCGCGTCGCGCTCGAGGTGACCGGCAACGCCTGGCAGATCAAGCGGCTGATCGAGCCCCACGTCGCCGAGGTGATCGTGGTCTCGCCCAACGACACCGGGATTCGCGCCGCGCGGGCGAAGACCGACCGCCTCGACGCGCGGACGCTGGCGAGGCTGCTCGCTGCGGGCGAGCTCGACCCGGTCTGGGTGCCCGACCGCGAGACACAGAGGATGCGCCGGCGGCTTCAGCGCCGCGGCCAGCTCGTCTGGTCTCGCTCGCGGGCGAAGAACCAGATCCACGCGGTGCTGATGCGCTGCCTGGTCGGCCGGCCGCCGTTCAGCGACCTCTTCGGGGTCAAGGGCCGGCGCTGGCTCGCCGAGCTGGAGCTGCCCGAGGAGGAGCGCGAGTCGGTCGACTCGGCGCTGCGCCAGATCGAGTTCCTCGATTCGGAGATCGCCGAGGTAGAGCGGCTGATCGCCAAGGAGGCCCTCGGCTCGGTGGAGATCAGGCGCCTGATGACGCGTCCCCGGCGTGAACGTGATCGTCGCCGCCACCTTCCTCGCCGCGATCGGCGAGATCCGCCGCTTCGAGAGCCCGCGCAAGCTGGTCGGCTACCTCGGGCTGGATCCACGGGTGACGCCAGTCGGGCTCTGCTCCGGCGACCCACGGGCGGATCTCCAAGCAGGGCTCGACGCGGGCCCGCCACGCGCTGGTCGAGGCGAGCTGGTCGACGGTCCGCCAGCCGGGGTCCAAAGCAGTACTGAGGCGCCACTCCCCCGGCCCAGCGGCTTCGAGGGCGTCGGCGCGATGGCGCAGGTACTCGATCCGAGCACGAAGTGGATGACGACCGGCACGACGCAGCTAGGCAATCGAGCTAGTGAGCCTCCCCCAGGGGACTGCGAGGAGCGAAAGGAACGAGGCGCGGAATTACCGTGAGCGTGTAACAGGCCCGCAAACCTGAAAGCCGAACCCGGAGATGGCGCGTTCGCTCGCGTCCGATTCCGCGTCGGCTGGGCGAAGTAGGCGGAAATACTTGGGGACGTTGCCCCGCTTGAGTGCCGAGGCGGCCGACACCTCATTCGCATTCGCTTGTCTGCGGAGGTCGAGCCATGTGCTGACCGTCACGGCGTCCTCCGCCGGAGGCGGCACCGGCGCGATCTGGTCAATCAAGCGAGTGAGGGTCTGGGCCCATCCGGCCAGAGATCGGGCGGTCTGTTTTGCCGTTCTTACGATCGCCTTGGGAGTTCCGTACTTCGAAGCGCGCGCCCACCGTCTGTCGTTCCTGGCATACGCGGCCCAAGCGTCATCGACCGGTCCCTCGAACGACTGGCAGATCGGGTCCACCTGGGCGATGTATTCCAGACGCGTCGTGGCCGCGTTAGCGGGCGTGGCGGCAACAGCCGGGACCGCCAGCAAGGCGAGAGCTAGTGCTCCCCTGAGTTTCATCCTTCTCCCTTCCACTTCGTTCGATCTAAGAGCGTGACGAACCGTGTCGCGGCGATCACAGCTTCTGGCAGTACCCAAATCCGAAATCCGCGACGAGTGCACGCGTCTTCAAGTTCATGGATCCCAGGCGAAGGAAGAGCTTGTAGAAGTCGCGCCCGTCTGCCATTGCAGCAGCGATTTGCTTTCCCACCGGATACTGCGAGCGGAGCATCTGCACCCAGCTGCCAATCAGCTGAGCGTCATCCGACAGCGGCGAGAGCGCGGCCAGTTGCTCGACGCCGGCGCTGAAAGCAACGCCTGTATTGCGATACCTGTGTGCCGCCGTCTTGAACCGACCCTTCTTCATCAGGCGTATGACTGTGCCCTTCGGCCCAAGCGCCCGCCTCTCGGCGGCCTCCGTGCTCTGACAGATCGGATCAGCCTGTGCGATGTACTCGGCGCGGGTTGAGCCGGCTTCAGCCGGGCCGGCCCAAACCGCGATCAGCCCCACTGACACAGCGAACGGAATGAGAGCTTTCCGCATGATCCTTCTCCCTCTCTCTCAGGTTCCCCTACCCGGAATGACGGTACCGGCCCGATTTACGCCCCGTGCAAGGCGGCGTAAGCTGGACCCATGGCCGGTCGCCTGCTCGACTACGCCGGTCCGGTGTTGCGTGCCGCCCGCGAGCGCGCCGGCGCGACGCAGCGAGAAGTGGCTGAGCGCGCAGGGGCGAGCACGGCGACGATTTCCCGCCTTGAGAACGGCATGGCGCTGCCGTCCGATCCGCTCATTGACGCGATCGTTGACGCCTACTGCCTGGTCACTGGCGTGCCGCGGCTGGAGTTGCTGGAACGTGCGACGGCCGATTGGCAGAAGGATGACTACGGCGAGGTGAAGGGCCTTTAGGTCCACCCCCGCGTCGTGCCCGCCGGTCTCTCGCCCTTAAACCGCTGCTTTCCATGCAAAGCAGATAGCCGCTTCTCGTCCAAAAGCAGCTACTCCGACGGCCCGGCGGCCTCACGGGCCTCGAAGCCGTCCGTGAACCACCGCACGCGAAGGATCTTCCCCTCCCGGACCGTGGCGACGAACCAGTAATCGTGCTCGACCTCGGCGCCGCTCCCCGCTCCCCGCAACTCGTACCGCGGATGGACCAAGACTTTTGTCGACCCCGGCATCAACGCGCTCGACCTATCGGAACCCACTCGAAGCTGTCGCGGATCCTCATGCTGGCTTCCCAGGCCGCCTCGCGACCGCGCACGGCACCCTCGGGCCAATCGCGGACGTACACGATTTCGAAGTCCTCGTCGTGGATCGCCAGCCAGGAGGCGCGGTCCCGCCGCAAAAGCACGTGACCCGTCCTGCCGTCGCCGAGGGTGTCGGCGTAGAGTAGGCGCCGGAGGAGGTCCTCGGGCTGTAGTCCGTGGGGGAGCAAGCAGTAAACGAGAGAGTGACCGAGCCGACAGGAGTTGATCAAGTTGAGCATGTACGCAGTCGTTAACCCGGCCACCGGCGAGAAGCTCGAGGAGTACCCAGAGATCTCAGACGACGAGCTCGACGCCGCCATCGCCAGGGCTTGGGAGGCGCGTGAAGCGCTCACCTCGCTCTCTGCGGCCGAGCGCGCCGAGAAGATCAAGCGCCTCGGCGAGCTCCACCTCGAGCGACGTGAGGAGCTTGCCGCCATCATCGTGAAGGAGATGGGCAAGCCCATGGAGCAGGCCCTCGGTGAGGTCGACTTCTGCGGCGACATCTACGGGTACTACGCCGACCGTGCTGAGGACTTCCTCAAGGACGAGCCGATCGAGTTGCTTGCGGGCGAGGGCACGGCGGTGATCCGCCGCTCGGCGATGGGGCCGTTGCTCGGAATCATGCCCTGGAACTTTCCCTACTACCAGGTGGCCCGCTTCGCGGGACCGAACCTGATCGTCGGCAACCCGATCCTGCTGAAGCCGGCGCCCCAGTGCCCGGAGTCGGCCGAGGCGATCCAGAAGATGTACGACGACGTCGGCCTCCCGGAGGGCGCGTACCAGACGATCCTCGCGACACACGAGCAGATCGCCGAGAAGGTGATCCCCGACCCGCGCGTGCGCGGTGTCTCGGTCACCGGCTCCGAGCGAGCGGGCGCCGCCGTCGCCGAGGTCGCCGGACGGAACCTGAAGAAGGTCGTCCTCGAGATGGGAGGCTCCGACCCGTTCATCGTGCTCGCGACCCAGAACCTCGACGAGGTCGTCGACGCCGCGGTGCAGGCGCGCCTCGACAATACGGGCCAGTCGTGCAACGCCGCGAAGCGGTTCATCGTCGTCGACGAGCTCTACGACGACTTCATCGCGAAGTTCACGGAGAAGATGAAGGAGGTGGAGCCCGGAGATCCGGCCCAGGACTCGGCGATGGGGCCACTCTCGTCGTCGACCGCGGCGGAGCGCCTTCAGGACCAGATCGACCGCGCGAAGGCCCAGGGCGCCGAGGCCGTTCTCGACGGCGACCGGAAGGACAACTTCTTCGGCACGACGGTCCTCACCGCTATCAGCCCCGAGAGCGACGCCTACCGGGAGGAGTTCTTCGGGCCCGTCGCGAGCGTCTACAGGGTCTCGTCCGAGGAGGAGGCGATCCGGGTCGCCAACGACACGCCGTTTGGCCTCGGCTCCTACGTCTTCACGACCGACCCCGAGCAGGGCGACCGCGTCGCCAACGACATCGAGGCCGGCATGGTCTTCGTGAACGGCGTCCTCCTTGACGGCGCCGAGTTGCCGTTCGGGGGCGTCAAGCGTTCCGGCTTCGGACGCGAGCTCGGCCCGTATGGGATGGACGAGTTCGTCAACAAGAAGTTGATCCGCGTCGTGAAGTAGCGCGTCGGTCGGTGGGCTCCACTCGGGGCGGAGCGAAACGGCGACGGGTGCCGGTTGGGAGCGACGGGGAGGTTGAATCCGGAGCAGGACTCATCACGAGCCGGGTCAACCTCGGGTCGCCATCGCTGCTGAGCCTTACTCCCGCAGCCCGGCGGCTTCGAGGGCTGCCTGTTCATGGAGGAACAGGCGGATGCGGGAAATCTTGCCGTCCTTGAGGCGGACCGTCTCAAAGATCGGGCCGTCCAACGCGAGGTCCCCCCGAGGGGCATCGAGATGCACGTGGAGCAGGACAAAGACCTCATCGCCCGCCGGCAGCGCGCGGTCCAGATGAACCTTCATCGTTCCAAGCACCTCGTTGAGGTCTCGAAAGTGCGCGGCGGCGGCCTCGGCGCCGCGATAGACACCGCTATCGGGCATGCCCGGCGCGTCATGCCACTCAAAATCGTCGCTCCAGAACACCCGCGCGGCGTCAAGGCCACCCGCGTTCCATGCCGCGTAGTAGCGACGCACGACCTCGACATTCTGCTTCGACATCGCCTACTCCGAAAGCCCGACGGCCTGCAGCGCTTGGTCACGGTCAAGGTAGTAGTCGGCCTCGACGACGAGGCCATCTCGCAGGCGGTGAACGACGGCGAAGGACTGCGTGTATGGCGCGTTCTCGCCCTGCCCGACCATGCGCGTGCAGGCGACGAAGCGGCCATCGCCAACGTCGATCAGATCGTCGAGGCGCACCTCGAGTGGCCCAGCCAGATCGATCAAGCTCTGCATCCGTGCGAGCGCAGCGGCACGTCCTCTGTAGACACCGGCATTGGGCCAGCCCGGTCCCTCGCGGTACACAGCATCTTCGGCCCAGAACTGATCCGTCACTGCCGCTGGACCGGACTCGTTCCAGACCTCATATGCCCGACGGATTCTGTCTGCGTCCTCCTCCGACATCGCCCACGCAGTATCTCTCGGACGGGTGCTGCTTTTCGTCCAAAGCGGTAGTCCCTCAGGATCGATCGTCTCGGGAACTGCTTGGGCGCGTGGTTTCACGCGGAGGGAGATGTGACGGTTCGTCATGCAAGCAGTAGTAGCGACGAACGCGCCGACACCAAGTCGCTCGCCGCCACCACTGCTTGTACCAGGGGCAGAGGGCCCAAGCTGTAGACCCGTCGCCAGATCATTGGCCGTAACCGTGCCCGGGCGAGCAGCCGCTCCGCGGCTGCAGGCGTACGAGCGCGCGGCCGCCCGGCCCATGTGGTGATCACCAGCCACGCGGCGAAGAGATCGGCAAGCACCAGTCGACCTTCGGGAGCGAGAACGCGCGCCGCCTCGTGCAGACCACCGCTCTGGTCGGCCCAGTGATCGAACGACACGCTGCTGACAACGAGGTCGAAGCGATCGTCGGGGAACGGCAGGTCCTCCGCGCTCCCCTCGACCAAGCGCACTCGTGCGTCGAGATCGCGCACCGCGTGACCCTCGGTGATCATCGCCGGCGATGGGTCCACCCCCAGCAGCGGCACCTGTCCCCGGACGCGCTCGGCAAGCAGCCGGAGGAGGACACCGGTGCCGCAGCCGACGTCAAGCACGGCGCGGGGCGCCGGGACCGCCTGGAGGGCGATCTCCGCCGTGCGCTCGGCAACGAGCCGGTGCCAGTGGCCCAGCGGGCCGGTCTCGTAGGAACCGGCGCGTCGCTCGAACCGAGCCACGTCGTCCCGCTGCGACATGGGCAAATGTTTGCAGCGGCCTCGCGCTCGGCGCTTCTGCAAAGCGCGAGAAGCGGGAGCGACCTGCAGGCATCCGCTTTCCATGCAATGCAGCGGTTTCAGTGCCGAGCAGTCGGCCTGGCGCGGCTTGTTCGGAGTTCTGGCGGTGGCGCTGACTCGGCCAGCCGTGTTGAAACCGGCGGCCGGGACGGACGTCGATGGGAGGCAACAACGGCCGCCCGCGGCGCGCCGACGGTATATGAACGCCTCTCGTCCGTCAGCTCTTGCGAGTGGAGCTCGCCGCAACACAAGTTCGTCCAGGGGTGAGCGTTTGTGAGACAGACAACGGGTTACCCCGCGCCGAGCCGACGGTAAGAGGCGTCAGATGGCGTATTCAGGTTGGCTGCCCAGCGCCCGCGTGGGGCTTTCACCGCAGTCTTGACAACGAGGCCGGTATCTTGGCCGCGTCAAGGAACGGGAGGGTCAGCCCCCGAGCCGATAGCCTCGGACGACTTCGGGGTGCGACCGATGAGCGTTCGCCTCTTCTAGCGTCAGGCCGATGCTTGCCCGCGCCTTCTCTAGGCGAACGGACACCTCCTCCAGGTCTTCGGGGATCAACGATTCGATGGCGTCCAACTCGTTCGCCAGCTCGCGCAGCCCCTCCTCGAGCACATCGCGTTCACTCATCACAGTCATGGCTTGCTGCTCCCAACCCCGTTGGGGACCGTGCATCCTCGCATATTGCGCTAAGTGGTCGCAACAGGGAACGTTCCTGTGTTTGAGAGAGGAACGCGCGTCCTTGACCACCCGCTAAGCCCTCCTGCGCAGACTGTCGCAGCGACTAGACGATCAAAAGGCGTCAACGGGAACGATGGTCTTGTCCGGCTCGAGCAAGAAGAACTGGCCGCCATTGGGGGCGGACTCGTTCCTGATCAGATAGCGACCTGGCGTGATCGGACCGATGATTCTCACCGCGCCGCGCCAGGTATCCGTCTCGACCGCCTCGCCGACTGGCTCCCAATTCTCCTCTACGTCCTCCGGCCAGTGGTAGAGAGTCCATTCCGCGACCGCCACGGGCCGACCCTACGCGAGCGCTGACTCCAGATGAACTCGACATTCGTCCAATCCTCCGGGGTCAGTCCGCCACGCCGGGTAGCGCGGCTGGCAAAAACGGCGACGCGCTAGCTCGCCGCGCCCCGCATAGAGGTGTGATCCTCAGAGCCCAAACCACTGCTTTCCATGCAAAGCCGCAGTGTGTAGGCGTGAACCTCCGATCTCGATCAGGGCAACAAGAGGGCAACAGCCAGGACGGTATCCAGCCGAAGCCAGACGAAGGGCACAGTTCGAATCCTGTCGGGCGCGCTCCTGGGGATCATCTCGAGCTCGCCGCCTCGGCGCGCTCTCCGACTCTGACTTTGAGCAGTTGAAGGCGAAGGATCCTCGGTAGCTAGCCTGGGATGCGTGGCTTCTGCGCCGCGCGTCGAGCTTCTCTGGTGGCGTGAATGCCCCTCCTGGGAGCGGGCGCTCGACATGTTGCGCGATGCGATGGCGTACAAGGGACTCGATCCGGACTCGATCGAAGTGAGCGAGGTTGACACCCAGGCGGCGGCCCGGCGGCATGAGTTCGTTGGCTCGCCGACGATCCGAGTGAACGGGGTGGACGTTCAGCCGCCCGTGGAGGGTGAGCCAACCGGGCTCGCTTGCCGCGTATACCGTCGCCGGGACGGGCGGAGCTCACCGCTCCCCGATCCGGAGGACCTGCGCGAGGCGCTCGGAGCGGCCGCGCTCCGCTGACGGGATAGCCTGCCGCCGATGCCGATTGCGATTGGGGAACGGGCCCCCGACTTCGAGCTCCCGGCCACCGACGGCGAGCGCCACGCGATGAGCGCGGAAGGCGCCCCGGCGACGGTGGTCTACTGGACCTGCAACCACTGCCCCTATGCCCTCGCCTGGCACGAGCGCCTCCTCGACATCGCTCGCGACTATTCGGAGCGCGGCGTGCGGGTGCTGGCGATCAGCTCGAACGATCCCGAGCGATCCCCGGCCGACTCGTTCGAGGCAATGGTCGAACGGGTCCAGCAAGAGGGCGGCTGGCCGCATCCCTATCTGTATGACGAGACCCAGCAGATCGCCCGCGAGTGGGGCGCGGAGCGGACGCCGCACGTATTCGTGCTCGACTCGGGTTTGCAGCTGCGCTACCGAGGCGCTCCGGATGCCGACTACGACGATCCATCGCAGGACGCCGCCTGGCTTCGCGCCGCGCTCGACGCGGTGCTGGCCGGACAGGAGCCCGACCCGTCGGAGACCGAGGCCGAGGGCTGCACGATCAAGTGGAAGCCATAAAAGCGATGACGCGGGCGCCCTTCCGGGAGTCCCTTTCCTTCACCGGCAGCGACTTCATCCAATGTGGCAGAACTCGAGCTTCAGGCCCACCAGCTCCAGCTCCTCGCCTTTCGCTCCCGGCCGCCAAATCGCGAGTACTCCGAGATCGTTTCGCCCACGGGATCGACGCGGTAGTCATCGAGAGCGTCCCAGAGGTCGAACGGCACCGCCCCCCGTTCGCTCCACTCGACCCCGTGGAACACGTGCGCCGAATGCCCTGCGACGAGGCTGGAGCCGGCGCCCTGGAGGGCGGCGGTGGCCCGGCGCTGCCAGGACGCAGGCGAAGTGCACATGTTTGGACCCAGTGCGGGAGGACGATCGTCACCTCGCACCGCTCGGAAAGCTGCGCAACCCCCTCGAGGAGCCAGTCCGGCACTCCGCGTCGCAGCTCGGCGTGAGCGATCCCGTTCCTGCCCGGCCGCGCAGCGTACTCAAGCGGGTGGTCCGACACGCAGAGAAGTCCCACCCGCTGCCCGGCCGCCTCAACCACGGCGGGGCGGCGCGGCCGCCCCGACTCCCTGGCCCTCGCCGGCCGGCACCAATCCACTGTCCGCCAGCAGTCGCCGGGTGTCGATCAGCGCCTCCTCCTCGTAATCGAGAGAGTGATTGTTGGCGAGCGAGATGGCACGCACCTTGATGGCCTTCAATGCCGTCATCAGAAGGCGGCGCGCGGAAGAAGAACGGCTTGCCGGGGATGCGACGTGTGAGCTTCCCCGCGCTCTGAGACGGAGCACTCCAGGTTGGAGATCATCAGATCGAGCGAGGCGCATAACGAGCGCAGCTCATCGCTCCACAGCTCCTCTGCAGGTGCTCCTCGAAGATGCTCTCCGACCGAGCGGCCCAGCATCACGTCGCCGAGCAGACCGACGTGCTGGTTCTAGTCGGTGATGCCCTTGTCGCGAAGCTCCTCGCGCGCACGGTCGGTCTTCGGGAGTCGATCGATGCCCATAGCGCGAAGGACGGATGGCGCCTTGGTGAACTGGATGTCGCGGTAGTCGACGACCTGTATGTGGTTCCCCCATGGATCTAAGAAGTCGAGTGAGCCGCTCGCTTGGACGTCGACGGCGGCCTGTTGGAGCGCTGCGCGTACGCCTTCCTTGTCGTCGACGACGAGCCCGAAGTGCCGTGCCTGGTCCGGAGGTTGGGTTCGCCCTGCGGCGAGCGCGATGAACTGATCGCCCATGTCGACGAAGGCCATCGCGGCGCCAGCCCAGCCGCGCAGCTCGAACTCGAAGAAGCGTCCATACCAGGCAAGCGCCTCCTCAACGTTGCCCACCTCGAGCGCAACGTGGTTGATTCCGACGAGCTGCGCCATCGCAGCCGACCCTAGCGGGTCCCCCTAGTCCGTCGGTGGGCTACATGGCGAACCCGAATTGCTGCTTTCCATGCAAAGCGGATTAGCCGCTTCTCGTCCAAAGCGGTGGTTCTGAACTACTCCGACAGTCCGGCGGCTTCGTGGGCCTCCGGCTTGCTGGCGTACCCCTGAGCGCGGAGGACATTTCCGGCCTTGACCGTCCAGACGGTCGCCCACCGATAATCGGCTTCGAGCTGCGTATGCCTCATACGTCCTAGTGCTCGCTGCTCGGTCACGACCGTTTCGCCGTCCTCGGCGTCGATGATTTCCACCAACTCGACGCGGGGCTCGTCGATCACCTCGAACATGTCCTGCACCCATCGACGCACTCCGTCGTGTCCGTGGTACGGGCCCTGGACCGGGAACTCTCTGAGCATCCCGATCTCGATCCGCTCGTCGCAGAGCTCGAGTGGCGGCATCCGGTCCTCGTTGAAGCCGGTCCACCAAAGCCGCACGACCTCAACGTTCTCCTCCCACATCGCCAACTCGTCAAGCTCGGCGGGAGTGGACTGGCCCTGCCGATGCGTTCCGATGAGGCACGAGCTGGGCAGCTGCGAGAACTGCCACTGCTAGGGCCCTTCGATGACGCGTGCAAAAGAGCCACCCTCGAATCGCTGCTGACATTCGTCACCCACGGGTTTGCAGGGGCAGAGTACCCGCCCAAGTATCCCCGGTGGGGAGGGCGCGGGATGAGAACTGCCCGCTCAAACAACCGCCGGGTGCCTCCGTGTAGAGAAGACCCATGTTTCCAATGGAGAATCCGGGAAGCCCGACGGCGCCGCTGGTCCTCCCGTCGAGGAGCTCCCGGACGCGAGCCTCGAGAAGTGCCCTTCTCGTCCAAAGCGGCACTGACTGCACGCTAATTGGCGCGCCGCAAGGACACCGCGAGGCCGGCGAGCGCGATCCCGACGATGCCCCCGGCAGTGCCGAAGAAAATGTCTGTCGCGGAGTCGCGCCATCCCGGATCCAGGGCTGCGTCGACTAGCCCATCGCCGGTGTACTCGCCGATCTCCCAGACGAGGGTGAGGGCGATAACCACGGAGAGCGCCACCAGCGCTACCGAGAGCCTGTCGCGAATCCGGGGGCGCAGTGCCTCAACGAGGGCCCATCCGACGAGACCGCCGCCGATTGCGTGGGCGAACGCGCTCGCCTCGTTCCCGTTGGCGGGAGTATCGATCTTTGTCATCCAAATGACGACCATAAATCCGAAGGCGACGGGTAGCAGCACCCTCCCTGGTACGCCGACAATCCCTCCGGCGACGAGCCCACCGAGGCACATCGCGCACATGATCGTCGCGGCGCCGTTTCGCTCGGAGACAAACCCGAGAGCCGCCAAAACGACCAGGGCTAGAGCGAGCGCGAAGGCGGGATCGAAGCGGGAGCGCAACGTGTTCATGGGCCACTAACGTAGGCGGACCGCCCAAACTTGGCCGAGATCGACTGGCGGACCCGGTTCATGCAGGAGACTCGTCTGGTTCGGATGAGCCTCTGGCCGCGCGGCCGTCGGGCACGAAACGGACACGAGAAGTTTCGCTCTCGGCGAGCCCCATGAACATGCGAAGGCCCGTTGTGTGCCGGGCCTCCGCACTGAGCCGCAACCCCTACCGGAACGGCTCTGAAACCGGCGGCCGGGGCGGACGTGAATGGGAGGCAAAAACGGCCGCCCGCAGCGTCGCCGACGGAATATGAACGCCTCTCATCCGTCATCTCTTGCGAGTGGCGCAGCGTGGTGAGGGACAAGGCCAACGATGGACTCGCTATCCCAGCGTGGCCGGGCTGGTCTACGAGGCCGTCACCGAGGCGACGAAGGGGCCGTAGGACGTCCTCGAAGCGGCGCACTCCTCGCGGGGACAGGGCCGGGCCGGCGGATCAAAGACCGCCTGCCCGAGACCCACAATGCAGGGCCGCCCAGCTACTCGGCTGCTTGATGCGTCTGGTCCACCAGCTGCTTCGCAGCGTACGGCTGATCGCCCGGTGCCTGCGAGGCAGGCGGGCCTTGACCACGACCTTGTCCCCCGCCTCGACAACGTCGGCGGTGATGCTCTCGTCGCTGTAGGTGTCGTCGGCGACGACTTTGGAGTCGGTCAGATCGAAGGTCACCGTGGTCTCGTACAGATCCGCCTTGCGCACGTGTGCGTTGCCCCCATCGACATCGACGTTGCCCTTGCCGTTGCCGGCGTACACGCCCTTGAAGACGTAGCTGACCATGGCCTCGCCGCCGCCGGCCGCAAGCCGGGAGTTGATCTCCGAGATCTGCCCTTCGAGGGAGTCGATCAGGCAGACGCTCGCCACCACGTTCCCCGCCCAGGGCTCGGGGAGCTCGAGCTTTGCGAGCAGCTCGCGGCCCATCACCCCGAAGAGATCGCTCACCGGGCGGGGGCGACCGAAGCTCATCAGGGTCGAGTGGATGCGGTGCTTCAGCTGCGAGCGGTGCTTGACCAGGTGGAGGCGGAATCGCGCCAGCCCTCTCAGGCCGTCGCGGTCAGGCGGGCAGGCGAGCTCGGCGACGAGCTCGCCCTGCTCGGAGAGCACGCAGACGTCGATCCTCTTGCGACTGAGATCCAGCCCAGCGTGCAACATGTGTTCGGGCCTCCTTGGTGCTCGTTTATCGGTTGCACGTCAAGCGTGGCAACCGGGGAGGTCCTTCTTCATGTCAGTCCAAAGCGACTATTCCGACAGCCCGGCGGCTTCGAGGGCCTCGGCGTGGCTAAGCCAGGTCCGCGCTTCGACGCACTTTCCGTTGCGCCATGTGTGGAGAAAGGCGACCTCCTGGTCAAGTTCAACACCAGTGGCATACCTGAACCGAGCGCTACCCAGGCCGAGCACCTGGTCGCCGAGATCGTGGACCTCGGGGAACTCCGTGTCGCTTTGTCCGGAGAACTCGGCCCAGTCATCGTGGTACTGACGGATCCCGGCGTGGCCGTGATAAGTGCGCACCTCGGTGGCCCCTTCGAGCGCGGGATACCACATGCCTTCGGGGTCCCAAAGCGCGATTACGGCTTCCACGTCACGCCGGTTCCAGGCATCGTTTAAGTGCAGGCTCAGCTCGACGTTCTCCGATAGCGCGGCGGCTTCGAGGGCCTCCTGCTTTGTCTGATAGAGGGTTAGCGAGGTCTGCTCGCTATCCCGAAAGGTGACCAGCCACGCGCTTCGCGCCTGAGTCTCGATGCCGTCGCGACCTCGCATGTACGCGACGTTCTCCACGATGAACAGGTCGTCGTCGACCTCCAGCACGTCAACGAGCTCCTGCCGAACCTCGTCGAATGCATCGAGGAACCGTTGCCAGAACGCCCGGATTTCGGCGTGCCCCCGAAAGACGCCGGCATCGAATCCGCGGGAGTTGGAGTGGTCCCAAATGGCGTCGGGGGCCCACCCGTCCAAAGCCCCCTCGAGGTCACCACGGTTGAACTCTGCAACTTGGCGCCGGACGATCTCGACGTTCTCCTCCGACATCTCCTACGCAGTATCTCGCGCACAACTACTGCTTTCCATGCAAAGCAGCGGTCCCGGGAAGCCGCCTAGCGTCGATTCTGAGCCGGATTCCGCCGGCTACAACCAGGGGGTTTTCGAGCAGCTACCCGCTTATCAAGGGGGTTTTGCCCCCTGAAAAGGACGCCCCGCTTTCAGAGCCTCTTCTTCAGCTTCACCTTGATCGACTGAGTGCTCGGCTCGCCGCCGGTAGGGGTGTAGGTGACCGCGACGTTGAGCTTCACCTTGCCGGTCTGATTGAGCTTTCGCTTCTTCTTTCCCTTGGCCTTGATCGATAGCTGCGCTGGGCCGACGCCGACCGACTTGCTGATCACGGCTCCTGCGGCGCTGGCGACCTTGACCCCCTTGCCTGAGCCGCTGAGGTCACCCGGGTTGGGACCTGTGGCCGTGAGGCTTGCGGTGCCCTTCTTCTTGTTTCGGGTGATCTGGCCGAGCGTAAACGTGTTAGTCGGCGCGACCACAGCCGCGACCTTTGGCCGTCGGTTCGGGACGGTGGTGAAGGCCACCTCCTGACCGTCCGCCGCGTCGCTGGGGTTGGCGTACAGCATCGTGTCGCCAGCGGCCAGGAACACATCCGCCCCGCGCCGGAAGACATCGACGTTTTCCTGCGACATCACCTACTCCGACAGCCCGGCGGCTTCGAGGGCCTTAGCCCGCTCCGCGTATTCGTCCGCGCGGATGACCTTGCCGTCGCGCACGGTGTAAACCGACTAAAGGCGGGTATCGACCTCGATCCCGCTTCCCCGGCCGCGCCCCCGGTTATGTTCCGTTACCAGCACACGGTCTCCGGCGTCAAGAAACTCCTCGGCAGTCACCTGAAGGTCCTCCCAAGCACTCGCCCAACGCTCGAAGTTGTCCCGAATCGCGTCCAGGCCCTACGACGGCCCCTCCTCGGTTGGGTCCATCACGAAATTGGGGTCGAAGATCGCCTCCGCCTCGGCGCGATCGCCTTGCCCGTAGATCTCGTAAGCGAACGCCCGCCGCACGATCTCCACGTTCTCCTTCGACATCCTCCACGCAGTATCTCTCGGACGGGTGCTGCTTTTCGTCCAAAGCAGTACTCCCGACTACTCCCACGCCTTCCGCGAGCGGATCGTCGCTAGCAACGTGCGGACGCCCGCGGATCTCGAGGCCTACAACCCGAACTACGTCGGCGGCGACATCATCACCGGGGCCAACACGGCCTCGCAGATCCTCTTCAGGCCCCGGGCGGCGCTGGACCCCTACAGCTGCGGCGCGCCCGGGCTCCACATCTGTTCGGCGGCGACCCCGCCCGGGGCGGGCGCGCACGGGATGGGCGGGTACAACGCCGCGCGCTCGGCGCTGGGCTACCTGGAAAAGCGTCCGTAGTTCCCACACAACCCATGCCGTACTTCGACCCGTTGCGAGCGGCGCCCGGAGGACGCAAACTGCGGGGAGTGGGAGGAAAGGCATGAAAGCGACGCAAGCTCGGGGTTTGAAGCGTTGCCGCAGGGCGGGGCTCTTCGCGGTGTTGGCCGCGCTGCTGCTGCCCGCCACGGCGAGCGCCGCGGACAGCATCTACTGGTCCAGAGAGCAAGGATCAGATTCGATCCGCGTCGGGAACCTGGACGGGTCGGTCGTCCCATCAACTTCCCCCAAGACGCTGTTCAACGACGGGGGCGCTCCGTGCGGGGTGGCGATCGACGCCGCGGCCGGCAAGATCTACTGGGCGAACTGGAGCCCGGGGGAGATCCGGGTCGCGAACCTCGACGGCACTGGCGGTCCGGGCACTGGCGTTGGCAACCACCTGTTCGACGTGGCCGGCCGCGCCTGCGGCGTCGCGGTCGACCCCCCTCACAACAAGATCTACTGGGCCGACTTCGACAACAGCCAGATCCGGTACGGGAACCTGGACGGCACGCCCTTACACACCAACCCCGATGTGTTCACCGATACGCTGTTCACAGGCCCGCCCAATAGCCACCCGAGCGGGGTAGCGATCGACCCCCCTCACAACAAGATCTACTGGACGAACCAGGACCCCGGCAACCAGGTTCGGGTCGGGAACCTGGACGGCACGGGGGCCTCGACCCTGTTCGGAGCCGGCTGCCCCGCAGTTTCATGTCCATCCGAGGGCAACCCGATCGGGGTCGCGGTCGACCCCGCGGCCGGCAAGATCTACTGGACCGACCTGAATGCCGGCACGGTCCGGGTCGGGCCCCTGAGCGGCGATACCGTAAACCCCGGCGATGAAGCCTCCACCCTGTTTAACACCTCCTCGGGTGGGCCGAGCGGGCCGGCGCTCGACCCCACGGCGAACAAGATCTACTGGGCCAGCTCGGGGTCCCAGTTGGGGATCCGGGTCGGGAACCTGGACGGCACGCCCTTACACACCAACCCCGATGTGTTCATCAATACGCTGTTCGACGACCCCCTCGACCCCCCGCTCGGGTTCCCCTTCCCGTACCCCGAGGGCAACTCGCTCTTCACCGCGCTGCTGAAGGCGCCTGTGAGCAACCCGGAGATCTCCGAGGGAGCGGGGGGGCAGCTCACCTGCGACGCGAATATCGCGCCCGACCTGCTCGGGGCGTTCCTGTACAGGGCCCCGGCCACCGTCACCTATCAGTGGAAGAACGATGGGTCGAACGTCCCCATTGGCGGCACTGACTCCACGTACACGCCCACCGAGGCCGGCGGCTACACCTGCACGGTGACGGCCACCAACCAGGCGGGACCCACCTCGCAGACCAGCGCCGCCGTGCAGGTCAACGGTGGCAGTGGCGGCGGTCCCGGCGGCGGCGGTGGTGGTGGCGGCGGGGGCGGCGGTGAACCCTCGCCTCCGCCCAGCGGCACAGCTGCAACCCCGCCTACCTGCAAGGGCAAGCCCGCGACAATCGTCGGCACGGACGGCAGCGACGTGCTCAGCGGCAACCCCACTCGGGATGTGATCGTCGGCCTGGGCGGGAATGACACGCTCTCCGGCATCGCCGGCAACGACGTGATCTGCGGCGGCGGCGGCAAGGACCTCCTGAAGGGCGGGAAGGGCAACGACAAGCTCTACGGCCAAATGGGCAACGACACCCTGAAGGGCGGTGCGGGCAAGGACAAGATCAACGGCGGCGCGGGCACGGACAAGCAGGTCCAGTAGGCGGAGCCCCGCAAGGGGAGTGCTCCTTTCCATGCAAAGCGGATCGCTGCGTTTCGTCCAAAGCGGCTACTCCGAAAGCCCGGCGGCTTCGAGGGCTCCGTTCCGGGTCGAGTACGAACGCCGCTCGGCGAGAAGGCCGTGACGGATCGTAAAGACCTCGACGATGTGGAAGGTCATTTCCTGTTGACCGCGCTTCGGCACCGCGTGCAGTGTGGTCACGGCGACGACTTGATCACCGGGGGTCCAAGAGTTCCTCTACCTCGATCCGAACTCTTTCGAAGTGCTCCCACACGTTTTCGATGTACTCCCGAAGGGCCTGCTTGCCGTGATAGACGCCGACCTCCGGGGATCGAGGGTAGGCGTGAAACTCGATGTCCGGGTGGAAATACGACACCACGGCGTCGTAATCACCCTGGTTGGCCGCCTCATAGGTTCGCCGCACAAGCTCCACGTTCTCCTCCGACATCGCCCGCCCAGTATCTCGCGGAGGAGTTGCGCTTTCCATGCAAAGCAGTAGTGCCCGGTCCTCCAGGCGTTCGCCCCTTTTCGCTCAGGGCTGGCCCTACCGCCGCTGACTATTCCGGCTGACCGGTAGCTGATTCATCGACACCGCGGTGCCCCAGGCTTGCCGGTGCTGCTTTGCGTGGAAAGCAGCGGTGGGGACTGACTACCCCGTCCGGGACGGGTGCGAGCCTCACAGCACGGTGATCTCGGTTGCCACGATGTTCCGGCGTTTCTTCCATGCGATCAAGTACGCAGCCAAGGAGGAGAGCTTCGCCGCCATCTTCGGAGCCGCGATCCTCCTCATCCTCATCGGGACCGTCACCTACTCCGTCGGCGAGGGCTGGAACGTGATCGACGGGTTCTATTTCGCCGTCTGCACGCTGACCACGTCGAGCATCGCTGATCCGCACCTCACGCTCACCCATGAGGCCCTCAAGATCTTCACCGCCCTCTATGTGCTGACCGGCATCGGCATCCTGGTCGAGCTGGCGCGTCAACTTGGCGTCGGCTTCGTGAAGGTGCGCGAAGAGCGCCACGAGGCAAGACACGCCCGGCGTCACAAAGATGATCCGCCAGAGGCACAGTCGGCGGAATAGCCGCGTTGCGTTCATGGTCGGGGCTCTACTACTTTGGACGAAAAGCAGCACCCGTCCGAGAGATACTGCGTGGGCGATGTCGCAGGAGAACGTGGACGTGGTGCGACGGATGTACGAGGCGTTCCACCAAGGGGACATCGATGGGGCGCTGAGTCACTTCGATCCAAACGTGCTGGTCGACGCATCCGACGCCCGACCCGACCACGCAGCCTCAGGGAGGGGGCACGAGCGCCTTATTCAAATCGTCACCAGCTGGGTGGCCCCGTGGGAAGAGTGGCGCGAGGAGATCGAGGAGATGCGTGACCTCGGCAGCCGCATTCTCGTGCTCAGCGTCCAGCGCGGACGAGGCAAAGGAAGCGGGGCTGAGGTGGAGGCACGCTGGGCGGTCCTCTACGAGCTCCAAGGTGGCGAGATCACGAGTATGCGCGTGTTCGGAGACTCTGAGGATGCCCTCGAAGCCGCCGGGCTGTCGGACTAGTGCTTTGGACGAGAAGCAGGTATGCCGCTTTGCATGGAAAGCAGCGGTTTGAGGCGGCCGACTGCTTTCGCGGCCAATGCAGAAGGTGCCGAGGCGACCGGGTGCCTAGCCACTCCAGGCGAACGGCGCGGACGAGCCAGCCTTGCCCTCGAACTCGATGCCGAAGCCGCTGACCCGCGAGCTCGTCGCACGCGCCACCGTCACCGATGGGGCCGCCAGGTGCTGGATGTTCTCGAACCTGGTCGGCTCCGAGGATCCAGGCGGCGTCAGGTCCTCGACCTCGGCGTCGATCGCGTTGCCGACAGTTACCCGATGGTTCAGCCCGTCGTCGACGAACGAGATCGGCGCCCGCTCGACCCCAGCGACCTCACCGACCAGTGGAGCGAGCGCGGCCACCGGGCCGCCGAGCTGGCCGCCGAAGACGGCGCCGAGCTTCTCGGCCTGCTCCCCGCTCGCGCGCTCGTCAACGTAGAGGCCGAGCTTCCAGTTCCCGTCCGTCGCCTGCGCCTGCGGGATGTGGACGAGGAGAACGACCGAGCGATCCTCGACGGCGGTTCCATCGATCTCGCCGGAGTCGACGTGGAAGGCGAACATGACGTCGCAGAAGTCCTTGTCGGCCGGCCACTGAAAGGACGATGCCGTGCAGGGGCAGGCTCCCTCGCAGGTGCAGTTCTCGAAATAGGTTCCACTCAACGCCCAGCTCATCGCTCCTCCTCGCTTTGGCTCGGGCCATCTTCCACCCTCGAGCTGATGCCTGTCAATCACGCTCAGCCCGACGGGTCTTGAACGTCGACCAGAGAACCGCCCCCTTTACAAATGCTGCTTTGGACGCGAAGCGGTAGCGCTTTGCATGGGAAGGAGCGCTCTTCGAAACGGGGCTCGCCTATCGCGGCGGCTCCGCCCACGCCAAGGAAGACAGCGAACTCGACAGGGGACGCGAGTGCCAAGGGGCCCGGCGACTTTGCCGCCGGGCCTCCGCGTTTCAGCTCCAGGCGGCGGTCCAGGCCTCTTGGTCCACGTCGTTGTTGAACCGCTTGACCTTGCCAGCGTCGAAGTCCCAGACGTGCTCGAAGGGCGTGTCGAGGTCTGCGCCGCTCTTCGCCTTCCCCTGGAAGCGGCCGGTGACGACCACCGTTTCGCCCTGGTCCTCGAACTTCTCCGGGTTCACGGAGAACTCATCGAAGTTCGCCGGGATCGTGCTGAACACATCGGCTGCCACGCTCTCGGGCCCGCTGAACGTCCCGGAGGCCGAATTGCCTCCGCCGGGCTCGATCCACTCGACATCGGGCGCCATCAGGTCCAGCACAGTCTGTGGGTTGCCTGCGTTGAAGCTGTCGTATGCGCCGCGAAGGTTCTCCACATCCTGCTCTGCCATGTACCACTCCTTCTCTCTCTTGGGCCCCAAAACAACTTCCGGGTCCACCCTATGCCGGATCGGGCGCCGTGGACAAGTCATCTCTGCCCGGAGAGTGGTGGGCATGCCTGGTCGCCGAGACGCTGGGGTGCGTCTGTACGGCGGACGACGGGAAGGGTCGAGGCCCTCGAAGCCACCGGGCTGGCGGAGTAGCGCTTTGGACGAAAAGCAGCACCGCTGCTTTGCATGGAAAGCAGCATCTTCAATCGCTGTTCACCTTCGACGCTTAGGCGCTTGCCGAGTGCCCAGCCGGTGCGGCGTCCGGAGCGAGGAGGGGGAAGAAGTGCCAGCAGACCTCCCTGAGGAGGTCGATGACCTCGGGGGTCATTTCCTTGCTCTTGTCGAGTTCGGCTGGGACCTTGATCCCGAGTTCCTTGGCGCGCTCGACGATCGCCGGTGCCACGGTCTTGCCGAGTGCGCTGAGTCCCTTGGCGAGGGCCTCTTCGTCGAGATGTGACGCCGGAACCGGAAGGGCCTTGATGGTCGCCCAGGTCTCCGGGTCGCGCGGCTCGTCGAGGGTGAAGAGGTCGTCGAAGGTTCGCGACGAGGCGTCACGCTCGGTGAACGGGTCGCCGAGATCCCAGCTCTTCCGCAGGGTCGCGACCAGGGAGGTGTGGCGGAACTCGTCGTTGAACACCGAGCCTTGCGGGACCCACGGGGAGACGAGGATCGCGGGCACGCGGTAGCCGGAGCGGTCGAACTTGAACCCAAACTCGCCATCCGGCGCCTTCGGGTCGGGCGGAGGGACCGCTCCGGGTGGGACGTGGTCGAAGGTTCCGCCCGGCTCATCCCAGCCGATCAATAGAGCGGTGTTCCAGGCGTTCGTGCCTGACTCCGAGGTCATGGAGCGGTAGGCGTTGAAGATGCGCTCCAGGAAGGCTTCTCCGGTCAGCACCGAGGACGGCGGGTCCATGGGGTCCACGTTGACGCCGGCCAGTGAGCGTCCGAAGGCCGGGTGGTAGTCGCCGTGCCCGCTGCTTATGTTCGGCTCGATCAGCGAGAAGTCGGGCAGGGTTCCCGCCGCTGCGTCGCGCTCGAACTCGGCGAACGGCACCACGTTCGTCGCCAGCCGATCTTTGAGGCGCGAGAAGTGGATGACGCCGTGAAACGACAACGGCATCGGCTCCGCCACGTAGATCTTCCAGGTCTTGCCGTGTTGCTCGAGCCGTTCGAAGATCGTCTCCGCGTCGTTCTTCGTGAACCACTTGGTCGCCGGAGAGTTCACGACCAGCCCTGACGAGGTCGCCGCCGTCCAGAAGGAGCGGTTCATGAACGTCTGCGAGGGCACCTCGCGGAACCAGTGGTCGAAGACGCCGAACTCACGCGCGATCCCGTTCAGCACCGGCAGTTGCTCCGGCGTGTACCCGGTCATGATCTCGGCGTACTCCTCGTAGGTCGGCTGACGGCCCATCTCGCCGGTGAAGGTGCTGACGTAGTCCGTCACGAACCCGTCCATCGTCGGCGTCGCACCCGGTGGCGGCGCGTTCCACGGCTGGGTCACCTCCTCACCGATCTTGAAGCGGTTGTGCTCGTCGAGGCCGCCGAACAGCTGCGTGTTCGTGTGGTACCACTCCTCACCGGAGTCTGGATTCGGCGCGTCCATGTCGGTCGCAACCGTGTAGGGCACGACCTTCTTGTCGGCGCCGTGCTCGGCCCAGTCCGGGATCGGGTTGCTGAGGTCCTTTCCGATCACGCCCTCGAAGGTCTTGCCATCGTCAGGGCCGTAGAGATGCCCGAGCATGTTGTCGAGCGAACGGTTCTCGAAGAGAACCACGACAACGTGGTCGAGACAGTGGCTCCGGTTAGTCGAAGCCATAGACGCGAGGACTCCTTTCCACCGTAGCTCCCCTCATCGGACGGCGGCCATCCTAACTCGCGCACTCGACCTGAGCAACGGGAATCAGCCACCTCGGCATACCTGCTTTGGACGAAAAGCAGGGGTTCTGCTTTGCATGGAAAGCAGCGGTTTTGTGGTGGAAGCAACTATGGACCTGGGTGCGTGCCGCGCCGGTCTGCCAAAACGCGAAGAACCCCCGCAGTTGCAAGGGTTCTTCGAGTGGCGGGGGCGGGATTCGAACTAGCGGAGCCTCCGAAACGCCGCGCGGACCTCTTCTGAGAAGAGCTCCGGCTCCTCCCAGGCGGCGAAGTGGCCGCCCTTGTCGACCTCGTTGAAGTACGCGAGGTCGGGGTAGGCCACCTCGACCCAGCTGCGCGGGGCAGCCCAGACCTCCTCGGGGAACGTCGTGAAGGCGACCGGTACGGACGCCGGCGGAGGGGGCTCAACGGCGAAGCGGGCCCGTGCTCGTCCGTCCTCCCAGTAGTCCCGAGCGGCGGAGGCCCCGGTGCCTTTCAGCCAGTAGAGCGTGACGTTGTCGACGATGTGCTCCTTGGTCAGGTTCCCGGTCGGCTTGCCGTCGACGAACGCGCCGGCGATCTTGTAGTAGCCGTCCGTGTCGTGGTCGAGCATCCAGGCCGCGAGGGCGACGGGTGAGTCCAGCAGCGCGTAGCCGATCGTCTGCGGCCGAGTGGCCATCTCCAGGAAGTAGCCGGAGCCGTCCGTCGTGAACGTGTTGAGCGCATCGTGCGCCGCGCGTTCCTGCTCGGACTCCACCGGCAGCTGCTCGGCGACGCCGGGCACGACCACCGCCGTGAGCACGTTGATGTGGATGCCAGCCAGCCCCTCGGGTGCTTCGCGGGCCATCGCGTCGGTGACGACGGCTCCCCGGTCGCCGCCCTGGGCGACATAGCGGGTGTAGCCGAGGCGGCGCATCAGCTCCGCCCAGGCTTGCCCAATGCGAGCCGCGTCCCAGCCGACCTCGGCCGGCTCACCCGAGAAGCCATAGCCGGGTATCGACGGCAGAACGAGGTGGAAGGCGTCCACGGCGTCGCCGCCGTGTGCGGTCGGATCGGTGAGCGGGCCGACGGTCTCGAGGAGCTCGACGACCGAGCCGGGCCACCCGTGGGTCATGATCAGTGGCAACGCGTCTTCGTGCGGCGACTTCACGTGGATGAAGCCGATGTCCACCCCGTCGATCTCGGTCGTGAACTGCGGCAGCGCGTTTAGCCGTGCCTCGCACTTGCGCCAGTCGTAGTCGGTCGTCCAGTAGCGCGCCAGCTCCCGCATCGTGGCGAGTTGCACGCCCTGCGACCGATCTGCGACGAGCTCCTTGCTTGGCCACCGCGTGGCCGCGATGCGCGCACGCAGGTCATCGAGATCCGCTTCGGGCGTCTCGATCGTGAACGGACGGATCGCCGTGGCATCCGCTGTATCGGCCTTGACAGCCATGTGGGTCACTCCCTTAGATATTCGGAGCAGCCGTGCTCCTTGTAGAGGCCGTGACCGTCTGCCTATGCAACGGGGAGGCCTCGTTGGTTTCGAGTGGACCGGTGACCGAGCGGGATGGCGGGTCGGCTTCGGCTCGTCAGACGAAATGGCGGGTCGACTTCGGCTCGCCAGCGAGTCCAGCAACCGTTCCTAGGCCCACCCTAAATTGCTTGGAACCCGGCAGTCAACCTCCCGATTGATTGGCAATTCATTGCTGGCCAACTTGGCGGCGGCAGACCTGCGAAACGCGAAGCACTTCTCACGTTTGCGGGGATTCTTCAGCGCGCCCGACAGGATTCGAACCTGTGACCTTCGGTTTCGTAAGGGCAGTTCTGCCTCGCACTTCGCTGCCTATCTGTTCAAAAAGTCGCTGGTATTCGTCAAATTCGTCACACCGATAGGGCGACCGCTGCTTCGGACGACGCATGAAAGTCAAGTCAACCCTGGACGCACCTCCTCCTATTTGCGAGAGTTCGACTCGGGCGCCGGCAGACGACGAGCTAAAGCGCAGGCCCGGGGGCTTGGACCTGCCGCGCTGCTTGCCCGCTTGACGGGCCACGAGATGCGCGCCCCGGTGTCGCGCCGGCGCCCTTTCTCTTCGCCTGGGTCGCGTGCCAGTCGCGGACGCTGCGCCGGTAGGCGGCCTCGGCCTGCTCGGCGAGCTCGCGCTCGGCCTTGCGGATCGCCGCGTTCGCGGCCATCGGGCCGCTCTTCCTCCCGCGCTTGCTTGGGGCGCCGGCGGCAAGCTCGAGCCGGCGCAGCTTCTTCCGCGTCAGGGACGGCTGCCCGAAGGCGTAGTCCTCCGAGCGGCTGAGCAGGCACCAGAACAGGCAGGCGAGCTTGCGCGCGCAGGCGACGATCGCGACGCTGTGGCCGCGTCGGGCCCTGATCCGCTCATAGAACGCGTGCAGCGGCCCCGGCTGGCGCACCGCCGACCAGCTCGCCTCTACCAGCGCATGGCGGCCGGCGACCGATCCCTGCTTCGAGACCCGCCCGTGGGTCGCGGGGCCCGAGCCCGACTGGCTCACCTTGGGGTCGAGCCCGAGGTAGGCGGCCAGCTTGCGGGGCGAGGGGAAGCGGCCGATCTCGCCGACCGCCGCCATGAAGGTCGCCGCGCAGATCACGCTCACCCCCGGCACCGTCATCAGTCGCCTCACCTCGGTGCTCTCGAGCGCGGCGGCCGAGATCAACCGCTCGACCGCCTCGATCTCGGAGTCGAGGAACTCGACCTGGCGCAGGGCGGAGTCGACCGACTCGCGCTCCTCCTCGGGCAGCGCGAGCTCGGCGAGCCAGCGCCGTCCGTTGACCCCGAAGAGGTCACTGAACGGGGGCCGGCCGACGAGGCAGCGCATCAGGGTGGCGTGGATCTGGTTCTTTGACCGCGAGCGGGCCGAGACCAGCTGGCCGCGGCGCTGCAGGCGTCGGCGCATCACCTGGGTTCCGCGGTCGGGCACCCAGACCGGCTTGAGCTCGCCCGCCGCCAGGAGCCTCGCCAGCGCTCGCGCGTCGAGCCGGTCGGTCTTCGCCCGCGCGGAGCGGATCCCGGTGTCGGTCGGCGAGACGACGATCACCTCGGCGACGTGCGGCTCGATCAGCCGCTTGATCTCCCAGGCGTTGCCGGTGACCTCGAGCGCGACGCGATCGTCGGGACCGAGGCTCCGGGCGAAGAGCTCGACCTCCTCCGGCCTGGTCACGATCCGCCCCGCGGAGCGGAGCTCACCTCCTTCTGAGATCGCCACCTCGCAGAACTCGAGATGGACGTCCAACCCGATTGCCCTCATTTGCTCCTCCTCTGCTCTGACGATTGGGAGAGACGGTGGGCAACACGACATCGACGCATTCGCGCTCTAGGCGCACCCGGATAAGTCGCAGGGGCGGCCACTGAAAAGCTCGGGCTCTGGGCCCATCGTCCAAGAACCGGCCTGCCCATCTCGCGTTCTCCCGGAAGCCCCTGTCCCGGTCAGCCGACCGTAGGCTCAGACCCGGACGTCAGCTTCCAGGGAGGATTTTCATCTCCCGAAAAGCACTAGCGAGCCAGTGCCGCCGCGGCCGGGATCACGGGAGCGCGGCGGGCGCGGACCGTCTCGATAATCTCGCCGCTATCGATCCCCTGCAGGTAGATCGAGGTGACCCCGAGGTTGGCATGTCCCAGCTGGCGCTGGATGACGTTGAGCGGGACGCCCTCCCTGGCCATCTCGACGGCATGGGCGTGGCGCAGCTGGTGTGGCGCGAAGCGCCGCCTTACCCCGGCTTGGGCCGCGGTGCGTCGAAGCGCAATTCGCACCTGCGTGCTTGACCAGGGCCGGCCAGAGGTTGGCCCCTTGATCACGCAGAAGAGCGTTCCAACAGGGAAGGAGAGGCGCGCCTCGAGCCAGGGACGCAGTTGATCCCAGGCCCACTCGTCCATGCCGACCTCCCGGCGGCGTCCGCCCTTTCCCCGGCGGACGAGCACCGACCCGCGGGTCACCTCTAAGTCGGATTCGGTCAGGGCGAGCGCCTCGGAGATGCGAAGACCTGATCGCCAGAGCATGATGATCAGTCCCCGAAGCCGGCGGCCGTATAGATCCGTTCCCGCCTGTCTCATCACCGCAACGATTTCCTCGACCCGCGGCGGATCAGCTGGATAGCGGCGTCCCTTGTTCCCAGGACGCCGTCGTGCGATGACCTGGTTTGACTTGCCGGCGACTTGATCTCCGAGCTCGAGCATGCTTCCTCCGTGGTCGGGTACGGAGGAGATGCTTCTCGTCCAAAGCGGCACCCCCTAACTGCGTAGTCTCGGTCCACCTTGCGATTCGTGATTCTGCTCGGAACTGACGTGAGCGGCCATCCGTCGCCGCCGGAGACGACTGGCGACTACGTGATCCTCTATGCGGGTCTTGCCATTGTGCTGGCCGCAGTCCTGTTCCTAGTGGTCCAGGCGTGGCGAAATCGCACTGGGAGATAGCGCTTCTCGTCCAAAGCAGCCGTACGCCGAATTGCGAACGAACCGTATCCTCGACCTCGATCATTCATCAGTCTTGCCACCCACACCCGGCGGCTGACCCGCTCGAGAAGCGGGTGCGCCTCCGCTCACGGCAGGCACTACCCCGTCGGCGGGGCGCCGGCGATGCAGGCGGTCGGCCGTGAAGAGGCTGTGGACTAGCTGAATCGCGATCGACCCTTCTCCGACCGCAGAGGCCACGCGCTTGACGGATCCATGCCTCACATCGCCCGCCGCGAACACGCCCGGCATGCTCGTTTCGAGCCGCAACGGGCGGCGGTCGAGCGCCCAGCCGTGGTCGTCCGGGAGATCCGGGCCGGTGAGCAGGAAGCCGTGCCTGTCTCTCGCTATCCCTGACGGCAGCCAATCCGTCTGTGGGCGAGCCCCGATCAGCACGAAGAGCCCATCGGCGGTGACCGTCACTTCTTCTCCGGTCGCGCCCTCGCCAAGCACCAAGTACTCGAGTCTCCCGTCGCCTCCACCCCCGACAACCTCGCAGCCAATGCGGACTTCTACGTTCGGCGTCGCCTCCACCTCCTTTACCAGATAGTCCGACATCCCCGCGCGAAGCGACTGAGCGCGCACCACGAGGGTGACCTGGCGGGCGTAGCGTGCCAGGTGCAACGCCGCTTGCCCGGCTGAGTTCGCCCCGCCGACGATGTAGGCGTCCTTCCCGGCCATTGCGGGAGCCTCCGAAGCAGCACCACCGTAGAAGACTCCCGCGCCGCTCAGGGTCTCGAGCGCGGGGACGCCCAACCGGCGGTAGGCGGCGCCGGTGGCGAGGATCACCGCCCTGGCGCTGATCCGCCGCCCCTCGGAGAGGGTCACCTGCCGCCTGTCGCCATCTCGAGTGAGGCTGTCCACCCTGTTCATGTGGACGAAGTACCCGCCGAAGACCCAGGCCTGCTCGTATGCCTGCTCGGCGAGCCGCCTGCCGCTGACCCCGCGAGGGAAGCCCAGGTAATTCCGGATCAGCGAACTCGAGCTTGCCTGTCCACCGACTCCGCCCTCGTCCACCACGAGGGTCTCCAGGCCCTCGGAAGCGCCATACACCGCCGCCGAAAGGCCCGCCGGTCCGGAACCTACGATGACCACGTCGAATTCGTCCCGGTCGGGGTCGATCCAGCCACCGGTGGCGTCCGCGATCTCTGTGTTCGTTGGGTCGCTTAGGACCCGACCGTCGGGAAGGACCATCAGTGGGAGCCTCACCCCTGCCCCGCTCTTGGCAACTAGCACGCGCCCCTCCTCCGAGTCGCTCAGATAGAAGGCGTGTGGGACCGCGCAGCGCTGGAGGGTATTCCTCAGCTCGTACGCTCTCCCTGCCCAGGCCTCGGCTACAACGCGGACAGTATGCGGCGCAATCAGGTGATCCTCGGTCCACTCCAGCAGGAAGCTGGAGATAGCCTGGTGAAAGAGCTCGTCCGGGGAGGTCGCGGGCCTAAGGACGTAGTAATCGATCCGTCCCAGGGCCATTGAGTCGAAGATTGCCTCGGCGGTTTGCCGTTCTCCCCACTCCCCCCAGCTAACCAGCAGCCCGCGCTTGGCCTGAGGGTGGAGCCGACGCACGCGCTCGAGCAGTTCGCTGCCGGTCATCTCCGGAAGCCACTGCGCGGCGAGCACCAGGGCAACGTCTTCCCCGGCATCCGCGACCTCGGTCAGGAGGGCGAGCGCTTCGTCCGGCGAGCGGGTACCGACGACCCGGTAGCTGCTTGTGTAGCGGTCGCGCAGCTCCCGCTCGACGCGACCTAGCGCGTCACGATCGCCGTCGACGGCTAAAAGCATTGGGGCCGGCATCTCGGTTTCGCCACTCTAGTGTGCAGCGCCGCTATCGATGGGCCGTAGCGCCAGACCACCGCTGCCGCCCACCGCGGCAAGCTCGTCGACAGCTTCACCGAACAGCCGCTTCCATGCAAAGCACTGCTTTTCGTCTCTATGAAGAAGGGCCGGTTGTCAAGTGACGGTCGGTGGTCAGGGTCCTCGCGGTGATAGTGGACTTGGAGCGATGCTCATGTCTCTATGGCCTCCTCGGCGGGAGGATCAGGCGGAATCGGATGTTTCGCTCTCGGGCGCAATTCCAAAAGGGCGGTCAGGCCGCCAGACGAAAAGCGGCGCCTCTTGGAGCGAACTCTTCGTTGCGGGTGAGCATGTGCCAGATCGCTTGGGCGAGCCGACGGGCGATGTCGACCTGAGCGACCTTGGCGCCGCGCTGCTTGCCCAGCCGGCGCTTGGTGTGCTGGTAGCGCTCCGCGTAGGCCGGGTGGCGGAGCGCGTGCATGGTCGCCTCGATCAGCGCCCAGCGCAGGTAGGTCGGCCCGTGCTTGCTCAATGGCCCGCGGCGATCTGACTCGCCCGATTGCACCACCCGCGGGCAGAGGCCCGTGTAGCCGGTCAGCTTGGCGGGCGAGGCGAAGCGCTCGATCTCGCCGATCTCGGCGGCGATCGTGAAGGCGAGCACCCAGCCGACCCCCGGCGCGCTCATCAAGAGCGGGATGTAGGGGTGCTCGGCGTGGCCCTCCCGCAGCCGGGCGTTGACCTCCGCGATCTGGGCCTCGAGGTCGTCGATCAGCTCGAGCGAGGCGGCCACGTTTTCCCGCCACGGCTCCGGGACCTCGAGGCGGGCGAGCAGCCTGCGGCCCTCGACCCCGAAGAGATCGGTGACCGGGCAGGGTCGGCCGAAGTTGATCAGGGTGGAGTGGATCCGGTTCTTGAGCGCCGATTTGTGCTTGACCAGGTGCAGGCGGAAGCGGGCGAGCTCGCGCCGGGTCCTGACGCTCGGGTCGGGCAGCCAGATCGCCGGCACCAGATCGCGCTGGGAGAGCACGGCCAGCACCTTCGAGTCGATCCGGTCGGTCTTGCAGGCGAGCGGCGCCAGGCCCTTCACCTTCTGGGCGTCGGCGATCTCCACGGACCAACCCTCCTGCTCGAGGGTGTCGTGGACGATCCTGGCGCCGGTCATCGATTCGATCACCGCGCAGACCGGCTGGCGGTGGACTTCCTCTATCCGGCGAGCGAGCTGCCGCAGCGAGTCGGGGTGGGGGGCGGCGGCGAGCTGATCTAGATGCTCTCCGTCATCGCCGAGCAGGCAGACGTCGAGCTTTCTGCGACTGAGATCGAGTCCGGCGTGCAACATGTGAGTGGGCCTCCTTGGTGCTCGTTTCTTTGGTGACACGAGCGTGCCATTTGGAGGCCCTTCTTCATGGCAGTCCAAAGCAGCTATCCGCCCCGCATGGGTCCCGAACCCGCTTACTCGCGTTCCCTGCGGTGGGCTACCTCGTAGACCTCGATGCTCGACCGGCTCTGGCCAGCGTCCACAGGAGGCGACATCGCGTTGAGCGCCTGGTCCCCGCGGCGCAGGTCGTCCTCGGTTTCAAAAAAGGTGATGCCGAGCCCTCTGGCGTTCTCGCGGTCAACGAGCATCCATACGGCCTTCGAACCCTCCAAACCCTCGGGTGGGGAGTCGAACGTCGAGTCGATCATCTGGCGCGAGGCGTTGATCACGTCGTCGATTTGCGACACGTCACCACCCTCGAACCGTGCGATCCGGGCATACATAGAAGCCTCCTCCTCCGAATGACTAATGCCCCCCGAGACTACTCGTGTGCCGACCCGCTCTTGACCAGCGGACCACCCGGTCATGTCGGCTGCTTCTCGTCCAAAGCGGCGGTTCTGACTACTCCCGCAGCCCCGCGGCTTCGAGGGCTTCCTCCTCGGTGCGGAAGAACTGCCACCAGGTCGCCTTCCCGTCGCGGAAGCGGACCACGCTCCAGACCGTCTGGCGCACCTCGACCCCCCTCGGGCGATACGTCCCGAGGACCCGTGCGACCACGGTGTCACCGACGTCGCGAACCTCCTCAGGCTCGCCCTGTAGGCCGCCGAGGGGGAGCACGACTTCCTTCCACCATCGTCTGACCCCGTAGTGCCCGCGGAAGGTCTCGCCTCCTGCCTCTGCGATCAGGGACGTGAACTCCACGTCGGGGTGGATAGCCACGGGGAGCCCATCAACATCGCCACGGTTGACTGCCTCGTAGCCCCTCCTGAACGCCTCGACAGCGCGGCGGACCATCTCGAAGTTGTCCTCCGACATCGCCCACGCAGTATCGCGTGGAGAGGACCGAGCACGAACGATTATGGACCCGCCCTAGAGGCGGTGGTGTGCCGAATCCCGAGCTTCGCGCCTCCGCTCTAGTCGATCACGATCGTGAACCAGACGGTGTTCGATGGGGCGGCATCAGCCCCGCCAGTGTGCCGTTCGGTTCTGACCTCGTGCTGCGCCAGTACATGAGCCTCGTCCCCACCAGTGGGATGAAGGTCCGCCGGGCCAGCGTCCCTCGGAACACGGGCGCACGGGTCACCGCGCGGAACGCCTCGCCGTTGGTGCAGCAGCACGATCCGTGCCGGTTCGAGCTGTTCTGCAACCTCGGGCTCTGAGCGCTGCCGAGCTGGGGGAGGCCTCCCGCGCGTAGCCTGAACCAGGCGATGAGCGCGCAGGCTAAAGCCGAACCCGACCAATTCACCGGGCGGACGGCCTGGGCGAGGAACCTGGCCGCACCGGTTCGTGGCTTCCTCAGCACGGAGACCGGGGGCGCCGTCGTTCTGCTCGCCGCGGCGGTCGCGGCCCTTATATGGGCGAACTCCCCGTGGTCGGACTCATACGAGTCGTTCTGGACAACGAAGCTCTCGATCACGCTTGGCAGTGACGGGATTTCGCTTGACCTGCGGCACTGGGTCAACGAAGGCCTGATGACGTTCTTTTTCCTGGTCGTCGGACTCGAGGCTAGGCGCGAGCTCGATACCGGCGAGCTGCGCGAGCGCCAGCGTCTGGCGCTACCCGTGGCCGCCGCGCTCGGCGGGATGGCGGTACCGATCGCGATCTTTCTGGCGTTCAACGCCGGCGGCCCGGGGGCGGAGGGCTGGGGCGCGGCGATGTCGACCGATACGGCACTCGCCCTGGGGGTGCTGGCGCTCCTCGCGCCGCGCGGCACTCGCCTCCGCCTCCGCCTGCTCACCCTAGCGGTGGTCGACGACCTGGTTGCCCTCGTGGTGATCGCGGTCGTCTACACCGACAACGTCTCGATGCTGCCGCTGCTGCTCGCGGTCGGCTTCTTCGCGATCTTGGTGGCTCTGCGCTGGGTGCCGTTCGCCTGGCGGACCCAGGCGGCCATCGTGCTCGGCGTCGCGCTCTGGGTCGCGCTGTTCGAGTCTGGGATCGATCCACTCGTCGCCGGACTGGCGATCGGGCTCGTAACGACCGCCTACCAACCCGCGCGTGACGACCTCGAGCGGGCAACCGAGCTGGCCCGCTCGTTCCGTGAGCAACCGACTCCCGAGCTCGCGCGTAGCGCGCAGCGGAGCGTCGCGTCCGCGATCTCCGCCAACGAGCGGCTTCAGTACGAGCTTCACCCGTGGACGAGCTACCTCATCGTGCCCGTGTTCGCGCTCGCGAACGCGGGCGTCCACATCGACGGACAGCTGCTCGGTGATGCAGTCGGGTCGCCGATCACGCTCGGAATCGCGCTTGGTTACATCGTCGGCAAGCCGCTCGGCATCCTCGGCGCGACGTGGCTTGCGTCCCGTTCTGTCTTCGGCGGCCTGCAGCGGGCCCTGAGCTGGCCGGTGATCGCCGGGGGTGGTGCCGTTGCCGGGGTCGGCTTCACCGTCTCGATCCTGATCTCGAGCCTCGCGTTCGACGGCAGCCAACTCGAGCAGGCGAAGCTCGGGGTGCTTGCCGCGGCGATCGCCTCGCCGCTGGTGGCCTGGACGATCTTCCAGGTGGTCAAACGGTTGCCCGATGAGGTCAGGGCCCGTCAGATCGCGGGGACCTACGAGGATCTGCTCGACCTCTCCGAGGACGTCGACCCTGAGCGCGATCACATCCGGGGCTCGCAGCAGGGTCCGGTGACGCTCGTCGAGTACGGGGACTACGAGTGTCCGTACTGCGGACGCGCCGAGGTGGTCGTCAGGGAGCTGCTCGACTCGTTCGGCGACGACCTCCGCTACGTCTGGCGCCACCTGCCGCTGAACGACGTCCACCCGAACGCCCAGATGGCCGCGGAGGCGGCCGAGGCAGCGGGTGCACAGGGCGCGTTCTGGGAGATGAACGACAGGCTTCTGCAGCACCAGGACCAACTCACCCCGGCCGACCTACGCCGGCACGCGGAGGAGCTCGGCCTGGACGTGGATCGCTTCTGGGATGAGCTCCGCCGTCGCGAGTACGCAGAGCGGGTGGCCGACGATGTTGCGAGCGCAGACGCCAGCGGGGTCGCCGGCACCCCGGGCTTCTTCATCAACGGTAGGCGCCACCAGGGTTCCTACGACCTCGAGACCCTGACCTCGGCCGTCAGAGCGGCCAGGGACACCGCGCGGATCAGGTCAGCCAGCCGCTCGGCCGAGCCCGAGCGTGTCGGTTAAGCCGCCTCAGGAAAACCCTACCCCGCGCTCGGGTAGATCGGTATTGCGGAGTTGCCCTGCCAGGAGGAGAGTTCAGGGTGGCGTGCCTACTCACCAAAGGAGAAACCCATGGCAATGATCACCGTCGGCAAGGAAAACTCGATGCCGATCGACCTCTACTACGAGGACCTGGGCTCCGGTCAGCCGGTGGTCCTGATTCACGGCTACCGCTCAACGGCCACTCGTGGGAGAAGCAGACCAAGGCGCTGCTCGACGCCGGCTCCCGCGTGATCACCTACGACCGCCGCGGCTGGGGGCAGTCGAGTCAGCCGACCACCGGTCTCGACTACGACACCTACGCCGCCGACCTCAATGAGCTACTCGAGCAGCTCGAGCTCGAGGACATCGTCTTGGCCGGCTTCTCGATGGGAACTGGCGAGGTAGCGCGCTACCTCGGTACCTACGGCTCGGATCGCGTCGAGAAGGCGGTTATGTTTGGCGCAATTCCCCCGTTCCTGCTGAAGACGGACGACAACCTCGAGGGTGTCGATGGCTCGGTCTTTGAAGGGATCAGGGAGGCGGTTCGCAAGGACCGGTACGCCTACTTCAAGGACTTCCTCGACAACTTCTACAACGTTGACAAGCTGCGTCCCGAGCGGATTTCGGACCAGGCCTGGCAGGCGAGCTTCAACGTCGCCTGCATGGGTTCGGCGGTCTCAAGCCTAGTCTGCGTGGACAACTGGCTCGAGGACTTCCGCGACGACGTGGCGAAGATCGACGTCCCAGTGCTGGTGGTGCACGGAACCGAGGACAGGATCCTCCCGTTTGAGTCGACCGCGGCCCGGCTCCCTGATCTCATCGATCAGGTCAAGGTCGTCCCGGTCGAGGGCGGTCCGCACAACATCGGCTGGACGCAC
The DNA here is from genome assembly GCA_963695805.1 of uncultured Solirubrobacterales bacterium. GTDB lineage: Bacteria > Actinomycetota > Thermoleophilia > Solirubrobacterales > 70-9 > DASUPK01. Next base: position 444,752 of record CAVOHV010000005.1, on the reverse strand, counting down.
CCGGAGGTGCTCAACCCGCTCTTCGTCGCCTTCCTCGAGAAGGGGCTCGAAGGAGTCGAGGCGGTTGAGTCGGAGGTCACCCACGCCTGAGCGCCCGAACCCGCGCTTCGTAATCCAGCTCCACGACGCGACCAGCCTGCACTTCGATTTGCGCCTGCAGGTTGGTCGCGTCCTCCGTTCCTGGGCCGTTCCGAAGGGGCCGTCCCTCGATCCCGCCGTGCGGCGGCTGGCTGTGCCGGTCGAGGACCACACCCTGTCGGCGGGAGAGTTCGAGGGCGTGCATGAGGGTCAGCGCCGCGGCAGCGGAGCGGTGATCGTCTGGGACGAGGGGACGGTCGAGGTCCTCAGCCGCGATCCCGACCACCTCTCATTCGTCTTGCACGGTCAGAAGCTCAGCGGCCGCTTCGGCCTCACAAAGACGGGCGAGCGACGCTGGATCCTGGTCAAGGCGACCGACGAGGAGGCGAGGCCCGGGTCGGATGTGGTCGCGGAGTCCCCTGCCAGCGTCCGCAGCGGCCGGACCTGGGAGGAGGTGGCTGATGAGGGAACCGCGGCCGAGCAAGCTCCCGAGGGCAAGCGTCCCTGACCTCATATGGTGAACCCGTGACCTCGGTTGAAGGACTCAAGACCGCTGACTTGGTCGACTCGATGGGCCGGCTGCATCGGCATCGGTGTCACATCCTCGACCTGATCAGCCCGACGCCCGGCCGCGTGTTGTTCGGCCCGGCGGTGACGGTCTCCTACTTCCCGAGCTGCTCGGCCGCGCTAAACCCGGAGCGATACAACCTGGCCAACCTCTTCCACGAGGCGATCGGTGACGAGCCGGAGGGGAAGGTCCTCGTGTTGGCCAGCAACGGCTATACGGAGACATCGATGGGCGGTGGCACCAAACTCTCCCGCCTGCAGGACGACCGGTGCGCAGGGGTGCTCACCGACGGCCGGCTGCGCGACTTCGACGAGCTCGCCAGCTACGACTTCGCCGCTTACTGCTCCGGTCAGGCGACCCGCTGGGGCGGGGGAGAGGTGACCCCGTTCCAGGCCAATGTCCCGGTGGTCGTCTCGCGGGTCGGGGTGAAGCCAGGCGACTACGTCTTCGCCGACAGCTCCGGTGCCGTTGTCATCCCCGGCGGACAGGTCGACGAGGTGGTCGCTGTGGCTCGCGCGGTGGAGGGCGAGGATGCCCGTTCCCGCGAACAGATAGAGCAGGAGGATCTGCGCGGTGAGCCGCGCGACCGCGAATGAGCTGCCGCCGGTAGACGAGCGCGACCACGTGCTCGGGGCCGAGCGGCCGACCGTGACCCTGGTCGAATACGGCGATTTCGGCTGCCCCTACTGCTTCGCCGCCAAGCGCCCGATTGAATCGCTGCTCGACCGCTATGACCTGCTGAGGCTCGTCTGGCGTCACTTTCCGGACCCGGAGCTCCATCCGGGAGCGGATCTCGCCGCCGAGCTGTCCGAGATGGCGGCGGCCAACGACAGGTTCTGGGACGCGCATGGCATGCTCCTGTCCGGCCGCACACGCATCTCACAGGAGGACCTGCTCTCCGTGGGACGGCGCCTCGGCTTCGACCCGGACGATGTCAAGGCGGCCCTCGACGATCACCGCTTCCGTAAGCCGGTCGAAGAGGACATCGCTGGTGGGAAGCGCGCCGGCATCCCCGGCACGCCCACCTTCTTCGTCAATGGCGAGCGGCTCGTCGGGCATTGGCGCCAACTCGCCCAGATCGTCCCGGCTGCCCTCAGCGAGGCCGCGAAGTAGGCTGGGTGGAGTCCAATGCCCGACTGCACCCACCTCGATCAGGTTCAGATCACAGAGCTCCCCGAGTCCGTGGAGGGCTGTGAGGAGTGCCTGAAGGCCGGCGACCCGTGGCTCCATCTCCGGATCTGCCTGAGTTGCGGCAAGGTCGGCTGCTGTGACGACTCCCCCAACCGCCACGCCACGGCCCACGCGCGAGAGAGCGATCACCCACTGATCCGCTCGCTCGAGCCCGGTGAGGAATGGTCCTGGTGCTACATCGACGACATCCCGATGATGATCGCCGACGTCCACGGGGAGACGCGCATTCCGCCCTCTCCTCTCGGCGGTTAGGCCCCGGTTACTGCCTGTAGTTCTCGACGGTGCCGGAGCTTCGCGCCTCGGCGTCGTCCGGGTCCTGACCGAACTCCTCCTTGGCCCTGCGCTGCCGCAACAGATCCCAGCAGCGGTCGAGCTCGACCTCCACGGCGGGCAAGCGTTCCCGATCCGCCTCCAGGGTCTGATCGTCCTCGCGGTCCTGCTGCTCCCGGCCGCGCAGCTCCTTCTCCTCGCTGACCAGCCGGTCGATCTGCGCTGCGATGCTCTCGTCGCTCATGGGTTGGATCCTACGCCGAGGCGCAGCACCGTGGACTTGAGGCTGAGCTCCTCGTAGTCCAGGTGCTCCAGCAGGTTCTCGCCGAGTCCCCGAAGGGAGTCGACCAGCGCCCCTCGCGCGTCCTCCCTCTCGTCGTCCGTCAGGTTCCTTGCCGCGGCCTCGACGGCATCGAGGCCATCCGACACCCGCCGGTGGTCGCCCTCCAGGCGGTCGATGACCGGGTTGAGAGCCGGGTTCGTCTCGCGCAGCTCGGGGAAGAACTGGTGGTCCTCGGCGCCGTGGTGCATGTGCACGAAGCGGCAGTAGTGCAGGCAATCGACCTGCAGCCGCCAGAGCATGCTGTCGCGTCTGAGCTCGTTGACCTCCCTGCGGATCTCCTCCGCGGGAAGCCCCTGGAGGGCGCGCTCCGCCAGCAGCTCGACCCGCTCCAGGTCCCTCCGGATCTTGGCGTGAACCGAGAGCAGCATCTCGTAGGTCGCGCGGCCCCGGAAGGTCTCGGGCATCGCCTCCAGGCTCGTCATCGGCGGCGGCCTCGACCCGCTCTCGCACCTGCGGCGCGACCTCCTCGATGAAGGTCCGCAGCGTGCCGGGATCGGGCGGCGCGGCCAGGACCAGCGTCCCGAACCCGAGGTCGAGCGCGAAATGGGTGAGCACGTCGACCCAGTGGTCGGGAGGGCCGACGATCGTCTGATCGGTCTCCTCGGCCGGGCCCGCGGCCTCCGCTGTGAACTCACCGGACACGATGTAGATGCGACGGATCTCGGCTGGGTCCCGCCCCGCGTCACGTGCGGCGCGGTCGATCAGCTCCTCCGCCGCCGGGACCTCGGCGGGCGGTACGTAGACCATCATCGGGGCCACCCAGCCATCAGCGGCGCGTCCGGTGAGCGCCAAAGCGCGGGGCTTTGCGGCGCCGAGCCAGATCCCAACCGGGTGCGCCGGCCCGGGACCCGGCTTCATGCCCTCAAGGTCATAGTGCCGGCCGTGGTGGCGAATCGACCGGGTGGCGTTCCAGCTCTCCCGGAGGATCTCCACAGCCTCCTCCAGCGCTTCGATGCTCTGGCCCGGAGTGAGCTCGGGGGCGCCCATCGCGTGCGCGGGCTCGAGATAACCGCCGCCGCCGAGACCCGCCTCGAACCGGCCGCCGCTGAGCACGTCCAGCGTGGCTGCGGCCTTCGCGAAGACCGCCGGCGGTCGCAGCGGGAGGTTTCCCACCGCCGGGAACACGCGGATCCGCTCGGTTCGGCCAAGGATCACGCCGATCAGCGCGAGAGCATCCAGATGCCTCCGCTGGTATGGGTGGTCCTGGACCCCGAGCACGTCGTACCCGAGCTCGTCGGCCAGGCGGGCTGTCTCCAGAACACCGCTGGGATCACTCGCGTCCGGTGTCAGGAAGTAACCGAACTCCATCGGGTGTCCGTAGTCGGCCATTTCGCTCATAGCTCCTTCGGAGATTTGGAGGCCATGGGAAGCGGCCCCCGATTCGTTTGAGCGCTCAACTACCTAGACGGTAGCGTCCTCGGCAAATTCGCTTCGGTCCAAGATGCACTCACAGTCGAACGGAGGAGAAACCATGGAACTCGATGGAAAGGTCGCGCTCGTCACAGGCGCCAGCGGCGGCATCGGCGCCGCGGTGGCGCGCAAGCTGCATGACGCCGGAGCGTCGGTCGGCCTGCTCTCGCGGCACGGGGGCGACCTGGGCCTCGAGCGTGGGCTCGGGATGACCTGCGACGTCCGCGATCGTGCCGCGGTCGCAAACGCGACCGAAGCCGTGGTGGAGCGGTTCGGCCGCCTCGACGTGGTGATCGCGAACGCGGGGGTCGGCTCCTACGGGCCGTTTCTCGAGCTCGACCCGGAGGAGGTCGAGGCGATGATCGACATCAACCTGAAGGGGACGCTCTACACGGCGGCCGCGACACTGCCCCATCTGATCGACTCGGGCGAGGGGGACTTCATCTCAATGGCGAGCGTCGCCGGTCTCCGGGGCCTTCCGGGCGAGTCCGTCTACAACGCGTCGAAGTTCGGCCAGCTCGGGTTCACGCGCTCGCTCGATCACGAGCTGCGCGAGCGTGGCGTGCGCGCCACGTGCATGTGCCCGGGTGGCGTCAACACCAATTTCGCGATCGCGACGGGACGGACCGAGGGCGACCCCGAGCTGCAGGGCATGCTGACCGCAGACGAGGTCGCCGACGTCGTCCTCTTCACGGTTACGCGCCCAAGGCGGATGCGGATCCTGACGACGAGCTTCCGCCCGATGATCGAGGCGTCCTGGGGGTAAGCCGATGCCGCCGGACCGGTAGCGTCCAGTCATGGCCGCAGACTGGCCAGCCCTCTCCTACGGGGCGTGGAGCGAGACCTGCGACACGCTCCACGCCCACACCCAGGTCCTCGGGAAGCTCGCTGTAGTGCTGGCTCCCGCCGAGCGGCAGCTGCAGCACGCCGCACTCCGCCTCACCCCACGCGGCTGGGAGACCCACGTCCTGCCGACACCCAATGGTTCCGGAGCGATCGTCGCCGGCCTCGATCTGCGCAGCCACGAGGCGTTCGTCGAGCACACCGGCGGAGGGGAGACGCGCATCCCACTCACCCCGAACCGTACGGTCGCCGAGGTGACGCGCGAGCAGCTCGAGGCCGTCGGCCGTCTCGCCGGCGAGGTCGAGATCAACCCAAAGCCCCAGGAGGTCTCCTGGAGCGTTCCCCTTGACGAGGATCGCGAGCACTCCACATATGACCCGGATCAGGTCGCGACCTATTTCACCGCCGCCACCCAGGCCGACCTCGTGCTCGCCGAGTTCCGGGCACCCTTCGGCGGGCGAGCCACGCCGGTCAACGCCTGGTGGGGGACCTTCGATCTGGCGGTCCTGTTCTTCTCCGGAAAGCCGGCCGATCCTCCGGGCGACGACTTCATACTCCGCAACTCGGGGAACGCGGAGGTCATCCAGATCGGCTGGTGGCCCGGCGACTCAAGGCACGACGGGGCCGCCTTCTTCGCCTTCGCCCATCCGGCGCCGGAAGAGTTCGACCAGGCCGATCTGGACCCGGAGGCCGCGCATTGGGATACGGACCTCGGCGAGTTCGCGCTCGAATGGGAGGACATCCGCACGGCCCCGAACCCACACGGGCTCGCGCTCGAGTTTGCGCACTCGGCATTCGGCCACGCTTGTGACGTGTGTGCCTGGGATCCGGTCCTCGCCGAGAGCACCGAGGGCAAGCCCCCGCCGATTCATTGAACCGGGTGTCCATTTCCCCGTCCTCCGTTCGTCTCAGAGGCGAACATCCACTGAAGGAGGAACCAGATGAAGTACATGCTGCTGATCCATCAAGGCGACGCGCCCACCCCGGATGACCCGGAGGCCTGGGGCGAGCTCTCGGGCGAGGAGCAGGCGGCCGTGTACGCCGGATACCAGGAGGTCAACGAGACCCCCGGCGTGACGCCTGCCGGCGACAGGCTGCAGCCGCCCGAGACGGCAACCACCGTACGCGTTCAGGACGAGAAAACCCTGACGACGGACGGTCCGTTCGTCTCCGTCAAGGAGGCGCTTGGCGGTTGGCTCTTCGTCGAGGCCGACGACCTCGACGCTGCGATCGACCTCGCCTCGAAGGTCCCGGCCGCGCGCATGGGCGGGGCGGTCGAGATCCGGCCCATCGCGGAGGCCTAGCGATCCTCGACCGGATCTTCCGCGAAGAGTGGGGCCATGTCCTCGCCAACCTGATCGGCTTCCTCGGCGACTTCGACCTCGCCGAGGAAGCCACTCAGGAGGCCTTCGCGATCGCCGCCGAGCGCTGGCCGCGGGATGGAACACCGGACAACCCGCGTGCCTGGCTCGTGACCACCGCCCGCAACCGCGCGATCGACCGGATTCGCCGCAACCGCACGCTCGCCGAGAAGACCAGGCTGCTCGAGGTGCCGGAGGCCACCGAGGACGTGATGGAGGAGACCGTCATTCCCGATGAACGCCTCGAGCTGCTCTTCACCTGCTGCCATCCGGCCCTGGCGCTCGAAGCCCAGGTGGCACTCACGCTGCGGACTCTGGGCGGCCTGAGCACCGAGGAGATCGCGAGGGCGTTCCTGGTTCCCAAGGAGACGATGGCGAAGCGCCTGGTCCGCGCCAAGCGGAAGATCGAGGAGGCGGGCATCCCGTTCCGGGTCCCGCCGGCACACCTCCTGCCGGACCGCCTCGCGGCTGTGCTCGGCGTCATCTATCTGATCTTCAACGAGGGCTACGGCGGGAGGGGCGACCTGGCCGATGAAGCGATCCGGCTGGGGCGCGCGCTAGCCGAGCTGATGCCCGACGAGCCCGAGGTCCACGGGCTGCTCGCGCTGATGCGGGTGAACAACGCGCGGCGGGACGCCCGGTTCGCGGAGGGAGAGGTGGTTCTGCTCCGCCACCAGGACCGCTCGCTCTGGGATCTGGAGCAGATCGAGACGGCGAAGGCCGGGGTGGACCGCGCCCTGGCCCTCGGCGGCCGTGGGCCCTACGTGCTCCAGGCCGCGATAGCCGTGCTCCACACGGAGGATCCCCAGGACTGGGAGCAGATCGCTGCCCTCTACGGCGAGCTCGGCCGGCTCACAGGCTCACCCGTGGTGGAGCTCAACCGAGCGGCCGCCCTCGCCGAGGGAGGCGATCCCACGGCCGCTCTGGAGCTCGTCGACGGCCTCGAGCTGGATCGCTATCACTACCTGCACTCGACCCGGGCGGAGCTGTTGCGCCGGCTGGATCGCACCGGGGAGGCGCGTACCGAGTACGGCCGGGCGCTCGAACTGGTCCACACCGATGCCGAGCGGCGCTTTCTGGAACGCCGCCTCGCCGAGCTGCCCGGCCGTTGACGGCGCGGCTCAGGCCGGAAGCGGGACAGCCGCCTCGGGGGTCGCCACTCGGAAGCTGAAGCTCTCCTCGAGATAGAGCTGGACCGCGTCGGCGTCGTGGTCCTCGTATCCGATCGAGAGGTCCTGTCCCGAGTCGAACAGGAAGTCCCCGCCCCGGAGGCTCACCACGACCCCGCCGTTCACCCCTGGGGCCCAGACGATCGGCCCGCCGAGGATCTCCTGCAGGTGCTGAAACAGCGGATAGCCCCCGTGCTCCGCGGTCTCGAGTACGTGTGTGTGGCCTTCGGGGCTGAGCGCGAGCCCGTAGGGCCCGTCGACGCCGACGTCGCGAAGCGCGTCGACCGACTTCGCGACGTGGCGCGGGTAGACCTCACAGTCCTCGCCGAGATTGATCCTTTCGTGGGGCGAGGCCTCGGCGATTCCCTTGATGCCCGTGGCGCCCCAGCCACCGAAGACGGCGGCGTTCTCGGCGCCGGCGATTCTGCGAGCCGCCTTATCGAGAGTCTCGAGGTCCACATCCGGAGCGCCGCGCTCGGCATCGTCCAGCTGGGCGCGGCTGATTGCGAAATGAGCCCTGAGCTCCACCAGTCCGAGGACCCGGCGCTGGCTCGCGGCCACGCCATCCCCGGGTGCGTCGGCGACATCCTCGACGCGCCCCAGGTTCGTCGCCGAGTGGTCCCATCCATGGGGCCCGGAGAAGTCCACCAGCTTCCGGGCGGCCAGGGCCGGCGTGAGCCGCTCGCGCGCCTCCTCGTCGAGCAGCCGCCAACCAGCCTCTGTGACCGGCGCGTGCTCTCGGAGCAGGTGGCTCAAGTCATGCTCCCTCGCAGGCTGCCGATCCCGAGCGATTCGCTGCCGGCGAGTGGCGCGCCCTTGGCGGCCTCCTCTTCGGTCGCTTCCTCCTCCGACTCCTCGCCGTGCTCGACGATGTCGCCGTCCTGGAAGAGGATCCCCTGCGCGATCTCGCGCCACAGCGGAAGGCGCCGAAAGAGAAACTCGAGGTTCATCGAGAAATGCTTGAACTCCTCACCCTCGGCGTCCAGCATGATCGCCCGGGCCGTCGAGTCGCGCTCGATGGCGAGGCGTTGCTCATACCAGTCAATGGCCTCCGCCTCCTCGATCAGGTTTGCGGCCATTCTCGCGAAGGTGCGCGCTTCCTCGGGAAGTTCCCCCGCCGGCTCGTGGTACTGGTCGAATCCCACGGCCACATCCTTTCAGGCTTTTGCCCGCGGCTGTGTGGACTCAGTGACCACCGCGCTCGCCGCGCAGCAGGGCAAGAGCGTGGGGGAGGGCTGTCTCCAGGACCGGCGCAGTCTGGTCGATGCTCGCCGGCTTGCCGGGCAGGTTGACGATCAGAGTCGATCCGCGGACGCCGGCGATCCCGCGCGAGAGCATCCAAAGGTCGGTGTGCGGCTGAGAGGCCTGGCGGATCGCCTCGGCGATGCCCGGCGCCGGCCGGTCGACCACTGCGGCGGTCGCCTCTGGCGTCACGTCGGAGGGCGCCAGGCCGGTCCCGCCGGTGGTCAGGATCAGGTCGAAGCGCTCCTCGTCGGCCCAGTGGCGTAGTCGGCTCTCGATCAGGTCCCGGTCGTCGGGGAGAATCCCCCGCTCGACTGCGTCGGCGCCGAGCCGGCGCGCCAGATCCGCGAGCTTCGAACCGCTCTGGTCCTCGCCCTTCCCGCCTGCCCTTGACGTCGAAAGGGTCAGTACGCCGACGCGCACGTTCGCCTAGCCGCCGGCGGCGGCCGAGTCGTCCCGTCGCCAGGTTCCGCTGTGGCCACCGCTCTTTTCGATCAGCTCCACGGCCTCGATGCGCACCCCGCGCTCGAGTCCCTTGACCATGTCGTAGATGGTCAGTGCGGCGACCGCGGCCCCCACCATGGCCTCCATCTCGACTCCCGTGCGGCCCACCACGCGTGCCTCGGCCTCGATCTCGACGACTCCTTCGGTGACGTCAACGGATGGCCGGACGTCCGCGAAAGCCAGGGGCAGCGGGTGAGCCAGGGGGATCAGCTCCGCGGTTCGCTTGGCGGCCTGGATCCCGGCGAGCCTGGCGGCGCCGAGGACATCCCCCTTCGGCGCGTCGCCCCGCTCCAGAGCCTCCGCCGTCGCAGGCTTCATTCGCACCGTGGCACGGGCCAGGGCAAGGCGCTCGCTCTCCGGCTTCGCGCCGACGTCGACCATTCGAACGCTGCCTTCCTCAGACACGTGGCTGAGCTCGCCGCCCTCGCTCACGGGACCGTGCCCTCCACCCAGCGCGATCCGGCTGCGTCCACCTCGCGCTTCCAGATCGGGGCCTCAGCCTTGATCCGGTCGATCGCCTTCCGGGCGGCCGAAAATGCCTCCTCGCGATGGGGGGCCGAAACGGAGACGATCACGCTCGATTCGCCCAGCGGGACGGAGCCGATCCGGTGCTCGGCCCCCGCGGCGGCCAGACCGTGCTGCTCGACGCACTCGCGCAGGATCTCGGCGATTCGCTCCTCCGCCATCTCCCGGTAAGCCTCGTACTCGAGGTGGGAGACGTCACGCGTCGTGCCCTGAAAGGTGACGATCGCACCGGCCTCGGGGCGTGAGACGAGCCCCGTGAGCAACTCGAGCGAGAGCGGCCCATCGGTGATTCGGACGTATACCCGGTCATGCTCGCCGCCGCTGACGGGCGGCACGAGTGCCAGCTCGTCGCCCGAGGAGAGCTGGGTGTCCGAGTCCGCGTAGTCGCGGTTGACCGCCATCCGCACCGGCATCCTCTCGAGCAGATCGGTCAGCTCGGGGCGCTCGGCGAGCCTTTCAAGCGCCTCGGCCACAGTGGCTCCGTCGTCCACCTCGAGCTCGATCGAATCGCTGCCCACACGCTCGCGGAAGACGGCGAACAGTCGGACGGTGACGGTCATCAAGGCGATGCTACGGGGCCGACATCAGGCAGGAGCTCGACCTCGATGCGGCTGCCGGCCACCGGGGCATCGCTGTCGGCTGACACGATCGCGAGTGCGTCCGCGCCAAGCATCGAGGTGAGCACGTGCGAGTCCTGGTTCCCGGTCGGCCGGGCGTGCCACCCGTCTTCGCGAAGCTCGAGCGAGCACCGCACGGCGTGGTCGCGCCCAGGTGCCGCCGGCAGGTCCTCATCGAGAATCGCCGAGGTGCGACCGACCCGCTCCCCGACCCCGAGCAGAGCCAGGATCGCAGGGCGGACGAAGAGCAGGAAGGTGACCATCGCGGAGACGGGATTCCCTGGCAGGCCGAAAACCAGTGCGCCGCCCGGCGCCGCTCCGAACCAGGTCGGCTTGCCCGGCTTCAGCGCCACCCTCCAGAAGATCTGATCGACGTCGAGGGAGGCAAGCGCCGCCTTGACGTGATCGTGCTCGCCAACCGAGACACCGCCGCAGATCACGACGAGCTCGCTATCCAGGGATCGCGCGATCGCGGCGCGGGTCGATTCGGGATCGTCCCGCACCGTTTCCCTGGCGACCACCTCCGCCCCCGCGCTCAGAGCGAGCGCAGGGATCGTGTAGGCGTTGGAGTTCCGAACCCCACCCGGCTGGGGCGGATCATCCGGCTCCAGCAGCTCGTCACCAGTGGTCAGCACCGCCATTCGCGGACGCCGCGCGCAGCTGACCGTCCCAACGCCAACCGACGCGAGCACTCCGAGCTCGGCGGCACCGAGGCGAACGCCGCGCCTGAGGACCGTCGCCCCCGGCTCGATGTCATCTCCGGCGTGCCGGACATTGGTTCCCTGCTCGACCTCGACCTCGATCCGGACCCGTCCGTCGCTGACGCTCGTGTCCTCGATCCGCACGACCGAGTCGGCCCCGTCCGGGAGAACCGCGCCGGTCGAGACCCCGATCGCCTCTCCGCCGCGGAGGGCCAATCGTGCCGGCCGCCCCGCCCGAGACTCATCGGCGACCGTGAGGATCACCGGCCCGCCCGCCGCGGCGGCCCGCGTGTCCTCCGCCCGCACGGCGAACCCGTCCATCGAGGAGTTGTCGAAGCCGGGAACCGGGTCGGCGCTCTCCACGTCGACGGCGAGAATCCGTCCGAGTGCCTCGCGCAATGGGACCGGCTCCGCGCCCAGCGGGTTGACCCGCTCGAGGACGAGACGCCTGGCGTCGCCAAGGGCGAGCGGCTTGTCCGCCGGCGCTCCCGTCAGGGCGCCCTCACTCGACTCCGAGCATCACGTCGCTCGCCTTGATCAGAGCGGTCACGTCCTTACCCGGCTCTATGCCGAGCTCGCGAACGGCCTCCACGGTCACCGATGCAACGAGCCTCATGCCGCTGACGTCGAGCTCCACGTTTGCAATCGCCTCACCGGCGTTGACGTTCGTGACCTTGCCCGGAAGCTTGTTTCTGGCGCTGATCTGCATCGACTCCTCCTCTGGCCGCGGTTGTCTGAGGCTCGTGACGAGGCTAGATCATCCGCCTCGCGCGACCGACGCGGGTGCCCTTGCATAGGCAAAGCCGCCCGCTGCCATACTGAGCCCGATGACCGATCTCAGCATGGGCGAGGCCGCGCGGGCGATCGGCGTAAGCGTCGACACGCTCCGCCGCTGGGACGGCGCGGGGAAGCTCCGCACCACCCGGGACTCGCGGAACCGCCGGCAGGTGCCGGCCACCGAGGTGGAGAGGCTTCGGCGCACGCCGTCCCGCCACCGAACTGACGACTCGTTCTCGGCGCGAAACAGGTTCCCCGGAACGGTCACCTCCGTGGAGGTCGCCGGGGTCATGGCGCTCGTGGAGATCCAAGCCGGCCCGCACCTGATCACGGCTGCAATCACCCGGGACTCGGTCGAGGAGCTGGGACTCGTGGAGGGCACCCGAGCCACCGCCACAGTCAAGGCCACCTCGGTGATGATCGACCGAGAGGGCTGAGACGCCTACCTATGTAATGCATATGTAATGATCGGCGCGCGCATGGGCGCCGTCGAATCAACAGTCAGCCGCCGCCTCGCCGTGCTCGCCGTCGCGGTTGCGTGCCTGGCCGGACTGGCGGGTTGCGGGGGCGGCGGAGACGACTCGGACCAGTTGGTCGTCTCGGCCGCGGCGTCCCTCGATACGGCCTTCAACGACTACGTGGACGCCGCCGGCATCGACGCCAAGATGTCGTTCGCCGGATCGGACGAGCTCGCCGCCCAGATCCGCCAGGGAGTCAAGCCGGACGTTTACGCGGCGGCCAATACGACTCTTCCCGACGAGCTCCACAAGGAGGGTCTCGTCGGCGAGCCGACGGTGTTCGCGACCAACACGCTGGTGCTGGCGGTCCCCGAGGACTCGCAGATCGGCTCCCTCGACGACCTGACCAAACCGGGCACCTCGATCGTGATGGGCGATCCGTCGGTTCCAGTCGGGTCCTACACGCGCGAGGTGCTCGATCACCTTCCCGAAGACCAGCGCAAGGCGATCTACGACAACGTGCGCTCTGAAGAACCCGATGTGAGCAGCATCTCCGGCAAGCTCACCCAGGGGGCGGCCGACGCGGGCTTCGTCTACATCACCGAAGTGACCGCGAGCAGCGGTCAGCTGAAGGCGATCCAGCTGCCTGCGGACCTGCAGCCCAACGTGGCCTACGGGGCCGCGGTGGTCACCGGCGCGAAGAACCCCGACGGCGCCCGCGACTTCATCCAGGGCCTGCTCAGCGGGGATGGGGCCACGGCGCTCGAGGAGGCCGGTTTCAAGCCCCCGCCGGGCTGATGCGCAGAGCGGCGTTTGCCGTTGGGCTCTTCCTCGCCCTGTTCCTGGTGCTCGCCTTCCTGACGCTGCCGATCGTCGCGATCTTCGTTCATACCTCCCCGGGCGATCTGATCAGCAGCCTCGGGGAGCAGGACGCCCGGGACGCTCTCTGGCTCAGCCTGAAGACGTCCCTGGCGGCGCTCGCGATCATCGTGATCGTGGGAACACCCGCCGCCTATCTGCTCGCGACACGCGAGTTCCGCGGCCGCTCGGTGGTGGTGACCTTGATCGAGCTCCCGCTGGTGCTCCCGCCGGCGGTCGCCGGCATCGCCCTGCTGGCCTCCTTCGGTCCCGAGGGCCTGTTTGGCAGCGCGCTCGACGACGCGGGAATCGAGCTGGTGCTGCAGACGGCGGGGGTGATCGTCGCGCTCACCTTCGTCGCGGCTCCCTTCTACCTGCGCCAGGCGCAGGAGGCCTTCGCCGCGGTGGATCGCAACCTGCTGGACGCCGCGCGCACGCTGGGGGCAACTGAGGCACGCGCCTTCATCCGGGTCGCAGTGCCATCGGCGGGCCAGGGCATCGCCTCGGGGATCGCGCTGGCCTGGGGGCGGGCCCTGGGCGAGTTCGGAGCGACGCTGATGTTCGCCGGATCGTTCCAGGGGATCACCCAGACGGTGCCGCTCGCCATCTTCGCTCGCTTCAGTGACGACTTCACCGCCGCCCTGGCCCTCTCGGGCGTGCTCGTCATCGTTTCCGCCGCCCTGCTGCTCTCGGTCAAGGTCCTCGGACGCTCGCCGTTTCTCGGCGGTGGCGCACCATGAGCGGCCTCGAGGTCCGAGCACGCGATCGGCTTCGTGAGTTGGAGCTTGACGTCGAGCTGCAGGTCGGTGGGGAGGGCTCCGCGGCGATCGTCGGGCCGTCCGGGGCCGGCAAGTCGACCGTGCTCCGCATCATCGCCGGGCTGCGGCGGCCCGATCCCGGCCGGGTCGTCATGCGGGGCGAGGTCTGGCTCGACTCGGGCCGCGGGATCAATCTCCGCCCGGAGGAGCGCGCCTGCGGACTCATGTTCCAGGACTACGCCCTGTTCCCGCATCTGAGCGCCTGGCGGAACGTCGCCTTCGGAATGCCCGGACCGCGACAGGATCGCCGGGGGCGCGCCCAGGAGCAGCTCCGGCGCTTCGGCGTCGGGGAGCTGGCCGACGCCCGCCCCGCTTCCCTCTCGGGAGGCGAACGCCAGCGGGTTGCGCTGGCGCGATCGCTGGCGCGAGACCCGAGTGTCTTGCTGCTCGACGAACCCCTGGCCGCGCTCGACACCCGTACCCGCGCGCACGCCGGCCGCGAGCTCGTCCACGCGCTGAGAGGGACGAGTGCGCTCGCGATCGTGGTCACCCATGACTTCTCGGAGGCGGCCATGCTGGCTGATGAGATCTTCGTCATGGACGAGGGACGCATCGTCCAGCGGGGGACCGCCGCGGAGCTGTCGGCGCGACCGGCGAGCGCCTTCGTCGCCGACTTCGCGGGCTCGGTGGTGCTCAACGGCATGGCGCGGGCAGACGCGGACGGGTTGACGCAGGTCGAGCTGGATGGCGGAGGCGTCCTGCACAGCACCGACCTGATCCGTGGGCCGGTCGCCGCCCTTGTCTTTCCCTGGGAGGTCAGCCTCGAGCCGGGTGGGGCCGCCCACGAGAGCTCGGCCCTAAACCGCCTCCCGGTGGAGGTCATCTCGGTGACGGAAATCGGGAACCGCGCCCGGATCGGATTGTCCTCACCGCAGCCGCTGGTCGCGGAGGTGACTGTCGAATCGATCCGCTCGCTGGCCCTGCGCCCGGGCGTCCGAGTCACCGCGACCTGGAAGGCGACAGCGACCCGACTCGTCTCGCGCTAGCTAGCCGCCGATCTGGCTCATCGACCGCGGTGGCCGGCGGAAGCCGGGCTCGTTGATGCGGTGCTTGAGCTCCTTGCGCCAGACCGAGTCGCGGATCAACACTTCGACCTCATCGTCGCTCGCGCCCGCGCGCAGCGGATCGCGCAGATCGGTCTCGTCGATCGAGAACAGGCAGGTGCGCAGCTTGCCGTCGGAGGTGATCCTGATGCGGTTGCAGTCGGCGCAGAAGGGCTCCGACACCGGGTTCACGAATCCGATCTCCCCGGCCCCGTCCGCGAAGCGATAGACACGGGCCGTCGAGTGGGGCTCGCGCGGCAGCGGCACCAGCTCGTAGGCCGTCTCCGCGATCTCCCTGATCTCGGCTCCGGTCAGAACCGCCTCCGGCTCCCACTTGCCGTCCCCGTCCAGCGGCATGAACTCGATGAACCGCACCTGGTAGTCCGTCGACCTGGCCAGCTCGCAGAAGCGGAGGACCTCGTTCTCGGTGAAGTCGCGCATCGCGACCGCGTTGACCTTGATCGGTCTCACCCCCGGGAACGCGGCGACGGCCTCCAGGCCTCGCATCACCTGGGCCAGGGCATCTCGGCGCGTGATCGCGAAGAAGGCGTCGCGCGCCAACGCGTCCACCGACACGTTGAACCGGTCGACGCCCGCCCGGACCAGCGCCGCCGCGTCGCGCTCGAGCAGGTAGCCGTTCGTGGTGACGGAGATATCGCGAAGGCCCTGGACGCCGCGCAGCATCGCGACGAGCTTGGGGAACTCCCGCCGGACCAGCGGCTCGCCCCCGGTCAGCCTCAGATCGGCGACGCCCATCGATGCGAGCAGCGCGACCAGACGCTGGTTCTCCTCGAAGGTCAGGATCTCCGAGCGGTCGAGCCAGGGAAGGCCATCGGCAGGCATGCAGTACTGGCAGCGGAAGTTGCACCGATCCACCACCGAGAGACGGAGGTCGCCTATCCGCCGGCCGTGACCGTCGCGGAGCGGATCCCGCCGCGTCATCCCTGGCGACTCCCGCGTCCGGCGCCCTGATCTCCGGAGGAGCGCCAACTGAGCCGGCGGCGAAGCCACTCGGTCGCGAGGCGCGCGCCGATGGCCCCGACGGCGAGCACGCCGGGCAGCGTCTCCTCGACCGGGACACCGGCAACGTGTCCGAGCAGTGGCGTGAAGGAAGAGAGCAAGGCGGTCACCTCGCCGGCGCCGGCTCAGGGTCCGCGACCGCGTCATGGATTCTGCCCTTGACGGTCTTCAGACGCCCGCCCTCGCGTCCCCGGCGCACGGCCGTGATCTCGCCCATGATCGAGATCGCGGTCTCCGCCGCGGTCAGGGCGCCGATATCGAGCCCGATTGGAGCCGCCAGACGCCCGAGCTCATCATCGGTCACGCCCTCGGCGATCAGGCGCTCGCGACGCTTCTCCTGGGCCCGCCGGCTGCCCATTGCCCCGATGTACTGGGCATCGGAGCGAAGGGCGATCTTGAGCACGGCGTCGTCGAGCTTTGGGTCGTGGGTGAGCACCGCGATCGAGGTGGCCCGGTCGATGCCGCCGAGCTCGTCGAGGGCCTTGTCGGGCCAGGCCGCGATCACCCGCTCGGCTTCCGGGAAGCGGTCGGCGGTCGCAAAGCGCTTGCGCGGATCGACCACGAACGCGCGCCAGCCGGCCAGCTTCGCCGCGGCGGCCAGCTGGGCGGCGAAGTCCACCGCGCCGAAGATGATCAACCGGGGCGGTGGCGCGACCACGTCGACGAACAGGGTCTGTCCATCGTGCTCGTAGAGCTCGCTGCGCTCGGACCACATCGCGGACGCCGCCCTCGTCATCGCGGCCTCGTCCAGCTCGGCGTCCCCCAGGGAGCCCTCGCGCGTCCCATCCTCCCTCAGCAGCAGCTTCGCGCCGACGTCTGCGCCCTCCAGGAGGGTGGTCAGGGCTCCACGCCCACCCTGCAGACCCAGCTCCCTGAAGCGGCCGTCCAGACCGTCGTCGTCATAGGTCTCCACCCAGATCGAGATCTCGCCGCCGCAGGGCAACCCGACGTCCCAGGCGTCTTCGTCGGCGATCCCGTACTCGAGGAGCTGCGGGGCACCGCCCCTGAGGATGCCCTCGGCAACCTGGACGACCTGTCCCTCCACGCATCCTCCGGAGACCGCCCCCGCCATCCGGCCCGCCTCGTTGATCGCCATCTTCGTCCCGGGCGGCTGCGGCGCCGACTTCTTCGTATCCACGACCGTCGCGAGCGCGACCGGATCGCCGGCACCGACCCAATCCCCGACGACCTCCATGACCTGCTTCATCGACGTCTCGTCTCCTCAGGCATCCGTGCCCACCAGCCGATCGAGTCCCTGCTCCGTGACCTGCTCCTGATCGTCACGGTACTTGAGCACCGAACCCAGGGTCCGCTCGGCGGCTGAAGCATCGAGGTGGTCCACGCCGAGCAGCTCGAGGGCCGCGACCCAGTCGATCGTCTCCGCGATACCCGGCGGCTTCTGGACGTCGCTCGAGCGCAGGCGGCGAACCGCCTCCGCCGCCTCGGTCGCGAGCTCCTCCGCTGTCCCCGGCACGCGTCGCCGGACGATCTCGACCTCGCGCGCCGGGGTCGGGTAGTCGATCCAGTGGTACAGGCAGCGGCGCTTGAGCGCGTCGTGCAGGTCGCGCGTGCGATTCGAGGTCAGGATCACGGCCGGCGGGTGCGTGGCCCGGATTGTGCCGATCTCCGGGATCGTGACGCTCGACTCCGCGAGCATCTCGAAGAGGAACGCCTCGAAGTCGTCGTCGGCCCGGTCGAGCTCGTCCACGAGCAGGACGGCGGGCAGCGGCCCCTCGTGCTGGATCGCCCGCAGCAGCGGCCGGGGTGTCAGAAACTCCCTCCCGAAGAGATCCTCCTCGGCTAATTCGTCGCCGCTCGCCTCAGATGAGCGGATCCGGAGCAGCTGGCGTGGGTAGTTCCACTCGTACAGCGCCTCCGAGGAGTCGATGCCCTCGTAGCACTGCAGCCGGATCAGCTCGGTGCCGAGCGCGGCCGCCAGGGCCTTGGCCGCCTCGGTCTTGCCGACCCCCGCCTCGCCCTCGAGCAGCAGCGGCTGGGGCAGACGCAGCGAGAGGAACAGCGCCGTGGCCAGGCCGTCATCGGCCAGATAGTCGACGGCGTCCAGTCGCCGCTTGATCGACTCGATGTCGGGTACCGCGGCGCTCACGGGGCTCTCGGAGCCGGCGCGGACTGCGTCGCTCATGCGGAGCTACCTGACTCCGTCAGGACCGCCTCGTAGTCCGCCCGCGTGTCGACGTCGCGCGGGATCGGGCCCGAGACCCTGATTTCGACCACCTCGTCGGAGCGGTGCTCCATCAGCTTCCACACGGCCTTGTCGCCATGCAGCTCCCGCAGGTCATCGAAGGCGCCCCTGCCGAAGGCCAGTGGGTGGCCGCGGCCGTTGTCGTAGAGGCAGGCCGCCAGCACGGTGCCATCGCCACAGCCCGCGATCAGCGCGCGGACCGTCGCGGGAGTCACGCCGGGCTGGTCGCCGAGCATCAGGACGAGCAGCTCGGCGCGCGGATCGAGCGCGCTCATGCCGGCGGCGATCGACGATGAGCAGCCCTCTCCGAAGTCCGGGTTCTCCACCACCTGGGCCTCCGAGAGATCGACCCGGCTGCGGACCTCCCCCGAGCTGCCGCCGATCGCGACGATCAGCTGGTCGAACCCGCTCGCCCGCGCGGTCTCGAGGGAGTGGTCGAGGAGGGTGCCCGAGCCGTACGGCAGCAGCTGCTTCGGCTCGCCGAGCCGCCGGGACCCGCCCGCGGCGAGCACGAGACCGGTGACGAACGGCTCAGTGCGCCGCGCCATCCGGCACGCCCTGGGCGCTGAAGGTGTCTCGGCAGCCCTCGGAGCAGAAGTAGTGGAGCTCCCCATTCCGCTCGAGCTGAACGCTCGCCTCGCTGACCGCGACCTCCATGCCGCAGACCGGGTCGATGGCGGTCTCGGTCGAGAGGCCGCCCGGTGCGGGCGCGGCCCGGACCGGCTCGGGAGACTGGGGCGGCGTCGCCTCGATCGCTGCAGCCCGCGGCCTCGGGACCCGGCCGGCCTCGCCCTCCGGCCTCAGCGCGACGATCTCCGCGAGGATCGCGAGCGCGATCTCCTCTGGGATCTCGGCGCCGATCTCGAGTCCCGCCGGCGTGTGCAGCCGGGCGCGCTCCTCCTCGGAAAGGTCGAGGGACTCGCGCACGGCGCGGCCACGAACCTCGCTGGCGACCAGGGCCACGTAGGGGACTCCCGCCCGAAGCGCTTCGGTGAGCACCCGTTCCTCGTCGTGACCGTGTGAGGCCACGACCACCGCGGCATCGTCCGGCGTGGGATGCGCCAGGTCCGCCTGGCCGGACTCGACGGCATAGCCCACGCGGCCCGCCAGGTCCGCGAGCGCGATTGCGATCGGCGCCGAGCCGACGACCCGCATGGTCGGCGCCGGCAGGTGCGGCTCGAGGAAGACCTCGAGCGCGCCGCCGCTCAGGCATGGGTTTGTGACCGTCACGGAGCCCTCCTCGGCCTCGGGCTCGCCCTCCGGGGAACCGGGCAGGATGCGAAGCAGTACGGGCTCGCCGCTCGCCATCGCTCGTAGCGAGTACAGGCGCACCGACGCCTCCGCGCAGGTTCCCCCGACGAAGCCCTCGATCGCGCCATCCGGGCGCTACGATCGCCGAGTCACCGGCCCGAACGCTTGTCGGGCTCTGCGCCCTCACCACCGTCGCCGCTACGAAAGGGGCCTGCATATTCCTCGGAGCAAGGGTACTCGGGGGGCCTCTCCCGGTCTGGGCCTATCCGGCCGCCTGCACGGCCCCGGCCCGGTAGGTCGTCTGGGCGTCCAGAGAGCCCTCGATCCCCTCCGGAAGCTCGAAGCCGCCGAAGGTGTGCAGTGCCACCTCCTGGATCCTGACCCCCTCGGGATCGCCCCCCTGCACCGCCCAGCGGCCGTTGTCGAAGCCGAGGGAGTCGGCTGAGGCGCCGAGCATCGAGCCGGCCACGATCTGGGCTTTGTCACGGAGCCTCCGGGCGGTGAGGGCGACGTTCTCGCCGACGGCATCGCTCGGTTCGCTGTTGAAGCTGTTTCCCTCCCCGAAGCGGTCCGTGTCCTCGTGCACGACCTTGACGTCCTCCGGAGGAATGCCGAGCTCGCCGGCGGCGATCCCGGCGAGCGTCGCCTCCTCGCCCTGCGATGCCTCGCTCAGGCTGAGGACCGCCTTGCCGGTGGGATGCATTCGCAGGAACACCGCTCGGTAGGTGGCGCCATCAGCCATCTCCGCTCCTTTGATCGGGTTTCGTCAACTCGTCGTCCTTCCGCGCTTGGGCCCGTAGCCGCTGGGCATCGGCACCGGCCGCTGCGCCTCGGTCCGCTCGGCACTCGGCCACGACGGCTCGGGATCCACCGAGGGCCTGGGCGCGCCCGCCCGAATCGTGTCCCGGGAGGAGTCATCGGCCGCGATCGCCTCGGCGACCTCGTACATGGCCTCGAGCGAGTGGCCGCTCACCATCGCGTCGCAGTGGGGCAGCGCGGCGGCCATACCGCCCGCACCGGGCGAGAAGCCGGCGGCACCGGCACGCGGGTTGACCCAGACGATCCGGTGGGCCATCAGCCGAAGCCGCTCCATCTCCCTCCCCACCAGGGCGGGGTCCGCGCGCTCCCAGCCGTCCGAGAGGATCACCACGACCGCGCCTCTCGCCATGCCCCGGCGCCCATAGCGGTCGTTGAAGTCCCGCAGCGCCTCGCCGATGCGCGTGCCGCTCGACCAGTCCGGTGCGGCCGCGACGGCCCGCTGAATCGCCGCCTCCGGGTTGCGCCCTCCCAGCGCGCGCGTCAGCCGGGTCAGCCGCGTCGCGAAGACGAACGCCTCGGCTGGTGCGCCGCTGGCGACCGCCGAGGTGAGCAGGTGGAGGTACGCCCGGGCGTACGGCTCCATCGACCCCGAGATGTCGCAGAGCAGGACGAGCCGCCGCGGGCGGGTCCGTCGGGTGCGCCTGGCGAGCGTCATCGGATCGCCGCCGGTGCGCAGGCTCCCCCGGAGTGTGCCTCGCAGGTCGAGGTGCTCTCCGCGCCTGGCGCGACGCCTCCGCCTCGAGCGGCGCCGCGGGGCGGCGAGCTCCAGCGCCGCCATCAAGCGACGGATCCGCTCGAGCTCCTCGGGCTCGAGGGCCTCGAAGCTCTTCGTCCGCAGTCGCTCCGCCTCGCTCGCGGCTGCCAGTGGGACCTCGATCTCCCGCTCCGTCTCCTCTTGGGAGGGAGGCGAGGCGGTCCCCCGCATCCCGCCGGCGGACTCCTCCGGTCCCTCGCCGGCCACCGAGCGGGCCTCTGGAGCTGGCGGGTGATCGCTGGCCCGCGAGCCACTCAGGGGCGGCGAGTAGGGGTCGCCCCGTTCCTCATCCGGCTCCAATGCGGGGTCGAACACCGCGGCGAACACCCGATCGAACGTGGGCAGCTGGGTCTGCGAGGAGACGAAGACCGACCGCGCCGTCCAGTAGAGCTCCGATCGCCTGACCGGGACGACGAGAGCCACCGCCTCGGCGAAACGCGAGGCGCGTTCGGGCGTGGTGGGCACCCCTGCAGCCCGTAGTCGCTGGGCCAGCGCGGTGGCCAGGGCGGGAAGGTCGATCGTGCCGAGCTCAGGCACGGCCGCTCACTGCGGCGGCTCGGCCCTGCCCTGCATCGCCGCCCAGACGCGGGCCGGGTTCAGGGGCATGTCGATGTGCGCAACCCCGTGGCTCTGATACAGCGCATCGCAGACGGCATTGACGATCGCCGGGGGCGAGCCGTTGGTTGCGGACTCCCCGACCCCCTTGGCCCCGATCGGGTGGTGCGGGGACGGTGTGACGGTGGCGCCCAGCTCCCAGTTCGGGCATTCGAGGGCCGTGGGGATCAGGTAGTCCATCATTGACCCGTTCAGGCAGTTGCCCTGCTCGTCGAAGCTGATCAGCTCCATCAGGGCGATGCCGACGCCCTCAGCGAGCCCGCCCATGATCTGGCCGTCGACGATCATCGGGTTGATCCGAGTGCCGCAGTCGTCGACCGCGATGAACCGCCTGACCTTCACCTCGGCGGTGTCGGGATCCACGTCGACGACGCAGATGTAGGCGCCACAGGGGTAGGTGAGGTTGGGCGGGTCGTAGACGGACTGGCCGTCGAGTCCGCCCTCGACTCCCTCCGGCAGGGGCGCATCGCCGTAGGCCGCCTCGGCGATCGCGTCGATCGTCGCGCCCTTCTCTGGATCGCCCCTGACCGACCAGCGGCCCTTCTCCCAGACGAGGTCCTCGGGCGAGGTCTCGAGCATCCCGGCCGCGATCAGCCGCGCCTTGTCCCGCACCCGGCGCGCGGCCACCGCGGCCGCCGCGCCGGAAACCGGGGTGGAGCGGCTGCCGTAGGTCCCGAGGCCGAACGGGGTGCGGTCGGTATCTCCGTGGCGCACCTGGATGTCGTCCGGGGAGATGCCGAGCTCCTCGGCGACGATCTGGGCGAAGGTCGTCTCGTGGCCCTGGCCCTGGGTCTGCGCGCTGATGCTGATCGTCGCCTTGCCGGTGCCGTGGACGCGCAGGTCGCAGCCGTCCGCCATGCCCTGACCGAGGATGTCCATGTGCTTCTTCGGCCCGGCGCCGACCACCTCGGTGAAGAAGGAGACGCCGATGCCCATCAGCTCGCCGCGCTGCCTCTTCTCGGCCTGCTCCCTGCGGAGCTCGTCGTAGCCGGCGATCCGCATCGCCTCGCGCATGGTCTTCTCGTAGTCGCCCGAGTCGTAGGTCCAGCCGGTCTTGTTCTCGTAGGGGAACTGGTCGGGCTGGATAAAGCTCTTCATCCGCAGCTCGGTCGGGTCGACGTCCATCTCGAGCGCGAGCTCGCCGACGAGGCGCTCGATCAGGAAGATGGCCTCGGTGACCCGGAACGAGCAGCGATAGGCAACGCCGCCGGGCGCCTTGTTCGTGTAGACGGCCTTGACGCTGCAATGGGCCGCCTCCAGGTCGTACGAGCCGGCGAAAACGTGGAAGAACCCCGCGGGGAACTTCGAGGGCTGCGCCGTGCTGTCGAAGGCGCCGTGGTCGGCGATCACGTCGACTTCAGCGCCCGTGATCTTCCCGTCCTTGGCGCAGATCCGGCCGCTCATGATGTAGTCCCGAGCGAAGCCGGTGGACATCAGGTTCTCCGAGCGGTCCTCGACCCACTTGACGGGCTTGCCGGTGACGATCGAGCCGACGATCGCGCAGACGTAGCCCGGATAGACGGGCACCTTGTTCCCGAACCCGCCCCCGATGTCGTTGGTCATGATCCGGATCATGTGCTCCGGGAGGCCGGCGACCTGCGCGTAGACCGTCCGGTGAAGGTTCGGGGCCTGGTTGCCGTTGTAGATGTCGAGCTGCCCCGTCTCCGGATTCATGTCGGCGATCATCCCGCAGGTCTCGAGCGGCGCTGGATGGCAGCGCGGATAGATCATGTCCCGGTCGACGACCACGTCCGCCTCGGCGAAGACGCGGTCGCACTCCTCTGCGTCGCCCGCCTCCCAGAGGGGCGTAGCCAGGTTGTCGGTCTTGTCCGGCTTGTCGTCCCGGATCACCGGCGCGTCCGGATCGAGCGCCTTGCGAGCGTTGACGACAGCGGGCAGCGGGTCGTACTCGACGTCGATCAGGGGCAGCGCGTCACGCGCCGAATAGCGGTCCTCGGCGATCACGAACGCGACCTCCTGGCCCTGGAACCGGACCTTGTCGCCTGCCAGGACGGCCTGCGAGTCGTAGGAGATCGTCGGCATCCAGGCGAGGCCGAGCGTCTCGAGGTCCTTGGCGGTGATAACGCGGTGCACCTTCGGGTGAGCAAGGGCGCGGGAGGTGTCTATCGAGACGATCCGCGCGTGCGCGTACGGGCTGCGCAGCACGGCGCCGTGGAGCATCCCGGGAAGGACGATGTCGTCGAGATATTTCCCCTGCCCCCTGATGAAGCGCGCGTCCTCCTTGCGCTTCATGTTGCCGTAGCCGATCGGCGTTTCCTTTGCAGCGACGGTCGCCATCGTCATCTCCTCGCTTCCACGGACTCGTGCTCTGCGGCCCAGCGCACGGCTCTGACGATGTTGGCATAGCCGGTGCAGCGGCAGATCGCACCCGAGATCGCGGTCCGGATCTCGGCCTCGGACGGGTCCGGGTTCTCGTCCAGCAGCGCCCTGGCGGTCATGATCATGCCGGGCGTGCAGAACCCGCACTGGAGGCCGTGTTCCTCATGGAAGCCCTGCTGGACCGGGTCGAGCCGGCCGTCGACCTCCATGGACTCGATCGTGCGGATCTCGTGCCCGTCGCAGCTCACCGCGAGGGTGGTGCAGGACTTGACCGGCTCACCGTCCAGGTGCACGACGCAGGCCCCGCAGTTGGAGGTGTCGCAGCCCCAGTGCGTGCCCGTCAGGCCGAGCGTGTCGCGCAGGAAGTGCACGAGGAGCAGGGCGGGCTCGACGTCCCGCGTGACCCGCTCGTCGTTGACCGTGACCGTGATCTCCATTCAGCTCTCCTGGTTGGATGAACGCTCGGCGGCTCGGCCGAGGGCGCGCCTGGTGAGCACATCGGCGAGGTGGCGCTTGTAGTCGACGGGGCCCCGGCCGTCCGCGATCGGCGAGCAGTCCTCCGCGGCCAGGCCTCCGGCCTCGGCGAAGAGGTCCCCCGAGGGCCCCTTCCCCTGCAGCAGCTCCTCGGATCGGGTCGCGTGGATCGTGGTCGGCCCGGCGGCGCTGAGGGCCACGCCCGCGTCGGCGATTCTCCCGCCCTCCAGCCAGAGGGCGGCGGAGACCGCGATGATTGCCCAGTCCCCGGCCCTGCGCTCGACCTTCTCGTGGGCGCTCGTTCCACCCGGCCTCAGGGGCAGGCGGATCTCGGTGAGGATCTGGCCGTCCTGGATCGCCGTCATGAAGGGCCCGACGTGGAAGTCCTCCATCGAGACGACCCGCTCGCCATCCGAGCCGGCGATCACGACGTTCGCCTTCAGCGCCGAGCAGACGGCCGAGAGGTCCTCGGCGGCGTCCGCCTGTGCGAGCGAGCCGCCGATCGTGCCGCGGTTGCGGACCGGGGGATCGGCGATCACCCGCTCGGCATCGATGAACACCGGGAAGTTACGGGCGAGCAGGTCGGACTCGAGCAGATCGCGGTGGCGCGTCATCGCCCCGATCCGGATCTCCCCGTCCGCCTCCGTTATGTAGGAGAGCTCCTCGAGCTCGTTGATGTCGATCAGGCGCTCGGGGTTCGCGAGCCGCAGCTTCATCATCGGCAGGAGGCTGTGCCCCCCGGCCAGGATGCGGGTCTCGGGCCCGTAGCGCTCGAGCAACTCGATCGCGTTCTGCACGCTGGTGGCACGCTCGTATTCGATCGGGCCGGGTGTCTGCACCTAGTCTCCTGAGGACTCCGTGCCGATCACCGGCGACCTCGGCCTGTGCGGCGCTCCTCCCGGCTCATCGGTGACGGGGCCACTCGGGTTCTTGTAGATCGACTGCGCCGCCGCGCTCGAGGAGCTCGGGTCCCTGAGGGCTGCACCGGACATCGCGCCCACCCCCAGTGGGCTATCCCGCCCGAGGCGCAGCAGCTGCACGGCGCCCCTCGTGTAGACCTCGTCGATGTTCTTCACCTCGCCGCTCCTGCCCTGGCGCGCGAGGACCGCGGCGCCCGACCCGGGGTACACCGACTCGATCAGCCCGGCCGCGTCGTCCTGGCCCGCCTTCTTGTCGAGCAGCCCCTCGAGCAGGTCCGTTCCCGCGGAGAGGTCCTTGTTGATCTGATCGACGACTCCGTTCACGGGCTCGGTCTTGCGGAGGATCCCGCCGACCGACTCGATCACCGCGTCCAGCCCGGCGGTGATCTTCCGGAGCTCCAGGATCACCCCCACCAGATAGACGACCACCGCCAGGATCACCAGCACCACCGCGATCAGCGTGACTGCGGCGGCGGCTTCCATCAGGCGTCCTCGAGGATGGTGTCGAGGGAACCGCCATAGTTGGCGACCACGGCGACGGTCGCGCTCACCTGCTCCTGGGTGGTGTTGAGCAGCTCGACTGCGTCGAGGTCCTTCGAGGCGGCGTTTGCGACGGGCCGAAGCGCCTCGACCGCCCGCGTCGTGTCCTTGGCGGCGTTGAGCACGCCGCGGAGCAGGACCACCACGACCGGCACGATCACCAGCAGCAGCAGCGCATTTCCGATCCACCAGAGGGTCATCGCTTCTCCGCGTGCTCGGCGATGATCGCGGCCTTTTTCGCCACCGACGGCATCAGGCCGATGATCCCGTCGAACTGGGCGTTGATCGCCTCGACCGCGGGCCGGAGCGGACGCAGGTGCTCCCCCTCCACGGTGGTCAGGGCATCGCCGAGATCGCTCAGGTCGCTGGCGATCGAGGAGAGCCGACGGCGGATCTCGATCAGCGCCAGAGCCAGCACGACCACCAGGACGACGGCCTCGGCCACACTCAGCACGATCAGCAGCGAGGTGCTCATTCCGGCTCCCCGTAGCCCTGCGAGAGCGCGTTCATGTAGCCGTCCTGTACCACGCCCTCCGCGGCGATCTGCTCGAGGACGGGCGCGGTGGCCTCGAGCTGCGGGATGTTCGAGGTGTTCTCCGCGACCTTCCCGGCGGAGCCGAGCAGGCTCGTGACCGCCAGTCTGGATCCGTCCGAGCAGGCCAAGCAGCGTGACCAGCATCCCGGCCACCACCAGGGCCACCACGAGGCCCACCGCGAGCGACACATACCAGAGGGTGCGCTCGGAGCTGGCCAGGCCGACCACGATGTCCATCAGTGCCCGACCGCCGTCTTCCTCAGCGCCCGCGCAGAGTGGAGGATCCTGACACCGGAGTCGTTGACCTTGGCGACGCCGCTCAGGCCATCGGTCTGTGAGCGGAGCGTCTCGACCGCCTCGCTGGCGGTCTCCGCCTGTCCCGCGATCCGATTGGCCAGGACGAGGATGGTGGAGACGATGATCACGGCAACGACCACCACGATGGCTCCGAGTCCCAAGCCGATGTACCAGGAGGTGGTGTCCGCGCCGATCAGCATTCCGTCGCTACCCGCTCACCGTGACGCCCATGTCAGCGACAGTATTACAACCGGACTCACGCATTCAAGAAGCGCGTGACGGCTCAGAGCTTTGCCAGGTTCTCCGAGAACTCCTTGATCATGCCCTCCGTGACGGCCGCGATCACGCCCTCTCCCATCTGCGCGGCCTTGCCCGTGACATTGATCTCTGAGTGGAGCGCGACCTCCGTGGCATCGCCCGTCCCGGTGAGCTGCACCGTCACCTTCGCGTCGGCGTTGCCCTGACCCCCGGCCTCCTTCGCCCGAGCGTTCATCACGGCTCGATGCTCGGAGTCGTCCTGCTCGACGATCTCTGCAGGTCCGGAGTAGTTCATCGACATTGCCCCCAGCTTGATCTTGACCTGGGCCTTGACGGCCTGGTCGCTTGTCTGCTCCAGGATCGTCGCCCCTGGCACGCACGGAACCACTCGCTCGAGGTCGACCATGGTGCTCCAGACCTCGTCGATGGGTTTCTCCACGGTGAACGAATTGTCGAACTCCATCTGGTCCTCTCTCCTCTGTGCGTAAGACGTAGCGTACGTCCATGGCGATCATGCCAGGCACGCATAAGGTCGGGGCAGGGGACGTCGCCCTCAAGATCAAGACCGAGCGGCGAGGGGCTGCGGCGATGGCCGGTCACGACCTGGTCATCGAGGTCGCCTCGTGGGAGGCCACCCTTCAGGTCGGTGAGGACCCCGGCCAGATCAGCCTCGATCTGACTGCCGACCCGGGATCCCTGCAGGTGATCGAGGGCACCGGGGGCGTTCAGGCCCTGGGCGAGGACGACAAGGTCGAGATCAAGCAGACCATCGAAGACGAGGTCCTCGGGACTCAGCCGATCGAGTTCCGTTCGACCACGGCAGAGGCCTCGGCAGGCGGGCGCCTGCGGGTCAGCGGGGAGCTCACCATGAACGGGAACACACACCCCCTTGATTTCGTCCTCGAGGTCGGTCCCGAGGGCCAGGTCTCGGGCCGAGCGACGGTCACTCAGTCCGAATGGGGCATCAAGCCATACTCAGGGCTGTTCGGCACGCTCAAGGTCAGGGACGAGGTCGAGGTTGTGGCCGAGGGGTCCCTGCCCCAATAGGTCGCGCGATGCGCTGCTCGTCCCCGACCAGCGCCGTCAGCCGGTGCCGGTCGGGCCGAAGCGCTCGGTGCGGATCTGCTGCGGGTCGAAGCCCGCATCCATCAGCAGCTGGGAACCGGTCTCGACGAATCCGTTCGAGCCACAGACGAAGGCGATGCCGTCGTCGATGCCCGCCTCGGCGATCAACTCCGCATCGATGTGACCGGTGTGTCCACTCCAGCCCTCCGGTGGCTCGCGAGTGAAGGTGAGCAGCGTCTCGTCCCCCGTCTCGTCCTTGTAGATCACGTCGTCGGCGTGGCGCACGGAGTAGACGAGTCGCATTGGCAGGTCGGGCATGGTCCGCCGCCGGTGACGCAACATGCACATCAGCGGAACGACGCCGGAGCCGCCGCCGACAAGGAGCACGGGCTTCTCTCCGTGCCAGACGAAATAGGAGGTGAACGGCCCGCGCACCTCGACCTGGTCGCCCTCGACGACCACGTCATGGAAGTAGGGCGAGACCTCGCCGTCCTCGAGCTTGTCGATCGTCAGCTCGACCCCGCCCTCGTCCAGAGGAGAGGAGGCGATCGAGTAGGAGCGCTCGGCGTGGTAGCCATCCGGGTCGCTCAGGCGGACGTCGTAGTGCTGACCCGGCAGGTGCGGCATCCACATCGGCAGCTCGATCCGAAAGGACTTGACCCGCGGAGTCTCGACCTTGATCTTGCTGACGGTCCCGATCTGCCAACGGCCCGGGACGCGCTGCTCGACGGGGGGCAGCGGCGACTCCATCAGTCGCCCCAATAGCGCTCCTCCTTCCAGGGATCGCCGTGGTTGTTGTACCCGTTCATCTCCCAGAAACCCGGCTCGTCGTGGTCCATCACCGTCATCCCGTGCACCCACTTGGCGCTCTTCCAGAAGTACAGGTGCGGGACCAGCATCCGCGCCGGGCCGCCGTGCTCGCGGGGAAGCGGATCGCCGTCGTACTCGGTCACCACCCAGGCCTTCCCGTCGCTGATCTCCTCGATCGGCAGATTGGTGGTGTAGCCGCCGTACGAGTAGAACGTCGCGTAGGCATCGAGCGGCTCGATCTGCTCGAGGAGTACGTCCATCGAGACACCTCCGAACGTCGGCGTCGAACTTCGACCACTTGGTGACGCAGTGGATGTCCTTCGTGACCGTCTCGAAGGGCAGCTGATGGAACTCGTCCCAGCTCCACTCCTTCGGCTCGCCGACCATGCCGTCGATTCGAAAGCTCCACTCGATCCGTCGGGACGTCCGGTGTGGGGCCAGCGGTCAGAACCGGCCAGCCGGACTCCGCGTACTGGCCCGGCGGGAGCCGATCCGCCAGCTCCTCTGGGGTCTGGCGGCGACGCATGAAGCCGCGTGAGACAAACCCGTTCAAGGTGCATCAGCTTACGCCTCTCGGTGAGTTCTGAAAGACGAAGGGCCGCCTCCGAGGAGGCGGCCCTTCGCTTGCTACGCGGTTCTGAAACGGGCGTGGGATTGATAGTGGGGCGGGACATCACCCACCTCCCTTGCTCGCCGGTGCCCGGGTTGGATTCCGCCGGATCGCCGCGTTGCGATCCCACGGCCCCTTGGGCCCTATGAAGGAGACCGGCCCGCTCGGGCGGGCCTCCGAGCGCCCAGGCCTAGCGGCCCTGCACCTCCGGCGTCCCGTCAAACATGGAATTCAAGTTAGGACCACCTCCTTTCTCCGGTATCCCTATTGAAGCACGAGCGTCGGCCGTGGCTAGAGTCCGGCCGGTGTCGCGGCCCGATTGGATCGTCCCAGTCCTCATCTCGTTCGCTCTCGGCGTGGTGCTGCCGGGGTGCGGGGGAGGGGGCTCGAAGCAGGTCAGCGCCGCCGAGTTGGTCCAGAAGGCGGACGCCGCCTGCCGCGAGGAGCGCAACAGCTTCGACCGCATCCAGGCCCACCCACCGCCCAACGCTTCGGTCGCCGCGGCCCAGACCGGCGAGCTGGTCTCCGCCACAGAGAAGGCAAACTCACAGCTTCGCGACCTGGAGCCACCCGATCAGCTGCGGTCGGCCTACGAGCGATATCTCGACGCCCGCGATCACGTCGTCAACGAGATGAAACGCGGTCAGGACGCCGCGGAGAACCAGGACACGAGGACCTACGGCGCGGCTCAGGCCGCGGTGGCGCGGGACGCCCCGCAGCGCCAGAAACTCGCCCGGTCACTTGGCTTCAAGGTCTGCAGCACGAGCCCGGCGACCGCCTGACGCGAACGCTCAGTCGCTGCGCCGGGCCAGGTAGCCGAAGCCGAGCGTCATCGCCACGTTGCTGAGGCCGGCGAACCAGAGGCCGGCGCGCGCCCCGGGCCGGGAGAACGCGGGCGAGCGTGACCAGACGATGTCCGTGGCGAGCTCGGTGCCGCGCAGCCAGGAGAGTGCCCACCAGTCCTTGGCTCGGTTGCGGCGGTAGGCGACCAGGTGAGCAGCGGCGAAGGTGAGCCAGATCGGGCCGTCGCGCCGAAACAGCTCCCGGGCGTCGTCGGAGGGCTCGTCGTGTCCGAGAACCCGCAGTGTCGCCGAGGGTGCGAGCAGTGCGCCGGTGCCCAGGGCGAGGTCGAACACGATCATGTTGCGGTTCAGCCTGCGTAGCTCCCGGTCCAGCGCCATCGCGCGATCCAACCACATTCGCGCCCCGTCCGGAGCCGCTCCATGAAGGGAAACCCCCTCAGACAGCGAAATGTGCCGCCGTGGCAAGGACAGCGACCAAGGCCCACCCCGCCCGCAAGAGCCTCTCGGACTTCATCACCGAGCGCTTCGACGATTTCTCCCGCTCGCAGAAGGACGTGGCCCGCTACATCGTCGACCACCTCGACGAGGCGGCCTTCCAGACGGCCGAGGAGCTGGCCCGTCGCGCCAACACCTCGTCGTCGACGGTGGTCCGCTTCTCACAGGCCCTCGGCTTCGACGGCTATCCCGAGCTTCAGCAGGCGGCCATCGAGGAGTACCGCCACAAGGTGGCCGAGGGAGCGCCCAACGGAAACGCCGGGAGCGGTGCGGCCGCCCTCTTCAACTTCGATCACTCGGAGTTCGAGGCGTCCCTGGGCGCCGACTACTCGAACATCGAGGAGACCGCACGCAGCCTGACCCGCGAGCAGGTCGAGGCCTCGGTCTCGGCGCTCGCCACTTCGCGACGCGTACTGATCGTCGGTGTGGAGCAGATGGCCTTCTTCGCCAGCTACCTCCGCCATCTGCTCGGACTGCTCGACGTCCGCGCCGAGATCGTCGCCTCACCGAGCCAGGACAACATCCAGAAGCTTTCGCGGATGGACGAGGACACCCTGCTGGTGGTCCTGACCGCCGGCAGGGCCCATCCGCTCGTCCTGCGGGCCCTGAAACTCGCGCGGCACCGGCGGGCGCGGACGATGTCGATCACGGACGCGACCCTCTCGGACGTTGCCGAGCACTCGGAGCTGATGCTCTACTACTCGTCGAACGGGCCCTCGTACATCCGCTCGAACGCCGCTCTGATGGGACTCGTCCAGGCGCTCGCCCACGGGGTCTACTCCCGTGACGAGGCGGCGCACCGGGACCGGATTCGCGCCTTCAAGCTGAAGTAGCGACAGAACGGCCACAGGCCCGGGGGGCAATCCGGACCTGCGGCTGACATCGGGGTCCGGGGGAGAGGACCCCAAAACAATCACGCCAAATCTTCGGTTTTCTGCTCGCCTCCCGGGGTCGCCCCCAAGCGGCGAGTAGATCTAGGTTGCCCACCCTCCAACCAGTCAAACACGGCAACCCCGATTCATCCTTCCTGGCACGAGGCGCGCGATGGCCGCCTTCTACTATGGGGTTCGCATGGCCGAACGCGCGACATTCCGGGTCAAGACTGGCCTCGCCGAGATGCTCAAGGGCGGCGTGATCATGGATGTGACCACGGCCGACCAGGCGAAGATCGCCGAGGACGCCGGCGCCTGCGCGGTGATGGCCCTCGAGCGGGTCCCCGCGGACATCCGCGCCCAGGGGGGCGTCGCACGCATGTCGAACCCCGCGGTGATCAGGGAGATCCAGGAGGCCGTGACCATTCCGGTGATGGCCAAGGCCCGCATCGGCCACTTCGCCGAGGCGCAGGTGCTCCAGTCGCTCGAGGTCGACTACGTCGACGAGTCCGAGGTGCTGACCCCGGCCGACGAGTCAAACCACATCGACAAGTTCGCCTTTGAGGTTCCCTTCGTCTGTGGGGCGACCAATCTCGGCGAGGCGCTCCGCCGGATCGGTGAGGGCGCGGCGATGATCCGCTCGAAGGGCGAGGCCGGGACCGGGAACATCGTCGAGGCGGTCCGCCACATGCGCGAGATCACCGACGGGATCAAGCACCTCGCCTCACTCCGGGAGGAGCAGCTCGCTGCCGCGGCGAAGGAGCACCAGGCTCCTCTCGAGGTCGTCCAGGACGTCGCCGAGCGCAACTGGCTTCCCGTACCCCTCTTTTGCGCCGGCGGCATCGCGACCCCGGCGGACGCCGCCCTGATGATGCAGCTCGGCGCAGAGGGCAACTTCGTGGGTTCAGGGATCTTCAAGAGCGAGGATCCGCCGAGGCGCGCCCGGGCGATCGTCGAGGCGACGACCCACTTCAACGATCCCGAGCGCGTCGCCCAGGCGTCGATGGAGCTCGGCGACGCGATGCCGGGACTCGAGATCGAGGCCCTGGCGGCCGATGGCGGCCTGCTGCAGGGCCGCGGTTCTTGAGTAGTCGCGCGATTGAAGATCGGCGTCCTGGCGATCCAGGGAGACTTCGAGGCCCATCGCAGGATGCTGGAGTCACTCGGCGCGGACGCGAGCGAGGTCCGCACGCCCGCCGACCTCGACGGCCTCGATGGCCTGGTGATACCCGGGGGCGAGTCGACCACGATCTCGATGGGGATGGAGCGCGAGGGACTCGACGAGGCAGTCCGTGCCCAACACGACGCGGGGATGCCGATCCTCGGAAGCTGTGCCGGGATGATCGTCTGCGACCGCGACCACCTCGGACTGGCGGACTACCTCTGCCGGCGGAACGCCTTCGGTCGCCAGCTGCAGAGCTTCGAGGAGGACCTGGTGATCGAGGGGCTCGGCGAGGAGCCCCTCCGTGCCGTCTTCATCCGGGCTCCCTGGGTGGAGGACGCCGGACCCGGCGTCGAGGTGCTGGCCGAGGTCCGGGGCCATCCGGTCGCGGTCCGGGACCGCAGTGTCCTCGCCGTCGCCTTCCACGCCGAGCTCACCGACGACAGCCGGTTGCACGCCGCCTTCATGGCGATGTGCACTTCGTCGCGATCCGAGAGTCGAGCGCATCGCTAGGTTTCCCATCCGATGAGAGACCCACGAGTAACCGCGCTTGCCCAGATCCTCGTCCGCTACTCAACCGGCGTGAACGAGGGCGACGTCTGCACGATCGAGGGCGAGTCCGCCGCGGAGCCCTTGCTCCACGCCGTCTACGAGGAGGTCCTTCGCGCCGGCGGCAACCCGATCGTGAACATGGCGCTGGAGGGTCAGTCGGCGACGTATTTCGAGCACGCGTCCGACCCGCAGCTCGACTGGATCTCGCCGATCGCGGAGTGGGCGGTGGAGAACGCCGACGTCAGGATCGCGGTGATGGCGAGCCAGAACACCCGCGCGCTCTCCCAGGTGCCGCCAGAGCGACAGGCGAAGCGCCAGGCCGCGACCCAGCGGCTGATGAAGCGGGCGATGGAGCGGAGCGCCGAGGGCACCTACCGCTGGGCTCTCACCCTGTTTCCGACCCACGCCTACGCCTCGGAGGCCGGGATGTCGCTGAGCGCGTACGAGGACTTCTACTACGGGGCCTGCCTCGCGACCGATGACGACCCCGTCGGCGCCTGGGCGCGCCAGTCCGAGGAGACCAAGAGGCTTTCGGACTGGATCCAGGGCCGCTCCGAGGTCCATGTGACCGGCGACGGGACGGACCTGCGCCTCGGCATCGAGGGCCGCACGTTCATTGCCGCGGACGGGAAGCACAACATGCCCGACGGCGAGTTCTTCACGGGCCCTGTCGAGGACTCGGCCGAGGGCGAGATCAGCTTTCACCTGCCGGCGAGCTACGCCGGTCGCGAGGTGTCGGGGGTTCACTTCCGCTTCGAGGGCGGCAAGGTGCGTGGATGCGAGCGCCGAGAAGGGCGAGGACTTCCTGGTCGAGATGCTCGATACGGACGACGGCGCGCGCCGCCTCGGCGAGCTGGGCATCGGCACCAACTACGGGATCACCGACGGCACCGGCGAGATCCTGCTCGACGAGAAGATCGGCGGCACCGTCCACCTCGCCGTCGGCCGCTCATATCCCGAGACCGGCGGCCTCAACGAGTCCGCCATCCACTGGGACATGATCTGCGATCTGCGCAAGGGCGGTCAGATCGAGGTCGACGGCGAGGCGCTGCAACGCGACGGCCAGTTCGTGGTGTAGGGCCGCAACCCCCCGCCGGAACGCGGGTTTACTGCTCACAAATCGGCAGGTGCTCGGCTGGGGGAGATCGAGTCCTCATAAGGAGGGACAGATGATGGGACGGAAGCTTGGCCTGATCGCGGTCGCCGCGCTAGCGGTGAGTCTCGTCGCGGCCGCTCCGGCGGCGCAGGCAAGGAAGAAGGTGGTGACCAAGACCTATGAGGTCGGGGTCGGCGCTCCGAACGGCGGCCTCGCGATCCCGATCCCCGACGGGGCCGGGCAGGCGACGCAGCTCGCCCGCTCGGTCATCCACGTCAAGGGTCTCAACCCGCGAGGGAAGATCAAGCACGTCAACGTGGGCGTGCGCATTCAGCATCCGTTCGCCAAGGACATCGAGATCTACCTGGCGAGCCCTCGCGGCGTGATCAACCTCTCGCACGACGTCGGCGGCGACGGCAACAACTACGGCGCCGGACCGGCGAGCTGCGCTGGGACGTTCACGACGTTCGACAGCAACACGCCGACCCGGATCGACACGCCGGGGCTGCAGGCTCCGTTTGCGGGGTTCTTCGCCCCGATCGAGAGCCTCAACCAGCTGACCGGGCTCGGGGACAAGAAGGCGACCAATGCGGCCTGGTCGCTGCTGGTCGAGGACGACGACAACGCGCACCCGGCGGGAACGCTCGCGTGTTGGTACCTGCAGATCAAGACGACCAACCCGGACAAATAAGGCTCGCTCGGCAGGGAGCGGGGAACGGGGCGCCTTCGGGCGCCCCGTTTCGTTCCCGAAGACGCTCTTAGAATCGAGGCCATGTCCGGTCACTCCAAGTGGTCCTCGATCAAGCACAAGAAGGGCGCAGCGGACGCGAAGCGCGGCAAGCTCTTCACGAAGCTCGCGCGGGCGATCACCGTCGCCGCGCGGGACGGCGGCGGCAACACAGACGCCAACCCGGCCCTCGGCCTGGCCGTCCAGAGGGCCCGCGACGCCTCGATGCCCAAGGACAACATCCAGCGGGCGATCGACCGCGGGACCGGGGCCGGCGCCGATGCGGCCGCGATCGAGAGCGTCACCTACGAGGGCTACGGCCCCGGCGGCGCGGCGATCATGGTCGAGGCTCTGACCGACAACCGCAACCGGACCGGGGCGGAGGTTCGACACGCCTTCGAGCGGCACGGCGGCAGCCTCGGCGAGCCGGGCTCGGTCGCCTGGCAGTTCGAGAACCGCGGCGTGATCCTGGTGGACGGAGACCGCTACAGCGAGGACGACCTGATGCCGGCGATCGACGCGGGCGCGGAGGACGTGACCGAGGACGGCGACCTGATCAAGGTCACCACCGCTGCCACCGATCTCGCTGTCGTTCGCTCGGCTCTCGAGGACGCCGGGGTAGAGGTCCAGTCCGCCGAGCTCTCCATGGAGCCGAAGAGCACGGTCGAGGTGGGGGAGAGGGACGCGCCGGCGCTGCTCCGCCTGATGGACGCGCTCGAAGAGCAGGACGACGTCGACTCCGTGCACGCCAACTTCGATGTGGCGGAGGAGATCCTCGAGAAGGCCGCCGCGGCTTCCTGATTGCATAAAGGACATCCGCCCACCGTCCGAGAATGAAAGGGCGTGATCGTCATCGGCATCGATCCGGGTATCGCGAACACCGGGTTCGGTGTGGTCCGCACCGCCGGGGAGCGCATGGTGGCGCTCGACGGGGGTGTGATCGAGACCGCTGAGAACCTGCGTGTCGAACAGCGGCTGGGCAGGCTGCACGAGGCGCTCGGTGAGCTGATTCGCTGGCACGAGCCGAAGGCGATGGCGCTGGAGGACCTGTTCTTCGGCAAGAACGTCTCCTCAGCGCTGGCCGTGGGACAGGCGCGCGGGGTCGCCATGTTGGCGGCTGCCAGGCACGCAGTCCCCTGCTTCGACTACACGCCTCAGGCGGTCAAGAAGTCCGTCTGCGGCTCCGGCTCGGCGGACAAGGCACAGGTGCAGCGGATGGTCGCGAACCTGCTCGGACTCCCCGAGCCGCCGTCCCCCGATCACGCCGCCGACGCCTTCGCGGTTGCCATCTGCCACGCGGGCACGGCCGTCGCGCGCTCCGGGGAGCATTTCGGGCTGAGGCCAGCCGGCGGCGCCCCGGCCGTACCGGCGCGCCAGCAAATGGCGGGTTAAAGGCATCCGGTTCCCGGCCCAGAATCCCGAGACATGATCGCCTCAGTCAGCGGCGAGGTACTCGTTCGCCGTCCCGACCACGTCGTCATCGACGCCAACGGCGTCGGCTATTACCTGGCCGTCTCCGCCGAGACGCTCAAGTCGGTGCCCGCCCGCGGCAAGCGGGCCACCCTGCACGCCCACCTGGTGGCGCGGGAGGACTCCCTCAGCCTCTACGGCTTCGCGAGCGAGGAGGAGCGGGACCTCTTCCTCCATCTGATTTCGGTCGGGGGGGTGGGCCCCAAGGTGGCGATGGCCGTGCTCTCGGGTGGACCAGTGCGCGAGCTCCTGCGGGCGATCGCCGCCGGTGACGCGAAGCGCTTCCAGGCCGTCCCGGGAATCGGCAAGCGGACGGCTGAGCGGATCATCGTCGAGCTGCGTGAGAAGGTGGCCGGGGAGATCGAGGGGGACGCCGATGCGGCGCCGTCGCCCGCCGGCGAGGAGGACCCTCGTTCGCTGGCCCGCGAGGGCCTGCTCAACCTCGGCTACACGCCGCCCGAGGCGGAGAAGTTGCTCTCCGCGGCCGAGGGCGAGAGCCCCGAGGAGATCGTCCAGTCGGCGCTCCGCAGTGCCGCGGGGGCCAAGGCCGCGTGATTCGCGTAGCCCCCGGAGGCGAAGCTGAGGAGGCGGAGCGTTGACGGAGCCGGGTAAGGGGATCCGCACCCCCGGCATCGAGGATGGCGAGGAGATCGTCATTCACGATGCTCGAGCGGTGGGGGCGGAAGACGACTTCGACCGCTCGCTGCGGCCGCCGAAACTCGCTGACTTCGTGAACCAGGTCCAGGTCACCGAGCAGCTCGCGATCTTCATGGAGGCCGCCCGTCGCCGCGGCGAGCCGCTCGACCACGTTCTGCTGGCTGGACCGCCCGGGCTCGGCAAGACCTCGCTCGCGCACATCATCGCCGCCGAGCTCGAAGCGCCGATGGTGCAGACAGCCGGGCCTGCGCTGGAGCGAAAGGCTGACATCGCGGCTTTCCTCACCGGCCTCGAGCCGGGCAGCGTCTTCTTCATCGACGAGATCCACCGCCTCGGCCGGGCGGTCGAGGAGACCCTCTACCCGGCGATGGAGGACCGCCGCCTGCCGGTCGTCCTCGGCCAGGGGGCGGGCGCCCGCACCGTCACCCTTGACCTGCCGCCGTTCACTCTGATCGGGGCGACGACTCGCACCGGGCTGCTCACCACTCCGCTCCGGGACCGCTTCGGCGTCTCCCACCGGCTCGAGCACTACGACGCGGTCGACCTTCGCCAGATCGTCCTTCGTTCCGCCGGGATCCTCGGCATCGAGGTGGACGAGGAGGGCGCGGAGGAGATCGCCGGGCGTGCGCGTGGCACCCCCCGGGTCGCGAATCGCCTGCTGCGACGGGTGCGGGACTTCGCGGAGGTCAAGGGGCGCGGCCGCGTCGACCAGGAGCTCGCCGCGGACGCGCTCGAGATGCTCGAGGTCGACCGGATGGGCCTCGACCGCCATGACCGCCAGCTGCTCGAGTTGATGGCATCCAAATTTGCCGGCGGGCCCGTCGGGCTCTCCACCCTTGCCGTCGCGATCGGCGAGGAGGCCGACACGATCGAGGATGTCTTCGAGCCGTACCTCCTCCAGCAGGGCCTGATCAAGCGGACGCCCCGCGGCCGTGTCCTGACGGAGCGGGGGTACGAACATCTCGGACTGCCCGTCCCGGAGGGGATGGCAAGCCTCTTCTAAAGCGCGATCCTGCCGCGAGTAGCGATCACGGGTTGGCTAGCCTTGGAACAGGAATGCCGTACTTCATCTGCCCGAACTGCGGGAACAGGGAACTAAGCGGGGAGCGCACAGCCGGGTTTTCGACCCGGCCCAAGGGTTGCCCCAAGTGCGGCTTCGGCTTTCTCTTCGAGCTGCTCGACGACTACATGCCCGCCCCCGGCGCCGCCTTCTTCACCCTGGACCAGCAGGCGAGGGTGCTCGACCTCGGCAAGGGGGCGTTCGAGCTCACCGGGCTCAAGGACGAGCAGGTGATCGGCCGCCCGGTCCGCGAGGTGCTCGGGCTGCAATGGGTCGATCGGGGAGATGGGGGAGATGACGCCGACACCGATGGCGACGGCGACACCGATCCCATCGAGACGACGCTTGAGTGGGGCGTTCGCTCCCTGGGGAAGAGGGTCGCCGTCAACGCCGAGGGAGATCTGCCGACCGAGGCGGTCGCCGATCTGTTCCCGGCCTATGACGACGACGGCGGGCTGCTGCTGGTCTTGACGCCTGAATAGATGCGGCGGCGAATTTTGTGGCCGCCGAATATCTCGGGGTCTGGTTGTGTTGCAATTGAGGGGCAATTACCGCGCCTCGGACCGCTAGCGTGAGCACCTCAAACTCGTGAGCAATCGCCGCCGCAACATCTTCATCCTGGCGTTCGTCGCCCTCCTGATCGTCGCCTCGGGGATCGTCGTCGCGACCAAGAAGACGACCCTCGGCCTCGACCTCAAGGGCGGGACCGAGCTGATCTTCCAGGCGCGGCCGACGCCCCAGAACCCGACGATCGACGGCGCGGATATGGACCGGGCCATCGAGATCATCCGCAAGCGCACCGACGCCTTCGGAGTGTCGGAGCCGGAGATCTCCAGGATCGGCTCGGACTCGATCCGCGTCGGCCTCCCCAATGTGAGCAACGCGGCGCACGCGAGCCAGGAGGTCGGGCAGACAGCCCAGTTGCAGCTCTACGACTGGGAGCCCAACGTGATCCCCAACCCGGCGAAGACGAACGTGCAGCGCAGCGAGTCGTGGTTCAGCCGGCTCTACGACGCGGTAACGCTCGCCTCCCAGCAGCAGCCGAACTGCTTCGAGAACAAGTGCACCCATGCCGGCCCGCAGTACTACCTCTTCAACGCCCAGACCCACGCCTGGATCGCGGGGCCGACCGACACCCAGAATGACCTCTTCTCGGAGCTGCCGGGCCAGAAGCAGCCGCCCGGCACCCAGGTGATCGCCGTCCCGCAGGGCACGATCGTGGTGGAGAAGGAAGGAGACAACGGCCAGCCGGCACCCGAAGACCCGAATGACACCAGCGCCAAGTGGTTCGTGATCCGGGACCGGCCGGCGCTCTCGGGCACCGACATCAAGGACCCGAAGCCGAGCTTCGACCAGTTCGACCAGCCGACCGTCACCTTCAACTTCACCGACAAGGGTCGCCAGGAGTTCGCGGACACGACCCGGGCGATCGCGCAACGCGGGCTGCAGAACGCGCCGCCCGGCATCGCCGGCAACTCGCAGGCGGCCGACGCCTACTCCGGCCACTTCGCGATCGTCCTCGACCAGCAGATCAAGTCACGGCCGATCATCAACTTCGTCGACAACCCCGACGGGATCGACGGTTCGGGCGGCGCCGAGATCAACGGGCTGACTGCCGGTGAGTCCAACGACCTCGCGCAGATCCTCCAGATCGGGGCGCTCCCCGTCGACCTCACCCAGATCTCGAGCTCGACCGTGTCGGCAACGCTCGGCCAGGAGGCGCTCGATCAGGGGCTGAAGGCCGGGATCGTCGGATTGATCTTCGTCTGCCTCTTCCTGCTCGCCTACTACCGCTTCCTGGGCTTCGTCGCGGTGATCGGCCTGGCGATCTACGGGCTGATCTTCTTCGCGCTGATCAAGCTGATCCCGATCACCCTGACCCTGCCGGGGATCGCGGGGTTGATCCTGACTATCGGGGTGGCGGCCGACGCCAACATCGTCATCTTCGAGCGGATCAAGGAAGAGGTGAGGTCCGGCAAATCGATGCTGAGCGCGATCGCTGTCGGCTATCGCCGGGGCATCGCGACGATCATCGACGCGAACGTGATCACGCTGATCACGGCCTTCATCCTGTTCGCGCTGGCGACGGCGAACGTGAAGGGCTTCGCGTTCACCCTCGGCGTCGGGACGATCGCCTCGCTGTTCACCGCGGTGGTCTTCACGCAGGCATTCCTGGGCCTGTTCGGGCGCGCGCGCTTCATGCGCTCGCCGGCGGCGCTCGGCGCGCACACGGAGCAGCGGGTCCGCTGGCACTTCGACTTCAGCCGGGCGAGCAAGTATTTCTTCACCCTCTCGGGCTGCATCCTGCTCGTCGGCGCGCTCTCCTTCGCGACCAAGCAGCTCAACCTGGGCATCGACTTCGAGGGCGGCAGCCGGATCACGGTCGGGCTCCAGAAGCCCACGACCGTGGACGACGTCCGCTCGACGGTCGAGGCCGCCGGCATCAACGACTCCGAGATCACCAAAGCGTCGAACAGGGAGCTCGGCACGAACGTCTTCGAGATCGACTCGAAGGCGAGCCCCGAGGCGGTCCAGAGCGTCCAGCCCGCCCTCCAGTCGAAGTACGGCATCGTCCCCAACGGGTTCAACGCCACGACGGTAGGCCCGACCTTCGGCCAGCAGGTGGCGAAGAGCGCGATCTACGCGATCATCTTCTCCCTGCTGGTGATCTGCGGGTACGTCGCGTTCCGGTTCGAGCCGAAGTACGCGGTGCCGGTGATCATCGCGGTGATCCACGACATCCTGATCACGGGAGGCGTCTATTCGCTGACAGGGAGGGAGGTGACCAGCGGTACCGTCGCCGCGTTCCTGACCATCCTGGGGTACTCGCTCTACGACACGGTCATCGTGTTCGACCGAATACGCGAGAACGTGCCGCGGCTGCCCCGCGCGACCTTCTCCCAGATCGTCAACCGCTCCATGAGCGAGGTTCTCACCCGGTCGCTGATCACGGGTGCGTCGAGCGTCTTCCTGGTGACGGTGCTGTTCATCTTCGGCGGCGCGACGTTGAAGGACTTTGCCTTCGCGATGATGATCGGGCTGCTGTCGGGTACGTACTCGTCGATCTTCATCGCATCGCCGGTGCTCACGCACTGGAAGGAGCGAGAACCGGCGTACCGCCGCCGTCGTGAGCGCATCGAGGAGCAGATGGGTCGCGTGCCGGCGTTCCCGGAGGAAAACGTGGTCGCGCGAACCGAGGGCGGTCCCGAGGAGCCGATCCAGGCCGAGACGCCGGTGCCCGCCGCCCCGGCACCGAGTCGCTCGCAGGTCCGCGGCGTCGTTCCGGAACCGCCCGGACCCGTCCCACCGCCGCCCGCCCCCGAGCCGGCCGAGCCGCCGGCGCCCGTCGGCGCCCCACAGGACGGCGGGCCCAATGGTGGTGACGGTGTCGCCGACGGCGACGGCGCTGCCGATGGCAGGGGCGACGGTGCCCAGCAGGCCGAGGGCGAGCGCCCGGAGCTCAGCGAGGCGAGCGCCGCGGCGCTGCGCCGGGTGCGGGAGCAGCAGTCCGGAGGGCGCCGGCAGAAGCGGCGCAAGAAGCACGGGAGGAACCGCTGATGGCCGCGCTCGTCTGGTTCACCATGGGCGTCGCGATCTGGCACTTCACGGTCTACATCCCTGACCGGTTCTGGGGCGGGATCGTCGGCGCGTTCATCGGCGCGGCCGCTGGCGCAATGGTGAGCGGCGCGGTCGCCCAGATCGCCCTCGGCCAGGGAATCGGGGAGACCGACCTCGCCACCGCCTTCTACGCGATCCCGGGCGCACTGCTAGGCCTCGCGGTGATCTATCTCGTCGGCGTCCGCTCGGGCGTCGAGGCGGAACAGATCTAGGCCCCGCCGGCCACGGCTCCCGCCGGTTCCGTCTGGGAGCGAACCTAGGTTGGCGGGATGGCTTCGACAGAGTCGGCACGAGCCTTCCAGGCAGACCCGTATGACTACGGGGAGGTTCGCCGGCTGGCCTCGGAGCTCGCTCTCGCCGAACCCGTAGCGATCACCCTGGTCCGCCGCGGCTACCGCACCGTCGATGCCGCGCGCCGTTTCCTGGAGGCCCGTGAGTCCCACGAGCCCAGCGAGTTCACCGGGATGGACGAGGTCTGCGACCTCATCCTCTCGGTCGTCCATCGCCGAGGCCGGATCACCGTTCACGGCGATTACGACGTCGACGGCGTCAGCTCAACGGCGATTCTCGTCTCCACGCTCCGCTCGCTCGGCGCCGAGTGTGACTGGCTGATCCCCGATCGGCTGGCCGACGGCTACGGGCTGACGATGGGCACCGTGGAGAAGCTCAAGCGCCGCGGGTCCGAGCTCGTCATCACCGTGGACTGCGGCATCGGCTCGGTGGATGAGGTCGCGGCTGCACGGGCCGCCGGCATCGAGGTCGTGGTCACCGACCACCACCTGCCCGGCGAGCAGCTTCCAGAATGCCCGATCGTCCACCCGATCGTCTCCGAATACCCCTTTGAGGGGCTCTGCGCCGCCGGCGTCGCGCACAAGCTCGCCATCGCTCTCTGCGATGCCGCTGGGCAGGGAGGGGTCGAGACCGTCGGTGGCCG
The DNA here is from genome assembly GCA_963695805.1 of uncultured Solirubrobacterales bacterium. Taxonomy (GTDB): domain Bacteria; phylum Actinomycetota; class Thermoleophilia; order Solirubrobacterales; family 70-9; genus DASUPK01. The sequence continues at coordinate 402,019 of CAVOHV010000005.1, read as the reverse complement.
GCGTGATGCGAGGGCGCGCGACAGCGCGACCCGTGATGTGCGGGTCCGCAACCTCGACCTGGTCGCTCTCGCCACAGTCGCCGACATGGTCCCCTTGGTGGGCGAGAACCGGCGCCTGGTGCGCGAGGGCCTCCGCCTCCTCCGCGACGGCCCGAGGGTCGGGTTGCGCGCGCTGATGGTCGTCGCGTCCGTGGACCCGGAGACGATCGACGCCGGCACGATCGGCTTCCGCCTCGCCCCGCGCATCAATGCGGCGGGCCGGCTCTACCGAGCGGACGCCGGGGTCGAGCTGATGCTCACCGAGGACGCCGACCGAGCGGCCCAGATCGCCGAGGAGCTCGATCGCGCCAACGGCGAGCGCCGCTGGGCCGAGCAGAAGGTGGTCGAGGGGGCGCAACGGGCCCGCTCGGCGCTGCCCCCGTCTCTCGCCGACGCCCCGGCTCTGGTGCTCGCCGGTGAGGGCTGGCATCCCGGGGTGGTCGGCATCGCCGCTTCCCGGATGGTGGAGCGCCACCACCGACCCACCATCCTGCTCTCGGTCGACGGCTCGAGGGCGAAGGGGTCCGCCCGCAGCATTCCCGGCTTCGACCTCGTCGCGGCGCTCGGAGCCTGTGACCGGCACCTGGTCCGCTACGGCGGCCATCGCGCCGCGGCCGGGCTCGAGCTCGAGGCGGCCGACCTCGATGTCTTCCGCGAGGCCTTCATCGCCCACGCCGCGACCGAGATCGACCCCACCGACCTGGTTCGGATGGAGCGGCTCGACGCGCTTGTCGGCGTCGGCCGCGACGGCATCGGGATGGATCTCGCCCGCCAGCTGGAGAGCCTCGGCCCGTTCGGGATGGGCAATCCTGGCCCGCGGCTGCTAGTCCCCTCGGGACGGCTGCGCGAGGTCCATCCGCTCGGTGAGGAGGGCAAGCACTCCCGCTTCCAGCTGGAGAGCGGCGCCGGCCGGGCCGCGGGCGTGGCCTTCGGGATGAACGGTGAGATCACCCGGCGGGAGGACCAGGCGCTCGACCTCTCGATCGAGCTCGAGGTCGACCGCTGGAACGGCGCCGAGCAGCCCCGCGTGGTGGTCCGCGAGCTCTATCCGCTCGCCAGCCCGACTGGCTCAGATGCGAAGCCCGCCCCCTGCAGCGATCACTGTCCTGCACCGGACCCCGAGTGGTGGGAGCGCCTCGAGCGCGAGCTTGATCGGGTCACTGCGGGCCAGCCCGGCGCGCTTCTCGACGTTCGGCCGGAGGCATCAGGTCGGCGCGAGGCGATCGACCGGCGGGGAGGAGCTGCGGTTGCCTCCCTGGCCGAGCTGATCTCCAGCGGCGAGCCCGTTCTGGCGATCTGCGCCGACGCCGCCCGCCGGGCCAGGCTTGCCTCGGAGGCGGCCGACCCGCGCCGCTTCGGCGCGCCCTTGCCGAGGATCGCCTGCTCTCGCTGCGGCTCCGACGGGCTCGACGCGGCCCTCGCGGAGGCACCGGCAACCGGCCTGGTGCTCGCCGACTGGACCTCCGTGGCACTACGCCCGCGTGCGCCCCTGGCGTTCCGTCATGTGGTCCTTGTCGACCCGCCGCCGAGTGAGGCTCTCGAAGACCTGGCCTGGGCTTCCACCGAGCCGACCTTCCGAGGCCACGCTCGCTCGTACATCCACCTCGTCTGGGGACCGGCCGAGTCGGACCTCGCAGAGCGCCTCCTCGACTTGGAGTGGAATCTGAGGCTGGCGATCGGTGAGATCTGGCGGGGTCTCGGCGCGGTCGATGGCGAGGCTGAGGGACTGGAGCTTCGTTCCCTGCTGGCCGGCGAGCTCGCCTATCCCCGCACACCCGAGCTCGCCGCCCGCTGCGTGCGTGTGCTCACCGAGCTCGGACTGTGCGAATGGCGGTCCACTGGCGGCGGTTCGGCGTTGCGGGTCTTATCCTCGGAGAGGACCGATCTGGGGCGATCGCGGGCCTACGCGGACTGTGTCGCCAAACACCAGGAGGCCTTCCGATTTCTGCGAAGCAAGGCACAACCGACGTAGAGAGCACCGCGAAGGACGGCGAGCTGCCTGACGGCGTCGCGCTGCGCGATGTCGAGCGCCGCGGTCACACCCGGGTAGGGGAGCCGCCGGGCCAGGCACCGACGCCCCGCGTCGACCCGATCACCCGCGAGCTCACCGCCGACCAGCGCGCCCTGCTGGGCGATCTCTTCGCCGTCATCGAGGAGCACAAGTCCGACGTCGCGGAGCCGATCGACCGTCAGGAGATCGAGCGTGCCTTCGCGTTCTCCTGCGAGAGACACGCCGGTCAGGAGCGCAAGTCGGGCGAGGACTTCATCACCCACCCGCTGGGCGTCGCCCGGATCTGCGCCGGCATGCGGCTGGACACCGCGACCCTGTGCGCCGCCCTGCTGCACGACACCGTCGAGGACACGAGCGCCAGCCTGGAGGAGGTCCGCGAGGGCTTCGGGGATGAGATCGCAAACCTCGTCGACGGCGTCACCAAGCTCACCGGGATCACCTTCAAGAGCCGTGACGAGCGGCAGGCCGAGAACTACCGGAAGATGATGGTGGCGATGGCCACCGACGTCAGGGTGATCCTGATCAAGCTGGCCGACCGCCTCCACAACATGCGCACGATCGGTGCGCTTCCCAAGCAGAAGCAGCAGGAGAAGGCGCGCGAGACGCTCGAGATCTTCGCCCCGCTCGCCCACCGGCTCGGAATCCACGCCATCAAGTGGGAGCTCGAGGACCTCGCCTTCGCCACGCTTCACCCCCGCAAGTACGACGAGATCAAAGAGCTCGTCGCCCAGCAGCGCGTCGAGCGCGAGCGCTACGTCGAGGAGGCGGGGAAGTTCCTCGCCGAGGAGCTCGGCAAGGTCGGCATCGAGGCCGAGATCTCGGGGCGCGCCAAGCACTTCTATTCGATCTACACGAAGATGACCCGCAAGGGCCGCGAGTTCAACGAGATCTTCGACCTCACCGCAATGCGCGTCCTGGTCAGCTCCGTCAAGGACTGCTACGGCGCGGTCGGGATCGTTCACTCTCTCTGGAAGCCGCTGCCCGGCAGGTTCAAGGACTTCGTCGCCATGCCCAAGGCGAATGCCTATCAGGCGCTCCACACGACCGTGATCGGGCCTGAGGGCCGTCCGCTCGAGATCCAGATCCGCACCCCGGATATGCATGAGCTGGCCGAGTACGGAATCGCCGCCCACGTGATCTACAAGGAGGGCGCCTCCTCGGCGGACCCGAGCAAGGAGAAGATGACCTGGCTGCGCCAGCTGCTCGAGAACGAGCAGCACCAGGGGCCGCAGGCCTTCCTCGAGGCCCTCAAGGTCGACCTCTTCGAGGATGAGGTCTTCGTCTTCACGCCGAAGGGCGAGGTCAAGAACCTCGCCGCCGGCTCGACGCCCCTCGACTTCGCCTATTCGATTCACACCGACGTCGGGCACCACTGCGTCGGCGCGAAGGTGAACGGCAAGATCGTCCCGCTCCACTACCAGCTGAAGAGCGGGGACATCGTCGAGGCGCTGACGGCCAAGCAGGGCCGCGGTCCCTCGCGCGACTGGCTGAAGCTGGTTCGCACCAGCCGCGCGCGGAACAAGATCCGTGCCTGGTTCTCGCGTGAGGGGCGTGAGGATGCCGAGCACAAGGGCCGCGACGACCTCGCGCAGGCGTTCAAGAAGCAGGGCCTGCCGTACCAGAAGCTCGCCGGGTCGCCGCTGCTGGTCGACGTGATCCGCGAGATGGGCTTCCGCAAGGCGGACGACTTCTACATCGCCCTCGGCCAGTCGAAGATCTCCACCAAGGTCGTGGCCAACAAGGTGATGCAGCGTCTGAAGCGCGGCGAGGCCGTCGAGGAGGAGCCGGCCGAGGGGCTGATCAAGGGAACCGACGACGCCCGCCGCCGGACCAAGGAGGCGACCAGCTTCGGGATCAAGGTCAAGGGCATCGACGACGTCGTGGTTCGCCTCGCCAAGTGCTGCCGCCCTGTTCCGGGCGATGAGGTCGTCGGCTACGTCTCGCTCGGGCGGGGGATCACGGTCCACCGCGCGGACTGCCGCAATGTCGCCGCCCTGAAGAAGGCGCCGGAGCGGTTCACCGAGGTGAGCTGGGATGGCGACAACGAGGCCTCCTACCGGGTCGAGCTCCAGGTCGACGCCTGGGATCGCACCCGCCTGCTCGAAGACCTCTCCCGCACGTTCGCCGAGGCCGGGCTCAACATCCTGGAGGCGCGTTGCACCACCAAGCACCCGATGGTGAAGAACCGCTTCGTCCTCGAGGTGGGGGACACCGAGCAGCTCAAGCAGTGCATCTCGCGCCTCCGGAACGTCGATTCGGTGTTCGACGCCTATCGCGTCACCCCGACCGCCTAGCAAGACCAATCCTTTTTCGCCAGAATCGCGTTATAAGGGCAAGGATGCTGAAGCGCGGGATAGTCGGCAGACGGTTGGCGATGGCGGTCGCACTGGCGGCCCTCGCTGCCATGGCGTATGTCGGAATCGCTCTTGCCGCCTCCGACCCGATCGTTGCGGGTCCTGCCGAGTCCTACGATCGCCAGGCGACGGGCACGCCGTACAACGCCGACCAGGGCGATGTCGTCCAGTTCCAGGACCGTGCCGGATCTCACAACGTGACCGCCCGTCAGCCAGGCCCTGATGGCAAGGCGCTCTTCCGGAGTCCGACCATCGACGGCGGCACCGCCGCCGTCTCCGGCACGCAGTACCTGGCCTCCGGTGACTACCCGTTCTTCTGCACCGTCCACCCGACGACGATGAGCGGGACCCTGCATGTCAGCACGAGCGGCGCGCCTCAGCCACGCCCGTCCGCCGCTCTCAGCATTCGCGCGAAGAAGATCGCCAAGGCTCTGAAGAAGGGCATCAATGTGGCGCTCAACACCTCGGCAAAGGTCGACGACGTCTCCCTCGTCGCGAAGCTCGGCAAGGCCACGATCGGCAGGTCGAGCGACCTCTCCCTGGCCCAGGGCCAGGTGTTCGAGACGATCAAGCTCAGCAAGTCCGGGAAGAGCAAGCTGCGCGCCAAACGCAAGGCCACGGTCAAGGTCACCGCCGAAATCCCATTCGGCTCGCCCGCCACCGCGACGGCCAAGCTCAAGTAGCTCTGTCCACCGCCCGCCGCACGCGCTCGGCGACCTCGCGCATCTGATCCTCAGAGTCGTATTTGGTCCGGGGCCAGAAGAAGCCGCGCAGGCCGTCCTTCGGCTTGCGCGGGACCACGTGGACGTGGACGTGCGGCACGCTCTGGCTGACGATGTTGTTCAAGGCGACGAACGATCCGGGCTTCCTCATCGCCTTCGGCACGGCGACCGAGAGCAACCTGGCGTTCTGGAAGAGCGGCCCGACCAGCTCGTCGGGCAGGTCGCCGAGCGTCTCGTGGTGATCCCGGGGCACGAGCAGCGAGTGGCCGGGGAACAACGGCCGGTTGTCGAGGAAGGCGAGGGTGCGCTCATCCTCGAAGACGACGTGCGACGGTTCGTCGCCGGCGATGATCTGGCAGAAGCGGCAATTGGGGTCGGCGGTCATTGGCGGAGCAGCTTAGAAGCGGTAGGGTCGCTTGGGTATGGCACGCAAGGCGGTAGGGAAGCTGCTCATGGCGGCCGTGCTGGCGGGTCTCGTTCTCGTAGGTCCTGGTGTGGCCGATGCCGGAGTGGCGGTCAAGACCGGCAAGTACAACGGCAAGACCGACCAGGATGCGATCAGCACGGCGTTCCGGAAGGTCCAGTTCACCGTGAAGAAGCGGAAGGTCACCCTGACCACCGAGCCGACCGTCGCCAGGGAGGCCTGCGTCTCGGCGCCGGTCTTCACCCTCGGCGGAGCCACCGCGAGCAAGAAGCTCGGCGGGAACGGCACCTTCTCTTTCACCCGCACATTCCTCGGCAACAAGATCGACAAGATCCACGGACGATTCGTGAGCACGAACGAGGTCGAGGGCTTCGCGATCTACCACTTCCCGGCGCAGGACCTCTGCTCGGCCGGCAAGGCGCGGGTCAACTTCACCGCGCGCCACAAGTAGCGGCCACAGGCCGCGGCAACCTAGGCGACGATCGTCAGCGCGCCAGGCTCGACGGAGAAGTCGAGCCCCGTGTACTCGCCGATGTAGTCGCCGTCGACCTGTACCGGGAACGGCCGGGGCACGCCGTCTGAGTCCTTGGAGACGGAGCGCACCGAGGCCCTGGTGACGTCGTTGAATTCATCGATCTGCCGGTGCTTGGAGGCGTGCAGCCTCTTGCTCAGCACGCGCGAGGCGATCGGAAGCATGTCGCGCTGCTTGGCGCGGCGGAGCAGGGCCATCGAGATCGTGCCGTCGTCCAGCCCGATGTCCTCGCAGATCCGGATCGGGATGTTGGCGAAGTAGGTGAAGGGGTCGGAGTTCTGGGCGATGGCGGTGACGCCCTCGAGCGTCTCGCCGTCGACCTCGAGCTCGAACCGCACCGGGTCACGCAGGTAGTGCCGGTAGAAGGCCGAGATCGCGGCCCAGGTGTAGTACCACTGCCTGGCGCGGGCCTTCAGCAGCGGATGTGCGTCCACCCGCTTCACAACGGTGGCGTCGAGACCGACTCCGCAGGCGAAGACGAAGTGCCGGCCGTTGCAGCGCCCCAGGTCGATCTTGCGGGGACGGAAGTCGTCGGCCAGGGCGATCAGGTGCTCCGTCGCGTCGACGACGTCATTCGGGATGCCGAGAGTGCGGCAGACGACGTTGGTTGAGCCGCCAGGCAGCACCGAGACGGGGACGTCGGTGCCGGCGAGCCCGTTCGCGACCTCGTTCAGGGTGCCGTCGCCGCCGAACGCGACGACGATGTCGTAGCCGCCGGTACGCGCCTCGCGCCCGATCTCGATCGCGTGCTCGGCCGCCTGGGTGTCGACGGCCTCGACCTCATACCGGGCCTGCAGCGCGTAGACGACGAGGTTCTTGAGCCGATCCGAGACCGTTGTCGCGTACGGATTGACGATGATCAGCATCCGCTTCTTCGCCGCATCCGGCTCGAGCGGCATCGCGTGAGCGGCCGGCTCGGGCTCTCTGTGGGCAGGGGCGATCGTCGGCACGCCTCTCCTCTAACCCCGGCTGAGCACCGGGTTACCACCGGGAATGAGATCCCCGAGCTGGTCGGCCGGGGCGTCCGACGTCGCCTCGTAGCGCACCACCTCGCCGTCCTCGATCTCCCGGACATAGCCCGAGTTGACGAGCAGGTCGACGTGGCCGATCACCTCCGAGAGGGTGAGGAACGCCTGCGTCACCGCAACGTCACCCCAGAGCGCCTGCGCGAGCTCGTGGCCCGTGCGGGGGCGCTCGGCGATCAGGCCGTAGAGCTTCTCGGCCCGCCTCTGGTGAAGCGCGAAGCGCTCGTCGATGAGCGCGGCGTGGTCCGTGATCGGCTCGCCGTGACCGGATAGGACGACGTCGGCCGGCAACTCGCGGGTCTTCTTCAGCGACTCGAGATAGACGACCAGAGCCTGCGTGCGCTCTGCGGATCCATCGAGCGGTCGCGAGATCAGCGGATTCGAGGAGATGTGCTTGATCAGGTGGTCGGCTGCGATCAGGAGCCGGCGCTCCGAATCCCAGAAGAGGGTGTCGGAGGGGCTGTGTCCAGGCCGATGCTGGACCTCGAGGCGGCGGTCGCGGAGCTCGAGCACCTCGCCGTCGTGCAGTGGCCGGGTGACGTGGGCCTTCGAGCCCCAGGCGCGGAAGCTGCCGGTCACCCGCCGCAGAGCCCGGACGACCTCCTCCGAGATGCCGTGGCGGAGCATCAGCGCGGCGGCCTCCTCGTCGTCGCGCTGCGCGTCTTCGCCGAAGTTCTCGACGAATGGCGCGAGCAGGTCGAGGGCCGCCACCTCGGCGCCCGACCGCTTGGCGACGATGTCCACCAGGCCGAGGTGGTCGATGTGCTGGTGGGTGATGATCACCAGCTCGAGGTCCTCGATCCCGTGGCCGAGCGCCTCCAGCTGGCGTTCGAGCTCATCGAGTGCCTTGCCGGAGTTCGGGCCGGAGTCGATCAGGGTGAGGGGCTCGTCCTCGAGCAAGTAGGTGTTGACGCGCCCGACCTGAAACGGGGTGGGGATCCGCATCACCCTGATCCCCGCCTCGGAGATCCGGTCCCAGACCTCGGGCGACACCTCCTCGGTCACGAGCGAATCAGGGCGAGGACCTCGTCGCGCTTGGCCTCCATGTCCTCGCGGGAGACGAGCGACTCGAGGTTCAGGCGGAGCAGCGGCTCGGTGTTGGAAGGCCGCACGTTGAAGTGCCACTCCGGGTAGTCGATCGAGACGCCGTCGAGATGGGAGATCTCGGCGTCCGGGTAGTGCTCCTCGACCTCCTTCATCTTCGCCTCCTGATCCGCGACCTCGGAGTTGATCTCCCCGGAGATGAAGTACTTGGAGCGGAACTCGTCCATCAACTCCGAGAGTGGGCGTCCCTCCCGTGAGACGAGCTCGAGCATGAGCAGCGCCGGCATCGTGCCCGAGTCCGCGCAGTAGAAGTGGCGGAAGTAGTAGTGGCCGGACACCTCCCCGCCGAAGACCGCGCCGGTCTCGCGCATGCGGATCTTGAAGAACGCGTGGCCGACCCGGCTCAGGTCGGACTTTCCACCCGCTGCCGCGACCGTGTCCCGCACCGCGCGGCTCGAGCGGGGGTCGTAGAGGATCAGCGCTCCCGGCTCCTTCGCCAGCGTGGCGCGGGCGAGCAGCGCGCAGACGAAGTCGCCGTCGCAGAAGTTTCCCTGGTCGTCGATGAAGAAGCAGCGGTCCGCATCGCCGTCCCAGGCGATGGCCAGATCGACTCCCTGCCGCTTTACCTGCTCGACCAGCATGCGGCGGTTCTCCTCGAGGAACGGGTTGGGACCCGCCTCGGGGAAGTCGCCGTTCGGTTCCCACCGGCTGGTGGTGACCTCGAGGTTCAGTTTCTCGAGCAGCGGCCCGACCATCGGCCCGGCCATCCCGTCGCTGCCGTCGGCCAGGATCCGCAGCGGGCCGATCGCATCGGTGTCGATCGCGGCGAGCATGTGCTCGTGGAAGTCGGGGTAGATGTCGATCTCCTCGACCGAGCCGCCGCCGGGGGGATCCGGCATACCGGCCTCGATCTGCGTCCGGACTTCCTGGATTCCGGCGTCACCGGATAGAGCCAGGGCTCCCTCCCGCAGCAGCTTCACCCCCGTGTACTTCTTGGGGTTGTGCGACGCGGTGATCATCGCCCCGCCGTCGAGCTCGCGCGAGCCGACCAGGTAGTAGCTCATCTCGGTCGCGACCTCGCCCGCATCGATGACTGTGACGCCCTCCTCCACCAGGCCGTTGCGCACCCCGGCGGCCATCTCGGGCGAGCTCAGGCGCATGTCATGGCCGAGCCCGACGCGGAGGCCGGACGGCTCCTTGCCGCGAATGTCGGCGAGCACCCGGGCGAAGGCGCGACCGATCAGGTGCGCGGTCTCGCCGTCGAGCTCCTCGCCATAGATCCCGCGGATGTCATACGCCTTGAAGATGCCGGCCGGCGGGGCGGTGATCGCCATATCAGTCGAACGCTGCCTTCAGCGTCTCGTAGCTGTCGTGGAGGCTCTGGTTCATCACCCGGGTGTCGCCGAGCACCGGCATGAAGTTGGTGTCGCCGCCCCAGCGGGGGACGACGTGCATGTGGATGTGGTGCTCGACTCCCGCGCCCGCGACTCGGCCCTGGTTGAAGCCGACGTTGTAGCCGTGCGGCGCGTAGCTCCTCTCGAGCGCGCCGATCCCGCGCTGCGCCAGCGACATGATCTCCGCCATCGTCTGATCGTCGAGTCCCTGCAGCTCGGCCACGTGCTCGTAGGGCGCCACCATCAGGTGGCCGTTCGTGTACGGGTACTTATTGAGGATCACGAATGCGCGCTCGCCGCGGCGGACGATCAGGTTCGCATCGTCATCGCCGGCGTCGAGGCCCGCGCAGAAGATGCATTCCGACTCGTTGTCCTTGGAGGCGTCCTTCACGTACTCAAGCCGCCACGGGGCCCAGATCCGCTGCACACCGGGATCGTATTAGTGGGAATGCACACGACCGCTCACGGTGAGCCACGACTGCCAGGTGATGCGGAGGATGACGCCGGTGATGACGATCGCGATCATCGGGTCGGCGAGCGGGAGTCGGAGCGCAACGAGTCCGGCGCTGAGCAGTACGGCGAGGCTCACGAAGCCATCGGCTCGAGCGTGGTGGCCATCGGCAGTCAGGGCGGGGCTGCCGAGCCGTCGGCCGGCCCCCAACCGGATCTGGGCAGCCGCCTCGTTGCCGGCGAAGCCGACTGCTCCCGCGAGTCCGAGGGCGAGCAGGTGGGTGGGAGCGTCGGGGTTGATGATCTTCTCGATCGCGATCACGCCGGCGACGCAGGCGCTGACGAAGATCGCCAGCACCACCGCAAGGCTGGCGTAGCGCTCCGCTCTAGCCGAGCGGAGCGCGAAAGCCGCAGCAAGCGGGAGGGCCGTCAGCGCGTCCCCGAAGTTGTGGATCAGGTCGGCGAGCAGCGCGACGCTGTGAGTCGCGGCGTAGATGGCGGCCTGGATCGCGGCGGTGGCGCCGAGCACGCCGAGCGAGAGTCCGACGGCGCGCAGTCCCTCGCGAGAGCGATTGATCGAGTCGTCGACCAGGCCGTGAGTGTGGGTGTGCTGAAGGGAGTGGTCGTGGCCATGCGTGTCCGGACGCGTCGCCAGGCTGGAGCGGCGGCGGGGGTGTCGGAGATGACGGTGTGACCGCGCTGAGGGATGCTCGTGCACGAACGCACCGTGCCGGTGAAGTGCGGCCTCGGCCATCGGCTCCTCAGAACCAGCCGCGGCGGCGGAACCAGAGGAGCATGCCGCCCATGATCCCGATCATCACCGCGATCAGGACCCAGAAGATCGTGTCGGAGGAAGTCGAGGGTTCCCCGCCCCCAGGCAGGCCGACGTTCATGCCCCAGATGCTCGCCACCAGCGTCGCCGGGAGGAAGACGATGCTGAACACGGTCAGGAGGCGCAGGATGTCGTTGAAGCGGTGGGCGAGCACCGATTCGTTCGTCTGCTCCAGTGCCTCGACGACCTCCTTGTAGTTCTCCAGCATGTCCCAGATGCGCTCGTGCGCGTCGACGATGTCGTCGAAGTAGATCTCGAGGTCCATGTCTGGCGAGAGGTAGCGCTCCTTCACGCGCTCGAGATCTCTGAGCACGGTGCGCTGCGGTCGAATCACCTTGCGGAAGTTGATGATCTCCTGCTTGACGTTCGAAAGGTCGCGGACGATCTCATCCGAGCGCCCCTCGAAGATCTCCTCCTCGAGCACGTCCAGCTTGTTGCCGATCTTGCGCAGCATCGGGAAGCAGTAGTCGAAGCCGTCGTCGACGAGGCGGTAGAGCAGATAGCCCGAGCCGCGGCTGAAGAGCTGGTCGCGGAGCTCCTCCTTCTGGCGGCAGCGCTCGAACAGGTACTCGACCGGCTGGAGCGGCTGGTTCGGAATCGTGATCAGCACGCCGGCCCCCACGAAGATGTCGAGCTCGCCGGCGTTCAGTCGCCCCGCCGCGGGGTCGAACACCGGGAATTGGAGAACGATGAACAGGTAGTCGTCGTAGACGTCGATCTTCGGCCGCTGGTTGCGGGAGAGGACGTCCTCGTAGTCGAGGGCGTGGAAGTCGAAGTTCTCCTCGAGCCAGGCCTGTTCGAGGGCGCCGGGCCGGTCGATCTTCACCCAGCGGAGGCCCTCCGCGGCGATCTCCTCGACCTTGGGCGCCTGCGGCTCAGGCGGAAGCGGCGCGAGCTCGCCGGCGCGGGTCCTGCGCAATCTCGGGCGAGGGAGGTTCGGCATCTTCTCCACCATCGGAGGGGTTGCTCCCCTCGGAGCACCCTCGCGTCAAGTTCATCGCTTCCATTTCCACGGTCAGTCCACTGTACCCCGGCGGGAGTTTCATGTCGCACATGCGTGCCCGCATTTGCGCATGTAAATCCGGATTACGGGCGTTGCTATATTGCCCGTCACATACGCACCACATCAAGAGGGGTGGAGGGACTGGCCCGAAGAAACCCCGGCAACCCCCTCGGACTTAGGTTCGAGGAAGGTGCCAACTCCAGCAGGTGTCGAGCAAGTGCCTGGAAGATGTGGGAAGAGAGCTCCTTACGGAACCTCCGCCCACATCAGACCAGGCGGAGGTTTTTACGTAGAGGAGCCAATGGCAGTCGAGTCCCTGAAATGCAAGGAGTGCGGGGAGAGCTACCCGCTCGATGCCCGCTTCGTCTGTGAGCAGTGCTTTGGCCCGCTCGAGGTCGCGTACGACAACTCCGACCTCGACCCCGAAGAGGCGCGGCGGAAGATCCAGGCCGGGTCGCGTGGCATCTGGCGGTATTCGGACTTCCTGCCCTTCCAGGGCCGCCCGAGCGACCCGCTCGAGCCCGGGCTCACCCCGCTGATCCGCGCCGACAGGCTTGCGGACCGGCTCGGACTGGGTGAGGTGTGGATCAAGAACGATGCGGCCAACCCGACGCACTCCTTCAAGGATCGCGTCGTCGCCGTGGCGGTCGCCAAGGCGAAGGAGCTAGGTTTCGAGACGGTCGCCTGCGCCTCGACCGGCAACCTCGCCAACGCCGTCGCCGCACACTCCGCCGCGGCGGGACTCGACTCCTACGTCTTCGTGCCCGCGGATCTCGAGGAGCAGAAGCTGCTCGCCACGGGCATCTACGGGACCAACCTGGTCGGCATCCGCGGCACGTACGACGACGTCAACCGGCTCTGCACCGAGCTGAGCCAGAGCCGGCCCTGGGCTTTCGTCAACGTCAACCTTCGCCCCTATTACTCCGAGGGCTCGAAGACACTGGCCTTCGAGACGATCGAGCAGCTCGGCTGGAAGCTCCCCGACCGCGTGGTGGCACCGATCGCCTCAGGATCGATGTTCACCAAGGTCGCCAAGGGTATGCGCGATTGGATCGAGCTGGGGCTGGTCGAAGGCGAGCTGCCGACCTTCTGCGGCGCCCAGGCGCTCGGCTGCTCTCCCGTGGCTACCGCGTTCGCGGAGGGCTGGGACGTCTGCAAGCCCGAGCGCCAGCCCGAGACGATCGCGAAGAGCCTGGCGATCGGGGACCCGGCCGACGGCCCGTACGCCCTCGAGCTGGCGCGGAAGAGCGGCGGCGTCATCGAGTCCGTCACGGACGATGAGATCCGCGAAGGGATCCGCCTGCTCGCCGAGACCACCGGGGTCTTCACGGAGACGGCGGGCGGCGTGACGATCGCTGTTCTCTCCAGGCTCGCCGAGACCGGCAAGATCGATCCGGACGAGCGGGTGGTCGCGTACATCACCGGCGAGGGGCTGAAGACGGTCGAGGCCGCCCGTGAATCGTTCCGGATGCACGAGATCGAACCCACGCTCGATGCGTTCGAAGAGGAGTTCCGGGGAGTTGGGGTCTCGGCGTAGCAAGGCCGCCCTGGTCGAGCGATGACTAAGATCTCCGCCCGACGATGAGCGTCACGGTGAAGATCCCGGCCCAACTCCGCGCCGCCACCGGCGGCGAGGGCGAGCTCGAGGTCGAGGGATCGACCGTCGGCGAGGCCCTCGACGCGGTCTTCGACCAGCACGACGGCCTGCGCGAGCGGATCACCCAGGACGGGGACCTGCGCCGCTTCGTGAACGTCTACGTCTCGGGCGAGGACATTCGCTTTCAGGACGGTCTGGAGACGCAGGTCTCCGACGGCGACGAGGTGACGATCCTCCCCGCCGTAGCCGGCGGCTGAACCCGCAGCCCGGGATTCCCGGCGAACAGCGCGGGGTAGGGAAGCGTCCGTGAGAAGAGTTCTGGTAGCGCTCGCGGTTTACGGCATTGTCGCTCTGGTGGCGACACCCGTCGCAGCCGGAAAGCACCATCACCACAAGCACAAGCCGACCGGGGTAAAGGCGTGGTCCTGAACAGCACCTGCCCAGGCGCCTGTGCGGAACCGCCCCCGCCGCCGCCCCTATATACGGGGGCCGTCACGATCAACGTTCTCCGCGCGAGCGACGGGGTAGTGGTGGCGAGCCGGGAGATCAACGACGGGCACTTCAGGATTCGGGTCAAGCGAGGCACTTACAACGTCAGCGCGATTCCCCCAAGCCCGCCGCCGTGTCGGCCCACTCCGGAGACGGTCTGCCCGCTGCGGGCGCCGGGAGCCGCGATCATCGCCCCCTGCGTGACCGGCGAAACGAAGCGTGTCCAAGTACGCCCCCACCGGATGCCCTACGTCGAGCTCCAGATTCGGAACGTCTGCATCGTCTGAGCAAATACGAAACGCGCCCGGCAGGATTCGAACCTGCGGCCTCTTCCTCCGGAGGGAAGCGCTCTATCCAGCTGAGCTACGGGCGCGGGGTGCCAAGTCTAGGCTTGGCGGGCCATGGATCTCTCCGTCGTCTTTCTCGGGACCGGTGGCTCCGTGCCATCCGCACGGAGGGCGACCGCCTGCGTTCTGATCCGTTCAGGCGGCAGCCGGATCCTGGTCGACGCGGGGGAGGGGGCCCAACGGCAGATGATCAACTCGACGGGGCTCGTCCAGGTCGACGACATCTACGTCACCCATTTCCACGCCGACCACTACCTCGGGCTCCCCGGCCTGCTCAAGACCTATGACCTGCTGGAGCGGCAGAGGCCGCTGCGCATCATCGGGCCGCCCGGGCTGATCGGGCTGTTCGAGGCGCTGGGGCGCATCTTCGGCAGGCTCCGCTACGAGGTTGAGCTGGTCGAGCTCGAGCCGGGGGAGGCGATCGAGCACGAGGGCTTCGAGATGCGGACCTTCGGCGTCGAGCACCGGATGAAGGCGCTCGGGTACGCGTATGTGGAGCCCGAGCGCCCGGGTCGATTCGACGTTGACGCCGCCCGAGGCCTGGGGGTCGCCGACGCCCGTGACTTCGGCCGGCTGCAGCGGGGCGAGACGATTTCCGTGAACGGCTCCGAGGTGCGCCCGGACCAGGTGATGGGGGAGGCGCGCCAGGGACGCAAGGTCGTGATCACAGGAGACACGGCTCCCTGCGAGATGACCCGCGTCGCTGCGCACGCCGCCCAGCTGCTCGTCCACGACGGCACGTTCGCGGTCGAGGAGTCGGCCCGAGCCGCGGAAACCGGGCACTCGACTGCTCGGGACGCCGCCCAGCTCGCCGACGACGCCGGGGTCGACATGCTCGCGATCGTGCACGTGTCCTCGCGCTACAACGTCGCCAGAGTGCTGGACGAAGCTCGCGAGGCTTTCACCAACACGGTGGCCCCACGGGACTTCGACCTGGTCGAGATCCCGTTTCCGGAACGCGGCGAGCCACATTTGGTGCAGCAGGGAGCGAAGCAGCGACCCGAGCCCCGGGCCGAACCGGCACCCATTCCGGACTAATCGGACCCTGCGACCTGAGCGATGGTGTCCGCGACCGTCTGGGCCCGGTCCTCCTGGAGGAAGTGCTTGGCCGAGATCACCTGCGCCTCGACACGGAGAACCTCCTCGAATACGCGGCGGCGGTCCTCCCCAAGCGCGGGATCCCGGTCGGCCCAGAGGATGGTCGCGCGCCAGCCCGCCTCGCGAAGCCCCTCGGTATAGAAGCGCTCCTTATCCTCCGTGAGCTCGAACCCGCGGACGATCTTCCGGAACGAGCTCCCGCCGTGATCGTGGTGCAGAAGGGCGAAATGCGCGTCGACCTCATGGGCCGGGGTGGAGGCGCGGTCGGCGATCCCCTCCAGATAGAAGAGCCAGCGCGCGACCGGTGGCCGCATCGTCGCGACCCAGAGCGGGCCGACCAGGGGCGGCGCCGCCAGGTCCATCGTCCAGACGCGCCGGAAGTGGGCAACGTCGATCAGGGTGTCGAGCACCGTGAGCGAGAGGACCCGATCCCGGTTGCGGAGCGCCCACTCGAGGGCAATCGGGCCGCCGATGTCGTGCAGAACGAGGTGGCACCGTTCGATGCCGAGGGCGTCGATCGCCTCGCCCGTCCACCGGCCCAGGCTCGACCAGCTGAAGTCGAAGTCCTCCGGCTTCTCGGCCAGTCCGAGCCCGGGAAGGTCGAAGGCCACCCCGTGCAGCCCGCGCTCGGCGAGAAGGGGCAGCACCTTGCGGTAGAGGAAGGAACTCACCGGGATGCCGTGCATGAGGACGGCCGGTTCGCCCTCGCCCTGCTCCCGGACGAAGCTCCGGACACCGCCGGCCTCGAACTCGCTCCCAGCGGCCCTGTGCTGCTCGATTGCTTCCGCAACCTGCGGTTTCACCACCCAGGATCGTCGCACCCCGCTGCTACGCTGGCGCGGCAAGCCCCTTTAACCCGGTCCCGTGAGGCCAGGAAGGAGCAAGGTAGTGAGCGACGAGAAGGTCGTGCTCGAACACGACGATCTGCGGCGGACGCTGGTCCGTATCGCCCACGAGATCGTCGAGAAGAACGAGGAGTCGGATCGGCTGGCGCTGGTCGGCATCCACACACGCGGGGCCGTGATCTGCCGCCGCCTGCACACGCTCGTCGGCGAGCTCCTGGGCACCGAGGTCCCACTCGGGGACCTCGACATCTCCTTCTACCGGGACGACATCGAGCGCCGCGAGCCGCGCGACGCGCCGGTCGTCCACGACTCGCATCTCGATTTCGACCTGGCCGGCCGCACCGTCGTCCTGGTGGACGACGTCCTCTACACGGGCCGCACGGTCCGCGCCGCGATCGATGCTCTCTTCGACTACGGGCGGCCCTCCCGGGTCCAGCTCGCCGTGCTCGCCGACCGCGGCCACCGCGAGCTCCCGATCCGCCCCGACTACGTCGGCAAGAACCTGCCGACGGCACCCGGTGAGCGGGTGAACGTCCGGCTCGAAGAGACCGACGGCATCGACCAGGTCGCGATCACCCCGGCCGCGACCGCCGCGACAACAGGAGAGGACGCATGAAGCACCTACTCGGAGTGGAAGAGCTCTCGCGGGAGGAGATAGAACGCATACTCGAGCGTGCCGAGAGCTTCGCGGAGGTCGGCCGTCGCGACATCAAGAAGGTGCCGACCCTGCGCGGACGCACCATCGTCAACCTCTTCTACGAGGCCAGCACCCGGACTCTCTCCTCCTTCGAGCTGGCCGCCAAGCGGCTCTCCGCCGACGTGGTCAGCGTCAAGTCGGCCGGGTCGTCGGTCGACAAGGGGGAGTCGCTGAAGGACACCGTCGCGACCCTCTCTGCCTACGACCCGGCGGCGATCGTGATCCGCAGCCCTCACGCGGGCGCGGCCCGGCTCGTCGCCAACTGGACCGAGGCATCGGTGATCAACGCCGGTGACGGCAAGCACGAGCATCCGACTCAGGCGCTCCTCGACGTCTTCACACTGCTCCAGCGCGTCGACTCGCTCGAGGGCCTCGACATCTGGATCGTCGGCGACGTCCTGCACAGCCGCGTCGCCCGCTCCTGCCTGATCGCCTTCCAGAGGATGGGGGCGAAGGTGACCCTCTGCGGGCCGCCAACCCTCATCCCCCGCGGCATCGAGGCTCTCGGCTGCGAGATTTCCTACGACCTCCACGGGCTGGGCGAGGCCGACGTCGTCTACGCCCTGCGGATGCAGCGTGAGCGGATGAGCGAGAGCTTCGTGCCCTCGCTCCGCGAATACGCCGCCCGTTATCAGATCGATTCGCGCCGCCTCGGGCCGCGCCAGCTGCTCATGCACCCGGGTCCGGTGAACCGCGGCGTCGAGCTGGCGCCCGAGGTGATCGACTCGCCGCAGTCTCTGATCACTACGCAGGTGGAGAGCGGCCTGGTGGTCCGGATGGCCATCCTCTACGAGCTCCTTGCCGGCACCGACCGCTCGCTGCCCGAGCGCGGCCCCGTACCGGCGGACACCCCGACGATCGGTCAGCCGGCATGAACCTTGTCGGTCGCCCTGGCGAGGCCGCGACCCTGATCATCCGCGGCGCCCGCCTCTTCGACCCGCGCATCGACCTGGATGCCACTCGCGACGTCGTCATTCGCGACGGGGAGATCGCCGAGCTGGCCGAGCCGGGAGGCGCCCCCGAGATCGAGGGCGCTGAGACCGTGGACGGCGAAGGGCTGCTGGCATTGCCTGCCTTCGTCGACCCTCACGTTCACCTTCGCGTACCCGGTCAGGAGCACAAGGAGGACCTCGAGACCGGCACCCGCTCGGCAGCGGCCGGCGGCTACTGCGCCGTGATCGCGATGGCGAACACGTCGCCGCCGATCGACTCGGCCGCGGTCCTGGGCTCGGTTCGAGAGCGGGCGGAGCGCGAGGCATCGATCCCGGTCGGCTTCATGGCCAACGTGACCCGGGGGATGGCGGGCACGGAGCTCAGCGAGATGGCGGAGCTCCGAGACGCCGGAGCGATCGGTTTCTCGGACGACGGCCTCCCGATCGCCAACGCCAGGGTCCTGCGCCGCGCTCTCCAGTACCAGCGGCTTGCGGGCGGCCTGATCGCGCTCCACGAGGAGGACCCGGAGCTCTCCGCGGGCGGTGTGATGCACGAGGGCGAGGTCTCGGCCGCGCTGGGGATGGCCGGGGTGCCCTCGGTCTCCGAGTCGACCATGATCGCCCGCGACTGCTCTCTCGGTCTTTTCGAGGACACCCAGATCCACGTCCAGCACCTCTCCGCGCGCGCGTCGGTCGAGGAGGTCGCCCGCGCCAAGGCCGCCGGCGTGCGGGTCACCTGCGAGGCGACGCCGCACCACCTCACCCTCACCGACGAGGCCGTCCGCAGCCTCGACGCTCGCTTCAAGATGAATCCGCCCCTGCGAAGCGAGGACGACCGGCAGGCCCTGATCGACGGCCTGCGCGAGGGCACGATCGATTGCATCGCGACCGATCACGCACCGCACGCCTCCGAGGAAAAGGAGGTTCCCTTCGAGGAGGCGGCCTGGGGGGTAACCGGCCTGGAGACCGCCTTCGCCGCTCTCTACACAGACCTCGTCCTCCCAGGGGTGCTGCCGCTGGGGCTCCTGGTCGAGCGGCTTACCTGCGGGGGCGAGCCCTTCGGCATCGAGGCTCCCCGGCTCGCGGCCGGCGCTGGGGCGAACGTGACCCTGATCGATCCTGAGCTCACCTGGACCGTGGGCGAGGAGGGCTACGAGAGCCGGGCGTACAACAACTGCTTCGCCGGCCGCGAGCTCACCGGCCGCGTCCTGATGACGGTCGCCGGCGGACAGGTGGCCTTCCGGCAGCGCTCCTTCGCCCTGGGGGTCGCATCTTGAGCGGCAGGCTCGAAGCAGATCGGACGACGCTCGTCGTGGTCGATGTCCAGGAGGCCTTTCGCAAGGCCATCCCCGGCTTCGACCGAATCGCGAGGGCGACGGCGACGCTGATCGAGGGAGCCCAGGCCATCGGGATCCCGATCGTGATCAGCGAGCAGTACCCCAAGGGGCTGGGGGAGACCGTGCCGGAGGTGGCCGAGCACCTTCCGGACGGCGTCGAGCCCCTGGAGAAGGTGGTCTTCGCGGCCTCCGAGGCCGAGGGCTTCGACCTCGAGGGCCGCGACCAGGTGCTCCTCTGCGGGATCGAGACCCACGTCTGCGTCAACCAGACGGCCCTCGATCTGCTCGCCTCCGGGGTGGATGTGCAGGTGGCCGAGGACGCCGTCGGCTCTCGCTCCGATCAGAACAAGCGGGTCGGCCTGCACAAGATGGAACGCGCCGGCGCCTTGATGACTAGCGTCGAGACCGCCCTCTTCGAGCTGCTTGGCCGCGCGGGCACCGACGAGTTCAAGCGTGTCCAGCGGCTCATCCTGGACTACGCCCCGAATCCCGGTGCAGAGGCGAAGGAGACGGTCGCGTGAGCGGCTATGTCCTGCTGGAGGACGGCACCCGCCTCGACGGCGAGCTGCTCGGCGCGGGCGGCGAGATCACCGGCGAGGTGGTCTTCAACACCTCGATGACGGGCTACCAGGAGGCGGTCACGGATCCCTCCTACGCGGGCCAGATCATCGCCTTCACCTATCCGCTGATCGGCAACTACGGAGTCTCGGGCGACGCGATGGAGTCCGAGCGGGTTCAGGCGCGCGGCGTGATCATGCGGGAGGGGAAGAACGGCGAGGACGCCGCCACGGCGGAGGGCGGCTGGCTCGACTGGCTGCGCGACCTCGGGGTGGCGGCGATCGGCGGGATCGACACGCGGGCCCTCGTCCGGCACATTCGCGATCGGGGTGCGATGCGCGGCGGGATCTTCCCGGTCGAGCTCGCCGAGTCCGAGGCGCGCGGACGGATCGCTGCCGAGCCCTCGATGGTGGGGGCGGACTTCGCCCGCGAGGTCACCCCTCCGGAGCCGGTCGAGTTCGACGGCGACGGCGCGCACGTGGTCGGCATCGACACGGGAATCAAGCTGTCGATCATCAGGCAGCTGCGCGAGCGGGGCTGCCGCGTCACGCTGCTTCCCTGCGACAGCTCGGCCGACGACGTCCTCGCCCGCGAGCCGGACCTCGTCTTCCTCGCCAACGGGCCCGGTGACCCCGGCGCCCTCGACTACATCGTCGACAACGTCCGGGGTGTGGTCGGCAAGAAGCCGGTCGTAGGCATCTGTCTCGGCCACCAGTTGCTCTGCCGGGCGGTGGGCCTCGAGACCTTCAAGCTGCCCTTCGGCCATCACGGCGCCAACCACCCGGTCAAGGATCTCGAGACTGGGCGAATCGACATCACCTCCCAGAACCACGGCTTCGCCGTGCTGGGCCCCGGTGGCGACCGCACTATCGAAGGCGACGAGCCCGTCCGCTGGCAGACCGACTTCGGTGAGGCCGAGCTCTCGCATCTCAACCTCTACGACCGCACGGTCGAGGGGCTGGTCCTCAAGGACGTCCCGGGCTGCACGGTCCAGTACCACCCCGAGGCCGGCCCCGGCCCCCATGACGCCCGCTACCTCTTCGACCGGTTCCTGGAGCTGTCCCGGACATGACCCCCGCTCAGAGCAATATCGAGACGGTCCGGGGCTGGTATGCCCAGACGCAGGGGGAGTACGTCGGTGGGGGACTGGAGGCGGCGTTCGAGCTGATCCCCGAGATCTTCGACCCCGAGGTCGAGTTCTCACCGTGGCTCGCCAGAGAGGTCGAGCACCGGACTTATCACGGCCATGACGGTCTTCGCACCTTTTTCCAGGAACTGCAGGACATGCTCGGCGAGGTTCGATACGCGCCACCTGAGTTCCACCCGCTGAGTGACGACGTGATCGTCGTGTTCACGCGTCTCGAGGGGGTTGGTCGAGGAAGTGACGTGCCAGTGGGCCAGGACCTCGGGTTGATCTACGAGTTCCGCGACGGGCTGGTCATCCGCCTCACGGCGTTCGGCTCGCACGAGGAGGCCCTCGACGCCGCGAAGGAGAAGCAGGGTGCCCAGACGTAACGACATCGAGAAGATCCTGCTGATCGGATCCGGGCCGATCGTGATCGGGCAGGCAGCGGAGTTCGACTACTCCGGCGTGCAGGCGTGCAAGGTGCTGCTGGAGGATGGCTACGAGGTCGTGCTGGTCAACTCGAACCCGGCGACGATCATGACCGACCCCGAGTTCGCCGACCGGACCTACATAGAGCCGCTGCTCCCCGGCCCTGTCGCGAAGGTGATTGAGCGCGAGCGGCCAGACGCCCTTCTCCCGACCCTGGGCGGTCAGACCGCGCTCAACTTAGCCAAGGCGCTACACGACGACGGCACTCTCGAGCGCTTCGGCGTCGAGCTGATCGGCGCTGACTACGAGGCGATCCACCGCGCCGAGGACCGCGAGGCCTTCCGCACCACGATGGAGGAGGCCGGGCTGCGGGTGCCGTTCTCGAAGATCGTCGAGTCGATCCAGCAGGGCGAGCAGGCCCTCGCGTCCGGCGAGCTCACCCTTCCGATCATCGTCCGGCCGGCGTTCACGCTCGGCGGACACGGCGGTGGCGTGGCCAACGACGAGACGGAGTTCGCCCAGGTCGTCTCCGAGGGGCTCGCCGCCAGCCCGATCAACCAGGTGCTGGTCGAGGAGTCAGTGCTCGGCTGGGGCGAGTTCGAGCTCGAGGTGATGCGCGACCGCAACGACAACGTGGTGATCATCTGCTCGATCGAGAACGTGGACCCGATGGGTGTCCACACCGGCGACTCGGTGACGATCGCCCCCGCCCAGACGCTGCCCGATGCCCTCTACCAGGACCTCCGCGACCAGGCTATCCGCGTGATCCGTGCCGTCGGGGTGGAGACCGGCGGCTCGAATGTGCAATTCGCGGTCAACCCGGAGAGCGGCGAGATCGTGGTGATCGAGATGAACCCGCGTGTTTCGCGCTCCTCCGCGCTCGCCTCGAAGGCGACCGGGTTCCCGATCGCAAAGATCGCCGCGAAGCTCGCCGTCGGCCACGCGCTGGAGGAGATCCCCAACGACATCACCCGGGCGACGCCGGCGTCCTTCGAGCCCACGATCGACTACGTCGTCACCAAGGTGCCCCGTTTCGCGTTCGAGAAGTTCCCCGGCGCCGAGGGCCGGCTCTCGACCCACATGAAGTCGGTCGGAGAGTGCATGGCGATCGGGCGGACCTTCCGCGAGTCCTTCGCCAAGGCAATGCGATCGCGGGAGCTCGACGACGAGCCGGAGATCCCGGCGTCGACGGGCGATCTGCTCGATCGCCTGGCAACCCCTTCATCCGACCGCTTCGACCTGATCCTCGACGGATTCAGGCGCGGGGTGGAGCTGGAGCGAATCCAGGAGGCGACCATGATCGATCCCTGGTTCCTGCGCGAGCTCCGCGAGCTGGCGACGGAGGGTGACGGCACCGAGGGACTCGAGCGCACCTACCGCGCCGTCGACACCTGCGCCGCCGAGTTCGAGGCGCGGACGCCGTACTTCTACTCCGCACACGAGCGCAGCTCGATGAACGGTGCTACCGGCGAGGTCGAGCGGGGCGATCGCCCCTCGGTGGTGATCCTCGGCTCCGGCCCCAATCGCATCGGGCAGGGGATCGAGTTCGACTACTGCTGCGTGCATGCCGCGATGACGGCGCGCGAGCTCGACCGCGACGCGGTGATGATCAACTGCAACCCGGAGACCGTCTCGACGGATTACGACACCTCCGACCGTCTCTACTTCGAGCCGCTCACGGAGGAGGACGTGCTGGCGGTTTGCGAGATCGAGCGGCCCGAGGGAGTGATCGTCCAGTTCGGCGGTCAGACCCCTCTGCGTCTGGCAAAGGCCCTGGAGGAGGCGGGAGTGCTGCTGCTCGGCACTCCGGTCGACGCGATCGACCTGGCAGAGGATCGCGGGCGTTTCGGGGCTCTCCTGCGACGGCTGGAGATCAAGCACCCGCCCTACGGCACCGCGCTGTCGGCCGAGGAGGCGGTCTCAATCGCCGAGGACGTCGGCTTCCCGCTGCTCGTCCGGCCCTCCTACGTCCTCGGCGGCCGAGCGATGGAGATCTGTTACGACGGCGAGGCCCTTGCGGCCTACCTGGAAGCCAACGTCAGGGCAGACCAGGAGCACCCGCTGCTGCTCGACCGTTTCCTGGAGAACGCGATCGAGGTCGATGTCGACGCTCTCGCGGACGGGGAGGAGTGCTTCGTCGCCGGGGTGATGCAGCACGTCGAGGAGGCCGGCGTCCACTCGGGCGATTCGGCCTGCGTGCTCCCGCCGATGAGCCTCGGCGAGGAGATGCTCGACGAGATCCGCGAGACCACCCGCAGGATCGCGCTGGAGCTCGGGGTGGTCGGCCTGATCAATGTGCAGTACGCCGTCGCCGGCGGAGAGCTGTTCGTCATCGAGGCCAACCCGCGGGCATCGCGCACCGTTCCGTTCGTCAGCAAGGCGATCGGCGCGCCGCTGGCCAAGATCGCCTGCCGACTGATGCTCGGGGAGTCCCTGTCGAGCCAGTCGCTGCCGCGCGAGGCGCCGACGCACATCAGCGTCAAGGAGGCCGTCCTCCCGTTCGCGCGCTTCACCGGCGCCGACGCCGTCCTCGGCCCCGAGATGCGGAGCACGGGGGAGGTGATGGGGATCGCATCCGACTTCCCGACCGCATTCGGCAAGGCCCAGGCGGCGGCCGGCGTGTCCCTGCCGACCGAGGGGACGATCTTCATCAGCGTCACCGACTCCGACAAGCCGGCCGCCACCCAGCTCGCCACCCGTTTCCATGACCTCGGCTTCCAGGTCATCGCGACATCCGGGACCGCCCAGGCGATCTCCGCCATGGGGGTGCCGGTCCGCAAGATCA
The DNA here is from genome assembly GCA_963695805.1 of uncultured Solirubrobacterales bacterium. Classification (GTDB taxonomy): domain Bacteria; phylum Actinomycetota; class Thermoleophilia; order Solirubrobacterales; family 70-9; genus DASUPK01. The sequence continues at coordinate 377,949 of CAVOHV010000005.1, read as the reverse complement.
AGAAGATCGGCGAGGGATCCCCGAACGTCGTCGATTGCATCCGGTCGGAGGAGGTCGACCTGGTGATCAACACCCCGACCGGGTCCGGCGCGCGCACCGACGGCTACGAGATCCGCACGGAGGCGATCCGGCATGGAATCCCGTGCGTCACCACCATGACCGGCGCCTCCGCGGCCTCACGCGCGATCTTCGCCGCCGCCCGGGAGGTGGCGCCGGTCCGCTCCCTGCAGGAGCTCCACGAGCCGCAGGAGCGCGAGCCATCGAGCAGGTGACAGCGAACCAGGCCTCCCGGCTCGGGGAGCGAGTCACCGCTCCGTTTGGCCGCCGCCTCTGCGAGGTGACCCGCAATCTGGAGTCCGGCGGCTACCGGATCTTCTCCGCTCTCGACCCGGTGGGGCCGATGCCGGGGGCGGGCCAGTTCTACATGCTTGCCACGGACTCCGGCTGGGGTGGGAAGGAGGGGCGTCCCTACCTCGCCCGCGCCTTCTCGGTCGCCGACGCGGAGCAGCAGTCTGGCCGGGTGCGGCTCGACTTCCTGGTGCAGGCCGTCGGCCCCGGCACCACCAGGCTCGCCGAGCTCGAAGTGGGGGAGGGGCTGTGGATCCACGGGCCGCTGGGCAGCCCGTTCTCGGCGCCCAGGGAGGTGGCCGAGGGCGCGGCCGGAGCGATCCTGGTCGGCGGCGGGATCGGTGTGGCGCCGCTCGCGATCTGGCGCCGGCAGCTCCTCGCGGCCGGGGTCCCGGCCCGGGTCCTGCTCGGCTTCAGGGACCGGGCGAACTCGGGCGGACTCGACCTCTTCGACTGCTCGGAGGTTCGGCTCGCCAGTGAGGACGGGCTGCATCCTGTCGGCGACCACACAAACCGCCGCCGGACCTACCGCGGCTTCGTGACCGACCTGCTCGCCGTGCTCCTCGAGGGCGACGACGCGCGCACGGCGGCCGTCTACGCCTGCGGGCCTCCGGCGATGCTCGACGCCGTTCGCGGGATGTGCGCCGAGCGCGGCGTCGCCTGTGAGCTGGCGATGGAAGCGCCGATGGCATGCGGTTTCGGCGCCTGCTTCGGCTGCGCCATCCCGCTGCGCTCCGGCGGATACATGCGCATCTGCGTCGACGGCCCGGTCGTCCGGGGCGACGAGATCGAGACGGCGCTGGTGCCGGGATCGGGCCACTAGATGGAGGGCAACGGCACCGTTCTCCCGGATCCGGATCTCTCAACGGAATTCTGTGGCCTCACCCTCCGCCATCCCGTCATCAACGGCTCCGGAACCTTCGACGCGATCGCCGCGCGGCGTGCATTCGGTGAGCAGCTGCTGGATGAGTTTCCGTTCTCGGCCTTCGTCTCCAAGACGATCACCCCGGAGCCCCGGGCTGGCAACCCGCCGCCGCGCCTCTGGGAGACGCCCTCCGGGCTGATCAATTCCATCGGTCTTCCGAACAAGGGCCTCGATGGTTTTCTGGCCGACGATCTGCCCCAGCTCGCCGAGCTGCCGGTGCCGCTGATCGTCTCGGTGATGGGGACCAGTCACGATCAGTTCGCCCTGCTGGTCGAGGGGGTGGGTGGACGCGAGGAGGTCGCGGCCATCGAGCTCAACGTCTCCTGCCCCAACGTGAAGTCCGGGTTGATCGTCGGAGAGTCGCCCGACGAGGCCCGCTCGCTGCTCGAGACCGTGCGGCCCCTAACCGAGAAACCCCTGCTCGTGAAGCTGACGCCGAATGTCGCGGACCCCGTGCCGGTCGCCGAGGCAGCGGTGGAGGGCGGGGCGGATTCCGTCTCGCTGATCAACACCCTGCGCGCATCCGCGCTCGCCCCGGACACCGGAGAGCCCTGGCTTGGCGGAGGGACCGGCGGCCTCTCTGGGCCGGCCGTCAGGGCGGTGGCCCTGGCGCAGGTCAACGCGGTTACGTCGACGGTGTCCGTCCCGGTGGTCGCGATGGGCGGCGTCTCGACCGGACGGGATGCCGCAGAGATGATCGGAGCGGGGGCGAGCCTCGTTGCGGTCGGCACAGAGAGTTTCCGTGACCCCGCCGCCGGATCGCGAATCGCCGAGGAGCTGGCCGGAGAGTCGGCAAGGATCTCCGGTTAGACGGGAGTTTTTTTCACAATCCCCCAATAGGGGTTTCCGCGCCCGGTGGCCGGGGATATACTGCCGCCCCGATGCAGGCCCCGGTCCAGTCCTCCAACGCCGCGCCCGAGAGATCACTGGACCAGCGGATGGAGGCCCTTCGCAGGGCCAACGACATCCGCTCGAAGCGCGCGCAGCTGAAGCGCGACCTCAAGGGCAACAAGGTCAATATCCAGACGCTGCTGATGGACCCGCCGGAGTACGTCCAGACGGCGAAGGTCATCGACATGCTGATGGCGGTCCCCAAGTACGGGCGGGTCAAGACCAACCGGATCCTCAACCAGTGCAGGATCTCCCCGTCGAAGACCATCGGCGGCCTCTCCGAGCGCCAGCGCGCGGAACTCGTCGCGCAGCTGCGCAAGTAGCTCCGCATTCCAGCGGTTTTTCGCGGCCGTCCCTCCGGTCATGATCCTCCACGTGGGGAAGGTCTTCGTGATCACCGGCCCGTCGGGGGTCGGGAAGGGGACGCTGATCGAGCGCCTGCTCGAGCAGATCCCGGAGCTCGAGCTCTCGGTGTCCGCGACCACTCGTGCTCCTCGACCCGGAGAGGTCGACGGCCGCGACTATCACTTCCTCACCCCCGAGGAGTTCGACCGCCGCGTCGGGGCCGCCGACTTTCTCGAGCACGCCACCTACAGCGGCAACCGCTACGGGACTCTGCGAGAGGAGGTCGAGCGCCGGCTCGCGGAGGGCCGGTCCGTCGTCCTCGAGATCGAGGTGCAGGGGGCCCGCCAGGTGCGCGAGGCGATGCCTGAGGCCGTGCAGATCTTCATTGCGCCCCCCAGCCCCGAGGTTCTCCGTGAGCGGCTCGAGGGGCGGGGAACCGACTCGGCCGAGGCGATCGAGGAGCGGCTTCGCACCGCGGAGACCGAGCTCGCGGCGAGGGAGGAGTTCCCGCACGTGGTTGTGAACGGCGACCTGCAGAAAGCGGCGTCCGAGCTGGAGGGGCTCGCCCGCGACGAGCTGTCCCTACACTGACGATCCCATGTCAATGATCCGACCCAGAGTCGACAAGCTCCTCGAGCGCACCGACACCCACTACGCCGCCGTTCTCGTCGCGGCGAAGCGGGCCCGACAGATCAACGCCTACTACCACTCTCTCTCCGAGGGCGCCTACGGCGAGTACACGCCGCCGATGGTCGAGGTCCCCAGCGGGAACTACCTCACCATCGCCCTGGAGGAGACGGCAGCGGGCAAGCTCAAGTACGAGTACAAGTCCTAGTCACTAGGAGGGCTCATGGCCCGCATCCTGCTCGGGGTGAGCGGTGGAATCGCCGCCTACAAGTCGCTTGAGCTGGCCCGTCTGGCCACCAAGGAGGGCCACGCCGTCCGCGTCGTGATGACGCCCACGGCCGAGCGCTTCATCGGCAGGGCATCCTTCGAGGGGATCGTCGGCGCACCGGTGCTCATCGATGAGTTCGAGCGCGACCCGACCCGTGGCGCGTTCCCGGGCGATCCGGTTCCCGGACACGACCCGATAGGGCACCTCGAGGTGGTGGCCAATGCCGACGCCTACCTGGTCGCGCCAGCCTCGGCCAACACCATCGCCAAGCTTGCCGCGGGGATCGCCGACTCGATGCTGACCACCTCGTTCCTCGCCTGTGCGGCCCCGAGGCTGGTTGCGCCCGCGATGAACGACCGGATGTACCGGGACGCCGCGACCCAGGCCAACCTGGCGACGCTTCGCCAGCGCGGGATCGCCGTGATCGAACCGGAGGAGGGGGGGCTCGCCTCCCGCGGCGAGCACGGGCTGGGGAGGCTTCCCGAGCCCCGGACGCTCCTCGACACGATCGAGACAGTGGTGCCCAGGCCGAGCGGTCCCTGGGACGGGCTCCGGGTCCTGATCTCCGCGGGGGGCACCCGCGAGCCGATCGACCCTGTGCGCTTCATCGGCAACCGTTCCTCCGGCCGAATGGGCCTGGCCCTCGCGGAGCGCGCAGCACGGCGGGGGGGCGACGTCACCCTGGTCGCCGCGAACGTCTCCCATCCGGCACCCCCCGGGGTGAGAAGGGTCGACGTCGAAACCGCCGCCGAGCTCGCCGACGCCCTGGCCCGCGAGTTCGACTCCGCCGATGTCCTGGTGATGGCGGCGGCGCCGGCGGACTTCCGTCCGAAGCGGGCGGCGGGGGAGAAGATCCACCGAGAGGGAACGGGCGGATTCGAGCTCGACCTGCAGGCGACCGAGGACATCCTCGCCGCGCTCTCCACTCGCCGCCGGAAGGGCCAGACCATTGTCGGGTTCGCAGCGGAGACCGATGCCGGCCTCGATCGGGCTCGCGAGAAGCTGTCGCGAAAAGGGGCCGACGCGATCGTCCTCAATGACGTCTCCCGTTCGGACATCGGCTTCGAAAGCTGCGAGAACGAGGTCGTGATCGTCGAGCGCGGGGGAGAGCACCACGTCCCGCTTGCCTCCAAGGAGGCGGTGGCAGACGCCATCCTCGACCGCATCGAGGCGCTCCGGTCGGGATCCACCTCCCGGGCCAAGCCAAGCGACTAGCGGCCCGCGTCCGGCTTCTACACTGGGCCCATGGCCCAGAACCAGGATTTCCCACACGACGATTCGCTCTATTCCCTCTACCGACGCGGCATCGAGCTGCTCGAGGACGGCGACTTCGAGGAGGCGACCGTGCCGCTCAAGGAGGCGGCCCGACAGGCGCCCGAGAAGAGCTCCGTCCGCGAGGCGCTCGGCCGTGCGCTCTTCCGCACCCGCCACTACGCGGAGGCGGCCACCGAGTTCGAGGCGGTGGTGGAGACCCACCCCGTCAACGACTACGCGCATTTCTGCCTCGGCCGTGCCCTGACCAAGACCGGCGAGACGCGGCGGGCTCGCCATCACCTGGCCCTGGCTTCGAACCTGCGTCCCGAGCGGCGCGACTACCGGATCTACAGGGAACGGCTCGCCGCCAGCACCTAGCGGCACCGGATGACCGAGTTCCGCCTGCTTGCGGTTCCCTACGAGGTCGGCGCGCTGCGCATGGGGGTGGGGCGCGGCCCCGAACGCCTGCTCCAGGCGGGCGCCGAGAAGGCGCTCGGAAGCCGCGGCGCTCGGGTCCGCCTCGAGATGGTGGAGCTTCGGGAACACCAGAGGGACGCAAGCGGCGCCAGTGAGGCCGGGGCCGGGTTCGAGCTGATTCGGCTCGTGGCCGCCCGCGCTCGAGCGGCGATCGCGGACGGCGCGTTTCCGGTGCTGCTCTCCGGCAGCTGCTTCGCCGGGCTGGGGATGGCTGCGGCCATGGATGAGCCATCGCCGGCGGTCGTCTGGTTCGACGCCCACGGCGACTTCAACACCCCGGACTCGAGCGTCGATGGCTATTTCGACGGCATGGGGCTGGCCGTGCTCACCGGCGAGGCCTGGCACGGGATGAGCGAGCCCTCCATGGACGGCGCGACCGTGCCCGAGAGCGCCGTGGTGCTCGCCGGCGCTCGCGACTTCGATCCAGCCGAGCTGAATCGCCTGCGGGCGTCCGCGATCCGCCACCTGCCCCCTGAGCGGATCGAGGCGGACGACTCGGTCGCCGAGGTCGTGGACTCCATTCGACCCGAGCCGACCGGCGTGTACCTGCACGTCGACCTCGACGTGCTCGACGCCGATCAGGCCCGCGTCAACATCTACAGCGTCGAAGGTGGCCTCACGGCGCCGCAGCTCGAATCGCAGGTCCGCTCACTTCTGGGGCGGTGCCCGGTCCGGGCGCTCTCGCTCACCGCATATGACCCGGAGTGCGACGCCGACGGCAGGGTGCCGCCGATCGCGCTTCAGCTTCTCGAGATCGTCGCCGGGCAGGTCGGGCGCGAGACGTGAGGGCGCTGGTCCAGCGCGTCAGCCAGGCGGCGGTCGACGTCGAGGGGGAGAGGGTCGCGCAGATCGGGCCGGGGATGCTCGTCCTGCTCGGCGTCTCGCGAGACGACACCGAGGCGGAGGCCGACAGGCTGGCGGAGAAGGTCCGAGCCCTTCGCATCTTCGACGACGCCGACGGCAGAATGAACGAGCCCCTCGGGGACCGCGAGATCCTCTGCGTCAGCCAGTTCACGCTCTATGGCGATACCCGAAAGGGGACACGTCCGAGTTACACGAAGGCGGCACCGGGTGAGCAGGCGGAGCCACTCTATGACCGCTTCTGCGAACGGGTTGGAGCGAACAAGGGAGTCTTCGGCGCCTGTATGGGAGTGGCCTTGGTGAACGACGGTCCGGTGACCGTGATGGTGGAGGTATGAGCGCGGTTCCTGGCCGTCTTGCGCGTGCCTGAAGCGGGGCTATACTCGCCGAGGAACCTTTTTTCGCACCTAACTGCGTGTCGAAAGGTGGGCGAGCGCCCGCCTTTTTTTGGGCCCAAGAATGGATTCAGAGATGGATACAGAGCTTCAGCAACTACAGGAAACCATCGAGTCACGGCTTCGCGATCAGGAGCCGGACGTCGAGCTGCTCGCCCTGGAGCGGCCGGCGACTGAGCGTCTGCGGCTGGTGATCGACAGCCCTGATGGGGTCGATATCGCCCTCTGCGAGCGGGTCACCGGCGTCCTCCGCGACCTGCTCGAGGAGTGGTCGCTGGAGGTCTCATCGCCGGGGCCAGAGCGGCCCCTGACGAAGCCAGAGCACTTCCGTCGCTTCCTCGGCAACCGCGTTCGTGTCAAGACGAGCGAGGAGATCGCGGGGCGTCACAGCTTCACGGGCACCCTTACCGCTGCGGATGAAGAGCGAGTCAGCCTCGATGCGCCCGACGGCGCGGTGACCATTCCATTGCAGAGCGTTCGCCGTTCAAATCTTGTCCCGGAGGAGGTCGCATGACCCAGGAAATCGTCGACGCCGTAAAGATGCTCGAGCAGGAGAAGGGGATTGCGGCGGACACCCTGATGGACGCCCTTCAGGACGCCCTCCTCTCTGCCTACAAGAAGACGCCGGGAGCCGCCAAGTACGCGAAGGTCGAGCTCGATCACGGCACCGCGGACTTCCGCGTCTATGAGCTGATGGTCCCGGAGGACCTCGAGAAGCGTCTGCTCGACGAGCAGTTCGAGGATCAGCTGCAGGCCGCCGAGGCCGCGGAGGCCGCCGGCGAGCCCATCCCCGAGATCGAGATCAACAGGCCGACCGTGGACCCGGAGACGGGTGAGCGCCGTGAGGCCACCGAGCCCGAGGTCGAGCCCGAGCGGCTCGAGCCCTACATGGATCAGATCAAGACGCAGGACGTGACGCCGGACGACTTCGGGCGCATCGCCGCACAGACCGCCAAGCAGGTGATCCTCCAGCGGATCCGCGAGGCCGAGCGCGGCATGATGTTCGAGGAGTACAAGGACCGCGTCGGCGAGCTCATCACGGGGATCATCCAGCAGTCCGACAACCGCTACACGCTGGTCCAGCTCCGCGAGCGGGTCGAGGCTCTGCTGCCGCGCTCCGAGCAGGTCTATAACGAGCGCTACGACCACGGCATGCGCGTCAAGGCGGTGATCACCGACGTCTCGGCCGACACCAAGGGCCCGAGCATCGTCGTCTCACGCCGCAATCCCGAGCTGATCAAGAAGCTCTTCGAGCTCGAGGTCCCGGAGATCGCCGACAAGCTGGTGGAGATCACCGGTGTCGCTCGCGAGCCGGGCTGGCGCTCGAAGATCGCCGTCATCTCCCACGCCGATGGCGTCGATCCGGTGGGGGCGTGCGTCGGGCCGCGAGGCTCGCGCGTCCGCATGGTCGTCTCCGAGTTGCGGGGCGAGAAGATCGACATCATTCCCTACAACGACGAGCCCGCCCGATTCGTCGCCAAGGCCCTCTCGCCGGCGCGAGTCCGCGAGGTCCTCGTCGACGACGAGACCAAGGAGGCGACCGTGATCGTCCCCGACGACCAGCTCTCGCTGGCGATCGGCCGTGACGGTCAGAACGCGCGCCTGGCGGCTCGCCTGACGGGCTGGAAGGTCGACATCACCTCCGAGACCGAGTTCGCTCAGCAGGAGGAGGACATCGAGTACGAGGGCGAGGAGGCCGCCGATGGCCGCTGCATGGCGATCATGACCACCGGCCGCCGCTGCCCCAACGCGGCCCTGCAGGGCTCGCAGTACTGCGGTCTTCCCCAGCATCAGGCGCTCACACGATTCAGCACCAACCAGGTTGCGGTGCTCAGTCCGCTGAGCGACGAGGAGGTCGCCACGCTGGCTGACACTGACTCCGATAATGCCGCGGTGAAGCCGATCGTCGAGAAGGCCGAGAGCCAGTTCGACGAGAGCGCCGGGGCCGAGGAGGCTGAGGAGGACGCCGAAGAGGCCGAGGAGGCTGAGGAGGCCCCCGCCGCTGAGGTCGAAGAGATAGAGGAGACCGAGGAGCCCTCAGAGGACGAGGGAGATGAAGAGCCTGAGGTCGACGAGGAGTCCACCGAGGAGGAGCCCGCCGCCGAGGAGGACCAGGCCTCAGAGGACGGCGCCTCAGAGGACGGCGGAGCCCACGAGGCTGACGAGGCGGAGACCGTGAAGACCGCAGAGGAGCAGACCACCGAGTAGGAGATGGCAAAGAAGCGCGTACACGAGATAGCTAAGGCTCAGGGCCTGACCAGCAAGGAGGTCCTTGCTGCGCTCAAGGCTGCCGGAGTGGAGGCGAAGGTCGCTCAGTCGAGCGTCGAGGAGTCCGACGCTCTGGCGGCTCTGAAGAACTCGGGCGACGGCGCCAAGAGCTCCGGCGACGGCGCGTCCGCCGCCACGGCGACCAAGACCAAGAAGGCGCCCGCCAAGGGCTCTTCGCAGAAGGGCGCACCCCCGAAGGCCGCGCCAAATGCCCAAGCCCCGCAGGCGAATGCGGAAGCACCCGCGAAGCCGGCCTCCGGTGACGGTGCCGCGGCTAAAAAGGGTCCGGGCAAGCGTAGGCGCCGTGTCGTGATCGACTCCCAGGCGGCCCGCCGCGACCACATCGCGAGGACCCAGCCGCCGCCCAGGCCCCCGCGCCGCCGCGGCGGACGCCGTCGCCGCCCGCTGCTCGAGGAGCCGAGCGACAGGGAGCTGAAGCAGCCAGAGGAGCAGCCGCCGATCAAGGTCAACTCCGGCGCCACCGTCCGGGAGGTCGCCGAGAGCCTGGGGCTGTCCGCCGCCGAGGTGATCAAGGCTTTGATGAAGGAGGGTGAGATGGCCACGCTCACCCAGACGCTCACCGACGAGTCGGTCGAGGCGATCGCCAAGGAGTTTGACCGCAAGATCGAGATCGTCACGGCGGCCGAAGAAGAGGTCGAGGAGCCCGAGGCGGAGCAGGACGACGAAAAGGATCTCGCCGATCGCCCGCCCGTCGTCACCGTCATGGGCCACGTAGACCACGGCAAGACTTCGTTGCTCGACGCGATCCGCCAGACGCAGGTCGCGGCCGGTGAGGCCGGCGGCATCACCCAGCACATCGGCGCCTACCAGGTCCAGCACGACGGCAAGACCCTCACCTTCCTGGATACCCCCGGCCACGAGGCATTCACCGCTATGCGAGCGCGCGGCGCCAAGGTCACCGACGTCGCGGTGATCGTCGTCGCTGCCGACGACGGCGTCATGCCGCAGACCGTCGAGGCGATCGACCACGCCCGTGCGGCGGACGTCCCGATCCTGGTCGCGGTCAACAAGATCGATAAGGAGGGCGCGGACCCGAACCGCGTCCGCACCGAGCTGGCCCAGCAGGACCTCAATCCGGAGGAGTGGGGTGGCGAAACCGTCTACGCCGACGTCTCGGCGAAGACCAAGGACGGCCTCGACAACCTGCTCGAGATGATTCTGCTGGTCACCGACCTCGAGGAGCTCGGCGCCAACCCCAACGCTCCCGCCTCTGGGGCCGTCGTGGAGGCCGAGCTCGACCCGGGCCGCGGCCCGGTCACCGGTGTGCTGATTCAGCGCGGCACCCTCCATGTGGGGGATGCGGTAGTCGCCGGTCCGGTCTGGGGCAAGGTCCGGGCAATGCTCGACGACAAGGGCGAGCGGGTGGAGGAGGCAACTCCCGGGACCCCCGTCGAGATCCTCGGCTTCGACGGTGTCTCTGAGGCCGGCGAGCACATCCAGGTGGTGGAGAACGAGCGCAAGGCCCGTCAGCTCGCGCAGGAGCGTGAGGCGCGCCTGAAGACCGAGCAGCTGGCCCGTCGCCAGGCCCGCAAGGTCACCCTCGAGGAGGTCTTCCAGCGAGCCAGCGAGGGCCAGCTCAATGAGCTCAACATCGTGCTCAAGGCCGACGTCTCCGGTTCCCTAGAGGCTCTCGAGGACGAGATCGCGAAGCTGCCACAGGAGCAGGTTCCGGTGAACGTGATCCACGCCCAGACCGGCGGCATCAACGAGTCCGATGTGATGCTGGCGGCGGCCTCCGATGCGGTGATCATCGGCTTCAACGTTCGGCCTCTAGCCGACGCCCGCCGTGCTGCCGACGAGGAGGGCATCGACATTCGCACCTACACGGTCATCTACAAGGTGACCGAGGATCTCCGCGCGGCGATGGAGGGCCTGCTCGAGCCCGAGGAGGTCGAGGAGACGGTCGGCCAGGCCGAGGTCAAGCAGACCTTCAAGGCCTCGCGGGTCGGCACGATCGCCGGTTGCCTGGTCACCGACGGCAAGGCGACCCGCAGCGCCGGGGTGCGCCTGGTGCGGGACGGGACCATCGTCTGGAGCGGCAAGGTGGGATCGCTGCGGCGCTTCAAGGACGACGTGGCCGAGGTCGATGAGGGCCAGGAGTGCGGCATCGTGCTGGATGGCTTCGCCGACATCAAGGAAGGCGACGTCCTCGAGTTCTTCGAAACCCGCCAGGTCGAGAAGACGCTGGAGTAAATGCTCGGGGCGGCGGACGCGAAGCGGAGCAGCCACCGAGAAGATGGTGGCGTGTGTCGCCCTTCGTCGAGCTGATCGAGATTCGCCTGCGCTTCGGGGAGGTTCACGACTTGAAGGGCAAGCGCAAGCTGGTCAAGTCGCTGAAGGACTCGGTCCGGAAGCGGTTCGGCGCGTCGGTCGCGGAGATCGACGGACACGACAAGTGGCAGCGCTCGACGCTCCTCTGCGCCCTCGTCGGTGACGGCGGGGTTTCGGACCGAGCCGACGGCCTGGTGCGGTTCGTCGAGAGCCGCTGCCCCGACGGCTGCTCGGTCGAACGCGACCTGCTCAGCCTGCACGACATTCGCGGCTAGAACGTGTTCCGGGATGGCTTGAGTGCGCCTCAGCCTCGGCTGTTATCGTCGCCAGGCGATGCCGACAGCCCGGATGCGGCGTGTCAACGAGTCGATCAAGGAGATCATCGGGGATGCGATCACGACGGAGCTCAAGGACCCGAGAATCGGATTCGTGACCGTGACTGACGTGGACACCTCTCCAGACCTGCGCGCTGCGCGCGTCTACATCAGCGTGCTCGGTTCCGAGGAGGAGCGGGAGCGCTCGCTCGCGGGCCTGCGCTCGTCGCACGGCTTTCTTCAGGGCAAGATCGCGAGCTCGATGCGGATGAAGCGAACCCCGACCTTGACCTTCGAATACGACGAGAGCGCAGAACGGGGCGATCGCATTTCGCGTCTCCTCAGAGACGAATGACGGAATCGACGGAGGTCCTCACCAGCGACATCGAGCGCGTCGCGGATGCGATCCGCGCCGGCGACCGCTTCCTGCTGACGACCCACGAGAACCCGGACGGGGACGCCCTCGGCTCGCTCCTCGCGATGCACGACATCCTCGAGGCGCTCGGCAAGGACTCGGTGATGTTTCTGACGGCCAAGGAGTTCCCGCTCCCGGTCGAGTACCGCTTTCTGCCGCTCGAAGAGGTCTTCCACGAGCCGCCCGCCGACATCGCCGACCGCGTCGTGATCTTCCTCGACTGCGGGAACATCGACCGCATGCCCGTCGACTTCCTGCAGAACGGCGAGAACATGGTGATCAACGTCGATCACCACCACGACAACACCCGCTTCGGGAGCATCAACCTCGTCGACGTCGAGGCCTCGTGCACCGCGGAGATCGTCTACGACCTGGCCGGACTGCTCGACGTCCGGCTGACGCCGGAGATCGCCAACGCCCTCTACGTCGGAGTGGTAACCGATACGGGCAAGTTCATGTACGAGAACACCGATGCGCGCTCGCACCGGATGGCCGCCGGCCTGATCGAGGCGGGGGTGCAGGTCAACGACGTCTATCGCCGACTCTACGAGCACGCCCCGCTCGAGAAGCTCAAGCTTCTGGCCCGCGCGCTGGAGGGAATCACCGTGCTCGACGACGGCCGGCTTGCGGTCACCTACATCTCGGCCGAGGACTACGCCGCCACCGGCGCAAGCGAGCCACTCACCGAGGGAATCATCGATCACCTGCGGACGATTGACGGCACGCTGGTGTCCGCCGTGGTCCGGGACCAGGCCGATGGCGGTCGCGCGGCGCGCAAGGTGAGCATGCGCTCAACCGATGGGCAGGTGGACGTCTCCGCGATCGCGCGTCTCCACGGCGGGGGCGGACACCGCCGGGCTGCCGGCTTCGGCACGGATCTCGAGTACGAGCAGGTCGTCGAGTTCCTGATCGGCGAGATCGAGTCCCAGCTCGCAACCTGAGCGGCGAGTGAGCGCCGACCCGACCCCCGGCGGGGGCCTGCTGGTCGACAAGCCGGCCGGCGTCACCTCGCACGACGTGGTCGCGGAGATCAGGCGCGAGCGTGGTGGCAAGGTGGGCCACGCGGGAACACTCGACCCGTTCGCGACCGGGCTTCTGATCGTTCTGCTGGGCAGGGCCACCCGGCTGCAGCGGTATCTGCTCGAGCTTCCCAAGACCTATCGCGCCACGGCCCGGCTGGGCTGGCGCTCCTCGACCGGCGACCCGGACGGCGAGCTCACCGAGACGGGCCGCGTTCCAGAGCGACTCGAGCTGCCGACCGGCGAGATCGAGCAGCGAGTGCCCATGACGTCGGCGGTGAAGGTCGACGGCGAGCGGCTCTATCGCAAGGCGCATCGCGGCGAGTCCGTCGAGACGCCGACCCGCCGCATCACCGTCCACCGCGCCAACCTGCTGGAGTCGAGCGGCGAGCGCGCGACCTTCGAGATCGAGTCCTCCTCCGGCACCTACATCCGCACGCTGATCGAGACCCTCGAGGACGCCTACTGCGAGTCTCTGCGCCGCACCGCGATCGGCGACCTGCGGGTCCCCGAGGAAGGCCGCAACGAGGTCTCGGTCGAGGAGCTGGTGGGCTTCCTGCCCGAGCGGCTGCTCGACGACGACGAAGCCACCGCGGTCAGCCACGGACGCCCCGTGCTCGAGCCATTCGACATCCCGCCCGAGCACGTTCGGCTCACTCACGATGGGCGTCTCGTCGCAGTCGCCCGCGTAGATGGAGAGAATCTGCAGCCCGAGGTCGTTTTGGCACCAGAAATGGCTAGGTTCCCGACACCAACTGCAACGGCGCCTCAAGCTCACCGAAGAAAGCGAAGATGAGGAGCGCCCGCTCCGCGCTCGTCAGGGCCTGCGGTCAGCCCTCCTCCAGCCGCTTCACCAAACTCAGTGGCAGGGCCACCGTCATCGGGGTCGGCTTCTTCGACATCCCGCACGGCCAGACCGGCGTTGCGCCGAACGCGATTGAGCTCCACCCGGTCTTGAAGTTTTTGGCCGCGAGCTGCTCGCACTAGCCCTGCTTGTCCTTGCCAGGACCGCGCTTGGGTTGGTCCTGCCGCTCTAGGCGACGAGCGGGCCGACGATATGTGGGGGCCGGGACTGGTTTTCGCCTCCCACGGCGAGCTTCGTCTCGGTCGTCGCGAGAGCGCGCATAGAGAGCAGCCTGTCCGGTAAGGGCAACGTCCAACGCTCCGATTCCGCCTGCCAGCACGGCTGGGTGCATGTCGTGCTCCTTTCGGTCGGGAGCACCGCAATCAATCAGTGCGACTTTTGCCGGAGCTAAAAGCACACAGCGGGAGCGCCGAGCGGAGCCATTTCTGTGAGACGCGCTTCGCGGCGGCTGTTTCGATTCGCTCAGTCAGAGAAACGAACGGCCCCGGAGGGACCGGCTGCTCCGTCGCCTGTGTCTCTGGCGGATCGTCCTTCTGGCGCCGGGCGGTGCTCCCGCCGCTCGTCGCTCATCCCTTCTTCGTCTCGGACTCGACTGCGGTTACCGGCGTCGTCGACCTCGAACCAGGTCTGATTGACGAAGACCCGGACCCGGACCTCTCGCTTGTCGTCTGTGGCCATCAGTCGCTCCTCGCGCTTGCGTCATTGCAATAACGGCAGGCGGGGTGCGGTTCGTTCGGGTGGCTCACGCCACCCATCAAGCCCAGGTGCTACCCGGCGGCTATTTCAACCCGCTGAGTCAAAAAACGCCCCGCGATCTGACGTAGAGGAATACACTCCGTACTGGCGGGTTTTGTGATCCGACGCGTCCTCTCACCTTCCTTCTAAGGGGGCACGTCGGCTAGTTATCCCTCGCTGCCTCCGCTGGCTTGGGCTTGGAGCACTCCCTCGATGAGAGTGTCAATCCCCCCGTTGTCCCGCTAGGTTCGTCAGGTGGTCGCGCCAGTCGGAGGCGATCTTGTCGAGCATCGGATCGAAGACGTCGACGCCGGCAGCCATAGCGCTGACGTAGTAGCGGCGGGTGCCATCGTCCATGACCTCCGTCGGCTTCACCTCGGTTTGCTTCTCGAGTTCGTCGACGATCTCCCGCCCTCGATCGTCATTGGCTCGCAGTGTGATTTCGGCAGGCACCGAACGCCTTTCTATTGACCCCGCCTCTTAGGTTCTCGGATACCGAGCTAGGTCTCTCGGGTACCGAGCTGCCCTCGAGCGACAGTACCGGGCCGATTTGCGCCCCATGTAAGGCGGCGTGAGCGGGACCCATGCACGGTGAAGCGGCGCTCCCGGCGGTCGCTCATCGCTCAGCGTTCAGCCGTTTACCGACGCGAGGTGCGGGTCCGGTCATCGGCAGCACGTCGTTCTCGTCGTACAGCGACATATCGACCACCGGCGGCTTCGGAAACTCCTTCAGGGCGCGGATTGCCGTGACCCTGGCGGTCGGGTTCGTCTCGGGGTCGCGGATGATCTCCTCGAGGATCCGGATCATTTCTTCACGGTCCAATCTCACGCCTCCAGTCCTGTCGGGGGGGAGTTTTCTTTACACGGAGGCAATCGGCGGTCTGTGAGATCGCGCTCACCCACTTGCGACCCTCCCCTCCGGCGGGGGAGACTGGGTGGGGGATATCGCAGGAGAACCCTGCGTGAGCGATCCGAAGGAGGCCCATCATGGGCGTTCCCTACAGCCTCTTTTACCGGCTCGGCTTCCATCCGTGGGAGGACCTCGCAGAGCATCCCCCGTTCGCTGAGAAGCTCTCGGAATTGTTTGCCCGCGAGGAGAGCGGGCGCGAGCCGCCTTACGGACCGGCGCTCGACCTCGGAGGCGGCAGTGCCGTCTGGGCGGTCCCACTCGCAAAGCGCGGCTGGCAGGTCACCAGCATCGACATCGTGGACAAGGCCCTGGAACGTGCCCGCGAGCGGGTTCGGGAGGCCGATGTTGAGGTGCGGGTCATGCACGCCGACGCGACGGCTCTTCGGGAGGCGGAGGTCGGCTCCGACTTCCGGCTGGTGCTCGACACGGGAACCTTCCACGGTCTCGCCGATGGCCAGCGGACGGCTATGGGTCGGGAGATAGCTGCGGTCGCCGCCGACGATGCCACCGTGCTGCTCGATTGCTTTGCCCCGCGCCGCCGAGGGCCGCTGCCGCGTGGGGCTAGCCGGAGTGACGTGGAGGCGGCGTTTCCCGACTGGGAGATCACAGACAGCGAGGTCGCGGACGCTGAACCCGACGCCATCGCGAGGCTGCTGAAGTTCGACGAGCACTTCTACCGACTTCGTCGAGCGGTGACCTTGGAGGGCGAAGCCGCCAGGGTGCGGGACTAGGCGATGTCGAAGGAGAACGTCGAGATTCTGAGGCGGGCTATGCCCGAATCCGCTCCTGCGAATCCGGAGGACCTGTTGTCGATTCTCGATGAAGACGTCGAGTGGGATTACGTGGGCGCGTTTCCAGAGATCCAGACCGCACACGGTTCCGCAGAGGTCCGCGAATTTCTTCGAGAATGGTCGGAAGCGTTCGAGGATTTCAGCTTCCAGGCTGAAGAGATGGTGGACGGAGGGGACTCCGTCGTAGTCCGCGTGCGTCAATCGGGCCGTGGCAAGGAGACCGGCGCGCACGTCGAAAGCGACGGTTGGCAGGTGTTCACCCTGCGCAACGGAAAAGTGGTCCATTGCCGGGGGTATGACACCAAGGCGCAGGCCCTCGAAGCCGCCGGTCTCTCGGAGTAGGCGATGTCGGAGGAGAACGTCGAGATCGTGCGGAGATCCATCGCCGCGTTCGAGGACGACGAGGAGGCATGGCTCACCGCGATCGATCCCTCCCACGTCTGGTACCCGCTCGGGGAAGGGAACATCCCGTCCCACGGGCTGGACGCGGCGCGTGCCATCCGAAAGCGCTGGATGGATAGCTGGGCGAGCCACCGAATCGACGTCAAGGACATCCTCGACCGTGGGGACAGCGTTGTGGCCTGCCTGCACCTGAGGGGCACCGGGAAGGGCAGCGGTTTGGAGGTCGATCGGCGCTTCTACGTGCACTGGAAGCTGCGCGAGGGCAAGATGGTCTACCTCTACGAGTACGCGGACCGCAACGAGGCTCTGAAGGCCGCCGGGCTGTCGGAGTAGCTGCTTTGAACGAAAAGCAGCACCCGTCTGAGAGATACTGCGTAAGCGATATCGCAGGAAAACGCAGAGGGGTTACTCGCGCACCCGCTTCACTCCACCGTGCGATACTCGCGCCGTGGCTCGCCGCGCCCGCCGATCCAAGAGAGGCAAGAACTCGAAGGTGGAGCTGCTCGGAAACGTCCGCCTGTTCTCTACCTGCAACAAGCGCGAGCTCGCTCGGATCGCTTCGCTCGTCGATGAGGTCAACGCACCGAAGGGCAAGGTGATCGTGCGCCAGGGTGATCCTGGACGGGAGTGCTTCGTGATCGCGGACGGAAAGGCGAAGGCGACGATGCGCGGGAAGGGCAGCGCAGTGCTTGGTCCGGGCTCGTTCTTCGGTGAGATGTCCTTGCTCGATCAGGGACCACGCTCGGCCACGGTTACTGCCGAGACCGACGTGCACCTGCTCGTGCTCGGCTCACGGGAGTTCTCATCGCTGGTCCACGACGTCCCGACGGTCGCTGTCCGGATGATGCAGGGCCTCGCCGAGCGGCTGCGCAGCGCCGAGCGGCCTCAGGCTCAGCACTAGTCTCGCTCACCCGCCGCCTGCGCCGACCGGGGATCAGCCCCGTCATCGAGGCGGTGACTGTTGCTTTGGACGAAAAGCAGCACCCTTCAGCGAGATACTGCGTGGGCGATGTCGAAGAAGAACGTCGAGATCGTGCGCGAGAGCTTCGACGCGATAGGACGCGGAGACCTCGACGCCCTCTTGGAGCTTTACGACTCGGACATCAAGTTTGAGCCTCTCACCGGCACTCGTGTCGAGACCGGCGGCTATCGCGGCCATCAAGGAGTGCGTCAGTACTTCGAGGAAGCTGACGAGGTGTGGGATGAGGTACGCCCAGTGGCTGGGGAGATCACGACAACAGGTGACGAGGTAGTGGTCTTCGGACATTGCTCGATCCGGGGCAAGGCCAGCGAGATCGAGACGGATTCGCCGTGCTCCTGGGTCATCACCGTGCGAGAGGGAAAGATCACGCGACACCGCGTCTATCAGACGAACAGCGAGGCCCTCGAGGCCGCCGGGCTGTCGGAGTAGGCCAGGGTCATTCGCCCGCGGCCTTCTGAGGGGGCAGTCTTGCGCTGGCACTCTCCCCTCGGATAGGTTGGGGCGACCCAGCCGGCTGTGGTGGGGAAAAGGAGTTCCTCATGAAACCAAGGATTCGCCTCGCGATCGCAGGGGTGACTGCCACGCTGCTGCTCGCTATTCCGTCCGCCGCGTCGGCGCAGCCGCCCGTCCGGGAGTCCGTTTCCTTCACCTTCAGCGACTTCATCCAATGCGACGGGTTCCAGGACCAGTTCACGGACTTCTTCAACGCTAAGGCGGCGACCTACTTCGACTCGGAGGGCACTCCGATCCGCATCATCATTCACTGGGAGCATCACTCGAACGACACCAACTCGGTTACCGGCCTCACCCTGCATGAGCACGGTCACTTCACGGAAACGGATGACCTGCTGACGGGGACGGCCACGATCACCGGAAACCAGGAGATCATGAACCGACCGGGCACCGGTGTCGTCGTCCAAGACGTCGGCAGAGTGGTCTTCGACGCGGACTTCAACATCCTCTTCTTCGCCGGGGGCCGTAAGCACAGTCAGACGCTCTTGGGCGAGCAAGTGTTGTGCGAGGCGTTGGCCTAGCCCGCCGCTGGGCTGTCGGAGTAGGACCTGAGATACGGACGAACCTTCTCGAACGGGTACTCGACGTTGCCTGGGCCGTGGGCTATGTGGTCGGCAACGGACTCCTCGCGGCCGTGGTGGTCTTCGGCTTCGCCTACGCGCAGGAGGTCGCCTTTTGGAACTGGACGATCTCGCTGGGCCCCGACCTCTATGTCGCCGGCGGAATGGCGGTATTCGCCTTCTGCGTCACGGCCTGGGCGAGCGTCAAAGAGTTCTAGCGGGAGCTATCGGGAGAACGCATCCGGCGGTTTCCGCGGGATCGCTGCTGCCCATCGCTTCTCGGCCTCAGTCGCCTCGAACCGCTCCGAACCGCTCCGAACCGCCGATGCTCTGGAAAGCCTGCTCGATCACCACAGGCTCCTATGCGAGTTGAGGCCCGTAGACCTCAGCGATCCCCTCGAGGATGGGACCCATCTCTTCGATCGCCTTAGGGTTGTCGATCCCAGGATTCGCCGCCACCAGTTGGCCGATCCATCTGTCGTATGTGGCGTGAGCCTCCGCGACCTCATTGACCGCCGAACCGTCCTCGAGCGCATCCCACATCCCTTCGACCTGGCGCCGCTGGATCTCTTCCTCGGTCGGCTCTCTGCCGACGAGGCTGTCCAACGTTCCGAGCTGCGGTCGGGACTCCTCAGCCTCTGGAACCTGCTCTAGCTGTTCGGCGTCCTCCTCCGTGGGATCCTCGCTAGTCGCCTGAGCCGGAATCTCCTCCGCGTATCCGAAGCCGATCCGGATCGCCAGTCGCTCACGCTTCCCTCCCCACCGGAACGGGACCCGTGCTGTTGCGGTGGGCGACGATCGCGTCGAGGACCTCCGATGCCTGAGCGGCGCTCCACTCCTCACCGAACCGCTCCCGGATCGCTTCGGCAAGTTGCTCGGGACCGAGGTCCTCCCAGCCGTCGACCATCTGAGCCATGAGGCGATGGATCAGCCTCGGAAACTGCGGCTCCTCCCCGGCTCTCGCCAAGTGATGCTGAGCACGTTCCCAGCGGTAATAGAAGGATCGACGGGGAATCGGGATCGGGTCGAGTCCGTCGAGGGTGCCGGCGCAGACCTTCTCCCAGACCTCGATCGGCCGCAGCTTCTCCCTGACGATCTCCTCCTTGATCCGCGCGTCGAGGCTCACCGGCCACTTGTCATAGCCGCTCAAGAGAAAACGTCCTTGTTCTGATCCGGCATCGCAGCACTGAGCCAAGCCTGAGTAGTCGGGTCGACCTCCTGCTGGTGCTCACCGGGGCCGACTCCGGTCTCTAGGTGGGCACCGTCCGCCGGAGTTCTCGGCCAGCCGGATTAGCGCGCGTCGCCGGCGGTCAGATCGGGGCGTCGGCGCGCTCGGCCAGCCGCAGGAGCTTGTCCACATCGGCCCGAAGCTGCTCGAACTCCTCCCGGCTCGGTACGTCCTCGAGCCTGGGTTCGCGCGCGGGCGGAGCGTCGCTTTGGAGGGGAGGCTCGAAGTGAGCGCGGAGAATCTCTGCGACGAGCGCGCGCTTCGACTTGTCCGTGCGCTTCGTCTCGGTCGCCAAGTAGTGGAGCAGCGGCTTGGGCACAGTGACGTGGAGATGGCCGTGCGCTGTCATTTCGCTGTCAGTTTGATGTCAGCGGGGGATGAGATCAGGCTCGGATCGTGCTACCGCGAGTCGATTGGAGGGAGTCACAAGATCTACGGGTTCACATATTTCCGCGAGGGGCTGGGAGGGGTCCAGGGGCCGGCGGAATCACGCGCGAGGTTTTGGCTCTGCCCCTTTCTCTCGCCTTGCCTCGAGCTAGGCATGGGTCTCGCCTGGGGATGGGGATCGGGGGGAGGGGGGAGGGGGAGGGGGGTAGGGTGGGTCCCTGCTGACTAGCACGAGACTGGCACGCAGGGTCCAGGAATGGCTTGCCTATGCTGAATCTGAGCGTGCCCTAGATCTAGTTCATCTGCGCTGGCTGGGCGCAGGCGCAGCTCGAAGAGAACGTCTGCCCTGCTGGTCGAGGCGGCAAGGTGCGGCTCGCATGTGCGTGCACGCGAGGGATGGACTCCGCGGCCTTTCTTCCGCTCGCGGCTGAGAATGTGTTTGGTGGTCGCAAGACAACTGCACTCGCCTCTCGGTTGGCTTGCCACAAGACAGAGCGCAGCGAAGGGATCCGCTTGCCTGGGCGTGCCTGATCCAGGGGTGAGTGAGGGACGCCTCTAGTCCCCGTAGTGAGTGGTTGAACGTGGACAGTCTGCTTTGGGATGTGAGTCTGTTGTCATCGGCTCGGGGAGTTCAGCCGTCGTGGTTCGTGGCGCTTGTTCATTGCATTGCGTAACGAGGGATGCAATCGGCTCAGTTGTGTTGTGGGCTAGCTCCCTGGGCTGCTGCTTTCCCCTCGTCGTTCCTGATCGCTCTGCACCGGTTGACACGGCGGTCAGGAAGCGTCGCTACTCGTCCAAAGCGGCTATCTGCTCGCATGGGCGCGGGCCTGCTCTAGCCCCCTCTGTGCGGCCTTTTTCTGCCGCCCTCTACCCGAACCGGACCCGGAGCTGCTAGGTGTAGCCCCACTAGGGCCACAGACAGCGATTCCCACACAGACACAGCGGGGCGCGAGGTCGAGGGGCTATAGCTGCACCAACACGAGAGGGGCAACCATGCTCCCCAGCAAGACGCTCGCCGAAGAGCACGTCCAGATGATGCTCACGGTTGGTTCCCCGTTCGATCAGATCGAGGACTACATCAACAAGACCAGGCTTCGCGATCAGCAGAAGTCGGCGCTTTGGCTGATCGCCTGGTCGGGGCAGGAGCGCTCCGTGCAACGCCGCCTTGCGCACGAGGCGCTAGCACTCAGCTAGACGTTCGTCCTCATCGAAGCGCAAGAAGCGGCTCGATGCCGTAGCCAGGCGGAGGGTGACCGACCGCTGCTTTGCATGCAAAGCAGCGGTTCTCGAGGCCGGAGATTCCATCTCGGCCGTGCTCGCTGGGGCCGCGTGGGCATCTGCATGTTGCTCGCGGCAGAGCGGATCGGTTCGTTCCGGGGGTCCGCTGCGTGCCAGTTGCGTGCCAGTTGTGCCAGTTTCCAGCGACCCGAGACGACCCGAGGCGACCGTGAAATCGCATAGCTACGCAAGACTTCGCTTTCTGAAGCCTTGGCGACCAGATGGAGAGAATCTGCAGCCCGAGGTGGTCCTGACTTGACGATCCAGGTGACAAAGCTCCCCGACGCCGAGCCGCGCGACCGGCACGTGGCGATCGGCGTCTTCGACGGCGTCCACAAGGGCCACCAGGCCGTGATCGACGAGGCGGACACCGTCCTCACCTTCGACCCCCATCCGCTCTCGGTGATCAACCCGGACGCGGCGCCCAAGCTGATCATGCCCTTCGACGTGAAGCGGGACGTGATCGACGGGCTCGGAGTCGATGAGCTCGTCGTGATTTCCTTCGACAGGGAGTTCATGAAGATCCCGGCCGAGGAGTTCATCTCCCGGATCCTGGTCGAGCAGCTCGGTGCCAAGAAGGTCTCGGTCGGCGAGAATTTCCGCTTCGGCGCGAAGGCGAAGGGAACGCCGCAGATGCTCGCCGAGCGCGGGGAGTTCGAGACCCGCATCGTCCCCCTGGTCGAGGTGGACGGCGAGACCGTCTCCTCCAGTCGAGTCCGTGGCCTGGTCGCGGCGGGGGAGGTCGAGGCGGCCATGCGCTGCCTCGGGGCTCCATTCATGGTCGAGGGGAAGGTGGTCGAAGGCGATCGCCGCGGACGCGAGCTCGGCTTCCCCACCGCGAACCTGGTCCCCGACGACCACCTGGTGGTGCCGGGACACGGCGTCTACGCCGCCTTCGCCAACGGCCACCCGGCCGCGGTCAATGTAGGCATCCGGCCCACCTTCGACACGGGCAGGGGACTGCTGATCGAGTCGTTCCTGATCGACTTCGACGGCGATCTCTATGGGCAGAACCTGCGGGTCGCCTTCGTCAACCGGCTGCGCGGCGAGAAGCGTTTTCCGAGCGCCGAGGACCTGGTCGCTCAGATGCAGCGCGACGTCGCGGAAGCCAGGGAGATCGCCGCCAAGTACGAGCGGGGCGGCGACTAATCGCTACCCTGTTCCGCCGATGCCGCTGACCAAGGACAGAAAGCAGGAGCTGATCGGCAAGTACGGCCGGTCGGGCGAGGACACCGGATCCGCCGAGGTGCAGGTTGCGATGCTCACCGAGCGGATCAACGAGCTCACCGAGCATCTGCGAACGCACACCAAGGATCACCACTCCCGTCGCGGCCTGCTGAAGATGGTCGGCAAGCGCCGGCGCCTCCTCCGGTACCTGGAGCGCAACGACCTGGAGCGCTACCGCTCCCTGGTCGGCGAGCTGGGTCTGCGTCGCTGACCACGGGACCGCGGTGATCGAGGCGGGCTCGAAAGCGCCGGACTTCTATCTCCCGGACCACGACGGCAACCAGATTTCGCTCGCGGACTTCGCCGGGCGGAGGCTCGTGCTGGTCTTCTATCCACTTGACTTCAGTCCGGTCTGCTCGGATCAGCTCAGCCTCTATCAGGAGGTGCTGGGCGAGATCGAGGCCCAGAACGCCAGCCTCGTCGGAATCAGCGTCGACTCCACGTTCTGCCACCACGCCTTCCGCAAGCACCGCAACCTGACCATGACACTGCTCGCCGACTTCAACCCAAAGGGGGAGGTCTCGCGCACCTACGGCGCCTGGATCGAGCAGGTCGACCACGGCAACCGCTCGCTGGTCCTGGTCGACGAGGCGGGGATCGTGCGCTGGTCGCACGCCTCGCCGACCCCGCTCGAGATTCCCGGCGCCAACCTGATCTTCGACGCCCTCGCGGCCTGATGCAGCACACGCGCGTGCTTCACCCGGCCGAGGGGGTGTACGCGTTCTACGACGGCCGGATCGAGGGCTACCGGTTCGCCGAGCGGCCGAACTGGGTCGACGAGGGCGCGCTGGCGCTCGGGATCGCGAGCTATGCGGTGGTCTCCGGCGATCACGCTCTGGTCTACGACACGCATACCTCGATTGACCACGCGCGCTTCGTGCGGGCGGCCCTGGAGGAGGAAGGCGTTCGGAGGTTCACCGTGGTCCTGAGCCACTGGCATCTTGATCACGTCGCCGGCACCGAGGTCTTCCGCGATAGCGAGGTGATCTCCTCGGCGCGCACGGCGGAGTTGCTCGGGCGCAACGCCACCGCTATCCAGAGAGGTGAGCTGGAGGGCCCGCCGCCGATCGATCCACTGATCCTGCCCACTCGCACCTACTCGGATCGACTCCGGCTCGATGTGGGGGATATGGAGGTGGAGCTGATCCACCTGAACATTCACAGCGATGACGCGACCGTTCTCTGGCTGGCCGACCGGCGGATCCTTCTCTGTGGGGACACGATGGAGGACACGGTCACCTACGTCGATGAGCCGGAGGCGTTCGGCGCGCACCTGGTGGGCCTGGCCGAGCTCCGGCGGCTCGAGCCGGCGTCGATCCTGCCCAATCACGGGGACCCCGAGGCAATCGCGGGAGGGGGGTACTCCGTGAGCCTGATCTCGGCGACCGAGCGGTACATCGAGGTCCTTCGCCGCCTGCCGGAGAACCCGGAGCTGGGGGAGCGCTCGCTGCGAGAAATTATGGCCGAGCCACTCGACGCGGGCTGGATCAACTACTTCGCCCCCTACGAGGAGGTCCACCGCGAGAACGTGGCCACGGTCCTGGCGTCAGCGGTTTCAGGGGAGAGCGAGCAGCTGAAGGCGATGCGCGGCGCCTTCAACGCGTTGAATTCAGGGAACGACGAGTTGGCAATCTCCTACGCCCATCCGGAGGTCGTCTGGCGGGTCGAACCGTTCTTCCCCGACATGGAGACCGTGTACGAGGGACACGACGGTCTGCGGCGCTTCATCGTGACCTTCAAGGAGGCCTGGGAGGACAACTCGCTCGAGATCGCGCGGGTGATCGACGAGCGGCCCGGGCAGGTCTATGTCGAGATCAGGTTCTGGGCCAAGGCGCGAGGCGGGCTCGAATTCGAGGCACCCTTCCACCAGATCTACCGCTATGACGCGGACGTGCTGCTGACAGAGTTCCTCGGCTTCGTCAACGAGGCGGACGCGCGTCGCGAGGCAGGCTTGAACGATGGGTGAGCTCACCAGCGCCTCCGTGCCGCCGATCGGCGCGAACGATCACGTCACGGGGGAGGGGCTCGAGACCATCGTCTACGCCGATTTCGGCTGTCCCTACTGCGCCGCTTCCTGGTCGCGCCTGCGCGAGCTGCCTTTGCGGCTCTGCTTCCGGCACTTTCCCATGGGTTCGAGACACCCACGAGCGCCGGCGCTGCACGCCGCCGCGGAGGCGGCCGGCCTCCAGGGCGCCTTCTGGGAGATGTGCGATTCGCTCTACGCCGATCGCGGGCGCGTCGACGACCCGCACCTCTGGGAGCGGGCGGAGCTATTCGGTATCGATCTCGACCGGTTCAACGCCGACCGACGCTCCGATGCGGTTCGCGTGCGGGTCGAGCGGGACTTCGCAACCGGCATCCGCGGTGGTGTCGGCGGCACGCCCACGGCCTTCCTCGATGGGGTCCCGCTCCCCGGTGACCCGGTCGAGGCCCTCGCCCGGCTCACGCGCTAACGGACGCTAACATCGTCGGGACAGAGAACGACAGTTCTGAAGCCAAGAGCGGTCGCCAACCGGGCGGCCGGAAGGGAAAAACTTATGAGCATGTTCGACGTAACCCGCGTCTCGGCGGAGGTAGGCGGGGAGGAGATCTCCTTCGAGACCGGAAAGCTCGCCCGACAGGCGAGCGGCTCCGTGGTGGTTCGCTCCGGCGACACCATGGTGCTCTGCACCGCTACCGCGGGCAATGAACGAGATGTCGACTTCCTCCCGCTGACAGTCGACGTCGAGGAGAAGCACTACGCCGCGGGCAAGATCCCCGGCTCGTTCTTCCGACGCGAGGCCAGGGCAGGCGAGAAGGCCACCCTGACCGCCCGCATGATCGATCGTCCGCTCCGGCCCCTGTTCCCGAAGGGCTGGCACCGCGAGACCCAGCTGGTCTCCCAGCCGATGTCGGTGGACCACGTCCACCCCTACGACATCCTGGCGATGAACGGCGCCTCAGCCGCGCTGGCGATCTCCGACATCCCGGTGGCCGCCCACGTCGGCGCCGTCCGGATCGGCAAGCTCGACGGCGACTTCGTCGTCAATCCCGCCGAGGAGACCCTCGAGGAGCTCGACCTGGACCTGATCGTCTCGGGCACCGACGAGGCGATCCTGATGGTCGAGGCCGGCGCCAGCGGCGTCACGGAGGCCGAGATCCTCGATGCCCTCGACATCGCGCACGCAGAGATCAAGAAGCTCGTCGGCACGATGCAGGAGCTGCGTGAGAAGGCCGGCAAGGAGAAGATCGAGGTCGAGCCTCCCACGGTCAATGAGGAGCTCTACGAGTCGATCAAGGCCTCCCACGGAGGCAAGCTCGACGAGGCCACACAGGTGCAGGCCAAGCTCGAGCGCCAGGACGCGATCGACGCAGTCGAGGCCGAGGTGCTCGAGGTGTACGCGCCCCCGACCGAGGACGAGCAGCCCGACCGCGAGAAGCTCGCCGAGGTCAAGGCGGCCTTCGCCAAGCTCGAGAAGGACATCATCCGCAGGCGCATCGCGGTGGACAAGAAGCGGCCCGACGGCCGGGCGCAGGACGAGATCCGGCCGATCGAGACCGAGGTCGACGTTGCTCCACGCGTGCACGGCTCCGCGCTGTTCACCCGCGGCGAGACGCAGATCCTCTCCAGCGTCGCGCTCGGCACAACCCGCATGGACATGAAGGTCGACAACCTCGGCCTCCAGGAGACCAAGCGGTTCTGGCACCACTACAACTTCCCGCCGTTTTCGGTCGGGGAGGCAGGGTTCATGCGCGGCCCGAAGCGGCGCGACATCGGTCACGGCGCGCTCGCTGAGCGGGCGCTCGAGGCGACGATCCCGAGCGAGGAGGATTTCCCGTACGTGATCCGCGTCGTCTCCGACACGCTGGAGTCGAACGGGTCCTCGTCCATGGGTTCCGTCTGTGCCTCGTCGATGGCGCTGCAGGCGGCGGGCGTGCCGGTCAGCGCACCGGTCGCCGGCGTGGCGATGGGCCTGATCAAGGAGGGCGACGACTACACCGTCCTCACGGACATCGCCGGCGTCGAGGACCATCTCGGTGACATGGACTTCAAGGTCGCCGGGACCGAGGAGGGCATCACCGCTCTCCAGATGGACATCAAGATCACCGGCGTCACGCTCGAGATCCTCAAGGACGCCCTCGAGCAGGCCAACCAGGGTCGCCAGTTCATCCTCGGCAAGATGGCCGAGGCGATCGACGGCCCGCGCGAGCAGCTCTCGCAGTTCGCGCCGAAGATCACCTCGATCAAGATCGACCCGGAGAAGATCGGCGCCCTGATCGGCAAGGGCGGCGAGACGATCCGCGGCCTCTCCGAGGAGTTCGAGGCGGAGATCGACGTCGACGACGACGGCACGGTGAGGCTCTACGCACCCACCGGCGATCTGGTCGACGCGCTGGCCGAGCGGATCACCTCGATGACCAAGGATGTCGAGGTCGGCGATCGCTTCAAGGGTAAGGTCGTGAAGACGACCAACTTCGGAGCCTTTGTCGAGCTCACCAAGGGCACCGACGGCCTGCTTCACATCTCCAACGTGAAGCCGGGCGAGCGGGTCGGCACGGTCGAGGACGTCCTGAACCAGGGCGACGAGATCGACGTCACCGCTGTCGAGGTGGACAAGGAGCGCGGCAGGATTGGCCTGCGACTCTCCGATGACCCCGATGTCGAGGGCAAGTCGGCAGAGGAGCTCGCCGGCGTCGGCACCGGAGACCCCGGTCCGCCGAGCCGTCGCCGCGACGGTGGCGGTGGTGGCAGAGGCGGCAGGCGCGAGCGCGACGGCGGAGGACGCCGGCGCGAGCGCGACAGCAGCAGCCGGGGCTGAGCCCAAGGTGGCCGACCACGCCCAGGTAACGGAGCTCGACTCGGGGATCCGGGTCGTCACCGAGGTCGTCCCCTCGGTGCGCTCGGTGGCGCTCGGCCTCTGGGTCAGGACGGGCTCGAGGGATGAGACGCCGGCACAGGCCGGCGTCTCGCACTTCCTCGAGCATCTGCTCTTCAAGGGGACGAAGCGCTACTCGGCGATCGAGATCGCTGAGACCTTCGACGGCCTCGGTGCCGCGGTGAACGCGGCGACGGGCAAGGAGTCCACGAACCTCTACGCCCGCTTCCTCGACACCCACACCGAGGAGGCCTTCGACCTGCTCGCCGAGATGCTGCTCGGCCCGACCTACCCGGACATCGATTCCGAACGAGAGGTGGTCCTGGAAGAGATCGCGATGTACGAGGACGAGCCGCAGGACAAGGTCCACGACGTTCTCGACCGGGCCGTCTTCGGGGGGCACCCGCTCGGCAGGCGCGTCCTGGGGGAGGCGGAGGTGATCAGCTCGATCCCGGTTCCGGACATCGATGCCTACCACCGCGCCCGTTACACCGGAGGCAACATCGTGGTCGCCGCGGCGGGGAACATCGACCACGAGGCGATCGCCGAGCTCACCAAGCGACACGTCGAGCCACCGGCAGCCCGCAGAGACGGCGCAGGGCACGAGCCTCCGCAGCTCGATGGGGCACAGATCGCCTTCCAGGAGAAGGAGACCGAGCAGTTCCACATCGCCTTTGGCGGCCCGGGAATCGATCGCGCGGACGAGCGGCGGTACGCGCTCACCATCCTCGACGCCGTCTTCGGCGGTTCGACTTCGTCCAGGCTCTTCCGCGAGGTGCGGGAGAAGAGAGGCCTCGCATACGCCGTCGGCTCGTACACCCAGCAGTACGTCGACAGCGGGCTGATCGGCCTCTACGTCGGGACCCGCGAGGACAACGTCGAGGAGGCCTGCGCGATCATCGGTCGCGAGCTCGCCTCGATCCACGCGGACGGGATCACCGACGAGGAGCTGACCCGCGCGAAGGAGCACGTCAAGGGCAGGATGGTCATGTCCTCGGAGTCCACCGCGGCTCGAATGGGCCGCATCGGCAAGGCCGCGCTCTTCGACATGCCGCTGCTGACCCTCGACGAGCTGCTCGAGAAGGTCGATGCGGTCACCGGCGACGAGGTGGCTGAGCTGGCCCGGGAGCTGTACGCGCCCGATGCGCTCTCGGCTGCGGCAATCGCACCTAACGAGGACCGCTTCCGAGCGTCGCTCGCGTCGGTCAGCGAGGCGCTCGCCGTCAGGTGAGGGTGCCCGTCTAGGGCGACCCTTCCTCGATTCCCGCCGACGCTAGCGCCGCCTCCAGGGTCGTGTGCCCCTCGAAGCGGGTCACCTTCCCATCGCGCAGGGTGAGGACGGCGGCGCCAGGGATCTCATCGATCGGGATGCGGCTGCCCTTGCCCGTGCCGCGGAAGATCTGCTGAACGACGACCCTGTTGCCGGCGTCGTGAAAGTTCTCTCCAACGACGCTGAACTCATCGAAGGCACCGAGCCACTCGGCCCAGGCGCGGCCCATCGACTCGACTCCCCGGTGCACGTGGGAGTCCGGGCCGGGGATCGTGAACTCGATGTCCGGGTCCGCCCAGTCCACCGATGAGAAGTCGCCGCGTTCCCAGCGGCTGAAGATCGACCTGACCAGCTCGACGTTCGCCTCCGACATCGGCCTTGAGTATCCCGCGGGCGACCCGCCGCATAACATCGCCGACCATGGCCGACGCAATCAGGGTCCTGGTATCCGGCGCCGCGGGGCGCATGGGGGAGACGGTCTGCGAGGCCGTCGATGGCGCTGACGACATGGAGCTCGCCGGCCGCGCCGATCCCGCGCTGGCCAGCTCCGTCTCCGACCTCCTCGACGGCGCGGACGTGATGGTCGACTTCAGCACACCCGAGGCGGCTCCGGCCAACGTCATGGAGGCGGTCAACGCCGGCGTGCATGCGGTCGTCGGCAGCACGGGCTTCGACCTCGAGAACCTCCGCTCTTCCGTGGAAGATGCCGATCATCGGGCTAACTGCTTCGTTGCTCCGAACTTCGCGATCGGCGCGGTGTTGATGATGGAAGCGTCGAAGCTGATTGCGCCGCAGATGCCCGAGGCGGAGATCATCGAGCTCCATCACGACCGGAAGAAGGACGCGCCGTCGGGGACGGCAAAGCGGACCGCGGAGCTGATTGCCGCGGCCGGAGGCAATGTTCACGAGCCGATCCACTCCGTGAGGCTGCCCGGCCTGGTCGCCCACCAGGAGGTCATCTTCGGCGGCGAGGGGCAGACGCTGACGATCCGTCACGACTCGACCGACCGCACCAGCTTCATGCCGGGCGTGCTGCTGGCGGTCCGCAAGGTCCCCGACCTGCCGGAGCGCTTCGTCGTCGGCCTTGAGAATCTGCTCTGATCGGTACTCTCACCGAGATGGCGGAGATCGGAGGCGTAATCACCGCGATGGTGACGCCGTTCACCGAGGACCGCTCGGTGGACGAGGCCGCGGCGCGCAAGCTGGCGCGGCACCTGGTCGACAACGGGTCCCATGGCCTCGTTCTATCGGGCACCACGGGGGAGTCGCCGACCCTCGACGACGAGGAGAAGCTCTCGCTGCTCCGAGCCGTTCGCGACGAACTCGGCCCGGACGTCCTGCTGGTCTGCGGCACGGGCTCAAACGACACGCGCCACTCCGAGCGACTCTCCGCGGCGGCGGCCGACGAGGGCGCGGACGCCGTGCTCGCCGTGACGCCGTACTACAACAAGCCGAACCGCACCGGGATCATCGCCCACTACCGGGCGGTCGCGAGGGCCGCCGGGGTGCCGGTGATCCTCTACAACATCCCGTCGCGCGTGGTGCTGAATCTGCCGTCCGACCTGCTCGCCGAGCTGGCGCAGATCGAGAACGTGGTCGGCGTGAAGCAGGCGAATGACGAGGAGCTCCAGCCGATCGACGGCCTCCGCATCCTCGCCGGGAACGACGGCACCTTCCTGCGCACGCTCGAGATGGGGGAGCCGGGCGGGATCCTGGTCGCGACGCACCTGGTCGGCCCCGAGATGCGCGAGATCTACGAGGCGGTACAGGCAGGGGACACCGACCGCGCGAGAGAGATCGACGAGTCGCTGCGGCCGGTCTACGAGGTCTTGAGCAAGACGAACCCCATCCCAGTCAAGGCCGGCCTGGAGCTGCTCGGGATCTGCTCGGCTCGGGCGAGGCTGCCGATCGTCGAGGCCGACGACGAGCAGCGCGCGGAGGTCAGGCAGGCCCTCGAGGCCCACGGTCTCCTGGCGGGGAGCACCGCCTAGCTTTGACCAGTTCCGGCGTTCGGATCCTCCCGCTCGGCGGGCTGGGAGAGATCGGCAAGAACATGACCGTCATCGAGGCGGAGGGTCGGATCGTGGTGGTCGACACCGGCCTGATGTTCCCGACCGCTGACATGCTCGGCATCGACCTCGTCCTGCCGGACTTCTCGAGCCTGCGTGACCGGGCGGACGACATCGAGGCGGTCGTGCTCACGCACGGCCACGAGGACCATGTCGGGGCGCTCCCGTACGTGCTTCGTGAGATCGGTATGCCGCCCGTGATCTACGGCGGCCTGCTCACGATCGGCATGGTCCGCTCCAAGCTCGACGAACACAAGCTCCGCGATGTCCCGCTTCGCGAGCTCCCCGCCGGTGAGCACGTCACGGCGGGGCCGTTCGACATCGAGCTGGTCCACATGGCCCACTCGATTCCCGATGCACGCGCGGTGGCGCTGACCACGGAGCTCGGCACGGTGCTCGTCACGGGCGACTACAAGTTCGACCAGACACCGGTCGACGGCATCCCGGCGGACGTCTCGCGGCTCGCCGAGCTCGGGCGAGAGGGCCTGCTCTGCCTCTGCGGTGACTCGACCAACGCCGACCGCCCCGGGGTTGCGCCGTCTGAGTCGAGCGTGGGCCCGGTCCTGCTCGAGGTCTTCGCACGCTGCCCGGGCCGCATCATCGTGACGTGCTTCGCCTCCAACATCCATCGGGTGCAGCAGGCGATCGACGCCGCCGCACGGCTCGACCGCCGCGTCGCCCTGGTCGGGCGCTCGATGCGGAAGAACTTCAACATCGCCTCCAACCTGGGCATGGCCGGCGCGCCGGACGGCCTCTTCATCTCGCCGAAGGAGGTCCAGGACTTCCCCGACGAGAAGGTGGTCGTGATCTCGACGGGGAGCCAGGGGGAGCCGCTTTCCGCTCTTCGCCGAATGGCCCATCGGGACCACCCGGACGTCGAGCTGCACTCCGGGGACACCGTGATCTTTTCCGCCACTCCGATCCCGGGCAACGAGCGCTCGGTGAACGAGACGATCGACCGGATCTTCCAGATCGGGGCCCAGGTCGTCACCGCGGCCGACGCGCCGATCCACGCCTCAGGTCACGGGTGGCAGGAGGAGCTCAAGCTGATGCTCAACCTGACCAAGCCGCGGAACGTCTTCCCGTTCCACGGTGACCACAAGCGGCTGCGCCTCCACGCCGACCTCGCCGAGTCGGTCGGCATCGAGCCGGAGCGCATCTTCAACGGCCGCAACGGCCTGGCCCTCGAGATCGACGAGTCGGGCGCCCGCTTCGGCGAGGACGTCCACGCCAGCATGATCTTCGTCGACGGCGTCTCGGTCGGAGAGCCCGACGAGTTCGCGCTGCGCGACCGCCGCAAGCTCTCCGACGACGGTGTCTTCATCGTCGTGGCGACGATCTCATCGGACGACGGTTCGCAGGTCACCGACCCGGAGGTGATCTTCCGCGGCGTTCCCTTCGCCCGGGAGGCCGACGGCCTTCGGGACGAGCTCAGGGACGTCGTCCAGGCCACGCTCAACGAGGCCGCAGCGGATCAGGTTAGGGAGATCTCCCTGATCCAGGAGGACCTGCACGACGACATCGCGGAATTCGTCTACGAGAAGCTCCGCCGCCGCCCCTTGGTCCTGCCGGTCGTCGTCGAGGTCTGAACCGATGGCCGAGCCGCCGCCTGGGGGTCGCGTCCCGGCCACGGCTGACGAGGAGCTCATCTACGCGGATAGCGAGAAGGTCCTCTCGGAGCTATCCGAGGCCGACCGCCTGCGACGGATCGAGCGCGAGCTGGTCGTCGGCTTCAACGAGCTGGGCAAGATCGGACCGGCGATCTGCGTCTTCGGCTCGGCGCGCACGCCGGCGCACGCTCCCCAGTACGAGCTCGCCCGCCGGCTCGGTCGCGCGATCGGCGAGGCCGGGTTCGCGGTGATCACGGGCGGGGGTCCCGGGACGATGGAGGCCGCCAACCGCGGCGCCCAGGAGGCAGATGCCCTGTCGGTCGGTCTCAACATCGAGCTGCCGCACGAGCAGTCGATCAATGCCTACGTCGACCTCGGCATCGAGTTCCACTACTTCTTCACGCGGAAGGTGATGTTCTTGCGGTACTCGGAGGCCTTCGTGGTCTTCCCGGGCGGGCTCGGGACCTTTGACGAGCTCTTTGAGGCTCTGACGCTGATCCAGACCGGCAAGGCGGTCGACCACCCGGTCATCCTGCAGGGCTCCGAGTTCTGGACCGGGCTGATCGACTGGATCCGCTCGCATCCCCTCGCCGAGGGGATGCTCACCCAGGAGGACCTCGCTCAGGCGGAGCTGGCCGACGGTGTGGAGGACGTGATGGCGCGGCTGCTCTCCGGAGTCTCTGCCGCCGGATAGCGCCCGCGGACCTCGTCGACGAAGCGCGCCAGTCGCTCGGCGAGAGAAGGGTCATGGATCTCGAGCACCGACTCCGCGTTCTGCTCCCCCGAGCGTGAGAGGTTGAACGAGCCGAGGAAGGCGACGTCGTCCGCGACCGTGACCTTGGCGTGCATGAAGTCATGAACCGCGAGCTCCGGGGTCCACGGGGTGGACGGCTTGGCCGAGAACGGCAGCTTGGAGAGGAGCGCTGCGAGCAGGGGGATCTTCCAGGCCGAGTGCCCGTTGTCCGCCCACTGTTGAAACACGGTGGCGGTCTGTGGGCCGTCGACGACGCCGGCGATATCCCGCCCGCCCTTGTCGGCGAGCTCGGCCAACGTGCCGAGAATCGGCCCCGAGGTGATCACGGGCGAGGCGATTCGCACGCGCCGCCGGGCCGATCCGATCGCCGTCGCGATCCTCTGCGAGAGCTCCTCGCCGTGTCCCGGTGTGAACCAGGCCGTCACCGGGACCCCCTCCACCTCCACCGGCTCCGGCTCGACGCGGCCGCTCCGCCCGACGTCGGGATCCGACCAGAGCTCTTCGAAGTTCTCCCGGAAGCGCGCCGAG
Organism: uncultured Solirubrobacterales bacterium; assembly: GCA_963695805.1. Lineage (GTDB taxonomy): Bacteria > Actinomycetota > Thermoleophilia > Solirubrobacterales > 70-9 > DASUPK01. Next base: position 344,285 of record CAVOHV010000005.1, on the reverse strand, counting down.
ATCCGTGGATCCGACACGATCGCGATCACGTTCTCCTGACGCGTCCACGAGTCGACGGTCCAGTTGGTGGACCCGGTCCAGACCGCCTCGTCGTCCCGGACGGCGTACTTGTGGTGCATGAGGTCGGGAATCCCGGAAATCGGCCGCGCCTCGATGGGCAGCTGGGCGAGGATCTCGGGGCGGGTGCGTGGTGGAGGGTGGAGTTCGGACGGCCTCCCCGAGTCGACGTTGTAGAGGAGCCGTGCGGAGACGCCGCGTGCCTCAGCCGCCCGGAGTTGGTCGGCGACGATCGCCCCTGTCGGGTCGGGCAGACGAACGTCGTAGAGCGCCAGCTCGAGGCTTGACTTCGCGGCTCGCAGGAAGCTCGCGACGCGCCGCGCAATCTGGTCGGCGGACTGGCCACCGTCGGTCAGCGTGATGACCTCGATCGATCCCATAGGGGGCACCGTTGCAAAAAGAAGCCCCCGGCGGTCGAGGGAGGTGCGACCACCGGGGGCGACGCTCGGGCCACAAGGGCCTAAGCGGGTTCTCGCCGTGGTGTGTGGGGTTTCGCACCGCCGGCGAGGTGTCTCGTCCGGTGCGGAATCTAGGAGCCGTTCTTGAACGTTTGCTAAAGCTTTTGGGGCTCGTCTGAACGCTGCGCAGGTCGCCCGTCCGGCGTCGCCTCAGCGGCTGATTCGAGGGGCAACCGGATCGAGAAGCGGGCGCCCCCGTAGGTGCTCTTGCCGGCGTCCACGGAACCTCCGTGCGACTGTGCGACCGCGCGGACGATGGCGAGGCCGAGGCCGCTGCCCCCTCCGCCCACGGTGTCGGCGGGGCCGTCACCCCGAACGAAGCGATCGAAGACCTGCTCCTCGATCCCGGCGGGGATCCCGGGGCCGTCGTCGAGCACTTCGAGCAGCGCTCCGTCGCCGTCCCGTCGGGCGGTCAGCTCGACGGTGGACTTCTCGGGCGTGTGCCTGACCGCGTTCTCGAGGAGGTTGCGAACCATCCTGTGGAGCTCGTCGGGGCTGCCGTGCATGGGCAGCGGGCCCTCGAGATGGCTCTCCAATCGGCGGTCTCCGGCGAGTGGCTCGACCTCCTCCAGCGCGCCCGCCGCGATCTCGGCCAGGTCGTTCTCCTTGCGCGCAACCTGGCGACCGGCATCGGCGCGCGCGAGCAGGAGGAGGTCGGACACCAGACCCGACATCCTCCTGGTCGAGGAGAGAGCAGAGTCGATCGCGTGCCGGTCGTCCTCGGAGCCGGGGCCCTCGACCTGCAGCAACTCGAGGTTGGCCTGGATGCTCGTTAGAGGTGTTCGCAGCTCGTGGGAGGCATCGGCGACGAACTCACGCTGTCGCTCGAGCGACTGCTCCCGCTCGGAGTGGGCCTCGTCGAGAGCCTGGAGCATGCCGTCCATCGTCCGCGCCAGCTCGCCGACTTCGTCGTCGGTCGCGGGGACCGGGATTCGCTTGGAGGGGTCGCGAGTACTGGTGATCTGGCGCGCCAGGTCCGTGAGGGCCTTGATCGGGCGCATGGCGCGATCGGCGACTGCCAGCCCGGCGAGGAGCGCGAGCAGCGTTCCACCGATGACGCCGGCACCGAGGAAGAGCCAGAGACGGGCGACGGTTTCGTTCACACCCTCGTCGGGGCGCGCGTACTGGACGTACGCAGGGAGTGAGCCGGATGCGGTGACGGGCTCGGTCGCGACGCTCAGGCCGCCGACGGTGTGGATCCCGGGCCTAGGAGGGCCGAGGTCGATCGCGGAGTTGGTTCCAGCCGCCGGATGCCCAAATTGATCCAGCACCTTGATCTGGGCGTCCTCGGGCAGAGCAAAGGCCTTCAGATTCGGGGTGTCGACGACGGTTCCGTGCAGTGGATCCACGGACACGGTCGTTTCGGCCGCCAGGGAGCGAGCGGCGCTGCTCAGCTCCACCCGGAAGTCGCTCCGGATGCGGTTGCCGACGACCTGACCGAGGACGAGCGCAAAGATCACCAGGATCAGCAGCGTGAGGCCAGCAGTCGTGATGGCGATTCGCCACCGGACCGGGATGCGCTCGAAGAGGGGAAGGCGCCTAGGGTTGGCCCACTTCACGCCGCGGCCTTGAGGACGTACCCGGCCCCCCGCTTGGTGTGCAGGAGGCGTGGCTCGCCGCCGGACTCCAGCTTGCGCCGCAGATTGGAGATGAAGACGTCGATGGTGTTCGTCTGCTCGAAGGGGTCATACCCCCAGACGTCCTCGAGCAGCCGCTCGCGCGAGACCACCAGCTTCTGGTTGCGCGCCAGGTACTCGAGCAGCTCGAACTCCCGGTTGGTGAGCTCGATCTCGCGCTTGCCGCGCTTCACCTCGCGAGTGTCCGGGTTGAGAAGCAGGTCGCCGACGACGATCGAGGCGCTGCCCCGCGGCGGACGACGGCGAAGGAGTGCCCTGATCCGGGCGAGCAGCTCGTCTCGTTCGAACGGCTTCGGGAGGTAGTCGTCAGCGCCCATGTCGAGGCCCTCGACGCGGTCCTCGGTCTCGGTACGGGCGGTCAGCATCAGGATCGGGACGTCACTCTCGGCGCGGAGCCGTCGGCATACCTCCATCCCGTCGAGCCGGGGGAGGCCGAGATCGAGCACGACCAGGTCCGGCGCGAACTCCTCTGCCGCGGTCAGTGCCTCGGCGCCGTCCCCGGCGCTGCGGACCTCGTGGCCCTCGGCGCGGAGCGAACGCCGCAGGACGTCGGCAATGGCCTCGTCGTCCTCGACGACGAGGACGCGTGCCGTGGCTGTGGCCTGCTCCATCACGCTCACCGAAGGGTAGACGCGAAAACCCACATCCCGAGCGACCTTGAGGAAGCGTTTAGGGGGGGACTTCGTGCCTGGCAGGGGTGGGGCCCCAGGCGTCGAATGGGTGGGCGGATGCTTGCAGACCGCATTTTCGGCGCTCCGGAGCGGCGTGATCCGCCCCGGCGCAAGAAGCAGCCTGCGCGCGGGCGAAAGCGAAAGCCAGCGGCGCGGGGTCGCCCACGCGGCAAGGGCCGCACCTCGCCCGAGGTGACGCAGCGCCGCCTCGACCTCGCGGGCCTTAGCTGCATCGGGCTCGCGGTCTACCTCGGCTACGTCATCTACCTTGGGTGGAACGGCGGTACCGTCGGCGACGGCTCCGAGACGGCCCTCTCGTACGCCGTGGGGGCGGGGGCCGTCATCGTCCCGGTGGTCCTCGGACTGGCGGGGATCGCCCTCATCCTGCGCCCCTTCCTGCCCGCGCCCCGATCCGTGGCGATCGGCGTCATGGCCATTGCCTTCGGACTGCTGCTCGCCCTGGCAGCGCAGACCGCGGGCCTCGGCCCGGATGGTGCGCGCAAGGACCTCTTCGACCCCGACTTCTTCCCTCATCACGGCGGCGGCGTGGGGGAGACTCTGTACTGGGCCACGACGACGCTCTTCCAGCGGCTCGGCGCGCAGATCATCGCGGTGGTGCTCGTGGTGTCCGGTCTGCTGCTGATCTCGGGACGCTCGGTCTCGGACATGGTTCGCGCAGCCCGGCGAGGCGCCGAAAGGGCGAAGCGGGGCACGGTCGGCTTCGCGACGGCCGTGAAGGAGAGCCGGATCCGGACCGACCCCGACCTGATCGACACCTCGCCCGCCTCGACCGAGCCGGTCTTCGGCCCGCCTGAGCCGATCGAGGGCGGGGACGACGACTACCAGGTGCTCGTGCAGGGCGAGGATGAGCAGAAGACGGCCGCGGTTGCGAACTTCGACGAGGCGGTGCGGGTCGCGGACGAGCCCGACACGAGCGAGCTGGAGGACCTCGAGGACGACGCCGAAACGATCAGGGTTGCCAAGCCAAAGGCGCCCGAGCCGCATACGTCCGGAAGCGAAGCTGAGGACGTGGGCGGTGATGGCGAAGCCGTGAAGCTCACACCAATGGGTCAACCGCGAACTGGCGTCACGGAGTCCGAGGAGATCGACTACAGGCTGCCCGACCCCGAGCGGGTGCTGGAGCGGGGCGCGCCCGACAAGGGACCCGACAAGAAGGACCACGAGGCGACCGCGCGCACGCTGCTGGAGACGCTCGGACACTTCGGCGTCGAGGCGAGGATGGTCGGGACGGTCACCGGCCCCCATGTGAGCCGCTACGAGCTGAAGCTCGCCCCCGGGACCAAGGTCTCGAAGATCAGCCAGCTGAAGGACGACCTCGCATATGCGCTCGCCTCGACGGACATCCGGATCCTCGCGCCGATTCCCGGCAAGCAGGCCGTCGGTGTCGAGGTCCCCAACCAGCGCCGCCGCTTGGTGCGCCTCGGCGACATCTACGGCGGACGGCCGCAGGGATCCTCACCGCTGGTTGCCTGGCTCGGCAAGGACATCTCCGGGAGCGCCGTCTGGACGGACCTGCAGAAGATGCCGCACGCCCTGGTCGCCGGCACCACCGGATCGGGCAAGTCGGGGAGCGTCAACGCGATCCTCAGCTCGATCCTGCTGCACGCCTCGCCCAACGAGGTGCGGCTGGTCCTGGTGGACCCGAAGCGGGTCGAGCTGAACCACTACGAGAAGATCCCTCACCTGCTGACGCCGGTGGTGACCTCGCCGCGGCTCGCGGCCAACGTGCTCAACAACCTGATCGCCGAGATGGAGAGCCGCTATGGCGTGATGGAGCAAGCGCGCTCGCGGAACCTCGCGGAGCTCAACCGGGTCCGTGAGCGGGACGGGGAGGCGCCGCTGCCCCACATCCTCTGCGTAATCGACGAGCTCGCCGACCTGATGATGATCGCGCCAGCCGAGGTGGAGGACGCGATCATCCGCCTCGCCCAGAAGTCGCGCGCGGTCGGCATCCATCTCCTCCTGGCGACTCAGAGGCCGTCCACGGACATCATCACCGGGACGATCAAGGTCAACATCCCGGCGCGGATCGCATTTGCGGTCTCGTCGCAGGTCGACTCGCGGGTGATCCTCGACCAGGGCGGCGCCGAGACGCTGCTCGGCCAGGGCGACATGCTCTTCCGGCCGGCGGGCACCTCGAAGATGCAGCGCATCCAGGGGGCCTTCATCACCGAGGCCGAGATCGCCAAGCTCACCGAACACTGGGCAGAGCAGGGCGAACCGGACTTCGCGGAGGAGCTGCTCGAGGCGGCGCAGCCGCCGCCGGCGGATGGCGGGGACGACGACTTCGACCCGGACGCAGACGACCTCCTGGACCAGGCGGCGCAGATCGTGGTCGAGAGCGACACGGCCTCGGTCTCGATGATCCAGCGGCGCCTGCGCGTCGGCTACACCCGGGCCGGCCGCCTGATCGACATGCTGGAGCGCCGGGGGATCATCTCCGGATACGAGGGCTCGAAGCCGCGACAGGTGCTCGTCTCCGCGGCGGACCTGCCGCGGGTGCTGGGTGGGGGAGAACCTCCCGAAAACCCGGCTGGGGAAGGAGTCGCCGAGCCGATCGGGCCGGCGGCCGGAGGGGACTAGTCCGGACCGCTCCATCCTGGTGCCCATATGGGGCCCCAAAATGGAACGGTCCATCGAGACGTCCTTCGTTGGGTGTAGAGCCCTGGATCGGGACAATGGGCGCATGAACGTGCGCGCGGGGATCCTGGTCACCGGCACCGAGGTGCTGAGCGGCTACGTCACGGACCGGAACGGACCGTGGCTCTCCGAGCGGCTCGCCGAGCTGGGCGTCGAGGTGGAGGAGATCACCGTGGTCGGCGACCGGCCTGAGGACCTAGAGGGCGCGCTCGGCCACATGCGCGACCGCGGCCTCGACCTGATCGTCACCTCGGGGGGCCTGGGGCCGACGGCCGATGACCTGACCGCCGAGGTCGTGGGGCGCTTCGCAGGCCGCGAGCTCGTGCTCGACACCGAGATGGAGGAGAAGATCGCGCAAATCATCGCCCGATTCGCGCGCCGGCTTCGCTTCGACCCCGAGGCGGTGCGCGAGGCAAACCGCAAGCAGGCGATGGTCCCGGAGGGGGCAACCGCTCTCGACCCCGCCGGTACGGCTCCCGGCCTCGTCGTGCCCGCCGACGGCCAGGTGGTGATCGTCCTGCCCGGGCCGCCGCGCGAACTGCAGGAGATGTGGCCGCGGGCGCTGGTGGCCCCTGCCGCGGAGGAAGTTCTCGAACGCGCCGAGCCGTACCGGACGATGTCGATCCGAATGTTCGGGATCCCGGAGTCCGAGCTGGCAAAGGTGCTGCGGGAGATCCAGGACGACGGGGTCGACCTGGATGAGCTCGAGGTCACCACCTGCCTGCGCGGCGGCGAGCTGGTGACCGACGTCCGCCACCGGCCGGGATCCGAGGAAGCGGCGGAGGCGCTGCGCGCGGGCCTGGAGGAGCGGCTCGGCAGGTTCACCTACACGGAGTCCGGCGAGTCGATCGAGTCGGTCGTCTTCCGGCTCCTCGGGGATCGCACGATCGCCGTCGCCGAGTCCGAGAGCGGCGGGTTGCTCGCCGGCCGCCTGACGCTTCGGCCCGGGTCGTCGAAGTGGTTCGCCGGTGGCGTCGTCGCGTACTCGAACGATGCCAAGTCGAAGCTGCTTGGGGTCGATCCGAAGTTGATCGAGGATCGCGGTGCGGTCTCGCCTGAGGTCGCCGAGGCGATGGCCGATGGCGCCCTCGAGCGCTTCGAGGCCCATGTGGCCTGTGCGATCACCGGCATCGCGGGACCCGACGGCGGCACAGAGGAGAAGCCGGTCGGCTACGTCTGCTTCTGCGCGAAGAGCGCCGCGGGGGGTGTGCTGGCGCGAGATCCGATTCTGCCCGGCAGCCGCAACGACGTACGTGAGCGCTCCGTCGTCGTCGCGCTCCATCTGGTCCGTTACCTGCTCGAGGGCCGCGAGCCGCCGCGATGAGGCTGCGAGCAGGGGTACGGGAGGCCCTCGCGGTCGTGCTTGCCCTGATCGCGCTCGCACTGCTCTCGCCGAGTCCGCCGCTTGCCGCTGCTCAGTCCTCGGGGGCGGTCGGCGACTTCGCGGGCAGGGTCGAGATCGCCGGCGGCCGGCACCTCTACCTGGAATGCCACGGCAGCGGCTCCCCGACGGTGATCTTCGAGGCCGGGCTGCGCAGCCGCGGCGATATCTGGAACTGGTCCAGGGACGGGACGGGGGTGCTCCCGCGGGTCACCCCATTCACCCGCACCTGCTTCTACGACCGGCCCGGGACGCTCGCTCATTTCCCGTATGTGAGCCGCAGCGACCCCGTCCCGATGCCCCGCAGCACGGGCGATGTCGTCGCCGACCTGCACGCGCTGCTTTCCGCGGCCGGCGTTCCCGGCCCGTACGTGATGGTGGGCGCCTCGACCGGTGGGCTGATCGTCCGTCAGTACGCGAGCCTCTACCCCGCTGAGGTCAGCGGGCTGGTGCTGGTCGACGCCATCTCCGAGGCAATGGAGGGCCAGATGAAGCCGCGTCAGTTCGCCCGCTACAACGCCTACTACCTGCAGTCGCCCTCCGAGGACGCCCGCCAGTACAAGGACCTCGAGGCGATCGACTTCTACCGAAGCTTCGCCGAGATGAAGCCGCTGCGGCGCTCGCCGCGTCACCTGCCCGTTTTCGTGCTCTCGGCCAGCTACGGGTTCTCGGCCCCCCAGGGCGTGTGGCACCGGTTCTCGGGGCTCGTCAACCGGACATGGAAGCGCAGCCAGCTCTACCTGGCCCGCCTGCACCCGAACACCAAGCGGGTTGTGGCCTTCGGGAGCGGCCACCAGATCCACGTCAACCGTCCCGCCTTGGTGGCCCGATTCGTCCTGCGGATGGTGGCGAGGGCGCGCGGTGCGTGAACGGAGTCTTGTCCACGCCGCCTCGGCGCTTCTGGCTGCGGCCCTGGTCTCGACGGCGATCGGCTGCGGATCCGACACGACCACGGCGGATCGGCGCCAGGCGCTGGAGGACTACGTCTCACAGGTGCAGCCGATCAGGCTCGGCATCAACGAGCTGCTCGACAAGGCGGATCCCGTCCTCGAGGGGTACCGCGACGGAGAGCTGAGCGGGAAGCAGGCGCAGCGCGGGATCGAACGGATCGAGCGTGGAGCCGCCGACTACGCAGTCCGGATAGCCGCCGTTGAGGACGTCCCGGACGAGCTGCGCGCGGCGCAGGACGCCTACGCCCACACCTTCGTGCTCCAGGACACGTACTTGAGCGCCCTGGCTGCCGCGCTGCCGGACCGGCAGTTCGACGAACTGCCCGACTTCCAGAGCGAGCAGCGGGCCACGATCATCGCCTGGCGAACACGGCTGGAGGTCCTCGCCGATCGCTGGGGCGCCACCCTGCCGGCGGATCTCCAGGTCGCGGGCCGCGGCGAGATCTCGCCTTCGCCGACCGGCGACTAGGTGGGGAGAGAACCGCCGACCTGGGAATTAGCGTTCCCGTGTGGCCAAGGAGAGGCTCAAGAGCCCCAGGGCTCGGCTGTTCGTCGCCCTCGACCTGCCCAACGACGTCCGCGCGGGCCTCGTCGACTGGCAGCGCACCGCGCTCGCCGACCCGGCGCTGCGGGTGGTCCGCCCGGAGGCCCTCCACATGACCCTGGTTTTCCTCGGCTACCAGGCCGAGAAGGACGTCAAGGCGATCGCGAAGGCGGGCTTTGACGTCGGCGACCACGCGCCTGCGGTCGAGCTGATGGCGGAGCCGGTCGGCGTGCCGCGCGGGAAGCGCCCGAGGCTGATCGCGCTGGCTGCGAACTCAGACGAAACGGTCGGATTGCAGAAGCGGATCGAGGGGCGGTTGGTCGAGGCCGGCTTCTACGAGCCGGAGAAGCGAGCGTTCTGGCCGCACCTGACCATGGCCCGGGTGAGGCCCGAGGCGCCGGGCAGCCGCAAGCCCGCCCTGATCACGACCCAGCCGCATCCGCTGCCCGAACACATGTTCCGGTTCTTCCGTCCGACTCGTCTGGTGCTCTTCAAGTCGCACCTGCGCAGGAGCGGTGCGGAGTATGAACCCCTGGCCGAGTTGGAGCTTCCGACCGCCAACGACGACTAGAGCAGAGAGGTGACCCAATGGCAGATCAGAAGCCCAATTTGAGAGAGGCCGGCGAGAAGGACGCGAAGGCGCGCGACCAGGCGCTGCAGGCGGCGGTGACGCAGATCGAGAAGGAGTTCGGCCAGGGCGCGCTGATGAAGCTTGGCGACATCGGAGCATTGAACGTCGAGGCGATTTCAACCGGCGCCCTTCCGCTGGATATCGCCCTGGGCGTCGGCGGGGTGCCACGCGGGCGCATCGTCGAGATCTTCGGGCCGGAGTCGTCCGGAAAGACGACGCTGGTCTACCACATAATCGCCGAGGCCCAGGCGCGCGGAGGGGTCTGCGCCTTCGTCGACACCGAGCACGCGCTCGATCCCGTCTACGCGCGGAAGATCGGAGTCAACACCGACGAGCTGATGATCTCCCAGCCCGACTACGGCGAGCAGGCCCTGGAGATCGTCGACGTGCTGGTGCGCTCCGGCGCCGTCGATGTGGTCGCGGTTGACTCGGTAGCCGCGCTGACGCCGCGGGTGGAGCTCGAGGGCCAGATGGGCGACCAGCACGTCGGGCTGCAGGCGCGCCTGATGTCCCAGGCGTTGCGCAAGCTGGCGGGCAACCTGAGTCGTGCAAACACGATCTGCCTGTTCACCAACCAGATCCGCGAGAAGATCGGCGTGATGTTCGGCTCGCCGGAGACCCAGCCGGGCGGCCGGGCGCTGAAGTTCTATTCCTCGCAGCGGCTCGACATCCGCCGGATCGAGACGCTCAAGGAGGGCACCGAGGCGGTGGGCAACCGCGTCCGGGTCAAGGTGGTCAAGAACAAGGTGGCGCCGCCGTTCCGCCAGGCCGAGTTCGACATCGAGTACGGCGTCGGCATCTCGAAGGAGGGCGCCCTGATCGACATGGCCCTGGAGCACGACCTGATCCAGAAGTCAGGCTCGTTCTTCTCCCACGGCGAGACGCGGCTCGGCCAGGGCCGCAACAACACCAAGGAGTTCCTGCGCGACAACCCGGAGCTCGCGGCCGAGCTCGAGACGAAGATCCACGCGAAGCTCGGCATCGGCGCCGACGCGGAGGCGCGCCCCGAGGCCGAGAAGGAAGCCGACGCCGCCGAGACCGTCGAGGCCGTGAAGCCGGCGAAGAAGCCCGAGAAGAAGGCCGCTTAGGGGGTGCCCCAGGACGCCTACGAGCTCGCGCTCAAGGCGCTCGGGTACAAGGAGCGCACCCAGTCCGAGCTCCGGGGCTGGCTCGCCGAGCGCGGGGTCCAGGATGCGGAGATCGAGGAGGTCATCGCGCTCCTCGCCGAGGCGGGAGCGATCGACGACGCGAGCTTCGCCCGCCGCTACGCCGACGACAAGCGCCTGCTGGCGGGCTGGGGGCCGGATCGGATCGTCCAGGCGCTGGAGGGGCGCGGGGTGGCCCTGCAGCACATCGAGGCGGCCCTCGGGGGGGACGATGAGTCCGCTCAGCTCGAGCGGGCGACCTCGCTGCTCCTCGCTCGCGGCATGAGCTGCGGAACTGAGCGGGAGCGCGAGCGCGCCCTGGGCCTGCTGGTCAGGCGGGGCTATCCGCTGGAGCTCGCCTACGACGCCGTGCGGGGCGCGGAGCGGCGCCTTCGCGACGCGGCCTGACCCGCCGGTCCGCGCCTGACCACGGTCGGCTCGCACGGGTAGGATCCGCGCCGAATGGACGGCAATTTCTTCTTCGTGATCGGGATCGTGCTGGTGATTGCCGCGGTGGGGCTGGCCTTCTTCGGCATCCGCGAGAGCGATCGGTTTCCGACCAGCCGCGCGCTGATGGTCGGCGGAATCGTCCTCTTCGCGGCGGTCGTCGGGACGACCATGGCGTTTGCGGTTGTCAAGTCGAAGGACGAGCAGGACAAGCGCAATGCGGAGCTTGCCAAGGAGGAGCCGCAGCCCGAGACCTCCGGGACCACCCAGTCCACTGGGGCCACCGGGGCCACGGGGGCCACCCAGACCACCGGTGCCACCGGTGCCACCGGTGCCACCGGAGCCACCGAGACCCTGGCCGTGTCCTCGCCCGCCGATGGGGGGCTGGTCTTCGATCCGAACGGGCTCATGGCGAAGCCTGGGAACGTGACGATCACCTATGACAACCCGTCGCCGGTTCCGCACAGCATCGCCGTCTCTACCGCGAACGGCAACGTGCTCGGCGAGGTGCAGCCGTTTACGAACAACACGGAGTCGGTCCAGCTCGCCAATCTGGCGCCGGGTGAGTACGACTACTACTGCACCGTCCCCGGTCACCGGGAGGCCGGGATGGAGGGCACCCTGACCGTCACCGCCGGTCCCACTCCCTAGGGCCTCACGCCGGGCGGCCCGCCGCTACATTGAGCGCGATGCGTCGCTACCACCTCACCACCTTCGGGTGCCAGATGAACGAGCACGACTCCGAGCGGATGAAGGGGATGCTCCACTCCCTCGGCTATGCCGAGTCAGAGGACCGCGAGGGCGCTGACCTGATCCTCTTCAACACCTGCTCGATCCGCGAATCCGCCGACAACCGCTTCATCGCGCACCTGGGCGAGGCGAAGCGGCTCAAGTCGGAGGATCCGGGGCGAGTGGTCGGCGTCGGAGGTTGCTGGGCGCAGTCGGTGAAGGAGGAGGTCTTCCGCCGCTTCCCGTTCGTCGACGTCGCCTTCGGGCCCGGCCAGATCCACCGCCTCGCCGAGTTCCTGACCTCCGACTCGCTGACCGCACAGGGCTACTTCGAGTTCGAGGACGTCTCCGGCCATCTGCCGATGAAGCGCGAGCGGGAGTTCCAGGCCTGGCTGCAGATCTCCCAGGGCTGCAACTGCGTCTGCTCGTACTGCATCGTCCCATCGGTGCGCGGCCGTGAGATGAGCCGTGATCCCGGCGAGCTGCTCGCCGAGGTCGAGCGCCTTGCGGCAGACGGCGTCCGCGAAGTGACGCTGCTCGGGCAGAACGTGAACAGCTATGGGCGGGATCTGCCCAAGGAGAGCCGGATCGGCTTCGCTGACCTGCTGGGTCAAGTCGACGCGATCGACGGGATCGACAGGATTCGCTATACGAGCCCGCACCCCAAGGACATGCGCGAGGAGGTGGTCCGGGCCCACGCCGAGCTGCCGTCGCTCTGTGAGCACATCCACCTGCCGCTCCAGTCCGGCTCGAGCGGGGTGCTCAAGCGAATGCGCCGCACCTACAACCGCGAGCGCTATATGGACCGCGTTGCGCTGATCCGCGAGCACGTGCCCGACTGCGCGATCACGACCGACATCATCGTCGGCTTCCCGGGTGAGAGCGAGGCGGATTTCGCGGAGACCCTCGAGGTCGTCGACGAGGTCGGGTACGACGGCGCTTTCACCTTCATCTTCTCCCCGCGGCGGGGGACCGAGGCGGCCGATCTCGCCGACCAGCTCTCGCACGCGGTCAAACGCGAGCGGATGGAACGCCTGGTGGAGCTGGTCCAGCGCAGGGCGCGCGAGCGGGCCGAGCGCTTCGTCGGGCGGACGATGGAGGTGCTGGTCGAGGGCCCGAGTCGGACGGATCCCTCCCGCCTGCGCGGCCGTTCCCGCCACAACAAGACCGTCAACTTCGATGGAACCGCCGCTCCGGGCGAGCTGATCGAGGTCGAGATCGGCGGAGCGACCTCGGCCACGCTGAGCGGATCGGAGCGCCTGCTCAGCCGAGCCGCTTGAAGGTCCTCGCCCTCTTCGGCCCGACGGCGGTGGGCAAGACGGGCGTAGCGATCGCGGTGGCCGAGCGCCTGCGCGAACGTGGGGAGGACCCGGTGGCGGTGAACTGCGACTCGATCCAGGTCTACCGTGGGCTGGAGGTCCTGAGCGCCGCAGCCGATGCCCAGCAGCAGGCGCAACTCGACCACAGGCTCCTCTCATTCGTCGACCCGACCGAGGAGTTCAGCGCCGGCCGCTTCGCCGAGCTCGCCCACGTTGAGATCGATTCCCTGCTCGCCGAGGGCCGGCGCCCCATCGTGGTCGGTGGCACAGGCCTGTACCTGCGCGCGGCCCTGGCCGACCTGGACCTGCGCCCGCCGGTCCCGGAGGAGATTCGCCGGAAGGTGGAGCTCGAGCTGGCTGAGCGGGGATCGGCAGCGCTTCATGCGGAGCTCGACCCCGAGTACGTGGCCGGAGTCGACCCGAATGACCGCAAGCGGATTGCCCGCCTCACCGAGCTGTCCCGCGCGGGCATCGAGCCGGCCCGGGGCTCAGAGCGGCTGTGGACGGCGGAGCTCCGCCACCCGACGCTGCTGGTAGGCCTCTCGATGGCACGGGGACAGCTCGGCGAGCGCATCGACGAGCGGGTCGACGAGATGGTCGCCTCGGCGGCCGCGGACGAGGCCAGGCGGGCCGCGGCCGTGGGCGCCTCCCGTACGGCACGCGCGGCGCTCGGCTTCGAGGAGCTCCTGGATGGCAATCCGCCCGCAATGAAGCGCGCCCACCGCCAGTACGCGCGTCGTCAGCTCACCTGGATGCGACGGATGGAGGATGTCAGGGTGATTGACCGCACGGGTCGTGACGATGTAGAGGTGGCCGACGAGATCATGGAGCTTCTCTAGTGCCGGAGGCGGGGGAATGAAGTTCGAGAAGTGGACCGCTCTCGGCAACGACTACCTGATCGTCGAGGCCGCGGCGCTCCCATGGGAGCCGACCCCGGGACGGATCAGGCGGATCTGCGACCCGCATTTCGGCGTGGGCTCGGATGGGCTCCTGCTGCTCGCGCCGGTCGAGGACCCGGGCTACGTGGCCGAGCTGCGCATCTTCAACCCCGATGGGTCCGAGGCCGAACTGTCCGGCAACGGCGCCCGAGAGGCGGTCCTCTACCTCCGCCGCTCCGGCTGGACGGACGCCGACAGCTTCACGATCCTGACCAAGGCCGGGCCCATCACCCCCACGATTCGCTCCGACCGCGAGGTGACGCTCGAGATGGGCAGGGCGAGCACCACGTCGGACGACTACCCCTCCGGAGCGGAGGACGGCAGGGGCGAGGTCGTGGCCGCGGGCCGGTCGTGGTCCTTTCAGCACGTCTCGATCGGTAATCCCCAATGCGCGATCGAGGCGGGCGACGAGCTCGAGTCCCTCAATCTGGCTGCGATCGGCCCCGAGATCGAGAACAGCCCGCTGTTCCCGAACCGGACGAACGTGAGCTTCTACCGGGTCGACGGCGATCGAGTGCGCGCCCGGATCTTCGAGCGCGGGGTGGGGGAGACACTCGCCTCGGGGACCGGGGCCTCCGGGGCCGCGATCGCCGCACATCTGGCCGGCGCCCCGCGCCGGCTCACCGTGCAGCTCGACGGTGGCGAGCTCGAGGTCGAGATCGGCGAGGATCTTTCCGTGCGGCTGACCGGCTGGGCCGAGCCGATCTTCGCAGGCGAGCTATCGGTGGAGCTGCTGCGGGCGCTCGAAGGCCTCGGCTGACCTACTCTTCCGGCTTCGAATGGCAGCACCGACCAAGAAGAAGGGGCTGGCCGCTCCGTCCCAGCGGCTGGAGGCGATCCCGCCGTACATGTTCGCCGAGCTGGAGCAGCGAATCGAGGCGAAGCGCGACGAGGGCATCGACGTGATCAGCCTCGGTATCGGCGACCCGGATACTCCGACGTTCCGGTACATCGTCGATGCGATGCGGGAGGCGGTCGGCGACCCCGAGGCCCAGCGGTATCCGAGCAATCGCGGCCGCCGGGAGTTCCGCGAGGCCTTCGCTGACTTCTACCTGCAGCGCTTCGGCGTGGAGATCGATCCCGTCACCGAGGTGATCCCGGCGATCGGAGCGAAGGAGTGCATCTACAACCTCTGTTTCGCGTTCCTCGATCCGGGCGACGTCGCCCTTGCCTCCGATCCCGGCTACCCGGTGTACACGAGTGGACCGGTGCTCGCCGGCGCGGAGGCCTATCTGCTTCCGCTCCGGCCGGATCTCGGTTTTGTCCCTGACCTGGCCGCGATCGCGGCGGAGAAGCTCGACGCCGCGCGGCTGCTGTTCATCAACTACCCGAACAACCCCACAGGCGCGGTGGTGCCCGACGGATTCTTCGAGCAAGTGGTCGAGCTCGCCGAGCGACACGAGATCCTGGTCGTCCACGACAACGCCTACTCGGAGACCACCTACGACGGCTACGTCGCGCCCAGCTTCCTGGCGACTCCCGGCGCCAAGGAGGTCGGGGTCGAGGTCTTCTCCCTCTCCAAGGGCTACAACATGACCGGCTGGCGCTGCGCGGCGATCCTGGGCAACGCCGAGGCGATCAAGACCTACTGGCGGCTGAAGACCAACGTGGACTCAGGACTCTTCGAGGCGGTCCAACTCGCAGGCGCCGCGGCGCTGCGCGGGCCCCGGGGCGCGGTCGAGGAGATGTGCGGGATCTACGAGCGGCGCCGGGATCTGGTCGTGGGGGCTCTTCGGGACATCGGGGTCGAGGTGGAGGCCCCCAAGGGCACCATCTACATCTGGGCGCCGGTGCCGAGCGGCCACACCTCCGCCTCCTTCGCGGAGATGGTCCTGGAGGAGGCGGCAGTGGTGGTCTCGCCTGGATCCATGTACGGTTCAAGCGGCGAGGGCTTCTTCCGGATCTCCCTGACGACGCCCGACGAGCTGCTCACCGAGGCGGTGCAGCGCCTGCGGGTTCATCTGAGCCCTTAGCGGGTAGGCGGAACCGGCGCGCAGGACCCCGCGAGTCCGTAGCGTGCCCCGGGACCGCCCCCGGGGGGGCGAATCGGCCTTTATCGGCCGCTCAGCTAAAGGCGAGAGCTTGGAAGGCCGACCGACCATTCAATGAGTGAAATCGGACTGATACTGGCGCTTGGATGTGCCGCCTTCACGGGGGTGGCCATGCTCTGCAAGCACCGCGGCGCCGTCGCCGCGCCCGATGTCGCGATGCGGAGCCCGCTGCGGAGCGCGGCCGCACTGTTTCGCTCCCGCTGGTGGGTGATCGGATTCGCGCTCGCCGCCCTCGGCTGGGCACTGCACGTTGTGGCTCTTTCGATGGCGCCACTGTCGCTTGTCCAGGCCGTGATCGCCGGCGGGCTCGCCCTGCTGGCCGTCCCGGCGCGCCGCTGGTTCGGGGTCGCGGTGGGGACACGCGACCTGATCGGGCTCGGGCTCTGCGCGGCAGGCCTCGGCTTCCTGGCGTTGACCGCCGGGCACGCGAAGGAGGACGGTGCCTTCACCCATTCGACCATGCTCGCCTTCGAGGGTGGGACGCTCGCCCTCTCCGGCGCGCTGTTGGTCGCCTCCGCGCACCGGCGCCTCATCAGCAGCGGGTGGCTCCTGCTCGCCGTCGCCGCAGGGACATCGATCGGTGTCTCCGACGTCGCGATCAAGGCCCTCGCAGAGACCGTTCCCTCCTCGCCGCTGAGCGTGTTCAGTCCCTGGACCGCGATGGCAATCGTCGGCGGGATCGGTGGCTTTCTGGCACTCGCCCGTGGACTGCAGCTCGGCGAGCCCATGGCCGTGATCGTCGCCTTCTCCGCCAGCGCCACGCTGTCCGCCATCACCGGCGGAGTCCTCGTCTTCGGCGATCCCCTGGGCTCGGATGCACTCGACGTGGTCGCCCGCTGCCTGGCGTTCGTCGCGGTGATCGGTGCGGCGGCGCTGCTTCCGCTCGTGCCGCAGAAGGCGGGCGAAGGGCGCGTGGCGCCACAGCCGGCCGCCTGACCGAGCATCGCCGCGGCGGACCCGCTGGTTCTACCATCAAGGGAGTGCAGAGGAACCGCAACGGACGCCTGTCCGAGGGCCGCCATGAGAACGGAGCGGCCGGCGTGGTCAACCCGCGCGCACGCCAGCGGGCTTTCGCAATCGGCGTCGTCAGCGATAGAGACCACGGGGACGACCCGCTCGCCGAGCTGAAGGAGCTGTTGCGCACGGCGGGGGTGGCCACCGCCGGCGAGCTCACGCAGGCTCGCGCCCGGCCCGATCCAGACCGCTATCTGGGCCGCGGCAAGCTGGTCGAGCTAAAGCGCGAGATAGCGGCGGCAGACGCCAACCTGGTCGCCTGCGATGACGAGCTGGTTCCGCGCCAGGAACGGAACCTCGAGCAGGCGCTCGGGGTCCCGGTGATCGACCGGACAGCGGTGATCCTCGACATCTTCGCCGACCACGCCCACACCGCCGAGGGCAAGCTCCAGGTGGAGTTGGCGCAGCTCGAGTACAACCTCGCGCGCATGAGGGGCCTGTGGACGCATCTCGAGCGCCTCGGCGCGGGCCGCATTGACGGCGGCATCGGCACCCGCGGACCCGGCGAGTCCCAGATCGAGACCGATCGCCGTCTGGCTCGCGACCGGATCACGGCCCTGCGACGCGAGCTCCGCGGGGTGGAGCGGAACCGGGGGGTAATGCGGGCCGAGCGCGAGCGCGCCGCGCTTCCTTCGGTCGCCCTGGCCGGCTACACGAACGCCGGTAAGTCCACTCTGCTCAACGCCCTGACCGGCGCCGAAGTGGGCGTGGGGGAGAGGCTCTTCCACACCCTGGATCCGACCACTCGGGCGTTCAACTACGAGGGCCGGCGCTACCTGCTGACCGACACGGTCGGTTTCATCCGCAAGCTCCCGCATCAGCTGGTGGAGGCCTTCAAGGCGACGCTCGAGGAGACCGTGCTCGCCGATCTGATCCTGCACGTCGTCGACGGCTCGGAGCCCGAGGCACGGCGGCTGGACTCGATCGCCGCCGCGGATGCCACCCTCGAGGAGATAGGAGCTGGCGCCTCCCCACGGATCCTCGTTATGAACAAGGTCGATCTTCTCGACGAGGAGGAGCGCCGTGAGCTCTCACTGCGTCATCCCGATGCCGTGCTGGTCGCGGCGGAGACGGGCGAGGGGCTGGACGAGCTGCGGGCCGAGATCGCCGATTCGGTCAAGGGGTCATTGATCCGAGTGGAGCTGCTCATACCCTTTGATGCCGGTGATCGGCTTTCGGAGCTTCACGAAGTCGCTGGTGACCTCGAGCGTGAGGATCGCGCAGACGGGGTTCTCGTTCGCGCGCGACTTCCTGCCGCGCTCGCCCACCGGTTCGCGGACCTCGAGGTCAACGGGCGCGGAGCGCGATCGCCCAACGGCCTTCCCGCCCGAGGCTGAGCCGGAGGGCGGCGGCCTGGCGGTCGCGGTGGCCGTCGCGGGTGAGGAGGCCGCGGTCGAGCGCAGGAGCGAGCTCCGGTTCGTGAAGCTCAGCGACAAGGCGACACTGCCCACGCGGGCGCACGACAACGACGCCGGCCTCGACCTGCACGCGGCCGAGTCCGCCCGGCTGGCGCCTGGCGCCCGAGTGAGTGTCGGTACCGGTCTGGCCGTCCAGATTCCGGAGGGCGTCGGGGGGCTGGTACTCCCGCGCTCGGGCATGGCGATCAAGCACGGCGTGACCCTGGTCAATTCGCCCGGTTTGATCGATCCGGGCTACAGGGGCGAGGTGCGGGTGCTTCTTCTGAATACGGACCCCAGCGTGGAGTTCCAGATCACTCCGGGCGACCGAATCGCGCAGCTGCTGCTCGTCCCGGTCGTCCACGCCACACCGCTCAACGCCGAAGCGCTCGACGATTCGACCCGTGGCGAGGGGGGCTTCGGGTCGAGTGGCTTCTAAGGGTCGCTAACGCTGCTCGGCGGTTTGGCCCTGTGAGAAGGAAACCTCGGGGACCTCGCGTTCGCCGGCCTCCGTGATCGCGAAGTACTCCTTCTCCGCGTAGCCCATCTGCTTGGCCGGAATCGAGGCCGGGAATTGCTGGATGCGGGTGTTGAACTGCTGCACGTTCGAGTTGTAGATCCGGCGCGACGCCTGGATCTCATCCTCGAGCTCAGAGAGCTGGCGCTGCAGCTGCTGGAAGTTCTCGGTGGCGCGCAGCTGCGGATACTGCTCGGCGACCACCCGGAGGCCGCCGAGAGCGGCGGTCAGCTGGCCCTCCGCCTGGCCTGCTTCGGCGGGGCCGCTCGCCTGCATGGCGGCGGCGCGCGCCTGGGTCACCTTCTCGAAGGTCTCCTGCTCATGGGTGGCGTAGCCCTTGACGCTTTCAACCAGGTTGGGTACCAGGTCGTGCCGGCGCTTGAGCTGCACGTCGATGCCGCTCCAGGACTCTCCGACGCGCTGATTGAGATTGATCAGGCTGTTGCGGACAAGAACGTAGATCAGCCCCGCCAGGAGCAGCAGGACGACGATGACGATCACGATGACCATGCCCGGATCCTAGCCGCTCGAGGCGGCGAGCAACGCGGATTCGTGCGCTGAGGTCTCCAACTCGTCGCCGAGCGGCTCCAGCACCGGCTCGGAACCGGTCCGGCGGCCGATGGCCAGCGCGATCAGAAGATCGGCGAGCCAGGCGTTCTTCGGCAGGAGTGGGCCGTGGAGGTAGGTGCCGATCATGTTGCCTCGCTGGACGCCCTCGTAGCCGTCGCGCCCGTTGTTGCCGTGACCGTGCAGGACGTGGCCGAGCGGCTCGGCGGACGGGCCCAGATAAGTGCGCCCCCCATGGTTCTCGAACCCCGCCAGCACCCTCGGGCCCCGGCCGAGGTCTACCTCGATCGAGACGTTGCCGATCAGACGCGGGCCGGGCTCGCGAACCGTCTCGAGGTCGGCGATTCCAAGACCGGTGATCGACTGATCGCCGAGCTGATAGCGGTGGCCGAGCAGCTGGTAGCCCCCGCAGACCGCGAGCAGAGCGGCACCGTCTTCCACAGCCGAGGTGATCGCGTCGCCCTTCGTGCGGAGCATGTCCTCGGCCACCAGGACCTGGTCGCGGTCCTGGCCGCCGCCGATATAGATCAGGTCGTGGGCGGCGGGGTCCAAGCCGTCGCCCGGGCCGGCGGCCGCGTACTCGAAGTCAATGCCGCGCCACTCGGTGCGGCGCTGGAGGAAGAGGATGTTGCCGCGGTCCGCGTAGATGTTCATCTGCTCGGGATAGAGAGCGAGGAGGCGAAGTACCGGGTCGCTCACGCGGGCACCTCGAGGAGGACGACCGCAGAGTCGGCCTCGTTGGGACCGGAGCTGATCTGGCGCCTGCCGGCGCGGCGCAGCCCGGCCTCCTCTGCCTCCAGTTCGAGACGGTCCGGGCTGACTCGGTGCAGGATGTCGTCGTGCACTGCGCGCTCCATTTGCCCGGCGGGGGAAACCCGCTCGCGCAGGCGGCGAACCTTGAGCGCCTCATCGCCCACCTGGACCCAGAGCGGCTCGCTCGAGTACACCCAGCCGTCGAGCTCTCGCATGTCCGGAAGGATCTGCGTCGAGGCCGCCCCTGAGCTGAGCAGGGTGGTCTCATCGACGACCGTCAGCGCGATGGTCGCCCCCGGCGCCATCAGCTCGGCCAGGCGGCCCAGGAGGCCGGGCCGGGTGGCGCCGTCGAGCTCCTGGATCAGGTGGAGGGGGCCGAGCGCGAGCGCTGGCTCCGCGGGCAGGCGAAGGTCGGCCGGGGCGCCGAGGTCCGCGACGGCAACGGAGACAGCGAGGCCGCGGTCTGCGGCTGAGTCCTCGAGGCGGGCGGCGAGAGCGGGATCCCGCTCCACCGCGATCAGTTCGGCCCCCGTTTCGGCGAGATCCAGAGTCACTCGGCCGGCGCCGCCCCCGAGCTCGAGCACCGGGCCGGCCGTCGCCTCGGTCAGCTCATGCCAGAGCCGGAGGTCGGCGGTGTAGGACCCGAATTCGACCAGCTGCCAGATCGCCGTGTCCTCGAGCGCGGGCGCACCGGTGTCGCGAGGCGAGCTCATTCCCAATAGTCCCCCGCGAGTCCGCGGTGGGTGAGCAGCGTCCGCAGCTCCAGCAGCGCCGTGTAGGTGGGGAGCGCGAAGAGATGGTCCGGGGCTGCCGAGACCGCCTGGTCGAGCGATGTGTCGATCGACTCGATCACCTCGATCGTGTCCTGGGGCCAGCCCGCGTACTTGAGGCGCAGAGCCATCTCCGGCGCCCGAGTCCCGGTGCAGACGACCCGCCGGACCCCGTCGGCGAGCAGCTCGAAGTCGGCGTCCCAGATCCAGGAGACGTCGCGACCGTCGGCGATCCGATCGTTGAGCGCGAGCCAGAGGTCGATCGCGCCGCTGTTCGACTCGAGCTGCAGCGTCCGGAGCACCTCATTCGCGCCAACCGGGTTTTTGATCAGCAGGATCGACACCGGCTTGCCGAAGACCTCGATCGTCTCGACGCGCCCGAAAACCGCTCGCATCGACTCGAGTCCGTCGCGCACACGGTCCAGCGGCACGCCTGACCGCAGCGCCGCGGTGATCGCCGCGAGCGCGTTGTAGACGTTGTAGAGGCCGGGGAGGGGGAGCTCGAGGTCCAGCTCGCCCTCCGGAGTCTCGACATGGACGCTCGAGCCCGAGATCCCGTGCAGCTCGATCCTGGTGGCGGCGACGTCCGGCGCCGGCCGGTCGGCGTCGCAGTTGGGGCAGGTGTAGTGGCCCAGGTGCCCGACGAAGGCACGATCGTAGACGTAGGGGGCGCCGCAACGGCGGCAGTATTTTGCGTCGTGGGCGTGCTGGAGCTCGGGCAGCGCCTGGCTCTCGTCCTCGATTCCGAAATAGGTGACTCCCGGCCTGCGACGCAGCTCCTTGTCACGGCCCAGGTCTGCGATCAGGGGATCGTCTGCGTTGAGGGCGAACTCGCAGGATCCATCCAGGCGGGCGGCCAGCTCGGCCCATTCGTCCGCGAGGCGCTCCAGCTCGCCGTAGCGGTCGAGCTGGTCCCGGAAGAGATTTCCGAGGACGAGCAGGCGTGGGCGTAGCTGCGGCGCCACCCGTGGCAGCCAGGCCTCATCGAGCTCGAAGAGCCCCTCGTCGCCGGATTGCTCGAGCAGGGCCGTGGCGACTCCCCAGTGCATGTTCGAGCCGGCCCGGTTGTGGACGGGCGTCCGCCCGTCGGCACGGAGGATCCCGGAGATCATCGCGGCCGTGGTGGTCTTGCCGTTGGTCGAGCTGACCACGATCGAGCCCCGGTCGAGCCGGGCGGCGAGCCGCTCGATCGCGTCCGGTGCCATACGGACAAGGAGGCGGCCGGGCAGGGTTGTCCCACCACCGCGGCCGCTGCGACGGCTCAACGATCCCACGGTGCGGGCCACGCCGCGCTTCGCGGTGAAGAGCGCGCTCATCGCGGCCGAGGTTAGGCGTCGCCTCAGCTCGGCGGGTCGACGAGCGGCCCCGGCGGGGCTACAACGCGCAGGGCGCCGGGGAGGACCCCGAGGGTGGCCGGCAGGTCGGTGAGATGCTCCCCGTCCGCGTAGACGGCGAACTCGCGGTCCGCGCTGATCTCGACGGTCGCGGCCCGTCGCTCGGTGACCTCTTCGTTCTCGAGGTGGTTTCCTTTGAAGGCCCTCGGGAGACCCTTGAGGTAGCGGAGCTTGCTGACGTCGCTGACGGTGACCACCTCGAGCATGCCGTCGTCCAGCTCGGCGTGGGGTGCGACGAACATGCCGCCGCCGAAGGCGCGGCTGTTCCCGGCCGCCACGGAGTAGCCCTCGAACTCGATCGTCTTGGTTTCGTCGAGCACGACCGTGAACCTCGCCGGCCGCCACGCGATCAGCGCCCGGATGGCCGCGTAGGCGTAGACAAGGTTGCCCTTCACGAGCCGCGCCTCATTGGCGATCCGGTTGGCGTCGGAGTCGAAGCCGCACGAGGCGACGCAGAGGAAGCGGTGACCATTCACAACCCCGACGTCGATCTGCTTGGTGTTGCCGTCGGCGAGAACCGCCACGGCTCCCGCAGGGTCAGCGGGGATGCCGAGGACGCGGGCGAGATCATTGCCGCGCCCTCCGGGGATGATCCCCATCGCCGCGTCGGTCTCGGCGAGGCCGCCGCCAACCTGGCCGACCAGGCCGTCCCCGCTCATCACGACCGGGATCTCTCCCGCCTCCGCGGCTTTGCGAGCCTCATCGACACCGTGTTCGAGGCCCTCGGTGCGCAACACGCGATAGGGAATCGAGCGGGCGTCGAGCTCGCCTTGGACCTGCGGCAGGAACTTCAGCGTCCGCCCGCCGGCCGAGTGCGGGTTGACCAGCAGAAGGTGGGAGCGGTCCGCGTCGATCCGGTCAATCTAATTGGGCGGCCCGTCGGGCCGATGCGCGACGAAGTACGTGCCCTTCGCCGCCTCATCGGCATGGACGGGTTCGATGCCGCGCCTGCCGAAGCCGCGCCGAAGGACCGAGTCGGGTGTGTAGAAGGGGGTGCTGGCCCCCCAGCTCGCCGCGATCACGACGAAGCCGCCCGGACGGAGCACGCGGGCGATCTCCGAGAAGAACGGCGGGACATTGAGCTGGGCAACGAGATCGAATGAGTCGTCCTCGAACGGCAGGCGGGAGGCGTCGGCGACCTTGAAGGCAACCCGTCCCTCCGGATCGAGGCCGATCCGCGCCTGCGCGCGGCGGACCATCTCCTCGGAGAGATCGACGCCGCGGACGCGTGCGTGCGGAAACTCGCGGGCGATCAGCAGCGCGCCGTCGCCGAGCCCGGTGCCGATGTCGAGGGCTCGCTCGGGCTCGGGCCGGACATGGAGCAGTGCGGCTGCCAGGGGAGCGAGGTAGTCGGGTCCAGAGCGCTGGACGCGCTGGTCCCAGGTGGGGGCGGCGTCCTGCCAGAAGCGGTGGGTCCACCCCCGGAGCAGCGGCCAGGTGACGGGCGCCCGCGACACGAGGGTGCTGATCGCCCTGCCGATGAGCCTGACGCGTCTTGGGGGTGGCTTTGGGTCCGGGGCGGGATCGCCGGTCGCCGGCATGAGGCGATCATCGCAGCCCGCGCGAGTACCCTTCCGGCGCCTTGAACACGGTCCGCACAGCGGTCCTGGCCATTCTCGCGTCGCTTGTCGTGGCGGGGTGCGGCGACGGGGGAGGGGAGACCTCGACCGCGGCGCAGCTCCCCGCGGACTGCAGCCAGGTGCAGGAGCCCGCCCCGAAGGACGTTCATCTGTCTCGTCCGACGAGCACCCTGCGCGGCCCCGCCACGGCGACCGTCATGACGAGCTGCGGCAGTTTCACGATCGCACTCGATGTGGCAAGGGCTCCGAAGACGGCGTCTTCATTCGCGTATCTGTCTCGCCAGGGGGTGTACAACGACACGCCGTTCCACCGGATCGTGCCGGGATTCGTGATCCAGGGCGGGGACCCGACCGGTACCGGCGGGGGCGGGCCCGGGTACTTCGTCGACGAGCCGCCGCCGCGGAATCTCTCCTATACCCAGGGGATCGTCGCGATGGCCAAGACCCAGGCGGAGCCGCCGGGCCGCTCCGGGAGCCAGTTCTTCGTCGTCACGGTCCCCGATGCGGGCCTGACGCCCGATTATGCGCTCGTCGGCAGGGTGAGCAGCGGTTTCGACGTCGTGCAGCGGATCGAGCAGTTCGGCACGCCCAGCGGAACGCCCAGGGCGCCGGTGGTGATCCGGCGGGTCACGGTGCAGGGGGGATGATGGCCGCAGAGCAGCCGGACCAGCTCGAGGCACATCCCTTCGAGGTCGCCTCGGATGGCGTCCTCCTCGCCGGCGAGGAGGTGGGGGAGGGTCCCCCGATCGTTCTCCTCCATGGGCTCACGGCGACCAGGCGCTACGTGTTGCACGGCTCCCTCACCCTGGCGCGCCGCGGCTATCGGCTGATCACATACGACGCGCGAGGACACGGCGAGTCCTCTCCCGCACCGGAGGGTGAGGGGTACGGATACGAGCAGCTGGTGCACGACCTGGCCGCGGTGCTGTCGGACCGGTGTCCCGGCGAGCGGTCGGTTCTCGGCGGTCACTCGATGGGCTGCAGCACGGCGGTGGCGTATGCGCTCGACCACGCCGATGAGGTCGCGGCGCTCGTCCTGGCAGGCCCGGTGACGCTCGGGATTCCGGCGAGCGACGAGTCGCTCGCTGCCTGGGACCGGCTCGCCGACGGCCTCGAGCGAGCTGGCCTCGAGGGATTCATGAGGGCCTACGAGGCGGACCTGGGCGTCGATCCGGCCTGGCGCGAGACCGCCCTGCGGATCACCCGCGAGCGGATGGAGCGTCACCGCCACCCCGAGGCCGTGGCCAGGGCGCTTCGTGAGGTCCCCCGTTCGCTGCCGTTCGAGAGCCTGTCGGAGCTCGAGACGCTCGCCGTGCCCGCCCTCGTGGTGGCGAGCTACGACGAGGCTGACCCGGGCCATCCGTACGCGATCGCCGAGGCCTGGGCCGAGCGCCTTCCCGACGCCCGACTCGTCAGCGAGGAACCCGGGAAGTCCCCGCTCGCCTGGCAGGGAGGCCGCCTCTCGCGGGTGATCGCCGAGTTCCTCGAGGAACCGGCCATACGAGGGCGGCTGGGGTAGGCGGCCACCCGTGCAGCGGCTAGTCGGATTCGAGTGGCTCTACGCCGAGTAGCTCGAAGGCGACTGTCTTGCCCTCCAGCGCCTCGGTGAGCGCGCGCCTCATCGGGGAGCTCGGAATCGGTACGGAATTGGACCCTATATCGCGCCACGGCGACGACCTTATGCGCTGCTGCGGGCCGCCGTCAAAGCTTCCGGCTCCGGGCTTCCAGCAGGGCGGCGTCCGCGCGGGCAACCAGTGATTCGAGCGTGTCTCCCTCTTTCAGAACCGCGAGCCCGACTGATGCCGGCGCTCCCCCCTTCTCATCGAGGGCCACCCGGATCTCCTCGAAGCGTTCGCGGGCGCCCTTCACGTCAACGTTGGAGATCGTGCAAATGAACTCGTCCCCGCCCCATCTCACGACCGGGTCGTAGAGCCGCAGCTTCGAGCGCAGCCGAGTGACCAGATCGCGGAGCAACGCATCACCCACCGCATGCCCTTCGCGGTCGTTCACATCCTTGAGGCCGTCAGCGTCGACGTAGGCCAGTACCAGGGACTCGTGAGAGCGGCGGGCCCGTTCAATTTCGTTGATGAGCGCAATCTCCCCCATGCCGCGCCGGTAGGCGCCCGTGAGATCGTCCAGATGCGCACGCTCCAACTCTGCGAGCAGGTGCTCGCGGTCGGCCGCCGCGGCCTCACGGTCTCTGGCGGCCGTCGCGCGATCCGCGGCGGCCTGCATGCGCTGGGCTGCTCCCTTGTCGCGCATCTCCTCGAGCGCCGCCAGAGCTCGAACCGCCCGCGGGTCAGAGGCGCCGAGGTCCTCGCCCACCTGCCTCATCTCCCGGTCGTGCACCTCTGCGACTCGGTCGCGTTCCTCCGCCACGCGGTCCCGCTGGTGGGCGACCTCGTCGCGCTGCTTGGCCTGCTCGTCACGCTCGGTGGACACCTGGGCCCGCACCAGGCTTCCGGAGTGACGGTCGAGGGTGGTCTGTACGCGTTCGGCGCGTGAGAGCTCGTGGGTCCGCTCCATCTCCGAATCACCAGTTGCTCGGTTGGCCAGATCTCGGTCTGAGGCGGCCTGATCTCGGTCCGATGCGCGCTGGTCGGTGTCAGCTTGGACCTGGTCCCGATCGGAGGCGCTTTGGTCGGTGTCCGATGCGCTCTGATCCTTGTCAGCCGTCGTCTGATCGGCAGCCGAGGCCGACTGATCAGCGTGTTGCCTTCTTCGGTCCCAACGCCAGCGAATACGGGCTTCCTGTCCTTCTTGCGGATCGGGAGGGCGACCGTCCAGCGCGTGACCGGCGCTTGGGGGGAACTCGACGCTGCACGGAGCGCTCCTGTCCCGACCCGGCCATACGTATCAGGTTCGGGCCCAATTTTGGGGAAAAGGCGGCAGAAAAGGGTCGCACCGAGCGGCTCCGGCGGGCCCAGGAAAGCGTCGCTCCACTCGGACTCAACGTTCGAGAAGACGCTTCAGTCCGCGGAGCTGATCCCGCACGTCCCGGTGCACACCCGGCACAAAGGTTCCATGCACCTCCTCTGGCGCGCGCGCGATCTGTATCGACTCCTCGATCCGAATCGAAGGAGCCGAGAGCCACCTCCACGTATATTTGGGGCGTGAGTCAGGACGACGGTAACCCCATCCACTACGCCGCCGTGATGCGCGGCACGCCCGTTTACACGTCCGACGGGGAGCAGGTCGGCACGGTCGACGAGGTAGTCGACAACTATCGGGAGCACATCCTCGATGGGTTCGTGATCGAGATGAAGGACGGCGAGCTCCGCTTCGTGGATGCACCGGAAGTGGCGAGGACGGCGGAGCGGGCGGTCCGCCTGACGATCGACTCCACCGCCGCGGGGGAGCTGCCGCATCCCGAAAAGGCGGCCCCCAACTTCACTCCTCGACGCGCCGGTCGCTTCGGCAAGCTTCTCGGCGGGAACTGGCGCAGGCGCTAGGCCTCTAGACCCCGAGTTCCTTCTTGAGCAGCCTCGCGTTCCGGATCGCGTAGCCCTCCCAGTCGTTGTTGAAGTAGGCGAAGACCTCTGTGTCTCGGCGCCACTGCGCGATCCGGCGCGCCCAGGTCTCGATCTCGGACGCCGAGTAGTTCCCATGCCTGCCGCGCCTGCCATGGTGGAGCCGGATGTAGGTCCAGTCGGCGGTTCTGACGGGCGGGGTGCTGACCCAGCGCGATGACTCGTCCCCGATCACCAGCGCCGCGCCGTGCTCCCTGAGCAGTTCGTACACCTCCTCGGTGAACCAGCTCTCGTGCCGGAACTCGAAGGCGTGGCGGCCCGGTGGCAGCTTCGGGAGTGCAGCGGCCAGGCGCTCGCTGTCGCGGTGGAAATTCGGCGGGAACTGCCAGAGGATGGGGCCGAACTTGTCGGTGGCGGTGAGACCGTCGAGCCGGTCGTAGAACCGCTCGGTTCCCTGCTCAAGCATGGTGAGCCGCTTGATGTGGGTCATATAGCGGCTCATCTTCACGGCGAAGATGAACCCCTCGGGGCTCTGCTCCAGCCAGCTCTCGACAGCCGCCGGGGAGGCGAGCCGGTAGAAGGTGCTGTTGACCTCGACCGTGTCGAAGTGCTCGGCGTAGTAGCTGAGCCAGCGGCGTTGGGGCACTCCCTTGGGGTAGAAGCGCTCGCGCCAGTGCGGATAGACCCACCCCGAGCAGCCTACGTGGACCCGCCGC
This sequence comes from uncultured Solirubrobacterales bacterium, assembly GCA_963695805.1. Classification (GTDB taxonomy): domain Bacteria; phylum Actinomycetota; class Thermoleophilia; order Solirubrobacterales; family 70-9; genus DASUPK01. The sequence continues at coordinate 316,488 of CAVOHV010000005.1, read as the reverse complement.
CGATCCAATCTCAGTTGCGGTGCAGCACCAGGATCGCGATGTCGTCGCGCGCCTCCCCGCCGTGGCGGGTGATGGCCGCCTGTGCGAGCGACTCCGCGATCTCGTCGGCGTTCTTGCCGGCGAACTCTGCCACCTGCCTGGCGAGCCAGCCCGGATCGCCGCGGGCGGCACGATCCTGGACGTCCAGCACGCCGTCGGTGTAGAGGATCAGCGAGTCACCGATGCCCAACGTGGCGTCCTCATCTGCGAGCACGGGGGAGGGGAGTACGCCGAGCAAGGTCCCCGGCTGGCCGATCGGGACGACCTTCCCGTTCTTGCGAAGGATGATCGGCAGGGGATGGCCGCCGAGCGCGACGGTCAGGTGCGCCTTGCCGTCTCCGTTCGACGGCACCTGGATTCGCGCCAGGGCGGCGGTGCAGAAGCGGAAGTCGGAGCGCTCCGAGTTGATCGAGTCGTGCAGTGTCCGCAGCACCTGGCTCGGCGAGCTTTCGAGTGAGGATGCGGTGCGAACCGTGTACCGGGCGAGGGCCGTCAGCGATGCCGCCTCCGGGCCCTTCCCGCAGACGTCGCCGATCACGGCGGTCCAGCTCCTCGAGCCGCTTCGAAAGACGTCGTAGAAGTCGCCGCCCACCTCATAGGCCTCGCCGGCGGCCAGGAACCGGGAGGACGCCTCGAAGCCCTTGATCTTCGGCAGGGAGCGTGGCAGCAGGCTGTGCTGGAGGACCGAGGCGATGTGCCTCTGCTGCTCGTGCAGCCGTGCGTTGTGGAGGGCGAGCGCGGCTCGGTCGGCGAGGCGCTTTGCCGTCCTGCGCGCGGTCTCGTCGAAGGCCTTCGCCGGTCGCATGATCCACAGGGTCATCGCCCCGAGCACGGAGCCGCGGGCACCCAGTGGGAGGACGACACATGATTTGAACCGGTACCTGCGCAGTATCTCCCGCTCGTTCTCCCTGGTGGCTATCTCGTCGATCGCCTCGTCGCTGAGCTGGTCGAGGTACTTCGTGCGGCCAGTGCGGATCACCTCGGCGACGGGATGGGGCCCGTTCGGATCGATCGGTGCGTCCTGGCGGAGCCTCACGAACACTTCGGCGACCTCACTCCCGGCGCTCTGGGCCGCGAAGCGCTCGATCAGCCCCCGAGAGGTGAGCATGTCGACCATCGCGACGTCCCCCAGGGTGGGCACAGCGAGCCTCGCCAAATGGCCGGCGCGCTGCCTCTGATCGAGCGCGTCCTCCATCAGGGCGCCGGCCTCGGCCAGTAGCTCCGAAGCCGCCGTCTCGCGATCAAGACGGGCTTTCAGGCTCGCGAACCAGATTCCACCCAGGGCTCCGGCGATGACGATTGCTCCCGATACCAACCGCTGGCCGTCGTCGATCCCGCCCCAGAGCGGCGAGAGCGCCGCCAGGACGACGCAGAACACGCCGACTACGGCGGTTTCGGGAAGTGATGCGCTGGTCGCGGCGATCACCGGCGGAATGGCGAGCAGTCCGATGAACACCAGCGTGTCCGAACTCACAGCATCGATGACGACCACCGCAGCCGCGATGAGCATCGCGACGAGCGCGGGCCCCGAGAGGTCCTTCAGGCCCGCCAGCGTGGGCTGTGGGGTGATCAGCTCCCGATCCCTGAGCGCCATGGGCTAATCGTAGATCCGCACCACCGAATAACCGGTAAACCCGCGATTCCGGTGAAGCCAGGAGCGGTGCCGGCGCGCCGGGCGTGGTTGGATGATCGGGTGGTCGACGAGGCACCCAAGAGCGAGGCTTGGGACGCGGTCAGGCGGACGCGACTCGCCGCGGAGCGCACCGAGCTCGCGTGGTGGCGGACGGCGTTGACCTCGATCGCGGTGGCGATCGCCGTCGGGCGCGTGGTTCCCGAGCTCAGCCGAACGGGCACGGAATGGCCCTACCTGGTCGTCGGAATCGGCTGGGCGCTGTATTCCGTTGCGCTCTTCGCCTACGGGTCGATCAGATCGCGCAACGTGGAGGCTGCCCTCGACACCGGACGGATGATTCCGAGCTCCCGGACCGAGTCTCGTTGGCTCATGGCGTTTGGGGTGGGACTTTGCCTCGCGACCGTCGGGCTGATCGCCGCCTCCGCTTGAACGCTGGGGCGGTTCTCAGGCAGATCTCACGCTTTCGGGGGTGAGTTGACATAAGAGCGGTTCCCGTGCATTCCATCCGCACGGCGCCCGGCCCTACCCAACCCGCTCGATGGCGGGGGATTCACGCCGATCGATGAGGTCGAGAACGGCCTTCTCGACCGGCCTCTGAACCTCCGGCCAGTCCGCGGGGTCTTCCGGCAGCCGCTTGAGCACACCACCGATGGTGAGGCCGCCGTCGAAGCGGTCGAAGACGCGCGGGTCGATGTAGGACGCGCGACAGACGGCTGGTGTGTTTCCGAGTAAGTGGGCCACCTGCTTCACCGCATCCCGCTTCGCTCGGTTGCGGCCTCCCTTGGTGTTCAGGTCGCGCTCCCGGGCGGATCCGGCCAGGACGACCGCTGCCAGGACAGTTGCGTTCCAGGTACGGAAGTCCTTGGCGCTGTGGTCCTCCCCGATGACGCCCTTGATGTACTCGTTGATGTCGTCCGAGCGGATGTCCCGCCACTCCCGGCCGTCACGATAGGCGAGCAACTCGTTGCCGCCGCCCCGGCGCTGGCGAAGCTTCTTCACCAACCCCGAGATCGCCCGATCCCCGATGACCTGAAGCTGCCGCTTGCCGCCCTTGGCCTCGTAATCGAAGACGACCTGTTCGCCGCTGACGGTGACGTGGCGCTTCCGCATGGTCGCAATCCCGTAGGTCTCGTTGTCCTCGGCGTAATCCTCGGAACCGATTCGGAAGAAGCCACGGTCGAGCAGCCTGACGGCGCAGGCGAGCACCCGCTCGCCGGACACGTTTCGCCTCCGCAGGTCGCGCTCGACCTGATCCCGAAGCTTGGGCAGCGAGCGTCCGAAATCGAGCATTGCGGAGAACTTCTGGCGGTCGCGCCTCTCCCTCCAGAGGTCGTGGTAGCGGTACTGCTTGCGTCCCCTCGCGTCCCCGCCGGTCGCCTGGATGTGTCCGAGCGGATCCACGCAGATCCAGACGTCCTCCCATGCCGGCGGGATGGCCAGCGAGCGGATCCGCTCGAGGATCTCGGGGTCGTCGATCCGCTCCCCGTCGTCGTCGAGGTACTCGAACCCCCTCCCCCGCCTCCGGCGAGTGATTCCGGGAGCACCACAGTCGACTCGTCTCAGGCGCGGCATGGTGGAACACGGACTACCCGGTGGGGGCCATAGTTACCCCGTGTCCATCGTCGTCGGCACCTCGAGCTGGGCGGATCCCGGGTTCGTCGAGTACTGGTACCCGAAGGGCCTCCCGGCGAAAGAGCGACTGTCCTTCTATGCGGAGCGCTTCGATGCCGTCGAGCTCAACTCGAGCTTCTACGCGATTCCGGCCACATCGACGGTGGAGGGGTGGGCGAAGCAGACACCGGACGACTTTCGCTTCGACGTGAAGCTTCACCGGCTCCTCTCCCGCCACGCCTCCCAGCTCAAGGAGCTCCCCAAGGACCTCAGGGACCAGGTGGAGACCAATGAGCGGGGGCGGGTGCTCCTGGACGACGCGCTGCAGGACGAGATGGTCCGCCGCACCGCCGAAGCGATGAAGCCGCTCGCGGACGCAGGCAAGCTGAGCGGCTATCTGCTCCAGCTGACCCCGGCGTTCGACCCCCGCCAAAACAAGCTCGACGAGCTCGCTCCCGTGATCGACGGTCTCTCCCCCGTTCCGGTCGCGGTCGAGTTCAGGCGCCGCAGCTGGGCCTCCTCCAAGCGCTTCGAGGGCGTCCTCGACTGGCTCTCCGCCCACGACGCCGTCTTCGTCTGCGTGGACACCCCGCCCGGGGACCACATCCCGATCTTTCCCCCGATCGACGCCGTCACCGACGACGCCCTCGCCTATATGCGCTGCCACGGGAGAAACACCGAGGGCTACCTCCACGGTCGCAGCGTCGCAGAGCGCTTCGACTACGACTACTCGGAGGAGGAGCTCGAGGAGATCGCCGGCCGCGTGCGGGCGCTGGACTCGGACGCCGAGCAGGTACACGTGATGTTCAACAACAACGCCCGGGAGCTGGCGCCGAAGGCCGCCCGTGGCCTGCGGACGATCCTCGGACAGGACCCGGGGCCGGAGCCCTAGTCAGTCGTCACGCACGGAAAGGGCCCGAAAAAAGGACCGGCGAGGCGACCCCAGGGGGATGAAGGCCGCCTCGCCGGGTTGGCCAACGTGCTGGACGCCTTTACGGTGTGCAGTTGGCCGGGAATCCGGATGCAGGCCCAACCCTACGCACGCACGTATGGACGATCATCCGGGCCAATCCGCAAACCCTCTCCGTATTAAGCACGGTGCCCCGGCGGGGCGGGATCACGCCTGACTCAGGCGTGATCAGTCCGCCAGAATCCCGGCTATGAGCGGGGACCCCGCATCCGGAGTTGGCATTCTCACCGCCCTCGCGGCGGGGATCGTCTCCTTTCTCTCCCCCTGCGTGCTGCCCCTCGTGCCGGGCTACCTCTCCGCGGTCACCGGCGTGGCCGCGGCCGACCTCGAGCAGGCCGATTGGCGCCGCGTGATCGTTCCCAGCCTGCTGTTCGTGTCGAGCTTCTCGGTGATCTTCATCCTGCTCGGCCTCGGCGCCACGGGGATTGGCAGCACCCTGCAGGAGCACCAGCTACTGCTCGACAAGATCGCCGGGTGGCTGATCATCGCGATGGGCGTGTTCTTCGTCTCGGCGCTCTTCATTCCCCAGCTCAACCGGGAATGGCACGTCGAGGGCCTCCTGGAGCGTGCCGGCACCGGCGGGCCGCTGGTAGCGGGCGTCGCCTTCGGCCTGGCCTGGACGCCGTGCATCGGCCCCACGCTTGCCGCCATCCTGAGCGCCGCAGCGCTCTCCGGCTCCGCCGCACACGGCGCCTTCCTGCTCGCCGTCTACTCCGCCGGCCTTGCGATCCCCTTCCTGCTCACCTCGATCGCCTTCACGCGGATGACGACGGCCTTCGCCGTCGTCAAGCGCCACTACCCGGTGATCATGGCGATCGGCGGCCTCATCCTGATCGCGTTCGGCGTCGCGATCCTGACCGGCTGGTTCGACACGTTCAACCGCTGGGCGCAGGACCTGCTCGACAACCTCGGCATCAACGTCTCGAGCGACGTCTGAAGCCTCCGCGGAGGGAACTGGCTGACCAGCCAGTTCCCTAGACTCACGGTCCCGATGTCCGCCAAGCCCACCACGTGCGTGATCGGTGCCGGAATCAGCGGCCTGACCGCCGGCAAGGCGCTCTCAGACTGGGGAATCCCGTACAGCTGCTTTGAGGCGAGCGACGACATCGGTGGGAACTGGTACTTCGGCAACCCGAACGGCCGCTCATCGGCCTATCGATCACTGCACATCGACACCTACCGGGACAGCGTCTCGTTTCGCGACATGCCGATGGGCGATGAGTACCCGGACTATCCCCACCACGAGCGGATTCGCGCCTACATAAACGACTACGCCGACGCCTTCTCACTCCGGGATCGGATCCGCTTTGAGACCCCTGTCGAACACGCCGACCGGAACGAGGGCGGCGGCTGGAAGATCACGCTGGGTGACGGGTCGACCGAGGAGTTCGACTTCCTGATCGTCGGCAACGGGCACCACTGGCACCCTCGCGTCCCTGACTTCCCGGGCAGCTTCGAGGGCGAAACGCTCCATTCACACCACTATCTGTCCCCCACCGAGCCACTCGATCTGATCGGCAAGCGCGTACTGGTCGTCGGAATCGGCAACAGCGCAGTGGACATCGTCTCCGAGCTCTCGCGTAAGGGCGTGGCGGAGAAGGTCTTCATCTCCACTCGCAGCGGAGCCTGGGTGATGCCGAAGTATCTGTTCGGCCAGCCGATCGGGAAGCTCGTCCGGACCAATCCGCACCTGCCGCTCAAGGTTCAGCGCTGGCTCGCTCGGCCGTTGCCCTACGTGGCCTCAGGGCGGATGGAGGACTTCGGCCTCCCCCATCCCAACCATGAGTTCCTCGAGGCACATCCGACGGTGTCCAGCGAGCTGTTGCTGCGGCTCGGTTCTGGCGACGCCGTCGCCAAGCCGAACGTCAGGGAGCTTCGGGGAGATCGCGTCGAGTTCGAGGACGGCACCACCGAGCAGGTCGACGCGATCGTGTTCGCCACGGGCTACAAGATCACGTTTCCCTTCTTCGATTCGGACTTCATTTCGGCACCCGAGAACCGGTTCCCGCTGTACAAGCGGATCTTCTGGCCGGGAATCGACGATCTCGCCTTCATCGGTTTCGCACAGACCGTCCCAACGCTTTTCCCGTTCGTGGAGCTCCAGAGCAGGGTGGTCGCCCGCTACGTCAACGGGGACTACGCCCTGCCCTCGAAGGAGGAGATGGAGCAGACGATTCGCCGTGACCAGGTGCGGCATTACGGGCATGTCACCGATCGGCCGCGACACACGATGCAGATCGACTGGTACGTCTACGAGCACGACATCTGGAACCGCGAGATCCCGGCGGGACGTGAGCGGGCCGCCAGTGGTAGGGCGCCAAAGCTTGCCGGCAGGGTTCTGACCGCGGAGGCAGCGGCTGCCTGACCTGACTGACGTGTCCTTCCCTAGCCATGGGGAGACCTGCGCCGCCTGGCATCTCGTGGGCGAGGGGGACGCCTTCTCAGGCGAGGGCGGCCGACCCTGTGTCGTGATGGCTCACGGATTCGGCGGCACGAAGGACTCCGGCCTCCTCCCTTTTGCCGAGGCCATGGCCGAGGCGGGCCTCGACGTCTTGCTCTTCGACTATCGCGCGTTCGGCGAGTCGAGCGGTGAACCCCGCCAATTCGCCTGGCCACCGCGCCATCGTGAAGACTACGAAGCCGCCGTCGAGTTCGCACGTGGGCTGGACGGCGTCGACCCGGAGCGGATCGTCCTCTGGGGCACCTCGTGGTCGGGCGGTCACGTCGTCTACGTGGCGGCCGCAGACCTCCGGATCGCCGCCGTGATCAGCCAATCGCCGGACGTCGACGGCCTCGCCACCCTCACCCAGATCCGCCGCTACGCGGGCCTCGGCCACCAGCTCCGCCTCTCCTGGGTCGGTCTTCAGGATGCCGTTCGGATGGTCCGCGGCCAGGAGCCGCTGATGATCGGGACGGTGGGCCGCCCCGGCGAGCTGGCGGGAATGACGACCGAGGATTCCGAGCCGGGCATGCGCGCAATCGCCGGGCCGACCTGGCAAAACGAGGTGACGGGACGCGCCGTCTTCGCCGAGTGGACCAACCGCGCGATCACTCGAATGGACCAGCTCCGCTGCCCGATCCTCGTGCAGATTGCGGACCGCGACTCGATTACGCCTCCCGGCGCGTCCCGCGCGGCCGCGTGGCGCGCGAAGGGTCGCGTGGAGGTCCGCGAGTACCCGTGCGCGCACTTCGACATCTACCTCACATGGCGCGAGCGAGCGGTTGCCAACCAGATCCATTTCCTCCGCCGCCACCTGGCCGCGAGCGAGGCTCGCGAGTCGGCCCGGCTAACCTGAATCTCAGTGGTCAGCGACGTAACCGAGCAGGAGTTCCAGCAGAAGGTCGTCGAGCGCTCCAAGCAGGTGCCCGTGGTGGTCGACTTCTGGGCCGAGTGGTGTGGTCCGTGCCGGACGCTGGGCCCCGCCCTGGAGAAGGCGGTCAACGACAGAAACGGCGAGATCGAGCTCGCGAAGGTCGACACCGACCGCAATCCAGGGGTCGCCCAGGAGTTCCAGATCGCGAGCATCCCGGCCGTCAAGGCCTTCAAGGACGGCAAGGTCGTCGCCGAGTTCATCGGGGCCATCCCGCCGGCGCGGATTGAGGCTTTCCTGAACGAGATCGTCCCCTCGGAAGCGGAACGGCTGGCGGACGCCGACGACGAGGAGTCGCTGCGCAAGGCACTCGAGCTGGACCCCCGTCAGGCGCAGGCCGCGATCGGGCTTGGGCGGATCCTGCTCGGTCGAGGCGATATCGATGAGGCTCGCGAGCTGCTGCGCACATTCCCTCACGACTTCGTCGCCGACGGACTCGCCGCTCGCGCAGAGCTCTCGACCCCCCAGAACGGCGCTGAGGCAGACGAACTCCAGGAGGCGTTCTCAGCCTGGGACGGCGGTGACTCCGAACAGGCGCTGGAGAAGCTGCAGAGTGTCCTCGGCTCCGAACAGGACCCCGGGCGCAAGGACCTGCTGCGCCGCGTGATGGTCGCCATCTTTACCGAGCTCGGAGCGGATCACCCGCTGGCGCGCGAGCATCGCCGCCGCCTGGCGGCGGCGCTCAACTAGTCGACTATCCGGGGTCGTTCGCCCGATTCCGCCTCTTGGTGGGGGCGCGATCAGGGGTGTGAAGAACAAGGACGCTTCTCGTCCACAGCGGCTACTCCGACAGCCCGGCGGCTTCGAGGGCTTCCGCTCGATCAAAAAAGCTTTGCGCCTGGCTGATCAGTCCATCTCTGAACCAAAAAAGGTGGCACCACGGCCAGTCCACCGGAGGGGCATCCGAATAGACCCCGTGGAACCGGGTAATGCCCAGCGCCCTGTCGTCGAGGTCAATGATCTCCTCGACGTCGACCGAGACCTCGCCGTAGATCCATATCTTGTTCAACCATCCCCGCACGTTCTCCTTGCCCACATACGTCCCCCCGCCGGGAAAGCGCGAGTCACTGATCCAGACGATGTCATCGGTCGCGAGCTCCAAAAGCCCCTCGACTCCTCGGGCCTCAGCGAGCTTGTAGACGCGCCGTACGATCTCGACGTTCTCCTCGGACATCGCCCCCGCAGTATCTCGCCCCGTGGTCCGAAACCCCCCTCTGCATGCCAAGCGAGGCGCTGCTGAATGCGAACCGCTAGGCGGGCGGCTTCCCGGGGGTGGCGGGCACCGCGACCTCGATCGGGATCCCGAGCGCCTCGGCCTCCTCGATGCCCTCGCCCTCCTGGTCGCGCGAGCAGATGATCCGGAAGGCGCCGGTGCCGAGGTTGGCGTCGGGGACGATGGGAAGGCCACGGATCTCCTCCCAGCCGAGCCGCTCGCACTCGAAGGGGTTCATGCGGACCTCGTTGGCCGGGAACGGGCAATTCGAGTTGTGCTGGTCGATCGCCTTGGAGATCGCCTCGAGGTTCTTTGCCTCCGGGTTCGTCACCGTCTCGGAACATAGCGCCCTCCATCGGGGGCCGGGCCTAATCTGCCTCAGGCGCAGGTGATCGCCCACGTCGACATGGATGCCTTCTATGTCTCGATCGAGATGCTTCGGCATTCGCAACTTCGTGGCAAGCCGGTGGTGGTCGCCTACGACGGTCCTCGCGGGGTCGTCACGACCGCCTCTTACGAAGCGCGGAAGTACGGCGTCCACTCGGCCCTCCCCATGGTCATCGCGCGACGGCGGTGCCCCGATCTGATCGTGCTGCCGGTCGACATGCAGCTCTACCGGCGTGGCTCGAACAAGGTGATGCAGACCCTGCGGGAGTTCTCCGACCAGGTCGAGGTGGTCGGGCTTGACGAGGCCTACGTCGACCTCTCATCCTCCCCGGTCCCGCAGTCGCGTGCCCACGAGATCAAGCGGCGGATCACGGAGACCACCCGCCTGGTCAGCTCGATCGGGCTGGCGCCGAACAAGCTGATGGCGAAGATTGCCTCCGATCTCGACAAGCCGGACGGCTTCTTCGTACTCGGCAACGACAACTGGCTCGACACCGTGGGGGCGAAGCCGGCCAAGTTGTTGCCGGGTGTCGGTCCTCGCACCGATGAGCGCCTCCGGTCGATCGGGATCGAGACGGTGGGTCAGCTCGCCGAGGCCGACCTGCAGCTGCTCCAGTCGACCTTCGGGCCAGGGCACGGCGTCGGCCTGCGCGATCGAGCCAGTGGCATTGGCAGCACCAGCTTGAACGAGGAGGTCAAGCGAAAGTCCGAGAGCCGCGAGACGACCTTTCCACAGGACGTCACCGATCGCCAGGTCCTGCGCGACACGGTCGATCGGCTGGCCCGCTCGGTCTGCGAGAGCCTCGCTGGGAACGGCCGGCGCGGCCGGACGGTCACCCTGAAGATCAGGCTGCGTCCCTTCAAGACCCACACGCGCTCGCGCACGCTCCCCGCCCACACGGTCGACGAGGACACGGTCGCGGCCACGGCGCTCGAGCTGCTCGAGCGCTTCGATCCGCAGACGCCCGTCCGCCTGGTCGGGGTGGGCGTGGCCGGACTGGTGAGCGAAGAGGTCACCCACCAGCCCGGCCAGCTCGAACGGAAATCACACGGGTTGCTCTTCGGCTGACGCCTCAGAGCACCCTCGCATCTACTAGCGGGTGGTCAGCACGGTCCCCGTGGAGGGGAAGCCGAGCTTCGCCGTGGTCGCGGCGGTGAGGTCGTACTCGCGATTCCCCGCGTACGGTCCACGGTCGATCACCGGCACGGTGACCGTGTTGCCCTGGTAGCGGAGCGTGACCCTGGCGCCGCAGGCGAGCGTCTTGTTGGCGACGCCCAGCTTGCCCGGGCTCAGGGTGCCACCGCAGGCGAGAGCGCCTCCGTAGAGGCCGGGGCCGTAGTACGAGGCCTCGGCCGGGCGGTAGACGTTCACCCGCAGGCGGTGCGAGCGGACGGTCGAGCCGTCGACCCGCGCACGCGCGGTATAGACACCGGAACCGGGAGCGCGCCAGCGCACCTTGTAGGCACCGTCACCGTGACTGTGAGTGCGGAGCTTGCGGCCCCCCACCTGCACCACGACACGATGGCTCCCTCTCGGCTCCAGGCGACCTCGGAGAGTGACGGCCCTGTGCGCCATCACGTTGCGCTGAACCTCCAGGCTCACCGCCGTGGGGGCGCTCGCCGCGCTCGCTTCGGGACCGCTGCCCGGCAATGCCGGGACCGAGTCCTGAGCGCCTGCGATTCCTGCCATGACCATCAAACCCATGGCGGGCAGCAGCGCTAGCGCGGCCCGCCGGCGCTTCCAACGGAAGCGACGCAAAGCAATACACCTTGCCTCTCTGTTCGCCTACGGGGTTAGCTGACGGGCTCGCGGTGACGCGAGGGTGCGCCGCTAAGCGCAACCCGTTTCACGTTTGCCGCTAGGAGCGGAACACCGCTCCATTCGCCCCGGAAAATCAGTGGGTCCCCCGCTCGCGCGATATCCGTCAGCGCGATTAGGCGGGTTGTTTGGCGACTAATCGGCCGGCCAGGGTAGGTGCGCTATTTGCGTAAATGTGTGACTTGGCTCACAGTTGGTATGCGACCATCAGTGGCTGTGAGCGACCGCCTGACAGGCCTGGATTCCTCGTTCCTGCACCTGGAGCGCGACGGCACCCAGATGCACGTCGCCTCGACGACGCTGTTCGAGGGGCCCGCCCCGCCCTACGTTGAGTTCCGCGACCACATCGAGTCGCGCCTTCACCTCGTGCCCCGCTTCAGGCAGAAGGTGCGGTTCGTCCCCTTCGGGCAGGGTCGCCCGGTGTGGGTCGACGACCCGCATCTGAACCTCGCTTACCACGTGCGCCACACCTCCCTACCCGAGCCCGGCTCCGAGCAACAGCTCCGCGTGCTCGCCGCGCGGATCTTCTCCCAGCAGCTCGACCGCTCGAAGCCGCTCTGGGAGCTCTGGCTCGTCGAGGGGCTTACGGGAGGGCGTTTCGCGATCGTCGGCAAGACCCATCATGCGATGGTCGACGGCGTTTCGGGGGTTGACATAACCACCGTCCTCTTCGACGTCGAGAAGGACCCGGCTGAGACACCGATGGCGTTGGAGCGCTGGATCCCGAAGCCCGAGCCCAACGGAGCCCAGCTGCTGGGTGAGGCGCTGGTGGAAAGGGCTATCTACCCCCGCGAGATCGCGCGCGGGCTGCGGCGGATCGCCCGCGGGCCCCGGCGCGCACTGCGCAGGCTGACCGAGGCGGCACTGGCCGCGGGCACGTTCGCCTCGACGAGTCTGGGTGCCCCGAGGAGCCCCTTCAACTTCGACATTGGCACCCACCGCCGCTTCGCCTGGGTGCGAGCCTCGCTCGCGGACATGAAGCACGTCAAGAATCAGCTGGGCGGCACCGTCAATGACGTCATCCTGGCCGCCGTCGCGGGGGCGCTCGGCCGCTACATGCGTTCCCGCGGCTACCCCACCGAGGGGCTCGAGCTGCGCGCGATGGTCCCGGTGAGCGTCAGGACCTCGGAGGAGCGCGGCGCGCTCGGCAACCGCGTGACCTCGATGATGGCCCCGCTGCCCGTCTGGTGTGAGGACCCGAAGCGCCGCCTCGAGTTGGTGCGCGAGTCGATGGGAGACCTGAAGGAGTCGAAGCAGGCGCTCGGGGCCTCGCTGCTCACACAGCTGGCCGACTTCGCGCCTCCGACCATCGCCGGGCAGGCCGCGCGCCTGCAGTCGCGGCAGCGCTTCTTCAACCTCGTGGTCACCAACATCCCGGGCCCGCAGTTCCCGCTGTATCTGATGGGTCGGCGGATGGAGCGGGTCTTCCCGATGGTGCCGCTGGCGAAGAACCAGGGCGTGTGCATCGGGGTGATGAGCTACGACGGCCAGGTCAACTTCGGGCTGATCGGCGACTACGACGGGTTCCCCGACCTCGAGGATCTGGCGAACGAACTCGAGGCCTCGATCGACGAGCTGATCGAGGCCGCCGGAGGTCGCCCGGGGTTCTTCCGCCGCTTTACGGCGGGTGAGGGTGTGGACGCAGCCGCCCGCAACGGCGGCGGCGAGCGCGAGGAATCCGCGGCCAGCTAGGTCGCCCGCTCCTGCGCGAACGCTTCCTTCATTGACACCCGCCGCGCGTCGCCCCAGACCGGCTCGTCGTATCGGGCGCGCAGCATGATCTTCTGAAGCAGCGAGAGATCCTCCTGGCGGGCCAGGTCATAGCTCGAGCCCGCCTCCGAGTCGGCGTGACCGGGGTGGACCATCCACTCGGTCACGCCCAGCGGCGGATCGCGGACTTCCGGCGGCTCGGCGGGCTGCTTGCTCTCCGTCCGTCCGATGAGAAGGTCGGGGGTGTCGATGTTGCGCTCGCGCAGCCACTGCCGGTGGTCTGGGTTCACGGAGCGGACCGGGGCGCCGATCTGCTGCGCCGTCTGCATCACGGGCGTCGCGAGCTCCGGGCGCGCGTGGCAGTGCTTGTGGCCGTTGAGGAATGAGGGCCAGCGGCCGAAGAGGTCGCCGAAGCGCTCGAGCTGGACCCGCAGAGCTGTCCGGGCGGGTGCGCCGCTGCGAGGGCCCCAGCGGCCCTCGAACTCGATGTGGAGGCCGATCTCCACCCCGGTCTCGAGCAGCGGCTCGGGCTCACAGTGCTCCCGCTCGACCATGACGCTGACACAGTCCAGGCCGCCCATGTCGACCGCCTCGAGGATTCCCTCGTTGTAGGACGGCCAGTAGCCGTAATCGTCGCCGGTGATCATCAGCATGCGGCGGTTGTCTCCCGGTACGGCGGCCATCGTTCATCCCATGATTGCCGACGGGGGCGCCTCGCGCGCCTCTGGGCCTGCGGTCAGCTGACCTGCTGGATGGCGGCCTGGATGTCCTGAACGGTCGGGATCGTCGAACCGCCGATCGGCTTCTGCCCATTCGGGCCCTGCACGAGGATCGACGGCGTGCCGTTGAAGCCGAGTGACTCGGCCTGGGTGCTGCCCTGCTGGATCGTCGCGTCCCATTTTGGATCGTTGCGATCCGTATTCCACTTATCGATGTCTGGGACACCTGCGCCCCTCGCAATGCTGGTCAGGAAGGCGTCCGTGACGTAACCAGAGTTCTCGGCTCCCTGGTTCAGGTAGAAGAGCTGCAGGAAGTTCCAGAAGCGGCTCTGCTCCCCCGCCGCGAGGGCCGCCTTCATGGCCGGCTTCGAGTCAGGCCCGATGATCAGGTAGGGCCGGAACTCGTACTTGGCGTTTCCAGGCTTCACCTCGCTGGAGATCAGATCGGGGGCCACCTGCTCCGAGAAGAACTTGCAGCCGGTGCATTGGGGGTCGCCGAACTCGACGACCGTCACCGGCGCGCCAGCGTCGCCCATGACCGCACCGCTCTGTGAGATGCCGTTGAGCTCCGCGCTCACCTGTTGGGCCCCCTGGACGTTGGAGGGCGTCCCCCCTCCCCCGTTGTCGTCCCCGCCGGACTGGCTGATCACGATCAGAGCGACAACCACCACGACAGCCGCAAAGGCGCCGATGACCAGATATTGAAGACGACGCTTTCGCGCCACCGCCGCGGCCTGCTGCGACTCGGTCGCCTGACGCTCCGCGCGCAGGCGTTCTCTCTCGTCCCCTCTACCTGCCATGCGAGGACTGTAGCTGGGGGCCTCCGAGCTCATGGCCGGCATAGGCGAAGGCGCGGGTGGCGGCGACGGCCAGCGAAAGGGCCATCAGGATCGCGCTCCCGACGCACCACTGGCAGATCGCGTCGATCACGAAGAGCTCGAGGTAGGTCAGGTAGAGGCTGAAACCGAAGCCGATCAGCGCCGTCAGGAAGCCGCCGAAGCGTCCCAGGTCGCCCGGCACGATGGCCGCCACGAGCACCAGCACGTAGCCGACGATGCCGATCACAGCCACGTTGACGCCTGCGAGGTCGGCGTACTTGCTGTCCGCGACGGTCTCGCAGCCGCTCCCGCCCGCCAGGCACTTCGGTGCCCCGCCGCCGCTCTCGGCGATCGCGATGTAGGTCGCCACCCCGATCCCGGCCAAAGCCAGAACAGCGGCCGCGATGCGCAAATTCCGCTCAGAGAGCACGGGCCAATGCTATGAAGCGAACGTGAACGGAAGTTCATTCGCCGAGGTCCGGATCGCGGAGGCAGCGGACGCAACCCGTGTCGCAGCGATCTTCAACCAGGGTGTGGAGGAGCGGGTCGCCACCTTCGAGACGCATCTCGCGACGCCGGAGGACGCGGCGCGCTGGATCGCGGACGATCTGGTCGTCGTCCTGGACACCCGCGACGGGGTCGTCGGCTGGGCGAAGGCAGGGCCCTACGCGGACCGGCACCAGCACTACGACGGCGTGCGCGAGGCGACGCTCTATGTCGCCCGTGAATCGCGGCGCGAAGGTGCTGGGCGCGCGCTGCTCGCCGAGCTCGCCGAGGCCGCTCGGACGGACGGGGCCCACAAGCTGGTGGGCAAGGTATTCACTTCGAACGAGCCGAGCCTGGCCCTGCTGAAAGCACTCGGTTGGCGAGAGGTCGGCACCCACCGACGCCACGGGACGCTCGACGGCGAGTGGAAGGACGTGCTCGTGGTCGAGAAGCTGCTCGATCGTCCCGGATAGACCGCTCGTTCGGGCGTGTCCGGGTGTTGTAAGCGGGAGGATGCACCAGGGATTCATGAAGAAGGCAGGCACAGCCGCGATTGCGGCGCTCGGCGTGATCCTGTTCGCAACCGCCTCGGCCCAGGCCTCCGCCGTCACGGTCGCGGGTTCCGACACGGTCAGGGTCACCGAGACCGGCAACGAGGCGAATCAGGTCAGGGTCAGCTACGACGCCGGAGGAGACCTCTACACGGTGGTGGACGCGGCGTCCACGCTGACGCCCAGCGGAACCTGCGTGATGGTCGATGGGCACACCGCGACCTGCCCGGGCACCGTCATCAAGACGGTCAGCGTGCAGACGGGCGATCGCGACGACACGATCGCCTTGGATGCCGCCACGATCCCCGGCACGATCACGGAGAACCTCCACGGTGGCTCTGGGAACGACACCGTCACCGGCGCCGATACCCCTGGCACTCTCAGCGGTGGGTCCGGCAATGACAACGTGAGCGGACGTGGCACGCTGAACGGCGGTAGCGGCAATGACGTGCTGAGCGGCTCGGCCCTGGCCGACAACCTGCGAGGCAGCAGCGGCAGGGACACGCTCGACGGCGGCCTCGGCGCCGACGACATCGCGGGCGGCAGCAACACCGACACCTTGCTCTACTCCGCGAGACTCAACGGCGTCAACGTCACCATCGGTTTGGGAAACGGCAATGACGGCGGGCCCGAGGATCAAACGGGAAACAGGCGTGACACCGTCCACGGCGACGTCGAAGTCCTCTTCGGCACGGAGCGGAACGACGTGCTCGTCGGAGACGGCTCCTCGGAGACGCTGATCGGGCTCGGCGGCGACGACTTCGAAGTGGGGAACAGCGGCGGCGACACCATGCTCGGCTTCGACGGAAACGACCTGCTGATCGGCGAGTCCGGCGCTGACCTCCTGCGCGGCGGGCTAGGCGCAGATCGGGAATTCGGCAAGTCCGGTCACGACCGCCTGGCGGGCGGCCCCGACGGCGACTTTCTTCGCGGGGGGACCGGGCACGACGTGATGAAGGGCAAGACCGGGAACGACCGGATCAACGCCCGCGATGGTGAGAGAGACGTGAAGATCAGCTGCGGGCCCGGTCCGAAGCGCCTCGAGGGCGCGAAGCGCGACAAGCGCCTCGACCCGCGCCCGCGCTCCTGCTGACCCCGCCTTTCTGAGCAGGTTCGTCCTCGCCGGCGTGGATGATGGCGACGTGCGGCGGATCCACTACCGCTTCGGGATCGTCCTGGCACTGATCATCGTCGCGGTCTTCTTCGTGATGGCGGCGCCGCGCGGCGACGGGGCGCGCTTCGTGTCGGTCACCCTGCAGGCCTTGGTGCTCGTCGCCGCCGTGGTCGCTTCCAAGTCGCCTCCCTGGGTGATCAGGCTGAGCGTGGCCGCGGCGATCCTGGGGATCGCCGGGTCCGCCGCGGCGCTCTTCGGGACGGGCCAGTTCGGTGACAGCGCCGCCGGCCTCGTCGCCCTGCTCTACGTGCTGATGACGCCGCCGGCGATCGCCACCGGCGTCGTCAAGCAGTTCCGGGAGCAGGGCGGGGTGACGATCCACTCGATGTTCGGTGTGCTCTGCCTCTATCTGCTGATCGGCCTGATCTTTGCGGTCGCGTTCGCCGTCATCCAGGACGTCTCGAGCACGGACTTCTTCACGACCAAGGACGGGGGGAGGGACGACTTCCTCTACTTCTCTTACGCCACCCTGACGACCGTCGGATACGGCGACCTGATCGCGGCGAGCAACCTGGGGCGCTCGCTCGCGATCAGCGAGGCACTGCTCGGCCAGATCTATCTGGTCACGGTCGTCGCCCTGATCGTGGGGAACCTGCGCAGTCGCCCGCGAGTCGACACCGACCGCTAGTACTAGGCCAGCTCGAGCAGGGACCAGAACGCGTGCTCGCGGGGCGGGATCCGCGGCGGGACGCGGCGGTACTGGCGGCTGCGCGCCCAATCGAGATAGCCGCGCAGGCGGCGGGAGATCGAACGGCGCGTGGCGGGCGTCGGTTCCACGACGGCATGATCGAGTGCCCACAGCCAGGCGTTGGCCTCGGATTCGAGCCGGGGGGCCGACCGTCCCCGGCCCACCAGATGCCCGATTTCGTGCAGGGCGATGAAGTAGGACACCTGGCCGCGGATCGGCGGGATCGCGATCTCGAGCCTGCCGCCCTGCCAGCGGATGGCGCGACCCCGCGAAGAGGCTCCGACCAACTCAATCCCGTACTCGCGGCAGAGGTCCTCGACGTGCGCCTCCATCAGGTCCACGCCGCGACGCCTGGGAGGCTTGCGATCCTGCCTGAACACGCGCGGCAGGGTAGTGCTGCCGGCGGATGAAGCCATACTTGGGATATGGCCGAAGCAACCAATTTGCGCCTCGCCCTGGCCCAGATCGACCCCACCGTGGGCGATGTCGAGGGCAACGTGCGCCTGATCTCGGAGTCGATCGAGAGCGCCCGGGATCACGGTGCGCAGCTCGTGTTGCTGCCCGAGCTCTGCATCTCCGGCTATCCACCCGAGGATCTGCTCCTGCGTCGTGACTTTCTCGCTGCGGTGCGCGAAGGGCTAGACGCGATCGCGGCCGAGGTCGAGGGCATCGTCGCCCTGGTGGGGTTTCCTGAGCGCGTCGAGCGATCGCCGGAGGAGTTCGAGCATTTCGATCCGCTCATCGATCCGCCGCCTCCCCCGGCCTACAACTCGCTCGCGATCGTCGCCGATCGTGACGTCCAGGGCATCTACCACAAGTGCGATCTCCCGAACTACGGCGTCTTCGACGAGCGGCGCTACTTCGAGCCGGTCAGAGACGCGTCTCTGATCGAGGTCGACGGTGCGCGGATCGGCCTAACCATCTGCGAGGACATCTGGCACCCGGGCTTCCCGGAGAGCGAGGAGGTTGCGGCCGGTGCGCGTCTCGTCGTCAACGCCTCGGCCTCGCCCTACCACCGCGGGAAGAGCCGGGCCCGGGAGGGATTGGTGGTCGAGCGGGCTCGCAGCAACGGCGCTGCCTTTGCGCTTTGCAACGCCGTGGGCGGTCAGGACGAGCTCGTCTTCGACGGCGGCAGTGTCGTGGTCGCCGCCGACGGCCAGGTGCTGGCCCGCGCCGCGCAGTTCAATCCCGAGCTCCTCGTCTGCGATCTGCCGCTTCCCGACCCGGGCGCGTCGGATGGCGCCTCCTCCGCTCGTGGGGTGCGAACACTGGCTCAGGTGACCTCCGGGGCCGATCGCTCCGTGCCGGTGGAGCCGCGCCTCGCCTTGCCGCTCGCAAGCGAGGAGGCCGAGGTCTACTCGGCGCTCGAGCTGGGGCTGCGCGACTACGTCGAGAAGAACGGCTTCGACCATGTCGTTATCGCCCTCTCCGGGGGAATCGACTCCGCCCTGGTCGCTCTGATCGCGGCGGATGCCCTCGGGCCGGATCGGGTGAGCGTGGTCGTCATGCCCTCCCCCAACTCGAGCGACGAGACCCAGGCCGATGCGCGGACGATCGCCGCGAATCTCGGAGTGGAGCGGATCGAGATCTCGATCGCCGAGGCGATGGAGGCCTACTCCCACGCTCTGGGGCCGGCCTTCGAGGGCGCGGAGCCCGGGCTCGCGGAGGAGAACATCCAGGCGCGGATCCGCGGGAATCTGATCATGGCGCTCTCCAACAAGTTCGGCTGGCTCGTCCTCACCACCGGAAACAAGAGCGAGCTCTCGGTCGGCTACGCGACCCTCTACGGCGACATGGCCGGCGGCTTCGCGGTGATCAAGGACGTCTTCAAGCTGCTCGTCTACCGGCTGGTCCGCTGGCGGAACGAGCAAGAGAATCGCGAGCTCATCCCGGAGTCAGTCCTGGAGCGGCCGCCCTCTGCGGAGCTGCGGCCTGATCAGCTCGACGAGGACTCCCTGCCTCCCTACGAGCTGCTCGACCGGATCCTGGAGGCATACGTCGAGCGCGACGAGGGGATTGACGCCCTGGTCGCCGAGGGACTCCCGGAGGACACGGTCATGGACCTCGTCCGCATGGTCGACCGGGCCGAGTACAAGCGCCGCCAGGCCCCACCCGGAATCCGCATCTCGACCAAGGCCTTTGGCCGGGACCGGCGCCTGCCGATCACCAACCGGTTCGGCTCGATGCGCCCGCTTCCTCGCTAACGGCGCGGCCGCACGGCGATCGTCATGCGCGCCAGGGCGCAGACGCGGCCGTCGTCGTCGGTGATCTCGACGTCCCAGACCCAGGTGGTGCGGCCACGGTGACGCGGTGTCGCCGCGGCGTTGATGTGGCCGTCGCCGATCGAGCGTAGGAAGGTCGTGTCGTTTGCCTGTCCCATTGCCACCATGTCCTCCTCGTGCACAGCGGCGTAGGTGGCCGCGGAGGTGAGGCTCTCGGCGAGCGCGGCGAAGACGCCTCCATGGACGATGCCGTAGGGCTGCAGGTGCCTGGGCTCCACCGCGATGCGGGCCCGGGCGTCGTCAGGGTCGAGGCTGAGCCACTCGACGCCGATCTCCTCGGCGAAGCCGGACGGGGAGTCCTCGGGCTGTCCCATGGCGCGGCACCATAGTGTCCGGCCATGCGTTTCCTGATCTGGGCCGGCGTCGAAGAGTGGCTGACGGAGTCGGCGGCGGTGGATCTGGAGAGCGATGGCCTGAGTGCAAACGGCACGCAGCTCGGTGCCGAGCCGGCCCCGTTTCGGATTGACTATCGGCTCGAGACGCCCGACTTCGTCACACGGGAGCTCGAGTTGACCTCGGTGGGGGAAGGCTGGTGCAGACATCTGATGCTTCGACACGATGGCGAGGGCTCGTGGAACGCGGACGTCGACGATGAGGGCGATGTGCCGGGCGGTTCGTGGGACGGCTCGCTGCCGGACCTCTCTGAGGCACTCGACATCGACATCCAGAACTCACCCCTCACCAACACGATGCCGATCCTGCGGCAGGGGTTCCACCGCGAAGGAAGCGGCGACTTCCTGATGGCCTTCATCACGACCCCCGCATTGCGCGTGGAGGCCTCACCGCAGCGCTACGAGCACGTGCGCGCGACCGAGGACGGCTCGGTCGTCAGGTACATCAGCAGGGACGGGGATTTCAGCGCCGAGCTCGAGCTCGACTCGGACGGCCTCCTGCGCTTCTATCCACGGCTGGCCCGGCGGGTCGAACCCGGCGAGATGGCAGACGAGGGCGCTTAAACGGGGGTTAAGAGCTGCGTCAGGCGTGGGGCCTCTGCCCTACGCTTCCTCGCCCGTGGCGCTCACCGACGAACAGCGCGCGATGCTCCAGCTCCTGCTCGAGGGCGGGCAGAGCTATGACGACATCGGCTCCCTCCTCGGGATCGCTCCCGACGAGGTGCGCACGCGGGCCCGTTCCGCACTCAGCGAGATCGGCGGCGCTGACCCCGACGCCCAGGTCGGCCTGAGCGACTACCTCCTGGGCCAGGCCGACCCAATTGGCCGAGCCGATGCGGTGCGCCACCTCCAGAACGATCCCGAGGCGAACGCCCTCGCACAGCGGCTCGTCCAGAACCTGAAGCTGCTCGCGCCGAAGGCCGAGCTCCCCGAGATCCCCGAGCCTCGTGGCGGCCGAAGGGCCCCGGCGCCCGCTCCCCCACCCGCGCCCGCCCAGCCACCTTCGCCCTCCCAGGCCACGCCTGCGCCACCCGCCCGGACAGGACCGGGGTTCGCATCCCGTATCGCGGGCTTCTTCAGCGGAATCGGGGGCTCGAGCGGCAAGCGCCGGCCGCAGTTCATCGTCGGCACGGCCGCTCTCCTCGCGCTGGTGATCGTCGTCGTCGTGGTGGCGACCAGTGGCGGGAGCAGCGACGGCAGCAACGACTGCAAGGGGGTCGACACCAGCGCGGCCCAGCAGGCCGGCGTTCCGACGATCAAGCTCGTCGCCGCCGGCGCGGCGGCCGATGCGGACTGCGCGCCGAGCGGGCAGGTCACGCTGGGAGCCACGCAGCAGGCCGCCAACAGCCAGACCCAGACTCCCACCTTCGCCCTGCAGGCGAACGCGGTTCACCTGCCGCCCACGGCGAACGGCGATCGCTACCTGCTCTGGCTCTACAAGTCCGACACGCAGTCGTTGCCCCTCGGCCAGGAGACGGTCGATGAAAGCGGCAACCTGACGGGCGGCGTCCCCCTGATTGCCCAGCAGGTGCTGCTGCTGCCGGCGTTCGATTCGATCAGGATCTCGAAGGTGAGCTCCACCGAGGCACAGCAGCTCCAGCAATCGCTCCAGCAACAGGGCAAGAAGGCGACCGGCGTGATCCAGTTCGTCGGGCAGCCGGTGCTCCAGGGCAGCATCTCCGAGCTCGGCCTGAACCAGCTGCTGCAGCAGGCACAAGCCCAGAGCCAGGCTGGGAGTGGCGCCCAGGGAAGCGGCCAGGGCGCCCGCAAGAAGGGCTGAGCTTCCTCCCCGGACAATGGCGCTGAGCGAGGACCAGCGCGCCCTGCTCGGGCTGCTGCTCGCCGGAGACACCTACGAGCGGGTCGCGGACGTGGTCGGCACGAGCGCCGACGAGGTGCGGAATCGGGCACACCAGGCGGCCAACGAGCTCGAGGCCCAGAACGACCCCGAGTTCCCGCCCGGTGCGGTCAGGGAGCGACTGGCGGCACTCGAGGGCGCTCCGGAAGGGGAGGTCACAAGCGGCCTTGATGCGCCTCAGCAGAGCGATCGCAGGCGCCTCGGCCTCTGGATCGTCGCCGGGGGTGCGGCTGTGGTTCTCGTCGTTGTCCTCCTGGTCGTCGGCATCGGTGGCGAGGGTGGGGACGAGAACACGACGACGTCGACAGGCGGGCAGGAGGAGGCCGTGCCCGTCAGGCTCAGCCCGGTCGGCGGCTCGCATGCCAGCGGCGGCCTCACGATCATCCGCATCGCGGACCAGCCCGTGGTCGATCTCGACATCCGCGGTCTCCAGCCGACGGGCAGGGGTGAGACCTACGTCCTCTGGTTCGTGGGTTCGGGCGGGCGGAGTCTGCCCGTCGCCTTCCAGGCGGTCGGCGCGAACGGGCAAATCACCGGCAGGACGGCGATCCCAACCGCGGCCGCGAGCCTGCTGCCGAGCTTCGATACGGCCGACCTCACCCTGGCCCGCCAGCGCCAAGCCGCCGCCGCGGTCCAGCAGGCCGCGCAGGCCGGGACGCTGCCCCAACGGGTCGGCACCAGCGTCCTGCGTGGCCCCTTGCGCGGCTAGCCGCACTTTCCTCGTCGCTCAGGGATGTGAATTCAAGGCGCTCCTTCTTTTCGTCCAGGGCGAGAGCCAGATGGCGGCGGGCTTGGGCGATTGCCTTTGCGCGGGAGCAGAACCGGTGTCCCGTGCCGCCCTCTCTAAGGCTCCGCAGTGGACGGATATTGCCTTGTGAACGAGCGGAGCCGCCAATAAGGTCCGCCCACGGCGTCCAATCGAAAAATCCGCGGGCAGGGGCGGCGCGTCCGGCTCGTCGGTCTAGCAGCAGCGTTCGCCTGCGCTGGGACTGCACTGCTCGCCTCGCCCGCCCTCGCGACCACCGAGACCTTCAACTACACGGGCGCGGCGCAGACCTGGACCGTGCCCGCCGGGGTAACCAGCGCGAGCTTTGACCTCTTCGGGGCACAGGGCGGGTTCATCCCCTTAAACAGCGTCCCCGGCCTCGGCGGCCACGCCACGGCGACAATGCCCCTAACGGCGGGGGACTCGATTCAGGTCAACGTTGGCGGGCGGGGCGCGACCTCCCCCCCCAGCGGCGCGGGCGGGTTCAACGGCGGCGGTAACGGCACTGGCCAAGGGGGCGGCGGTGCCTCGGATATCCGGATCGGGGGGACGACCCTCAGCCAGCGGGTACTGGTTGCCGGAGGCGGCGGCGGCGGCGGGGGCTGTTCGGGTAACGGGGAGACGTCTGCCGGAGGTGGCGGCGGCGGGCTCATTGGGGCAGACGGGTTCAGGCCGGGGGGCCTCTGCAGCATTGGCGTCGCTGGCGGAGGCGGGACGCCGAACGCCGGAGGCAGCGCGATTTTGCCCGCGACTGTGGGCACCTTCGGCTCAGGCGGAAACGCCGCGGGCGTTCTTTCCGCTGGAGGGGGTGGCGGCGGCTGGTTTGGGGGCGGGGGAGGGTTCTTCGGCGGTGCTGGGGGCGGCGGTTCTGGCACTGGACCGGCCCGGACCAGCTTCGAGACTGGGGTGCACTCGGGCGACGGCCAGGTGACGATCACCTACACGGCGAATCCCACGCCCCCCAACCCCACGCCGACCGCGGGCGAGGACCCGAAGTGCAAGAAGCTCCGCAAGAAGCTGAAGCGCCAGCAGAAGGGGCTCGCCAAGGCGGGAAGCGAGGCGAAGCGGGCGATGATCCAGGCCAACATCGAGGACACGAAGAAGCGCCTCAAGAAGCGCGGTTGCAAACCTGTCTCCTGATAGCCGCTTTGGACGAGAAGCGGCGGTCTCGGATGACGAGGCAGTTCTCGCCGGATGAGATTGTTTTCCTCGCCTCGGGTCCTGGCGTCGAGCGCCGTTGTCATCGCCCTCGTCGTGCTTTGCCTCTGCCTCGGTGCCAAACCCGCCGGCGCCGCCGGGTTCCACAGCTGCGCCAGCCAGAAGCTCGAGAACCAGGGCATATTCAGCCTCAAGGGCAGCCACGCCAAGTGCAAGCTCGCCCGGCAGGTCGCCTTCGCCCGCAGAGGGGGCGACGAGACGCCGAAGGGGTTCTCGTGTGTGACCGGCAGCGGCGGCAACCTGACGCCCTTCAGCTGCTTCCGGGGCAACCAGACCGTCAAGTTCTCGCTCGAGGGATAGCTCGAACGAACACGCCGCGGGGCGCGCGAAAGCACTCGCTCGTCCAAAACGACTACTCCGGCAGCCCGGCGGCTTCGAGGGCAGCCGCTTGATCGCCACCGAAGTACTTGAGTTCGACTACCTTCCCGTCGCGGAAGGTTCACAGATTCCAGACGTGCGCCTCAACCTCGACTCCGCTCCCCTTCCCCCGAGCGCTCGTGCGGATGAAGGCGACCACGTTGTCGTCCGCGTCGATCAACTCCTGCGGCTCCCACACGGGCCAGTCGTCCCACGTTTCGCGCAACTGGCTGAAGAAAACACCCAACGCCTCGTCGCGACTCAGGACACCCGGCTCAACAAGTCGGCGCGAGAAGTCAACGACAAACTCCGGGGCGGCTAAGTCGCGGAGTGTGTCCTCGTCCCCTCGGGTGAGCGCAACGTAGGCGCGTCGCACGATCTCGACGTTCTCCTCCGACATCTGTCACGCAGTATCTCTCGACGGAGTACTGCTTTCCATGCAGAGCAGCGCTTGAGATCAAAGGCCGCCGGTGCGGAATCCGGGCGGTGCCTAGTCCGCGGGAAGTAGCTTGCCCGGGTTCATGATCCCCATGGGGTCGAGGCGCTCCTTGACGGCACGGAGGGCCTCCAGGCCGAGCTCGCCGACCTCGGCACGCATGTATGGGGCGTGATCGCGGCCGACCGCATGGTGATGGGTGATCGTGCCCTCCGCGGCCACGATGGCGTCACAGGCGGCCGACTTGGCCGCGCGCCACTGCTCGAGCTCCTCTCCCGGCCTGGCCCGGGTCATGAAGGTGAAGTAGAGCGAGGCCCCATCCGGATAGGCATGCGAGACGTGGCACATGACGATCGAGCGCTCGCCGAGGGCCCCGCGCAGCGCCTCCCCCACCCCGCGGTAGAGCTCGTCGAGCCGGCTCCAGGTGTGCGCGGTCTCCAGGGTCTCGACCATGACCCCGATGCTCATCAGCTCGTCGCGCAGATAGGGGCCGCCGTACCGGTTCCTGTACCAGGAGTTGCCGGCCGAGCGGCCGAGGGGAACCGCGCCGCCCAGCCTCAGTCTGGACTGGCTGATTCCCCGCCTGCGGCTGACGTCATCCCGCTCCCCCTCCCAGCCGCAGATCACCAGGCAGCCGCCCCGGCGGCGCCGCAGCGACAGATAGGCGTCGAGGGCTCGCTTGCGAAGACCCTCCGTCCCGGCGAGCTCCAGTGAGACCCGCGTCTCCTCCTCGTCTGAGAGGCGGAGGACATCCGGTGCCTCATGCCGCTGCGCGAGGTCGCGCACGATCTCACGGCCCGCGTGGAAGTCCTCGGCGATCCAGCCCTCGTAGACCCGCCCTCGCGGCGACGGGCGCACCCGGCAGCTGACGTCGGTGATCACGCCGAGGGTGCCCTCCGAGCCCAGGACGAGCTCGCGCAGCGACGGCCCGGCGGCGGTGTGAGGAATCTCGCGAGTCCGGAGGCGCCCGGTCGGCGAGACCAGCTCGATAGAGGTGACGACGTCGTCGAAGCGGCCGTAGCCGCTCGAGGCCTGGCCTGCGGAGCGCGTGGCGGCGAACCCCCCGATCGTGGCCTCCTCGAAGGACTGCGGGAAGTGGCCCAGGGTGGCGCCGAGGGCACCGAGCGCAGCTTCTGCCTCCGGTCCGGTCAGTCCCGGCCCCAACCGCGCGGTGAGCGACTGCGAGTCGAGCTCCACCGACCGCAAGTCGGAGAGCTCGAGGGAGACGACAGCCGAGTGTCCGTCGGCGAGCGCCTCCAGCCCTCCCACCACGCTCGTCCCCCCGCCGAACGGCACCACCGCGATCCCGGCCGCTGCGCAGGCGTCGAGAACCGCCTCCACGCCGTCGGCATCCGGTGGTCGCAGCACTGCGTCCGGAGCGTGCTCGAGCCATCCCGTGCGCAGCCGGACGAGGTCCGGATAGCTGCGCCCGGTGGCGTGACGGATGCGTTCGTCGGATCCATCGAGGACCTCGCCGGCCGCCGCTCGCACGGCATCGGGGATCGGCCGCGGCTCCGGCAGCGTCACCTGATCGATCGAGACCGGCTCGCTCCCATCGGCCGGGTCAATCCCGAGCTCCTCGCGCACGGAGGCGACCGCAGTCGCTGGGAGCTCCACGCGGCGCTCGGGATCCCCCCACCCCCACCACTTCATCCCAGCGGTCAGAGCTCTAGCCCTCCGCTCCGGTCGCGACCGTCTCGAGGCCGTCGAGGGCCTCGTTCAGGGTGCGGCCGATCGCCCGCCGCATCATCGGAGACCCGAGCCGCGACAACCCCCGGAGCTGGCGCTCGAGGGCCATCGTCACCTGAGTGTCTCCGTTCTTGGACTCCAGCTTGATCTCGGTGCGTGCCTTACGCACGAAGCGCTCGAAAGGGGTCCCCTCGACGGTCTGCTCGAACACGTAGCGCTGGCCGTCGCTCTCCTCGACGCCGCGGAAATCCGCCCGGACTCCGCGTCCTCCGCGCGTTCCGAGCACCTGCGTCCAGCTGCGCTCGGCGGGCTCGCCCTCGCTGACGTTCTCGACCCGCTGGGTGTTGGGCCACCAGCGCGGCAGGTGGTACGGATCGGTGATCACGGACCAGAGCGCGCCGGCTGGCGCGGCGATCCGGCGCCTGCGGACGACGCGTGCCATGCGCTGAGGTCTTACTCCTCGCCGGTCAGCTTCCGCAGGTCGCGGACGAGCAGCATGTGGGTGAGGTTGCTGCACGCCGCGGCGAGGCTCTCCAGGTTTTCCATCGCCTCCTGGCGGGCGTTGTGGTTCGAGGATCGAAGCCCTGGGCCCACCACCGCCTCGAGCAGCACCGCCTGGCGATCGGCGGTGGTGCGCAGCACCTTCAGGTTGCGGCCCCCCACCCCGAACCTCGCCAGCTCCGAGCAGGCCTTGACGATCTCGCGATCGGTGTCGTCGTAGACCTTCGTCCCTTCGAGCTTGCCGGGCTGGACCAGGCGCCAGTCCTCGAGGTCCTTGATCAGATCGGGGGCAACGCCAGTCTCGTCGACGAGCTCCTCGAGCGTCAGGCGAGCGCCCTTGCCGGCGTCCACGCTGGCCGCGCGCCGAAGTGAGGCGGACTCGCCACGCTCCTGGCGGGCGCCCGCGGCGAGCTCCTGGCGGATCACCCGCAGGGGGAGGAACTCGTCCCGCTGCATGCGCAGGATCGTCCGCAGGCGCTCGACGTCCACCTGGCTGTAGAGGCGATACCCGCCAGGCGTGCGCCGCGGCGCGAGCAGCTTCTGGTCCTCGAGGTAGCGGATCTTGGAGATCGAGATATCCTCGAACTCGCGGCCGAGAATCTTGGTGACGGCCCCGATGGTGAGCGCCTTGCGGTTCGAGGGCGCGCCGTCCGTAGCGCCTTCGACGGTGCTGCGATCGAACGGTGTGGGTGTCGAGGCTTCCATCATTTCTCCAGGTAGCTGAGCTTGTACTTGCCGATCTGGATCTCGTCGCCGTCCTCCAGCTCGTGCGACTCGATTCGGCGGCGGTTGACGTACGTCCCGTTCAGAGATCCGAGGTCGTCGATGTAGAGGCCGTCCTTGCGGCGGACCAGCAGTGCGTGATTGCGGGAGACCGTCACGTCGTCGAGGAAGACGCCGGCGTCGGGGGTCCGGCCGATCGAGATCCGCTCGTCGTCGAGCGTGAAGCTTTCCCCCGCGCGGCCACCACCGGAGCGGATCACGAGCGCCGCGCCGTGGCGGTCCACCACCTCATCGATGTCGACCTGATGCATCTCCCCCGACTCGTCGACCGTGTAGGTCATCGTCGTCGGTTCGTCCTTCCCGTTCGGACGGGAGAGGTAGGCCCCGCACTTCTGGCAGTAGTTGGCCCCCTCCGCGTTGACGAAGCCGCACTCGGGGCAGTGAATCGCCACGGTCGGGCCCCGCCTAGGTCGGAGGCTTGGTCGGGGGCTCTGAGCGGCCGGCGAGGATTTCGCTGAGGCGCTGAACATCGTCTCCCTTGATCAGAGTTGCCCCCTCCGGCCGGTTCTCGCGCAGGCGGTTGACCAGCTCCGCCCTCAGGATGTCGATCTGACCGTGCAGGATCCGCCGGCGGTAGGAAACCTCCTGCTCCTCAGCGGTCAGGTTGTCGATCACCTCCTTGAGCTCCTGATCGTTCATGGAGCCGATATCGGGAAAAGTCTCGTCCTCCAACTACTCCTCCGCAGGTGCGAGGGGCGCGCATGGCGCGTCCCGTTTGATGGTGGGGGCGGCGATTATAGGTCGGTAGCACAGCCTCAACCGCGACTTCAGGGTTTTGGCTACGCGGTTGCAAGCTCTCTGAGGCCCGTGCGGATGTAGGCGATGGTGCCGAGGATGCCCAGGACGACGCCGAAGATCAGCATGGCGCTCCAGACCCAGCTGTCGGAGACCATGGCGAAGAAGATCGCCGCCATCACCGGCGCGACCGCTATCCGCCCGAGCCAGTTGATCTCGAGCTCCCCAACCCGGCGCAGGTAGACCTCACCGAGGATCAGCGTGACCACTTCGCGAATGACGAGCAGGGCCAGCGCCCAGCGGGGCAGCAGCTCGAAATGCCAGCAGACCACGACGCCGCAGAGGATGGTCAGCCGATCGACGACGGGGTCGAGCAGGGCTCCCATGCGGCTGTACTGGCCCGTGGCCCGGGCGAGGAAGCCGTCCACGTAGTCGCCCACCGCGACAAGCCAGAAGATCGCCGCGGCGGCGGGGTCCCGGCCGTCACCCGATGAGAGCGCCAGATACAGGAATACGGGGAGTGCTGCGAGGCGGAGGTAGCCGACCGCATTTGGGATCGTCCACGGGCGGAGCGGCTGTCCGGGCCTCGTCTGGCGTGGGGGCGGTCCGGATCGGTCGAGCCCGAATTGCCGCCGGAAGCCCTTTCGCCGTCCCGTACGCAAGGATTGTCCGCGGCCGCGGGCCATTTAGATCTAGCGAGCATATGGAAGGCAAGTCGAAAACCGGAATTTCCCCTAACCGCGCTGAGGACTTCCCTCAGTGGTTCCAGAGCGTGGTGCGTGACGCCGAGGTGGCGGAGCTCGATCACGTCCGCGGCGCGATGGTGATCCGCCCCTGGGGCTACGGGATCTGGGAGCTGATGCAGCGCTCACTCGACGACGCGATCAAGGAGACGGGCGCGGTCAACGCGTACTTCCCGCTGCTCATCCCACTGAGCTACTTCGAGGAGGAGGCGAAGCACGTCGAGGGCTTCGCCAAGGAGATGGCGGTGGTCACGCACCACCGGCTCGAGCAGGGCCCGGACGGGTCACTGCATCCGGCCGCGGAGCTACCAGAACCGCTGATCGTCCGCCCCACCTCCGAGACGATCATCGGCCGCTCCTTCGCGAAGTGGATCAACTCCTACCGCGACCTGCCGCTGATGATCAACCAGTGGGCGAACATCGTGCGCTGGGAGCTGCGGCCGCGCGTGCTGCTGCGCACTACCGAGTTCCTCTGGCAGGAGGGCCACACGGCTCACGCCACCGAGGAGGAGGCGCTGGAGGAGACCCGGCGGATGCTGCACGTCTACGGGGACTTCACCGAGAACCAGCTTGCGATCCCGGTGATCGCCGGCGAGAAGCCCGAGTACGAGCGCTTCCCGGGCGCGGAGATCAGTCTCTCGATCGAGGCGATGATGCAGGACGGCAAGGCGCTGCAGTGCGGGACCTCCCACTACCTCGGCCAGAACTTCTCCCGGTCGATGAACATGGAGTTCACCGACGAGGACGGCGAGCGCAAGCTCTGCTACACGACCTCCTGGGGCCTGACCACCCGGATGATCGGCGCCGTGGTGATGACCCACGGCGATGACAACGGCCTCCGCGTGCCGCCGCGGATTGCGCCGCGCCAGGTCCGGATCGTCCCGATCACGAGGGACGACCCAACCGCGGTCCTGCAGGCCGCGGATGAGCTGCAGGCGGAGATCACGGGCGAGTCGTGGGACGGAGTCCCGGTGCGGGTCGAGGTCGATACCCGGGCGCGCAAGCCGGCCGAGAAGCGCTGGGAGTGGATCCGCAAGGGAGTGCCGATGGTGATCGAGCTCGGCGAGCGAGACATCGAGGGCGGCGTGGTGACCGTGACCCGCCGCGACGACCCGGGGCTCTCCCGCGACGCGATCCCGCGCGAGGACGTCGGCGAGGCGGTCGTGGGCGTCCTCGGCGACATCCAGCTGGGCTACTACCAGGAGGCCAGCGAGCGCCTCCGCGAGCGCACACGCGACGACATCACCACGCTGGACGAGTTCCGCCAGTTCTTCTCGGGCGACGCCACGGACTCAGGCGGCTTCGTCAAGGCTCCATGGAGCGACGAGGCGGAGACGATCGAGACGATGGGCGAGCTCGGCGTCAGCGTGCGCGTCATCCCCTTCGACGAGGAGCTCCCCCCCGATGCCCGTTGCGTGATCACCGGTGGCCCGGCACGCGTAATGGCGATCTTCGCCAAGGCGTACTAGGTTCTAACGGCCACAGGGGGCATCAGAACGCTCGGAGGGCCATGCAAGGAAGCAGCGAGCCGACACAACCGGAGGAGTTCCGGCTCGTCCTCTCGCCCGATACCGAGGCCGGCTGGCGTGCGCGTCAGGCGCTCCGGCAGCGCTTCGCCGATTCGTTGCTCGCCGCGACACTCATCGACCTCACCGCGGTGGTCACGGAGCTGGTCAACAACGCGGTCGCGCATGGTCCCGGCAGGCCGATCACTCTCGCGCTCGTGATCGGTGACGAGACGATCCGCGGCGAGGTGGCCGACCAGGGCAACCCGTCTGCCGCGATTCCCGACATCGAAGATGCCCGTCAGAGGGGCAGTCACGGCCTCAAGGTCGTCGAAAAGCTGACTTCACGCTGGGCCGTGTACGAGGGCAGCACCCACGTCTGGTTCGAGCTGCCGCTCGATGCCGAGGGTGGCTAAGCGCGCGTGAAGCGGCGGCCCGTGGTCGGCGAGTCGTCCTCGTCGAGCACGGTCTGCTTCACCTTGACCGGCTTCAGGTAGGGCTCGCCCTCCTCGAGGTCCGGACCCTCGCCATCGGCGAGCACGCGCTCGGACTCCGTCGGCGTCTCCGCCTTCTCCATCGCGGCGATCCGCTCGGGCGTGAGCTCTCCGGCGTTCTCCTCCTCGATCTTCGCCAGCCAGTCGGCGCCCTCGCGAGACTTCTCCGCATCGACGTGGACCTTTCCGCGATCCAGGGACTTGTCGATCTCGGCGAACAGAGCGTCGACCAGCTCGCCCTGCTTGACCTTCCGGAGCGGCTTGCCGTTGGCGAAGATCAGCCCCTCGTCCTTGGCGCCGGTGATGCCGAAGTCCGCGTGCGAGGCCTCGCCGATGCCGTTAACGGCGCAGCCGAGGACCGCCACCTCGATCGGTTCCGTGTATGCCTCGAGCCGCTGCTCGATGTCGGCCACGACGGTGTCCATATCGAACTGGAGCCGTCCGCAGGTCGGGCAGGCGATCAGGACCGGTCCCCGCTCCCGCAGGTGCAGGGCCTTGAGGATCTCCCAGGCGACCTTGACCTCCTCCTCCGCGTGGAAGGTCGAGAGGCTGATCCGGATGGTGTCCCCCACCCCGTCGGCGAGCAACGTGCCGAGCCCGACCGAAGACTTCAGGGAACCCGACCACTTCGTACCCGCCTCGGTGATCCCGAGGTGGATCGGATACGGGACCTTCTCAGCCAGCAGGCGGTTCGACGCGATCGTGTTCGGGACGTTGGTGGACTTGATCGAGATCTTGAAGTTCTCGAAGTCGAGCGACTCCATCAGCTCGACGAACTCGACGCCGGCCTGGACGAGTGCCTCGACCGAGTTCCGACGCTCCAGCTCGTGCAGGTGTTTGGGGAGGGATCCGGAGTTGACCCCGATCCGCATCGGCACGTTCGCCTTCGTCGCCCGCTCGGCGACCTCTGCGACCTTCTCGGGGCCGCCGATGTTTCCGGGGTTGAGGCGGATGCAGTCGGCCCCGGCATCGATCGCCTTCAGCGCGAGCGTGTGGTTGAAGTGGATGTCGGCGATCACCGGGATCGGGGACTCCTTGACGATCGTCTTCAGCGCCTCGACGTCCTTGTCCCGTGGCACGGCGACGCGGACGAGGTCCGCTCCCGCGTCTGCCACGGTCCGGATCTGCTCCATCGTGGCCTCGAGGTTCGCGGTCTCGGTCTTGCACATCGTCTGCACTGCGACGGGCGCGCCGCCCCCGATGGGGACATCGCGCACGAAGATCTGGCGCTTCGAAGCCACGGGCACAGGGTAGCTGTGGGCCGTTTGCGCGGGTTGAGCCGCTGTGAACGTGAGATCATGCGCCCGCCAGGTGCCGATGTGAGGGAACAACCGAAGGGGAGAGACATGAACCGCCGCCTCAAGCGAAAGGTCCTTGCGGGACTACTCACCACCGCCCTGTCCTGTTTGCTCGCATCCAGCGCAGCCGCCAGCTTCCACTTGACCAAGATCCGGGAGGTCCACCGCGGAGCCGACATCGCGCACAGCTGGGTGATGTTGCAACTCCCCGAGGACAACGAGGGCTTCCTGACGAACCACTACGTCAGTTTCAGGAGCGCAGATGGCCAGATCGGTGGTGACCACCTGATCACCACCAACACCGGTTTCAACCTGAGCCAGCGGACCTACCTGGTGGGAGGCTCCGCGGTTCCGGGCACGGATAGCCCCGGCGCCGGTGATCAACTGGTCGAGCAGGATGGCGCGGTCTGCTACGAGACCGGTCCTGGCGGCTCCGGCGGTCTTGATTGCGTCACCTGGGGCGCCTTCAATGGGATGACGACGCCTCTCTCTTCACCGGCCGGCAATCCGGCACCGGCACTCGCCGTGGGACAGTCGCTGGTCCGCACGATCGCGCGTGGATGCGCAACGGCGCTTGACGCGCAGGACGACACCGACAACAGCGTGGCCGATTTCTCGATAGGCACCCCGATCGGTCGCAACAACGCGACGGCGCCTACCGAGCGGCCTTGCCAGGGGGCGACGACGGCACCGACCACGCCCAAGAAGAAGAAGTGCAAGAAGCGCAAGAAGGCCGGCGGCACCGGGAACCCTGCCTACGCCGCCAAGAAGAAGTGCAAGAAGAAGAAGAAGAAGGGCCGGTAGGGAGAGACCGATGCATTGCCGCGTCCCAGGGATCAGTTTGGTTGTGGCCGTCGCGCTCGCAGGGGCGGCCACCTTGCCGGCAGCCGCGGGCGCCGACACGGTCCTGATCGGCAGCGCCCTTCAGCAACCGGGCACACCCTCGATCTGCGACAACTGCGTAGGCGTTCAACTCGCGCAGGCCGGCGGCAGCTCCCCGCTTCCCCTGAGGTCCCCGGCCAATGGAGTGATGACGTCGTGGTCCGTTCGAACCGGGGACGTCGGAGCGGTCTACACACTCCGAGTCCTCCGTCCCACGGGTGGAAACACGTTCACTGCGGTTAGCAGCAACGTCGCGCCCGCAGTGCCGCCCGGGACCACCGACGCAGTCTTGACGCACCCGGTCTCCCTGCCGATCAAACTGGGCGACGCCGCCGGGGTGAGCATCAACCTCAGCGCCGTCGGGCTACCCGTGGTCCTCGGTGGCACCGCCGCGGACGTGACGGGCTATTCGATCGGTGTCCCGGCGGACGGCGCCTCGGTGGACTTCACGCCGTTGGGCAGCCACGAGCTCCTGATCCAGGCCACGGTTCAGTTCTGCAACGTGCCGATCCTCAAGAAGCTGAAAACGAAGCCGGCCAAGCAGGCCCTCAAGGCACATGACTGTCAGCCAAAGGTCAAGAAGTCCAAGACCAAGAAGGACAAGTTCCGCGGCAAGGTTCTGAAGCAAAAGATCCCGCCGGGCACCACGGCCGCTCCGGGCACGGTCGTCCCGATCGTGATCGGGAAGAAGACCTAGCCTGAGTAGAGCGCCTCTATCTGATCGGCGTACTTCTCGTCGATTGGCTTGCGCTTGAGCTTCATCGTCGGAGTGAGCTCGTCCCCCCCGGGTTCCCACGGCTCCGGCAGGATCGTGAACTTCTTGATCTGCTCCACCCGCGCCATCTTCTCGTTCGCCTCATCCACAGCGGCCTGGACCGCCTCACGCACCTGTTCCTCCTCCGCCAGCTCCTCGAATGACTTGCCGTCGAGTCCGTTCTGCTTCGCCCAAACGGGGGCGAAGTCGGGGTCGAGCGTGATCAGGGCGACGTTGTAGGACCGCGCGTTGCCGATCGCCACGGCCTGACCGATGAGCGGGCTGGCCGTCTTCAGATGTGACTCTATGTTCGCCGGTGACATGTTCTTGCCGGCCGCGTTGATGATCAGCTCCTTCTTGCGGTCGACGATCTTCAGGTAACCGTCCTCGTCGATCTCGCCAATGTCCCCGGTCCGCAGCCAGCCGTCATCGGTGAACGCCTCTTCGTTTTTCTCGGGCATGTTCCGGTACCCGGGCATGACGCAGTCCGCCTTGATCAGGACCTCGCCGTCATCGTCCAACCTGATCTCGACACCGGGCGTGGGCGGGCCGACCGTGCCGAGCTTGATCCGGTCGGGCGGGTTGATGGTGCCGAGGCCGCAGGTCTCGGACATCCCCCAGAGCTCGCCGATCGGGATCCCGATCGCATGGAAGAACTCGAGCACCTCGAGCGGGGTCGGCGCGGCGCCGGCGTTGACGGCGAGCGCCTCGTCGAGGCCGAGCTGCTTCCGCAGATGGGAGAACATCTGCTCGTCCGCCTGGGCCGCGGCCTCGGCGATCTCGGGCGGCACCTCCTCGCCGGCCTGCTCGAGGCGGACCTTCTGGAGCGACGCCTCGAGGCCCTTCTGCACCAGCCCGCGCTGCTCCTCGGGCAGCCCGGCCATCATTGCCTCGAGCCCGGACTTGAGCTTCTCGAAGATCCGAGGTACGGCAAAGAACCAGGTCGGGTTCACCTTGGGCAGGAACTCGGCGATCTTGCGGGGGTCGGCACAGACGGTCACCGAAAGCCCCTTGGTGACCGGCAGGTAGTAGTGGGCGTTCCGCTCAGCGACGTGCGCGGCAGGCAGCCAGGAGATCACCTTCCCGCCGCGCTCGGGCAGCTCGATCATCTCGTCGGCCGTCGCAACCGCGAAGAGCAGGTTGCGGTGTGTGAGCTGGACCCCCTTGGGAGGGCCGGTCGTCCCCGAGGTGTAGATCAGCGTCAGCAGATCGTCTGGCCCGAGGGACTCCACGGTCTCGGCCGGGTCGAACTCCGGGTCCATCTCCATGAGCTCGTCGAGGGTGTGGTCGCCACCCTCTCCGTCAACGACGATCACCTGCTCGAGGGCGGGCAGCTCGCCGCGAGCCTCGGTGATCCCGTCGATGAAGGCCTGCTCGGTGATCACCACCTTGCTCTCGGCGTCCGAGAGCACGTACCGGATCTGCTCGGGAGCGGAGGTCTGGTAGATCGAGAAGGGGACCGCACCCAGCGAGACGGCGGCGAGATCGCACGGGATGAACTCCCAGCGGTTGTTCAACATGATCGCGACGGTGTCGCCCCTCTCGACCCCGAGCTTCGCCAGTCCTCCCGCGATCCTGTGCACGGCGTCGCGGAGCTCGGTCCAGCTGAGCTCCTTCTCGCGGGCCTCGTCGCGGATGGCCAGGTCGTCGCCGAGGCGATCGACCTGAACGTAGAAAGCCTTGACCAGGTTCGGCGCGGACAGCTCGGGCGCTTCGCCACCGCTGGCATGGCGCTCTGAAGTCGTGACCTCCACAGGCAGCTCCCCTCTCCTCGGTAGAACTTGCGAAAACGCTACACCAGGAGGAAGGAAATGCCGACCAGATCATCGTCAGCCCAGTGGAGCGGCAACCTGGCGCGCGGCAGCGGCACCATGTCTCTCGGGAGCGGGGCCTTCAAGGCCCGTACTCATTTGCCTCGCGCTTCGAGGAGGGAGACGGCACCAACCCCGAGGAGTTGATCGCCGCCGCGCACGCCGGCTGCTTCTCGATGCAGTTGGCCGCCTTGCTCAGCCAGGCGGGCCACGAGCCGGATTCCGTGTCGACGACTGCGGTAGTCCATCTCGACAAGGACGATGGCGGGTTCTCGATCACCTACAGCGACCTCACCACCGAGGTGAAGGTCGAAGGGCTCGATGACTCCGAGTTCCAGAAGTACGCCGAGGACGCCGAGAAGACCTGCCCCGTCTCGCGTGCCCTCGGTGCGATCGAAATCGGTCTGGACGCGAAGCTGGCCTAGCCGCCTCGGCTATCGTGGGTTCAGAGCGTCATCCCCGAGGCGGCCCAGATCGTTCGTGAGCCCGACCGCGAACAACAACAGGATGAGCAGGAACCCGATGGCGCTGGCGCGCTCGATCACGCTGAACGGGACCCTGCGTCCCCTGACCTTCTCCACGAGGCTCCAGAAGATGTGCCCGCCGTCGAGCGGCAGGAACGGGAAGAGGTTGATCACCCCGAGCGAGAGGCTGATCAGGGCGATAACGAAGAACGCCTCCTGAGTGCCGAACCCGATCGCCTCGTTCAGGGCGCGCGAGCTCCCCACCGGACCGGAGAGCTGCTCCCGCTGCTCCGGCAGGAAGATGCGGGAGATCGCCGACACGGTCTTCGAGGTGATCAGCCACATCGTGTCCACCGCGTAGTCGGCGGCCTGACCCGGAGTGTCGATCGGAGTGACATCGGTCGGCTCGAACCGGACTCCGAGCAGGACCTGCTGTGCGCTGGGGTCGTACTTCGGGGTGATCTGAAGTGGCACCCGCTGCCCGTTCCTGTCGACGACGAGCGACACCGGCGTGCTCGCCTGACAGCCGTCGGTCTGCTGTCCCGCGCACTTGTGTGATCCGATCAGATTGCGGAATTTGTCGGCGCGTTCGGTGCCGTTGAAGTTGTCGAGCGTCTGCCCATCGATCGAGAGGACCTTGTCGCCCGGCTCGAGGACCGTCTTCGCGGGTGAGTCGTCGGTCAGATCGGCGATCTTCAGTCCCGGCCCGGTGATCTGGTTGAGGCTGAAGGCGAGGAAGAACAGGATCACGAAGGCGATCAGGATGTTCATCGCAGGGCCGGCGGCGATCACGACCACCCGCTTCCAGACCGGCTGGTTGTAGTAGGCGCGCTTCAGGATTTCGGGGGAGAGCTCTTCCTTTCGCTCGCTCGGGTCCTGGCCTGAGGCCTCGACACGCTCTAGGAGGCCCTGAGGGGTGTCCCGGCCAGCGTCATCCGTCTCGAGGCCGGCGCGCCCGAAGTTGCCCTCCTGTGGATCGTCCCGCGGCTCGAGCTCCTCCGGGTTCATCCCGGTGATCTTCACGAAGCCGCCGAGCGGGATCATGCCGATCCCATACTCGGTCTCGCCGCGCTTCACGCTGACCAGCTTCGGGGGAAAGAAGAGGAAGAAGCGCTCGACGCGCATCCCGGTTGCCTTGGCCAAGATGAAGTGCCCGAACTCGTGCAGGATGATCAGCGCGGAGAAGCCGACGACGACGAGGAGCCAGCTCACGCTACTGCCAGGCCCTCGATCAAACCGCGGGCGTGTTCACGCGCCGCTGCGTCGGCTTCGAAGAGATCCTCGAAGCTGCGGACCGGCGCCCCGGGGATGGCCTCGAGAGTCCGATCGATCACCTCCGGGATGCCGGTGAACCGGATGCGCTCGGCGAGAAAGGCCTGGACGGCCACCTCGTCCGCGGCGTTCAGGACGCACGGCGCAGTCCCCCCGACCTCCCCGGCCTCGCGGGCCAGGCGAAGGCAGGCGAAGGTGTCGGTGTCCGGCTGCTCGAAGCTGAGCTCGCCGACGCTCGGCAGGTCCAGCGTCGGAACGTCGACGTCGGCGCGCTCGGGTCGGTGGAGCGCGTAGGAGATCGGCACTCGCATGTCGGGGTAGCCGAGGTGAGCCAGCGACGCGCCGTCGTTCAGGTGCACGAGCGCGTGGACGATCGACTGCGGGTGCACGACGACATCGACCCTCTCGTAGGGGACGCCGAAGAGATGATGCGCCTCGATCATCTCGAAGCCTTTGTTCATCAGCGTCGCCGAGTCGATGGTGATCCGGCCGCCCATCTCCCAGGTCGGATGGGCGAGCGCCTCATCGGGGCTGACCCCCGCGAGATCCGTTCGGCCGCGGAACGGTCCGCCTGAGGCGGTGAGGACGAGCCGCTCGACGTTGCCGGGCTGCTCCGAGCGGATCAATTGGTAGAGCGCCGAGTGCTCGGAGTCGACCGGCACGATCTGCGCATCCGTGGCCTCTGCGAGCGCCGTAACCAGCTCGCCACCGATCACCAGGCTCTCTTTGTTGGCGAGGGCCAGGTCGATGCCCTCGGTGAGGGTGACGATCGTCGGGCCGAGACCGGCTGCACCGACCACCGCGTTGAGGACCAGGTCGGGTTTCGATTGGACGATCAGCTCGCGCACGCCTTCCTCGCCGGCGAGCACCTGGCCGTCCCAAACCGAGGAGGCGCGCTCCGCGGCCTCGGGGTCGGCGAGGGCGATCGCGGGCACACCGTGCTGGCGAGCCTGCTCCAGCAGCGGCTCCCAGCTTGAGTCCGCCGACAGGCCGACGACCTGCAGTCCATCGCTCGCGGAGATCACGTCGAGGGCCTGCGTGCCGATCGACCCGGTCGATCCGAGTACGAGGACGCGCTTCACGGGCGCCCCAGTGTAGGTCTCAGCTGAAATCGTCCGTAAAAAGACGACGGGAGGCCCGTGGGCCTCCCGTCATCGAGCGTCTTGCGCGTTCTCGCTCTACCGGACCTGAACGGCCGAGAGCTCGAACTGCGGAACCTTCAGGTCGGCCGTCGTCTCGTTGCAAGCAAGCGAGAAGGTGTGCTTGCCGCCCTGTGGCGTGGTGACGATGTTGATGCCGAATGACT
This sequence comes from uncultured Solirubrobacterales bacterium, assembly GCA_963695805.1. Classification (GTDB taxonomy): domain Bacteria; phylum Actinomycetota; class Thermoleophilia; order Solirubrobacterales; family 70-9; genus DASUPK01. Next base: position 277,753 of record CAVOHV010000005.1, on the reverse strand, counting down.
GGATCGCACCGGCTGTGTGCACGTTGGTCTTCGTGCCATTGATCTCGGTGCCGTCGACCTCGAAGTGGCAGATGCCGTTCGCTGTGGACCCGCCACCGTCGATCGTGCCATCAGCGACCAGCAGGTACTTGCGCGGGAATCCCGTCGATCCGTCGACGTCCACCGAGGTGCACTTGGTGAAGGTCGAACTGGTCGGGTCACACGGCGTGGTGCCGGTCTGCGCGTTCGTCGAGCCGACACCCAGGACCTTCAGGCGGGCGTCCTTGCTGAGGCCTTTGTACTCAACCTTCTTGCCGGTGGCGGCGTACGCGCCACCGCCGAGCGCCACACATAGCGCGATAAAGGCAATCACCGTCGCCGGTGAGGGCCGCTTGAGCAGCTTCTTCATCCAGAACCACTCCCTTTCATGCCGTCGTGAGCGTTCGCGTGACGAAACAGCATGAGGCGAAGAAGTTGCGCCGTTGCGAGGATGCATGCATGCCACCCAGGCGTGCCAGGCGCAAGAAGTCCGACCAGTCAGTCGACGCCGAGGGCATTCGTGACGTAGTCCGGCGAACGGACTCCAATCCACAGCTCGTCAAGACGGCCCGATTCCTGCGGGGTCTGATCCCGGGGGGCGAGCCGGAGACCTCCGAGATGCCCCAGGCGATGCAGCGCCTCGTGGAGGAGGTGCAGCCCGAGGGCCCCAGCGCCATGCGCGAGATCGGCAAGGGCGCGCTACAGGCGTGGCAGGCGCTCTCAGAGGCCCAGCGACGGCGCCGAGGCAACGCGGACGTCGCAATCCTCTTCACCGACCTGGTCGGCTTCTCGGATTGGACGCTGGACGTCGGGGACGAGGTCGCTCTCGAGGTCCTGCGCCAGGTCGGCGACGCTGAGCAGAAAGCGATCTCCTCCAACAAGGGCGCGGTCGTCAAGCGTCTCGGGGACGGAGCCATGGCCGTCTTCAGCGAAGCCGAGCAGGCGGTTAGGGCCGCGCTCGAATCTCAGCGCGCGATCTCGAAGATCAAGGTCGACGACTACAGCCCCGAGCAGCGTGCCGGCGTCCACCGGGGCACCCCGCGCAAGGTGAAGGGCGACTTCCTCGGAGTCGACGTCAACATCGCCGCCCGGGTCGGCGACGCGGCGAAGGGCGGCGAGGTCCTCGTCTCCGACAGCGTCCGCGAAGAGCTCGACGGCCGCCGGTTCAAGTTCGGGCGCTCTCGCGAGCTCGACGCTCCGGGCGCCCCGGCCGACCTCACCGTTTGCCCAGTGAGCAGCCGGCGGGGGCACGACTAGAGGCCACAAGCGAAAGAAGAGGGGCATGCGACACTGACCGACGACGAGGTGCGATGCCCGACGTCTACGCCACCATCGCCGACCAGGACCAGGCCGTCCAGCAGCAGATCGCGGACGTGCTCGAACTGCGCGCCGCGGACAGGCAGCAGCGCGCGATGCTGGACGACTACCTGCGTGACCTGGAGCTGGCGCCCGACGCTCGGGTGCTGGAGATCGGCTGCGGCACGGGAGCCGTGTGCCGCGTGCTGGCTACCCGCCCGCGGGTCGCGGAGGTCACCGGAGTCGATCCCTCGATCGTCCTGGTCGAGCGGGCGCGCGAGCTCGCGGAAGCCCATGGGGGTCTGTCCTTCATCGTCGGAGATGGGCGTGAGCTGCCGTTCGACGCCGCGAGCTTCGATGCCGTGGTCTGTCACACGTCCCTCTGCCACATCCCCGAACCCGAGCGGGTGCTCGCAGAGGCCGCCCGCGTGACCGCCGAGGGCGGGCTACTGGCCATCTTCGACGGCGACTATGCGACGACGACGGTCGCCATCGGCGAGCCCGATCCACTCCAGGCTTGCGCGGACGCCGCAGTGGAGGCCCTCGTCTACGACCGATTCCTGGTCCGCAGGCTGCCGAGCCTGTTCGATGAGGTTGGCTGGAGCTTGGTCCGGGTTCGCAGCCACGGGTACGTGGAGGCGAGCGACCCGAGCTACATGCTCACGATCGTGGACCGTGGGGCCGACGCCCTGGTCACCGCGCGGAGGATCGGCGAGGACGTCGCCACCGCGCTGAAGGACGAGGCGCGCCGACGCGTCGCCGAGGGCCGGTTCTTCGGCCACATCGCCTACGTGAGCGCGATCGGGATGAGGCCTACCCCGGAGGTAATGGAGCAGCCGCGCAGGGCGTTCTAAGGTGCGGCCGTGAGCCAGATCGCCACCACGGGCGGTGCCGGCGAGATGCTGCGGGAGTGGCGCAACCGCCGGGGCATGAGCCAGCTCGACCTCGCGCTGGAGGCGGGGGTGTCGGCTCGACACCTGAGCTTCGTCGAGACTGGGCGCTCCCAGCCCAGTCGCGAGATGGTCCTGACCCTTGCCGAGCACCTGCAGGTACCGCTTCGCGAGCAGAACGCGCTGCTGCTGGCGGCCGGCTACGCGCCGGTCTTCTCCGAGACATCGCTCGAGAAGGAGGAGATGGAACCCGTCCGGCGGGCTCTCAACGCGATCCTGACCGGTCACGAGCCCTATCCGGCGGTGATCGTCGATCGCGAATGGGAGATCGTCGCCTCGAACGCGCCCGCGCAGATGCTCCTCGAGGGGGTCGCGGAGGAGCTGCTTGCGCCCCCGCTGAACGCCCTCCGGATCACGCTTCATCCGGACGGACTGGCGCCGCGCATCGCCAACTTCCCCGAGTGGAGCGAGCACCTGCTGACGCGACTCCACCGCCAGGCCCTGCTCTCGCAGGATCCCGCGCTGGCCGAACTCGAGCGCGAGCTGCTCACCTACCCAGGGGTCGAGCGGGCCTCCGGGGTGGCCGAGCCGGCGAAGATGCTCTTCGTTCCGCTGCAGTTGCGACTGCCCTCGGGCGCGGAGCTGTCGCTCTTCAGCACGCTGGCCACCTTCGGAACCGCCCTCGACATCACCCTCGAGGAGCTCTCGATCGAGTCGTTCTTCCCCGCGGACCAGGCCACGGACTCCTACCTCAGGGGTAATTGAGCTGTCGAGGCGACGGTGCGACGCTCGTGACGCGACCAAACACGAGCAAGGAGAAGATCATGAGTGCCACCGCAGAACGCCAGGGCTTTACGGCCGAGACCTTCGGCGCCTTCTGGGCGAAGCCCGATCTCTCGGATCCCTCCGGCGCCGAGAACCTCGCTGAGGACGTGGTGGGCTACTGGCCCGGCAGCGACGAGCCGATTCGCGGCCGGGACGAGTATCTCGGCGCGCTCGTGAAACTGCTGGAGATCGTCCCGGACCTCACCCTCAGCGTTCAGGAGTCGGCCGACAACGGCGAGCATATCTTCGTCCGCTGGGTCGCCCACGCGACGAACGCCGAGGGTCAGCGGATCGAGCACACCGGCGTCGACCGGATCCGCGTCGAGAACGGCAAGGTCGTGGAGAACCGGATCTTCTTCGACCGCGCCCAGTTCGAACGCAAGCTCGGAATCTCGCTCGACCTGTGACGCGGCGAGGAGCCTCTCCGCTTCTTCTTCGCCGCGTTGCCTCAATAGACGAATGCGACCGAGAGGTAGTAGCCGGCGACAACGGTGAAGAGGACGGCGTCGAGGCGGTCGATCAGTCCTCCGTGGGGCCCGAAGAGCCGGCCCGTGTCCTTGACGCCGAGGTCGCGCTTCAGCATCGATGCGAACAGGTCGCCGATCGGTGCGATGACGGCGATGCACATGCCCATCACCAGGGCGTCGATCCCAGGCAGCCAGTCCTGATAGAGCCCGGCGAACCAGAAGCCCAGGGTGGCGCCGACGAAGCCGCCGAACAGCCCCTCGAGCGTCTTGTTCGGTGAGATCCGGGGCGTGATCTTCCGCGTTCCGAAGAGGCGGCCGGCCGCGTAGGCGGCGGTGTCGCTGAGGAAGGTGGCGACGAGCACGTCGATCAGCAGGGCCGCACCGTGCGTCGGCAGGTCGCGGAGCAGGACGGCGTGGGAGAACCCGAGCCCCATCCACGCGACGCCAAGCACGGTGAACGCGATCGAGGTCGTGATCAGCTCATGCGAGCGGCGCACCGCCGCGAACACGAAGGCGAGCGGGAAGAGCGCCGCGAAGACCAGCAGGATCTGAAAGGAGTCGCCGAAGTGCGCGGCGATCACCATCGCCGCGACCGTCGCGTACCCGGGCAGCACGATCGGGCGGATCGAGGCCGACATCCGGAAGAACTCACGGAGGCCGAGGACTCCGAGGCCGACCATCGCAAGCGCGAAGACGTCCCCCCCGATGCCGACGATCGCGATCGCGAAGACGATCCACGGGATGGCCACGACCACCCGGGCGGTGGTCTCGGACATCTCGGGCACCAGACGCTGGAAGCGCGAACGTGCGGGCGGCGTGGGCTCCGGCGCGTTCTCCTCCACGGGCTCGTCGAAGTCGAGCAGATCTTCGGGATCCGGCAGGAATCCCCGCTCCCGCCGCTCCCGCTCCCGCGGACGGTCGCGCTCCTCGCGATCCCGCCCGAAGTCGAATGAGGGCGGGTCGAGATCCTCGATCATCAGCCCCTTGCCCCAAATCGCCGCTGGCGCTCCTCGTACTCGGCGAGGCAGGCCTCGAAGGCCTCGCGGCCGAAGTCGGGCCAGAACTCGTCGCGGAAGACGAACTCGGAGTAGGCGCACTGCCAGAGGAGGTAGTTGGAGACCCGCTGCTCGCCGCTCGTCCGGATCAGCAGGTCGGGATCGTGCATCTCGGGGGCGTACAGATGGCTCTGGAACTCCTCCTCCCCACCCCCCTCGTACGCCGCGGCGGCGTCGAGGATCTCGGCCCGCCCGCCATAGTTGAAGGCGACGAAGAGGGTGATCCGGTCGTTCGAGGCCGTCTGGGACTCGGCCCAGTCCATGCGGCCCGTGAGCTCCTCGCTGATCCCCGCGCGGCGACCGATGAAGCGCATGCGGACACCCTCTTCGTCGAGCTCGGGCGTCTCCCTGTCGATCCGTTCGGCGAACATCGCCATCAGCCCGTCGACCTCGTCGCGCGGCCGGGTCCAGTTCTCGGTCGAGAACGAGTAGACCGTGAGCTCCTTGACGCCCAGCTCGACGGCGTCGCGGAGGCGCTCCTTGACCGCGTCAGCACCCGCGCGGTGGCCCTCGATCACCGGCAGGCCTCGCTGTTGCGCCCAGCGGCCATTGCCGTCGGTGATGATCGCGACGTACTCGGCTGACATCAGGAGGACCTCCAGGACCAGCCGTGGCTAGACCTCGAGGATCTCCTCCTCCTTGCCCTTCAGGAGATTGTCGATCTCGCCGATCGAGGCGTCGGTCTGCTTCTGCAGCTCGGTCTCCCCGTGGTGCTCCTCGTCGGAGCCGGCCTCGCCCTCCTTCTTCAGCTCACGGAGGTCCTGCATCACGTCGCGACGGATATTCCGGATGGCGACACGGCCCTGCTCGGCCACACCGTGGACGACCTTGACGAGCTCCTTGCGGCGCTCCTCGGTGAGCTCGGGGATCTGCAGGCGAATGACATTGCCGTCGTTGGAGGGGGTCAGCCCGAGGTCTGACTCCATGACCGACTTCTCGATCGCCGAGATCGAGGATTTGTCATACGGCGTCACGGTGAGCATGCGGGCATCGGTCGCCGCCACCTGGGCGAGCTGCTGGAGCGGGGTCTCGGCGCCGTAGTAGTCCACCTGGAGGCGGTCGAGGAGATGCGGTGAGGCGCGGCCGGTACGCACGGTGGCGAGCTCGCCGCGGGTCGCGTCGACGGACTTCTGCATCCGCTCGGTGGCGTCGGCCAGCAGCTCCTCGATCATCTCCATGGTCATGTGCGCACCCGCGGAGCCGGCTCGGTGGCAGGCTTTGACGACACCAAGGTGCCGACCCTCTCTCCGCTGACGATCCTATCTATGTTGCGCTCGTCCGCCATGTTGAAGACGTAGATGGGCAGGTCGTTGTCCATGCAGAGCGAGAGGGCGGTCGAATCCATCACCCGCAGGCCCCGCTCGATCGCCTCGCGGTGGCTGATCTCGGGAAGGAACTCGGCGTCGGGGTCAATCGAGGGATCCGCCGTGTAGACGCCCTCCACCCCGTTCTTCGCCATCAGGATCGCCTCGGCGTGGATCTCGAGCGCCCGCAGGGCGGCGGCGGTGTCGGTGGTGAAGAACGGGTTGCCGGTCCCGGCGGCAAAGATCACTGCGCGGCCCTTCTCCAGATGCCGGATCGCGCGGCGGCGGATGTAGGGCTCGGCGACTTCGGTGACCGCCATAGCGGAGAGGACCCGGGTGTCGACTCCCACCTTCTCGAGCGCGTCCTGGAGCGTCAGCGCGTTGAGGACGGTGGCGAGCATCCCCATGTAATCAGCGGTTGCACGGTCCATTCCCTCCGCGGCGCCCTCGAGCCCGCGGTAGATGTTGCCGGCCCCCACCACGATGGCCACGTCCACTCCCCGAGCCCTGACCTCACGCACCTGGTTGGCGATGCGCTCGATCTGCGCGGGGTCGGTCCCATAGGCGAGGTCGCCCATCAGGGCCTCCCCGGAAATCTTCAGCAGGATCCGGCTGAACTGAGCCGAGGCCAAGCGGTCTACTCCTGCCCCACCTCGAAGCGGGCGAAGCGGGCAATGCGGACGTTCTCGCCGGTGTTGGCGGCGAGCTCGGTGCGCAGGTCCTCGATCGTCTTGCCCTCGTAGCGCTCCTCGTTGAAGTGCTTCTGGTCGAGCAGGACGATCTCCGACGCCCACTTGCGCATCTGGCCCTCGACGATCTTCTCGACCACGTCGTCCGGTTTGCCGTCGGCCCTCGCATTCTCCTCGAGGATGCGCCGCTCGTTGGCCACGTCCTCCTCGGGGATGTCCTCGAAGGAGACGTGCTCGGGGTTCATGGCCGTGACGTGAATCGCCACCTGCCGCGCGAACTCCTTGAAGTCCTCGTTGCGCGCCACGAAGTCCGTTTCGGACTGAACCTCGACGAGGGCTCCCTTGCGGCCGTCGGCGTGGATGTAGGAGGCGATCACGCCCTCACTGGTGCTGCGACCCCCGCGCTTGGCGGCGGATGCCGCGCCCGTCTTGCGAAGGACCTCGATCGCCTTCTGCTCATCGCCCTCGGCCTCGCTGAGGGCATTCCGCACATCCATCATCGGCGCCCCCGTTTTGTCCCGGAGCGCCTTCACCTCCGCGGCTGACGGCTTGTAGGGCGCCATCAGGATGAGTCACCCCCGCTCTTCGCGGGCTCCGGCTGGGGCTCCTCCGTCGGCGGCGGCTGGGGGATCTCCTCGGCCGCCTCGCGGTTGGCCTCGGCCTGGTCCCCCTGGCGGTCGTGCGCGGGCGCTTCGGCCTCGGGTTGAGGCTGCGGCACCTCGGCCGCGGCCTCGCGGGTCGCCTCGGTCTGCTTCGCCGCCGCCTGCGCCTTGGCGTCCGCCTCGGCCTTGGCCTTGGCCTCTGCTTCTGCCTTGGCCTTCTCCTCGGCCTCCTGCTTGGCCTTCTCCTCGGCCTCGCGGCGCCTGCGCTCCTCCTCCTCGCGGCGCTTCCGCTCCTCCTCCTCGGCACGGCGGCGCGCCTCTTCCTCCCGCCACTTGGCAGCCGCTCCCTCGATCGACCCGCCGAGCGTGCCGATGATCAGCTCGCAGGAGCGGATCGCGTCGTCGTTGCCCGGAATTATGTAGTCGACCGGAGTCGGGTCGCAGTTGGTGTCCACCAGCCCGACGATCGGAATTTCGAGGCGGTCTGCCTCGCGCAGCCCGATCTCCTCGGTCTTCAGGTCGATGATGACCACGGCGTCGGGCAGTCGCTCCATGTCCGCGACGCCGCCGAGGTTGTATTCGAGCTTGCGCAGCTCGGCCTCCATCGACATGCGCTCCTTGGTGGGCAGCAGGTCGAGACGGCCGCCCTCCTTGAGCTCGCGAAGCTCGTGGAGCCGCTGGATCCGCTTGCGGATCGTGTTGAAGTTCGTCAGCAGCCCGCCCAGCCAGCGGCGGTTCACGTACGGCATGCCGCAGCGCTCGGCCCATTCCTGCACTGAGTCCTGGGCCTGCTTCTTGGTCCCAACGAAGAGGATCACGCCGCCCTTCGCCGCGACCTCGGTGACGAAATCGGTCGCCTTCTTGAGGAGCTCCTCCGTCTGGAGGAGGTCGATGATGTGGATCCCTTCCCGCTCTCCAAATATGAAGCGGCGCATTCGCGGGTTCCAGCGCCGTGTCTGGTGGCCGAAATGAACTCCGGCCTCCAGCAGCTCTCTGATGCCTACCTCGGCCATCTGACCTTCCTATCGCTTGTGGTGTTCGGTTGCCCTGCCGCGACTGCGGGAACCCGGACGTGCCCAGGCAGCGTCCCGTGCCTCTCGGCGGGGGTTGGGTGCAAAGTCCGCGGGATTGTAGGTGGTGAGCGAAATCACCCCTCGTCCCACCCCGCTGAACGTCCCGGACCCAGCGCACATTCCGGGACGTTCGGCGTTAGGAACGGGCGCGTTCAAGCGCCGCGCGGAGGTCTTCGGGCAGCTCGGAGCGGAACTCGAGCTCCTCACCTGTCGTCGGATGCCTGAAGGCCAGGCGCGACGCATGCAGGAACTGGCGCTCAAGGCCGTGCCGGCCCCGGGTGCCGTATTCCGGATCGCCGGCGACCGAGTGGTCGATCGCCGCGAAGTGGACCCGGATCTGATGGGTCCGGCCGGTCTCGAGGCGGGCGTGGACGAGGGTGTCGTTCGGCAGCTCCTCGATCACCTCGAAGTGGGTGCGCGCCTCCCGCGAGCCCGTGCCCTTGACCGCCCTCTTCGTTCGCTGCCGGCGATGGCGCCCCAGGGGGGCATCGATCGTGCCGGTGCGGCTACCCAGATGACCTTCGACCAGCGCGGTGTACTCGCGCTCCACCTCGCGGGCCTTGACCATTCGCGCAAGCGCCCGGTGCGACTCGTCGTTCCGCGCGACCACCATCAGCCCGGAGGTGCCCTTGTCGAGGCGATGGACGATGCCGGGCCTCCCGCCCTCTCCCCCGCCCGCGATCCCCTCCAGCAGGTCGACCAGCGTCTCGCCACGATGCGAGGGCGCCGAGTGGACGACCAGGCCGACCGGTTTCTCGATCACGGCGAGGTCGTCGTCGATATGGACGATCAGGCGCTCGGCATCGGGCCTCACGGCTTGCTCCGGCGGTTCTCCGAGCGCTCGACGTCGAGTAGCAGCAGGAGCACCCCCACCGTGATCGCCACGTCGGCCAGGTTGAACGTCGGCCAGAGCGGCAGGTCGATGAAGTCGATCACGGCCCCGTCTCGCACCCGATCGGCCAGGTTCCCGAGCGCGCCGCCAAGCAGCAGTGCGGCGGGCAGCCAGACGAGCCAGCCGCTGCCGCCCCTGAACGCCAGGAAGACGAGCACCCCGACCAGGAGGACGATCGTCACGCCGATGAATGCTGCGGAGATATCGCCACCAAGCCCGAAGGCGACGCCCTTGTTGCGCACGTTCTCGAACGCCAGGAACGGCAGGACCTCGACCCGGTCCCCTGGGTCGATGAGCGAGGTCGCGAGCGCCTTGGTCCCCTGATCGACGGCAACGACCACGCCGCAGGCTGCGAGCCCCGGAATCAGCAGTGCGAGGGCGCGGCTCCTCAACCGGCGATCAGCGCCACGACCACGCGCCAGACGATGCTGAGGACGATGATCGCCAGGATCGGGCTGAGGTCGATGCCCATCCCCCCGGCCCCGATCGGCGGGATCACGCGCCGGAAGATGTTGAGGTAGGGATCCACCACCTGGTGGATGAAGTCGACGGTCGCTCGCAGCCAGGGGTAGTAGGGCATCCGGGGAATCCAGGAGAGCAGGATCCGGATGAAGATCAGGATGAAGTAGACGAGGAAGATCGCGCTGACGTAGTCGGCGACGTCGTCGCGGGTGATCGCGAGCAGGAAGCTCACTCCCGCACCCGCTTCAAAGAGGCGTCGACCGCCGCGAGCAGGATGTCGCGGATCCTGTGCTCCTCGAGGGCGTTGAGGCCCGCCTCGGTCATGCCCCCGGGCGAGGCGACCGCTTGCTTGAGGGCGCCGGGCTCGTGGAGCTCGAGCAGACCGCCGGTGGCGCTCATTGCCTTCGCCACCATGCGAATCGCCTGGTCCTCTGTCAGACCCTCCTTGACTCCCGCCTCCACCAGCACCTCCGCCATCAGTGCGAGGTAGCCAGGTGAGGACCCCATGATCGCCGTCGCGGCGTCGATCAGGTTCTCGTCGAGCTCGATCACATCGCCGACCAAGCCGAGCAGTTCCGTCGTCGAGCGCCGGCGGGCGTCGTCAGTGTCCTTGGGAAAGACCACGCAGAGAACGCCCTGGCGCAGCTGGGCCCCCAGGTTGGGCATCACGCGGATCAGGTCGAGCCCGGGAAGCGCCTCGTGGAGTGTCTTCAGCGAGGTGCCGGCGAGGATCGACAGAACAGGCGTCCCCGCCTGCATCAGGTCCGGAGCCACCTCGTCGAGCACGTTGGGCTTTACGGCGAGGACGACGAGGTCCGCGTGGTCGGCGAGGGCGATGTTCCCCTCGATTGCCTGGCCGTCCAGCTCCTCGGCGAGCTTCCTGGCCTTGTCGGGATCGGCGTCGGCGAACAGCATCGTCTCGGGTGCCCCCGGCTCACCCTGGGCGCTGGCCCAGCCCCGGGCCAGCCCAGCGGCCATGTTTCCTGCACCCACGAAGCCCAGCTTCATGGACGGGACTTTATTCGGAGGCCTGCCGCGCCCTAGGACTGGTTGAAGAAGCCGCCCTCGAGGAGGCGGGCCTTCTCCTCGGCGGATACCTCGACGTTCTCGGGCGTGAGCAGGAAGATGCCCTGCGAGATGCGCTGCATCCCGCCGCCGAGCGCGTAGGTCATGCCCGAGGAGAAGTCGATCAGCCGCTTGGATAGCTCGCGGTCGGTCGACTGGAGGTTGATGATCACCGGCTTCGAGCGCTTGAACTCGTCGGCGACCTGCTGGGCGTCATTGAAGCTCCGCGGGGTGACCACGTGCATCGAGGCGACTCCGCCTCCACCCCCACCCCCGTTGCCTGCCGGCGCAGCGCGCCGGCGTCCGCGACGTGGCCGTGGCTCCTCGGCGGTGTCGTCCGCGGGCCGCATTCGCGATCGCCGCGGTGCCGGTTCCTCGTCGCCGAAGATGTCGTCGATGTCGTCCTCTCGCCCCCGTCGGCGCGAGGATCCCGCACTCGCCGCGTCACGAGGCGCAGCGGCCGTGTCGTCGAGCGCCCTCTCGGTGCCCGTGTCGCCCTCGTCGTAGTACTCGCCCTCCTCGATGTAGTCACCCTCGACGAGGCCGAAGTACTCGAGTGCGCGTCTCCATGTGTCTCTGACTGCCATCTCAGGCTCAGATTCGGCTTAACGGAGGTTATTCCTGCCGTCTGATGTATCCCAATTATGAAGCCTACGCGGCGGATTGGCGGCGGTTCAGGCCCAGAGGACCGAACCCAGGCGGATGATCGTCGCCCCCTCCTCGACCGCAACGCGCCAATCCTGGCTCGTCCCCATCGAAAGCCGCGCGAGACCGCGCTCGCCGGCGAGTTCCGCCAGCCGCGCGAAGTACGGCCGCGAGGCATCCGGGTTCTCGGTGAAGGGAGGCATCGTCATCAGCCCCGACACCCTGACCGGGCAGCGCTCGATGAAGTCTTCGAGGGCCGAGGGCTCGATACCGCCCTTTCCCTCCTCGCCCGAGAGGTTCACTTCGACCAGGACCTCCGTGTCGCTTTCCCCGTGCTTTCCCAGCTGCTCGAGCACGGACTCGGAGGCCACGGAGTGGATCAGGCGGACGAGCGGCACGATCCGTTTGACCTTGCGGCTTTGCAGGTTGCCGATGAAGTCCCAGGTGAAGCTCTCGCGCCAGCGCTCCTGCTTCGCCTCGAGGTCCTGGAGGCGGTTCTCACCGACCAGTTCGATCCCGGCCTCGGCCAGAGCGCCCATGTCGTCTGCGAGCACGTACTTCGTCGCGGCGAGGATCTCGACCTCCGCGCCCGCGTGCTCGCGAATCCCCTCGAGGTTGGCGCGGATCGTCGCCGGGTCGAGATTGGTGACGGGTTCCACCATTTATGAAACGGGTGGCTCCTCCAGCACAGCACGGGTCGCGCTGCCGCGCGACCTCGCATCACCGGAGTCCCCTCGCGTAATCCAGACCAAGCCGGCCTGGCGCCCGGTTCGCTCGCCGTCGCGGCGATGTGAGTAGAAGAGCTCGGGATTGCAGCTCGTGCAGAGGCCGGAGGACTCGATGGCATCGACGCCGGCCCGCTCGAGCAGGGCCGTCGCCACGGCGGTGAGGTCGAGCATCCGGCCGTGCGCGACCCCATCCAGGTCATCGAACGCCGACAGCACCTCCTCCCCAACCTCGTAGCAGCACGGTCCGATCCCGGGGCCGATGGCAGCCGCCGCGGCCCCGACGGCACGGGCCGCCTCCCCGACAATCCCGCCAGCGAGCCCCCGCCACCCGCAATGCGCCATCGCGACCCCCTCCGGCCCTACCACCGCCACCGGGTGGCAGTCGGCCACCATGACGAGGGGTGTCAGTTCCGGATTCGAGGTCGCCTGCGCATCCACCTCTTCCGGGCTTTTCTCGACATCCGCGTAGACGCGCGGCTCCTGTGGCGCCTCATGTCGGCGCAGCTCCGTGCCATGGACCTGCCGAGCCATCACCACGCCGCCCGGATCGCGCCCGATCGAGCCCGCGAGCCTGCGCCGGTTCTCGCGAACGTGGCTGGGTTCGTCGCCGGTCAGCACGCCGACGTTCAGCGCCTCGTAACGCGCCCGGCTCACTCCTCCGATCCGCGTCGAGAACGCCACCCGGGCCCCGGGCAACTCCGCCTGGAGCCAGCGAACTCCGTTTTGATCGCGCCACTCCACACCGGGCAGGCTAGATCAGCCCTCTGGAGCAACGGCTCGGCCTCAGGCGGCGGCTTCCACCTTGACCTCGCACATGTCGACCGATGCGCGGGTGCCGGGCGTGTCGCCTGGGTCCATCGCCTCGAACACTTCGGCCGCATTGCGCATGTCCTCCTCGGTTGCGAACTGACCGACGAAGATCGCGGTTCCCTGAGCCTCGTCGACGAGCAGCTGAAACCCCGTCGACACCACGCCCTCCGGCGGCCCCTCGTTTGCTTCGACGCGCTCCGCGATCGCGGCGATCCGGTCCGGGCTGACGTCGGTGAACCTGACTACACGTGCGTACATCGAGGCACCTCTTCTGTAGGAAGGCCTCGATCCTATTCGGGAATTTCCCCCCTGGCGGCGGCTACCGCGATCCGTAGCTCCTCGTCCCGGCCCGAGATCTCGCCGTCCAGCTTGCCGGAGAGAGCGGCCTCGAGACCGCGGCCGACGCCGGGGCCCTCGGGGACCCCCTCCGCGAGCAGGTCGGCACCGGTGATCTCGAGGCCCACGTGGCGCCACTCCGCGGCGTAGCGGTCGAGCCACTCCGCCCCGATGGCCCGGGCGACCAGCAGCTGGGCCGGGTCCCAGGCAGCGGCCAGGCGGGAGGCCTCCGATGGGCGTTCGGGCGTCGCCGCGGCCAGCTCCCGGATTTGGGGCAGCGGCCTGACGATCGCGAGCATCCCCGCCAGCTCACGATCCACCCACTCCGACCAGGGTGGAGCTGAGGCTAGGCGCGTCACCTCCCCCACTCGCTCCGGTGCCTGGGGATCGAGGCTCGGCATCACGTCCCAGTCGGCGATCAAGCGAAGAGCCGCAGCCGGGTCATCCTCGGCCGCGATCCGTCGCAGCTCGTTGTCGATGCGGTCCTCGGAGACGGTCGAGAGGTCGGTCTCGCGGAGCAGCCGAGCGGTCTCCGGCTCGAGGTCGAAACCGAACCGGGCGGCGTAGCGGGCCGCCCGGAGGGCCCGGGTCGGATCGTCGATGAAGGAGCCGTCGTGGAGGACCCGCAGCAGTCCTGCTCTGAGGTCGTCGAGCCCACCGTGCGGATCGAGCAGCTGACGGTCTCCGCTCAGCGGGAACGCCATCGCGTTGACGGTGAAGTCGCGGCGGGCGAGGTCCTCCGTGATCGAGGCGGGTCGGACCTCCGGCAGTGCGCCGGGCGCCGGGTAGCTCTCCGCGCGGGTCTGCGCGACGTCGATCTTCGCGTTGCCCTGCTGCAGGCGGCCCGTCAGAAACAGTCCCTCCCGCTCCGGGCTGAACCCCGGCAGGTCGCTGAGCGCCTCCGCGTCATCCTCGATCGCCACATCCAGGTCGGCCACCTCGCGGCCGAGGAGCAGGTCGCGCACCACACCCCCGACCAGGTAGGCCGGCACCCGGTCGGCGATCTGGCGAAGCTGATCGATCGCCGCCAGGGACTCGACCTGCTCCCCGAGCCGGCCGGGATCGATGTCGATTGAGCCGGGCATTAGCGGCTTTCCTACCATGCTCCGCGATCAGGGACCTCTGGAACAACATCCGCGAGCGGGGGAAGAACCTCTGGAGCAACCACCGGTGGGCGACTCTCGGCGCCGCCGCGGGCCTCGGGGCGATCGTCATCGCGCTCGTCGCATACGCGGCCGTGAAGAGGCCGGGCGACAAGTCCTGCCCCGACCCATGCACGATCACGGCCACGACACCGGAGCCCGTCAGTGGGCTCACCGACTGGCCGGTGTACGGCCTCAACCCGGAGCGGACCCGCTACCTCGACGCGCCCACGGTCAAGCCCCCCTACTCGATCCGGTGGCGCTTCAAGGGCAACCACCTGCTCGAGTACTCACCCGTCCTGGTGGGCAACCAGCTCTTCGGGGTCAACAACAACGGACTGGCGTTCGCGGTCAAGGCCAGCAGCGGCAAGGCTCGATGGAAGCAGCAGATCGCCCACCTGAACGCTTCATCCCCTACCTACAGCGACCACGTCGTCTATGTCTCCAATCTGGAGCCGGGTCAGGTCGTCGCGTTGGCGCAGTCGGACGGGCACGTGCTCTGGAAGCACCCGCTCCCGGGCCGGACCGAGTCCTCGCCGCTCGTCGTCGGCAACAAGGTGATCGTGGGTTGCGAGTGCAACACGGTCTTCGCACTCGACAAGGCGACGGGCGAGACGATCTGGGAGCGGCATGTGAACGGCGCGGTGAAGGCGGCGCCGGCATACGAGAACGGGATCGTCTACATCGGCGACTACAGCGGCGAGATGAGCGCGATCCGGGTCGGCGACGGATCGATCAAGTGGCAGGCGGGCTCGCAGGGATCGGGCTTCGGCCGCTCGGGGCGGTTCTATGCCGCCGCCACGGTCGCCTTCGGTCGCGTCTACGCGGGCAATGTGGACGGGCGGATGTACAGCTTCGACCAGCAGACGGGCGATCTGGCTTGGAGTCACTCGACCGGCAATTACGTCTACGCGGCCGCAATCGCTGCCCGAACGCCGGGCACCCAACCGACGATCTACTTCGGCTCCTACGACGGGACCTTCTACGCGCTGGACGCCCGCACCGGCGACGAGCGCTGGAGCGTCCCGGACCTGGGCGCGATCTCGGGAGCGGCGAGCCTGATCGGCGACACCGCCTATGTCGCGGACCTGAAGACCACCTCGACATACGGGTTCGACATTCGCAACGGCCACAGGGTCTTCCACTACCCCGATGGCGCCTACAACCCGGTGGTCTCAAACGGCAAGGAGCTCTTCCTCACCGGCTACAAGACCCTCTACGCGATGCGGCCGGGAACGGGCCCCGCGAAGGACGGGATCCTCCAGAAGCAGCCGAAGTCCCCGCCAGCCGGCCAGAAGAAGGGCAAGCCGGCGAAGGCGGGCTAGCTCGAGCGGACCGGGATGCCGGCCCGCTCCATCGTCTGCTTCGCCTCGGCGATCGTGTGCTGGCCGTAGTGGAAGATCGAGGCGCATAGGACCGCGTCGGCGTGCCCGGCCTCGACGGCCTCGACCAGGTGGTCGAGCTCGCCGGCGCCGCCGGACGCGATCACCGGAACGCTGACCGCCTCCGCCACCGCGCGGGTGAGCTCGAGGTCGTAGCCGTCCGTCGTCCCGTCGCGGTCCATGCTTGTCAAAAGCACCTCCCCCGCCCCGAGCTCGGTCGCCTCGCGAGCCCAGTCGACCGCCTCCCGGCCCTCGACCCGGGTGCGCCCGCCGTGCGTGTAGACGTCCCACCCGTCTCGCGCTCGCTTGGCGTCGATGGCGATCACCACGCACTGCGAACCGAAGACGTCGGCGAGCTCCGAGAGCAGCTCGGGCCGCTCGAGCGCGGCCGAGTTCACCGAGACCTTGTCCGCCCCGGCGTCGAGCACGGCCTGCGCGTCCTCGACCGAGCGGATACCGCCGCCGATCGTGAACGGGATGAAGACGTTGTCGGCGGTGCGGCGAGCAAGCTCGACGATCGTGTCCCGGCTCTCGTGTGAGGCCGTGATGTCGAGGAAGACGAGCTCGTCGGCGCCCTCCGCGTCATAGCGCTCGGCGAGCTCGACCGGGTCGCCGGCATCGCGAATGTCGACGAAGTTGGTGCCCTTGACGACGCGCCCGTTGTCGACGTCCAGGCACGGAATGACGCGCTTCAGGACCACGCACCACAGGCTAGGGGTCCGTGGTCGGCGACTTATGGGCGTATAGCGCCGGTAACTCGCCCGCTGGGCCGGCTAGTCCCAGTCGCCCGCCGCGTAGGCCCAAGCGATGAAGAGCAGTTGCACTGGCAAGCGGGCGTAGAGCCCGGCCCGGCCCCCGGGAACGGCCTTCTCGAATGTTTCCCACTCGATCGCCATGTGGACGTTCGCCGGGAAGACGGCGATCAGGGTGGCGATGCTCCAAGCGCTGCCGGCCCTGCGAGTCGCCGGATGCATCGTGGCCAGGCCGCCGGCGATCTCTGCTGCCCCGCTCAGATAGACGACCTCGCGGTGGCGCGGGACGTACGGCGGCATGATCCACTCGTACCAGCGGGGTCTGACGAAGTGCATGATCCCCGCGAAGACGAAGAACGGGCCGAAGAGCCTTCTCATGCCGCGGGAGACTATGCCCCGAGGGCGGCCCGGGCCTGGGCGACGGTGAAGCGCTGCTCGTACAGGGCCCTCCCGACGATCACGCCCTCGAGGTTCTCGAGCCCGAGACCGGCGACAGCACGCAGGTCGTCGAGCGAGCCGATGCCGCCGGAGTAGATGACCTGGCCATCGGTCGCCTCCGCGACCTCGCGCAGGGAATCGAGCTCGGGCCCCTCCATCAGGCCGTCCACCTCCACCGGTGTGTAGACGAAACGCCTCAGCCCCCGACGCGTGAGCTCGGCGATCACCTCAGTGGTGCCGAGCTCCGACTCCTCCGTCCACCCCTCCGCGGCGACCTTCCCGGAACGCGCATCGACCGAAGCGACCACGCGGTCACCGTGAGCGGCAGCGATCGCCTCGGCCATCTCGGGATCGCGAACCGCCGCCGTGCCGAGCACGACTCGCTCGACCCCAGCGGAGATCGCCTTCTCCACCTTCGCTGAGTCGCGCAGGCCGCCGCCGAGCTGCACAGGGACGTTGACCGCGGCCACGATCCGCCGCACGTGCTCGAGGTTGACGGGCTCGCCCGCTCGGGCACCCTCGAGATCGACGATGTGCAGCCAGGTGGCCCCGCCGTCCACCCAGCGCCGCGCCGCGACCACCGGATCGTCGTCGTACTTCGTCTCCTGCTCATAGTCGCCCTGGATCAGCCTCACGGCCTTGCCGTCCCGAATGTCGATCGCGGGGAAGAGGATCAACTGCAGATGCGGATGAAGTTGGCGAGCAGGCTGAGTCCCGCGGAGCTCGACTTCTCGGGGTGGAACTGCACGCCGTAGAGCGGCGGCCGCTCCACCGCACACGCGAAGCGCTGCCCGTAGGCGGCGGTGCCGAGCACGTCCCCGTTCGCCGTCGGACGCGGAGCGAATGAGTGGACGAAGTAGAAGGGCGTCTCCTCGCCGAGTCCCTCCGTGAGGTCGGAGTCGTGCTCCCAGTGCACCGGGGACCAGCCGATGTGCGGGACCTTGTAGCCGTTGGCCTCGATGGGCGCGACGACGCCGTCGAGCAGGGCCAGCCCACTTGACCCCTCGTTCTCCACCGAGGACTCGAAGAGAAGCTGCAGGCCGAGGCAGATCCCCAGGACCGGGGCGCCGGCCTGGATCCGCCCGGCGACGAGCTCGTCGAGCCCGAGCTGCCGAACCCGCTCCATGGCCCGCGGGAAGGCACCCACACCCGGCAGGATCACCCCATCGGCGGCCTCGGCGCGGGCGGGATCCGAGGTGATCTCGGTCTCCGCCCCGACCCGCTCCAGAGCTTTCTCCACCGAACGGAGGTTGCCCATCCCGTAGTCGAGGATCGCGACGCGGGTCATTCGGTGAGCGTGCCCTTGGTGGAGGGCACGCCCGGCTCGTCCGGATCGATCGAGACCGCCTCACGGAGCGCTCGAGCGAACGCCTTGAAGGACGCCTCGATCATGTGATGCGCGTTCGAGCCGGAGCGGACCCAGAGGTGCAGCGTGATCTTCGAATTGTTCGAGACCGCGCGGAAGAACTCCTCCGCGAGCTCGGACTCGAACCCCGCGATGCTCACCTCCGGGAGGTCCGCGTCGAAAGCGAAGTACGGCCTCCCCGAGATGTCGATCGCGCACTCACCCAGGGCCTCGTCCATCGGTACCAGGGCGGAGCCGTAGCGGCGGATGCCGGAGCGGTCGCCGAGGGCCTCGTCGATCGCTTGCCCGAGGCAGATGCCGACGTCCTCGGTCGTGTGATGCGCTCCCGTCTCGAGGTCGCCGCTCGCCTCGAGGTCGAGTCCGAGACGGCCGTGCCGAGCCAAGAGCTCGAGCATGTGGTCGAGAAAGCCGACGCCGGTAGAGATCCTGGCCTCGCCGCCATCGAGGTCGAGGCGCAGCCGGACCTTCGTCTCCTTGGTCTCGCGGTTGATCTCTGTGGTACGTGCCATCGATTAGTCCTCGGTCCTTGCCTCTGCGGACTCCGCGTGAAGTGGAAAGCCCTCGGCGCGGGCCAATGTAGCGACCGTCGGAGCGAGCTCCCGGGCAGCCGCCCGCGTGAGTTCGACGCTCGCGATCCGTCGCCTGAAGATCCCCGGCCCCAGTGGTCCCTGGAAACGGCCGGCCCCGCCGGTGGGAAGGATGTGGTTGGACCCGGCGGCGTAGTCGCCGAACGCAGTCGCGCCTCCCTCTCCGAGGAAGACGCTGCCCGCGGTCATCACGGCCTCCGACAGCAGGGAGGCGTCCTCGGTGATCATCTCGAGATGCTCGGGGGCGATTGCGTTGGCCAGCTGTACCGCGGCGACGGTGTCCGGGACCGCAACCAGGGCGAGCGGCGCATCCTCGGAGATCCCGTGTTCTGAGGCGACACGTTTCACCGCCTCATCGATTGCATCGAGAATCACGGTCTCGACCGCCGCGGCGATCACGAGCCCGTCGGATCCGTGCTCCGCCTGGGCGCAGAGGTCGAGCGCGATCCACTCTGGGTTTGCGGTATCGCCGGCGATCACCATCAGCTCGGAGGGCCCGGCGATCCCGTCGATGCCGACCTCACCCACCAGCTGGCGCTTCGCTTCCTGGACGTAGCGGTTGCCCGGTCCGGCGATCACGTCGACCGGCTCGATCAGCCGCGTGCCGATCGCCAAGGCGGCGATGGCCTGTGCCCCGCCAACGGCATAAACCTCATCCGCTCCGCCGATAGCCGAGGCCGCCAGCATCAGGTCCGATACAGGGCGCTCTGCCTCGGCGGGCGGGGTCGCGAGCGCGACGCGCCGCACACCGGCGATCTTCGCCGGGAGGCAGCCCATCAGGACGGTCGAGGGATAGGAGGCCGATCCCCCCGGGGCGTATATGCCGGCGGAGCCGACCGGTACCTCGCGCACGTGGACCGATTGGCCCTGCTCGAGCTCCACCCAGCTCTCGCCGGCGAGCTGCACTTCGGCCACGGCACGGATGTTCGCGGCGGCGGTGTCCAGGGCGGCCCGCATCTCGGGATCGATGCGCTCCAGCGCCGCGCGCACCTCCGCGTCCGGCACCGGCAGCAGGCGGGGGTCCACGGCGCCCGCGCCGAACTGCTCCTCGAACTCCGCGACGGCGTCGTCGCCTCGCTCGCGAACGGCGGCGACGATCTCGGCGACTGCATCGCTCACCTCGCCCATGGGAGGCTGTAGGCCGCGAATGTCGGCCGCGAGCGCCGCCACGTCCCGCCCGTCCCAGTCGAAGGACTCGATTCGCATCAGCGCCCCTCCGGTCGCAGTCGCTCGACCAGGTCGTCGACCTCCTCGGCTCGCAGCTTGTGCGAGACGCGGTTGGCGATCAGCCGGGCGGTGGAGGTGGCGATCTCCTCGCGGACCTCGAGGCCGTTCTCGGCCAGGGTGCGTCCCGTGGCCACCAGGTCGACGATGCCGTCGGCCAGGCCGGAGAGGGGCGCCAGCTCGACGGAGCCCTTAACCTCGATCACCTCTGCCCGGTGGCCGGTCTCCTCGAAGTGACGTTCCGCGATGCGCGGGTACTTCGTCGCGATCCGCATCCCTCCGAGGCGGCGCTCGTCCTCGTCCAGGGCCGTATCGCCGGCCCTCCCGGCGAGGACCATGCGGCAGGCTCCGTAGCGGAGGTCGAGAACCTCGTAGACGATCCGGTCCCGCTGCTCCAGCAGAACGTCCTTGCCGGTGATCCCGAGATCGGCGGCTCCCGCCTCGACGTAGGTGGGGACGTCCGAGGGCCGCATCGTCACGAGCGTCAACCCGCCGGACTCGAAGACCAGCGAGCGTGAGTCCGAGCGGAGCTCGGACGTGTCGACTCCGACGCGATCGAGCGTGCCCAGGGTCTCCTCCCACAGCGCGCCGCGCGGAAGAGCGAGCTTCAGCGGGCCTGGTTCCCGGGCACGCGTGACCTCCACCACCGGCGGCATCAGGCTTCCCCATCTCCGTCCTGGCGCTCCTCTTCGGTCTGTGCGACGTGCAGCCGCTCGACATAGAGCGCGAAGCCGGCCGCCGGCAGGTCTCGCCCGAATCGTCCGATCAGGGAGTCGTAGCGGCCGCCGCCGCCGAGGATGTGCCCAAGCGCCGGGTCGTAGACCTCGAGGATCGCCCCGGTGTAGTAGCCGAGGTCGCGCAGCAGGCCCAGGTCGACCCGGACGCGCTCGGCCACCCCGCGGGAGGCGAGTGAGTCGTAGGTGGCGCGAAGTCTTGCTGTGGCCCGCTCGACGGCCTCGCCGCCGAGCTCCGTGGCGCGGTCGAGAATCTCGGGGCCGCCGCGCATGGCGGGCAGGGCCAGCAGGGTGCCCCGAGCCTCGGCGTCCAGGTCCTTGACCTCGTCGACCGCCAGCTCGAGGCCAACGAGGTCGTGGGTCGCCAGCCGATCGAGGATCCGGTCACGGGCGTCAGGGGCAACCCCGAGCTCGGCCAGGAGCTGGCGGTAGAGATCGGCATCGCCGAGGCCGACGACGGCCCGGGTCAGCCCGGCGGCATCGAGCGCCGCGCTCAGGACCTCGATCACCTCGGCCGTGCCCTCCGGAGCCGGAGCGCCGATCAGCTCCACTCCCGCCTGGGTGAACTCCCTCATCTGGCCGCGCTGCGGGTTCACCGCTCGGTAGGCGCCCGCAATGTAGGAGAGCCGGAACGGCGGCTCCGAGTCCTGCAGCCGGGTTGCGACCAGGCGCGCGATCGGGATGGTCATGTCCGAGCGCATGGCGAGCAGGTCACCCCGCTCGTCGAAGAAGCGGTAGGCGGCGTTCGCGTAGCGCTCGTCGCCGCGCCGCAGCACCTCCGCGTACTCGATCGTCGGGGTCGCGACCTCGCCGTAGCCGCGCTCGTCGAAGGCCGCGCGCAGCGCCGCCTCGAGCGCGCGCAGCTCGCGCATCTCATCGGGCAGGATGTCTCGCGTCCCCGGTGGAGTCGGGTGGATCATCGTCAGCCGCGCATCATCGCCTGCTCGCCGTTAACAAGCTGCAAGGTTCGTCTGCATAGGATCTCCTCGACCCCAACCGGAGGAGAGATTGAGATGGCGGTAGTGGTGATCCAGGAGTTCGAGGCGACGCCTGAGGAGTACGACCAGGTGAACGAGAAGCTCGGCGAGGAGACGCCCGAAGGGGGGATCCTCCACGCCGCTTGCGATCTGGGCGGAGGCAAGATGAGGTCGATCGACGTCTGGGAGTCGCCCGAGCACTTCCAAAACTTCGTCCAGGACAAGCTGATCCCGGCGGTCGCCGAGGTGAACCCGGACGCGCCGCAGGCTCAGGAGCCCGAAATCCGGGAGATATACGACCTGCAACGGGCCTGAATCGAATCGACGCGGTGCCCCGACACGAGGAGGAGAAGAGATGGCAGTTTTCATGGAGCTGGAGCTTCCCGTAACCCCCGATCAGTACGACGCCGTCGACGCGGCCGTCGATCCCAAGGGCACTCCCCCCGACGGGCTGATCGCTCACTCGGCCCGCTTCGACGGCGAGACGCTGAAGGTGCTCGACATCTGGGAATCGCCGGAGGCGTTCGGAGCGTTCGCCGAATCGCGGCTCGGCCCGGGGATCTCTGAGACGCTCGGCGACGACGCGCCCGCCCCCCCGGAGCCGAAGTTCACCGAGCTGCACAACGCCTATTCGGTCTGATCCGCGCCTAGGCCGGAACGCGCTCTGAGGCGACCCGCTCGATGCGGGCGCCGAGATCGCGCAGGCGCATGTCGATCCGCTCGTAGCCGCGGTCGATCTGCGCGACGTTCCCGATCTCCGAGGTGCCGTCCGCCGCGAGCGCGGCGATGAGCATCGCCATGCCCGCGCGGATGTCCGGACTCTCCAGCCGGGCCCCGTGAAGACGGCTCGGACCGCTGACGATCGCCCTGTGGGGATCGCACAGCGTGACCCGAGCGCCCATCGCGACCAGCTTGTCGACGAAGAACAGACGGTTCTCGAACATCTTCTCGTGGATCAGGATCGTCCCGTCGGCCTGGGTCGCCAGGGCCAGGGCGATCGAGGTGAGGTCCGCGGGGAAGGCGGGCCAGGGGCCATCGTCGATCGCGGGGGTCATGTCGCCGTGATCGTCACGAATCGTCAGCTTCTGCTCCGGCGGGACGAGCAGGTCCTGGCCCTCGACCATCGTCTGCAGCCCGATTCGGCGGAAGTGCCGGCGAATTCCCTCCAGGTCCTCCGCCACCACCCCGCGAATTCGCAATTCGCCGCTGGTCGCAGCGGCGAGGGCCATGAAGCTCGCGATCTCGATGTGATCCGGGCAGACGTCGTGGTCGGCGCCCTCCAGCTTCTCGCGCCCGTGGACGGTCATCACGTTCGATCCGATGCCGTCGACCTGCGCGCCCATCTTGCAGAGCAACCGGGCGAGGTCCTGGACGTGCGGCTCCGAGGCGGCGTTGGCAATCGTCGTCGGTCCTTCGGTGAGCGCAGCGGCGAGGAGCGCGTTCTCCGTCCCCATCACCGAAGGCTCGTCCATGAAGATGCGCGTCGGCTTCAGGCCGTCGGGCGGCCCCGAGAGCTCGATCCAGACGTCGCCGTCGACCTTTGCCCCGAGGTCTCGGAAGGCGTCGAGGTGGGCGTCCAGCCGGCGGCGTCCGATCGTGTCGCCTCCAGGCGGTGGCATCCGCACCTCGCCGAAGCGGGCCAGCAGCGGGCCGGCGATCAGGAACGACGCGCGGATCCGGTTGGCGAGCTCCTCGTCGACCTCGGTGCCGGAGATCTCGTCCGCCTGGAGGCGAACCTCGTTCTCGCCCGTCCAGGCGACCTTCACGCCCAGCCGCTCGAGCAGGCCGAGCATCGACTCGACGTCACGGATCCGCGGCACGTTGCGGACGAGGAGCTCCTGGTCGGTGAGCAGGCACGCGGCCAGGATCGGGAGCGCGGCGTTCTTGTTCCCGGCCGGAACCATCTCTCCGGACAGGGGCACGCCGCCCTGGATGATGAATTTCTCCACGGGCGCCTAGAGTAACCAGCCCCATGGCGGAGGTCTCACGAGACGATGCATGGCAGCTGGTCACCGACTGGGTCGAGTCCGAGTCGCTGCGCAAGCACCTGCTCGGCGTCGAGGCGGCCATGCGCGCCTATGCGCGCAAGTGGGGCGAGGACGAGGAGACCTATGCGGTCACGGGCCTCGTCCATGACCTCGATTACGAGCGATACCCCGACCTCGACACGGGCCACCCGCGCTACGCGATCACGGAGCTGGAGGAGCGCGGCTACCCGCAGCAGGTGATCGACGCCGTCGCGGGGCACGCCGACTTCATGGGCGTGCCCAGGGAGACCCGCATGGCGAAGACCCTCTACGGAGTCGACGAGCTCTCGGGCTTCGTCGCCGCCTGCGCTCTCGTGCGCCCCACCGGAATCGAGGGCATGAAGCCGAAGTCGGTGAAGAAGAAGCTCAAGACGCCGTCGTTCGCGGCTGCGGTCAACCGCGAGGACATCCAGCGAGGGATCGAGGAGCTCGAGGTCGACCAGGACGAGCACATCGCCCTGGTCATCGAGGCTCTCGCGGATCGCGCCGACGAGCTCGACATTGGGCCCAAGGAAACCGCCGCTCCCGACAGTTAGATGTAGCCGGTGCGGCTCTGGCTGAAGATCACCCTGGGCGTGATCGCGGGGCTTGTCGTCCTGCTGGTGCTCAACGCGCTCGTCGTCTCGAACGCAACCAGGGACGCCTATGTGCGCGACAGCGGAGCGCGGCTGGTCGAGACCTCGAACGGAACCCTCCAGGTGCTCGAGCAGGGCAATCAAGATCTTCGGCGGCCACAAACACCGCCGCCGGGTAATCCCATAGTCCTGGTCCACTGCTACACGTGCTCGATGAACTGGTGGGATGACCTCGCCCCGCTGCTGGATCGGGATCACCGGGTCATCCGGGTCGATCTGCTCGGCCACGGCGGCTCGGACAAGCCGAGCGCCGGCTACTCGATCGCCGACCAGGCGACCACGGTGGCGGAGGCACTGGCGAAGCTCGGTGTCCTGAACGCCACGGTCGTCGGACACTCGCTCGGCGGCAGCGTGGTCACGGCGCTCGCCCAGCAGAGCCCGCAGCTCGCCTCCCGGGTGGTGATCATCGACCAGTCCCCCCAAGACGGCTTCGAGAACGAGGGGTTCGCGCAGCGCGTCAGCTACTGGCCGATCCTCGGACAGGCGGGCGACCGGCTTCTACACATCGCTCCCAAGTCGACGGTCCGGGGTCAGTACGACGACGCCTTCGCCCCCGGCTACGACATCTCCAGCGGCTTCGACAACCCCGACCAGCCCGTGGACGACCTGCGGGCGATGACCTACACGGCGTACAAGGAGACGCATGACGCCGAGCAGGACTTCGTTGATGAGGCGCCGCTCGACGAACGACTGGCCACCGCTCATGTGCCGACGATGGTCATCTTCGGCGCCGAGGACCAGCTCTACGACGCGCAGGCGGCAATCGCCCGCTACCAGCAGAACGTACCCGGGATCCAGACGCACCTGATCCCCGGCGCGGGCCACTCTCCGAACGTCGAGCGGCCGAACGCCGTGGCGCCCCTGATCCTCTCGTGGGCCGCGCCGCCGCCCGGGGCCCTGCGCCCGGGAAAGAAGAAGGCGGCCGAGAAAACCGCCAAGAGCAGGTCCGCTCGGGGCCAGAAATAGCGGAAGGGCCCGATTTCTCGGGCCCTTCCTAAGAACAAGGTTTCCCTCGTTCCATTGATGAGCACCCTACCCCTCGCGGATGCGAAGTCAAGAGGCTGTGAACGAGCATTCCCGCTACTTGCGGGCGTTTGCGCTCAGGCCGGCTGTGGCGCCGGCGCCTCCGTCAGCTCCAGCGTGTCCGCCGGCGCGTTCTGGCTTCGCGAGAGTGCGATGAACGGCAGAGCGAACGCAGCGATCCCGGCGGAGACCAGGTACGAGGCCGCGTATCCCGAAGTGTCCGCGACCCGCCCCAGCACCGGCTGCGTCCAAACGCCCCCCGTCGAGGACATCATCGAATCGAACGAGAGGATCGTGGCCCGCTGGCGTGACGGGATCATGCCGTTGATGTAGGTCTGGCGGATCGGCATCGTCGCGGCGAAGAGCAGCCCCCACACGGTGGTCATGCCGATCACCACCCAGAAGCCCTGGATCGCTCCGATCAGCGCGAGCACGACCACGCTCAGGCCGGCGGTGACGAGCAGAGCCGACGTGCGACGACGGAACAGGGCGCGGATCCGGGGCGCCGCCATGCCGCCCAGGATCTGCGCCCCGGCCACGATCGCGGCGGCGAGGCCGGCGATCTCGTAGGCCTGCGGGTCGCCGTAGAGCTCGAGCAGGTACGGCTGGAGCGCATAGAAGGCGTAGATCCCTACGCCGCCGGTGAACAGCGCCTCCACCATAAGCCACTTGACCGCGGGAACCCGCCAGCCGTAGTCGATCGAATTCGCCGCGATCTTCCGCATCTCGGCCAGGGGCCGCCCGCCCTTCTCCGGGGTGAAGCCGACGTCGTGCATGAGCCTGAAGGCGACGACGAACATCACGAGCAGAATGGCTCCTCGCAAGACGAAGGGCGCGCCCAGGCTGACCTGCTGGGCGATGAACCCTCCGGCGATGGAGCCGCCCAGCATGCCGGCGCCGGTGACCATCTGGCCGCGCCCGAAGACCGTCTCGAGGTGGCCCTGGTAGCCCGTCGCGGTCAGTGCGTCGACCAGCCAGGCCTCGACGGCGCCGGAGAAGAAGGTGAAGCCGAGGCCGAGGAGCAGTGAGACCACCGCCCACTCCCAGAACGGCGCCTCGACCTGCCAGAGCATCACGTAGAGCAAGCTGGCCCCCGACAGCGTCAGGGTGCCGAGGAGGTAGGAGGTGCGGCGCCCGATCGTGTCGGCGACGATCCCGGTCGGTACCTCGAAGAGCACCATGCCGCCGGTGAAGAACGCATTCGCGGCGAACGCCTCCAGGTTTGAGAGGCCGGCGTCGAGCAGGAAGATCGTGTTGATCCCCCAGATCAGCGATGCCGCCAGCGTGTTGCCGAGCATGAGGAGCAGGTAGGTCCGCTGGATGGAACGAGACGTGGCCATGCCTACTGAAACTATTGACCCGGCGCTGCCCCCAGGTTCATCGCTCCCTCTCCCCGAACAGCGAAACGGCCCGGTCGCCCGGGCCGTTTTCTTTGAACTGAACCTGGTTCACCCGAAGGTCAACCTGTCCTGTTCAAGTGGCGAGCACCCTACAAGCCGAAACAGGGACGTCAAGAGCGTGCGAAGTGGTGTTTCCGCGTTTTTCGGAATTCCTCGATTTCAGCGTGAATCCGCGAAACCGGAAACTGCGGCCTCACTGCCAGCGGCCGCCCGCCTTGGCCCACTCGGCCATGTGGTCGACGCTGCAGAAGGCATCGGGGACCCGGTGCTCTCCGCGATGGCGGACCAGGAGGACGTGGGCATCCGTGAGCTCGGCCTCGCAGTGCGAGCAGTTGCTCGGGCCCTCGTCGAGCGTGGGACCAGCACTAATCGGGTCGCTCCTCGGCTTCGCCTGCGGAGCGCCCTCGGGTAACTCCCCGGCCTCCCATGATGAGATGGGTCGCTCCTCGGCTTCGCCTGCGGAGCGCCCTCGCGTCATCTGGATCGACCAGGGGATCAGGTGCTCGAGGCGGCAGAAGGTCGCGCGACGCTCTCCGGCGGGCTCGTAGGCGCGGAAGCCGTCGTCGGCCTCGACGTCCCCCCCACACCAGGTGCACTGTTCCATGCGTATAGCCTCGCACTGGAGATGGCCGGGCTGCGGATAGTCGTGCTCGAGGGCGACCAGACCGGGCAGGAGCTGCTCGAGCAGGCCCTGCGGGTGATCTCACCCGATGTCATCGAGCTCGACCTGGAGCTCGAGCGCTTCGACCTCTCGCTGGAGAACCGGCGCCGGACCGAGAACGAAATCTGCACCGAGGCGGCGAGGGCGATGGCGGAGGCGGGCTTCGGCATCAAGGCCGCGACGATCACACCTGAGGGGGCCGACGACGTCGGGAGCCCGAACCGGCTGATCAGGGAGGCTATCGACGGCAAGGTGATCGTCAGGACGGGGCGACGGATTCCGGGAATCAGTCCCGTCGCCGGGATCCACCATCCGATCTCGGTGGTGCGGATGGCGGTCGAGGACGCCTACGGAGCCGAGGAGTCGCGCCGGGCCGAGAACGGCGACGAGGTGGCGCAGCGCATCGAGGTGATCCACCGCTCCATCTGCCGAGCGGTGGCCGAGTACGCCTTCCGGACCGCCCAGGGGATGGGGGGTCGTGTCTACGGGGGCCCGAAGTGGACCGTCAGCCCCGTCTACGAGGGGATGCTGAAAGAGGAGATGGACGCGGCGGCCGAACGGCACCCCGACGTGGGCTACGAGCCGCTGCTGATCGACGCAACCTACGCCGGCCTGCTGACGGGTCGGGCGGACGCTCCGCTGGTGATTCCGAGCCTCAACCGCGACGGCGACCTGCTCTCCGATTTCGTCCTGCCTCTCTACGGATCGATCGCCGGGGCCGAGTCGGTTCTGCTCGCTCTGGACGAGGACCTGCGCGTCCGGGTCGCGATGAGCGAGGCCCCCCACGGGACGGCGCCGGCGCTGGAGGGCAAGGACATCGCCAACCCGATGGGGATGATCCTGGCCGCGGCGGCGGTCCTGCACTACGCCGCCGAGGCGGGCGTACAGGGAGCGGAGCGGGCCTCGCGGGCCATCTATGACGCGGTGATGGAGACGGCGGCCTCCGGGATCCGCACCCCGGACCTGAAGGGCCATGCCGGCACGACCGAGTTCACCGATGCGGTGATCGAGCGGGTGCGGGCTCAGATGACCGGGCCCTGAGTCGTCGACGTTCCCTCACCGGTGTCGACGACGCGGCGCCACTGCGTGATCAGTCCCCTGCGGACGACGAAGGCGGTCTTGGCGGTCTCGCCCACGCCTTTGCCGCACTCACCCGGGCCGGGACGCTCGGTGAGCTTGAAGGTGGCGATCGTGAACCTGTCCACTGAGACCGCCTCGGTCAGCGTCGCACCGCAGGGCAGCGATTGGTTGAAGGCCTCGATCTCGTCGCGAGTGGTGAGTCGAAGGGTCGGGGTCCCATTCTGGACGACTGTCGGGACCGCGAACCGCCTGCTCGCCGCTGTCACGTCTCCCGCGCGCAGCTCATCCGCCCAGCCCTTGATCACCTGAACCGTCCCGGCGTCGGCGCCGCCCGGGATCGTGGTGTCGTCCTTGCCCGAGGAGCCGCACCCGGATAGGGCGGCAACGCCGAGGACTGCCAAAACGGCTAGCGCTCTAATCGCGATCGTGCCGCTCCGAGCGCGCCCGCTCGGCCAGCATCCGCTCGAGGTAGGCGGATTTGTCGGCACGGCGCCGGTGCTGGTCGGCCTCGTCGGGGGTGATGGAGGTTTCGATCGCCTCGTGCTCCTCGGTGGCGCGCTCGTGCTGGGCCTGGCGCATCTCCTCGGTCGTCGGCTCACGCTTTGGCATCGGCCCAGATTACTCCCGGTTGGCCGATCGAATTGAGTCGATCGCTCCTTGACCTTTCGCGACAGGTATACGAACATACGTTCGATGCCTGTCGCATGCGCCCTGATCCCCCGCTTCCGGCTGATCGCCGCGATCACGGACAGAGGGATTTTGCGGCGGCCGGCGGCGCTCGCCCCCGAGCCGGGTGCGGCGCAACTGATCGGAGAGGTCACTGCGGCGGCTGAGAGGTTCGGGCTGCGGGCGGGGATGAGGATGGGAGAGGCGCTCTCGCGCTGCCCCGAGCTGGCCCTCATCCCACCCGATCCGGAGCGTGCCGAGCGCTTTTGGGAGGAGGCGCTTCGGCGGCTCGAGGGGATCGGCGCGGCGGTCGAGTCGGACCGCGCCGGCGAGGCGTTCTTCGAGGCGGGTGGCCTGGCCGGCCTCTGGGGAGGGATCGAGGGAGTGCTGGAGCAAGCCGGCCGAGGGCTGGGTCTATGCGAGGGTGCTCCGCAGGCGAAGCCGAGGAGCAACCCGTTGAATGTTGGTCTCGGAGCCGGCCCGGGTCGCTTCTGCTCATACGTGGCCGCCCCTCGCTCCGCAGTCGTTCCCGACGGAGCGGCGGCGAAGTTCCTGGACCCGATGCCGATCTCGTTGCTCTGTGGGCGTCTTGGAGATGAGGCCGACGACCTCCCCAACGAGCTCGAGCGGCTGGGGATCTCCACCCTGGGCCGTCTCGCCGGGTTGCCGCGCGATGCGGTCGCGGATCGCTTTGGGCGGCTGGGGTTGAGGGCGCTGCGGCTGGCCCGCGGCGAGGACGAGCCGTTGCGTCCGCGACCCGTACGGGAGGCGATCGCGGTCGAGCTCGAGTTGCCCGAGGCCGTTTCCGGCCAGCAGCTCGAGCGAGGGTTGGAGCTTTTGATCTCGCGGCTGCTCGCGCACGGCGAGCGGCGCGGCAGGACGCTGCGGGCGCTGCGGCTCTCGGCTCGGCTCGCAGCCGGCGGAGGCTGGCGGCGCGAGATGGCATTGCGGAGCGCCAGTGCGGATCGGGCGCGACTTGGCGATGCCCTACTCCCCCACCTCGCCCAGCTGCCCTCTCCGGCCGCGATGCTGCGGCTCGAGGCGCTGGCGCTGGGCCCGGAGACCGGTGAGCAGCTGACGCTCTCGAGCCCCGAGCAGGAGAGGCGCCGGCGGATCTCGGAGGCGGTGCGCCAGACGCGCTCGGCGGCGGGCGCCGATGCAGTGCTGCGAGTGCTCGAGGTCGATCCAGAATCGCGGGTTCCGGAGCGGCGCGAGGTGCTCATGCCCTTCCCGGAGGAGCAGTGATGCGACCCGGCCGGGTCAACAAGCCCTGGCCGGTGCCGGTCCAGACGGGCCCCGATGGGAAGCCGCAGGCAGTCGGGCGGCTGGCTGTGGAGTCGGTGCGCGAGGAGTGGCTGGTCGAGGACGGCTGGTGGACGCAGAAACCCCTGCAAAGGCGTTACTTCGAGTTGGTGCTCGAGGACGGCAGCGATGTCGTCGTCTTCTGCGAGCAGGATGGTCGCTGGTTCCGCCAGCGGGATTGATGTCCGGCTACGTAGAGCTGCACTGCCACTCGGCGTACTCGTTCCTCGACGGCGCCTCCGATCCGGCCGAGCTGGCGGCGACGGCTGCCAGCCTCGGACACGAATCGCTGGCGCTCACCGACCACGACAACGTCTGCGGTGCCATGGAGTTCGCCCACGCCTGCAGGGGCGTCGGGGTGCGGCCGATCGTCGGCTGCGAGCTGACCGTGGAGGTGCCGCGACGTCTGCCCCGGCCGGTGCACGTCACCCTGCTGGTCGAGGACGCGAAAGGCTGGGCCAGCCTCTGCCGGTTGATCACCGGGGCGCACCGGAGAACTCGGGAGGGCGCGGGCATGAGAGATCCGCTCCCGCCCTCCCTCCCGATCGACGAGCTGGAGCGGCATACGGAGGGGCTGGTCTGCCTCTCCGGATGCGCGCGCGATGGGGCGGTCGCCGGGACCTGGGAGCGGGGCGATCCGGCCGGTGCTGCCAACCTGGCCCAGCGGCTTCTGCGGGCCTTCGGCCCGGATAGCTTCCGGATCGAGCTGCAGCGGCCACTCTGGCGTCACGATCGCTCGCGGAACAGGTGGCTTGTCTCGCTCGCCGAGCGGCTCGGGGTGCCGGCGGTGGCGACGGGAGATGTGCACGCTCACGAGCCCTCGCGCATGCGCCTCCAGGATGCGATGGTCGCGGTGCGGCTGGGGGCGACGCTGGATGAGACCGAGGGGCTGCGGCGGGGCAACTCAGCTGCCGCCCTCCTCTCGTCATGCGAGGGTCGATCCGAGGGCGCGCGCCAGCGCGACCCGTTTGATGGAGGCGCAACCCGTTCAATGGGGGCGGCAGCGCGGTTTCGGGACCACCCCGAGGCGGTGGCGGAGACGGAGCGGCTTGCCGAACGGCTGCGCTTCGATCTCACCCGGGAGCTGGGCTACAGCTATCCGGGCGCGGAGGACCGCGGCGCGGATCGGCGGCTGGCGGAGCTCTGCCGGGTGCGGCTGGTCCATCGCTATGAGGGGACGCCGCAGCGCGCGGAGGCCGGGCAGCGGCTGGAAGAGGAGCTGGCGCTGATCAGGGAGCTGCGGCTCTCCGGCTTCTTCCTGCTGCACCAGGACATGCTCGAGCTGGCGCGGGAGGTGGCCGTGGAGGTGCGCGGACCGGATTCCGCGAGACGGCTGTTGCCGCCCGGCCGGGGTCGCGGCTCCAGCGTCAGCTCGCTGGTCTGCTATCTGACCGGGCTCTCGCACATCGATCCGGTGAAGAACGACCTCTTTCTGGGGCGCTTTCTCAACGAGGAGCTGACTGAGGTCCCGGACATCGACCTCGACTTCCCGCGGGATATCAGGGAGAAGCTGATTCCGAGGGTGCACGAGCGGTACGGGGCGGAGCGCTCGGCGCTGGTCGCGTCCTTCGCCACCTATCGGGCGCGCGGTGCGATCCGCGACCTCGGTAAGGCGCTCGGGCTGCCGCTAGGCGAGGTCGAGCGGTTCGCGCGCGCCGTCGACGTCTACGAAGCGAGCCAGGATGCGTGGCTGCGGATGGAGGAGACCCTGGGCAGCCTGCGGGCGCGCTCCGAGAGGTGGCGGGCGCTGGCCGAGCTGTTGCCGGAGATCGCGGGGCTGCCCCGGCACATGTCTCAGCACCCGGGAGGGATGGTGATCTCGACCACGCCGCTGATCGAGCTCTGCCCGGTGCAGCCGGCGGCGATGGAGGGAAGGCAGATCGTGCAGTGGGACAAGGACTCGTGCGCGGATGCGGGCTTCCTGAAGATCGACCTGCTCGGGCTGGGGATGCTCTCGGCGGTCGAGCGGTGCGTGGATGAGATCGCGCGCACGCGCGGGGAGCGGATCGATCTCTCGCGGGTGCCGCTCGATGACGACCAGGTGTGGAGCTCGATCCAGAGGGCGGAAACCACGGGCGTGTTCCAGATCGAGAGCCGGGCGCAGATGCAGATGCTGCCCAGGACGCTCCCGCAGAACCTGGACGACCTGACCGTGCAGGTGGCGCTGGTGCGGCCCGGGCCGATCCAGGGGGGCGCGGTCCACCCATACATCGAGCGACGCAAGCGGCTGCGGGAGGACCCCGGCTACGAGGTGCCCTACGAGCACCCGTCGCTCGAGCCGGCGCTGCGGGACACGCTCGGGGCGATCGTCTTCCAGGACCAGGTGCTGGAGGTTGCGATGGCGCTGGCCGGGTTCTCGGTGGGAGAGGCCGAGGGGCTGCGGCGGGCAATGAGCCGGAAGCGGTCGGAGGCGGCGATGCTGCGCTACCGGGAGCGGTTCATCGAGGGTGCGGTCGGGCGCGGCGTGTCGCGCGACGTGGCGGAACGGGTCTTCGGGCAGATCGAGGGGTTCTCCGGGTTCGGATTCCCCAAGGCGCACTCGGCGGCGTTCGGGCTGCTCGCCTATCAGTCGATGTGGCTGCGGGTTCACTACGGACCGGAGCTGCTCTGCGGCCTGCTCAACGAGCAGCCGATGGGGTTCTATCCACCGGACGCCCTGGTGCACGAGGCGCAGCGGCGGGGGGTCGAGATCCTGCCGCCGGACGTGAACGTGAGCGAGGTCGATTGCCGGGTGGAGACCACGGGAGCGGCGGCCGGCTCCTCGGGAAATCCGCCGGTGCGGGTCGGGCTCGGGTACGTGACCGAGCTGACGGCGGTCGATGCCGAGGCGGTGGTTGAGGAGCGGCGTCGGGGCGGCCTCTATCGCAGCGTCTCGGACCTCGCCGGCCGGTCCGGCGCCGGGGCGGCTGCGCTGCAGCGGCTGGCCTGGGCCGGGGCCTGCGATTCGCTGGTCGAGGACGGTGCAGCGCCGGTCGATCCCGATCGGGACCTGAGGCGACCGGCGCTCTGGGCGGCCGGCGGGGCTGCGCGGGCCGCTCGCACCGGCGAGGGGGCGCAGCTGGCCCTTGCGCTCGACGGTTCCGCCACTCCCCCACTGCCGCCGCTCGGCCCATGGGACCGGATCGTGGCCGACTACCGGACGACCGGGATGACGCTCGGCAAGCACCCGATGGAGCTGCTGCGCGAGGGGCTTCCCGCCGAGGTGCTGTCCAGCGCTGCCATCGCCCGCACCCGGGACGGGGCGCGGGTGAAGGTCGCCGGAATGGTGGTGGCGCGGCAGCGGCCGGCGACGGCCAACGGGGTCGTGTTCATGCTGCTCGAGGACGAGAACGGGACGATCAACCTGATCGTGCCGCCACGGGTGGTCGAGCGCTGCCGGCTGGCGGTACGGACCTCAGGATTCGTGCAGGCCGCGGGCAAGCTCGAGCACCGCGAGGGCACGACCAACGTGGTGGTCTCGAGGATCGACCGCCTCCAGCCGCCCGAGGCGCCCGAACGGAAGCCGCGGCACATCGCTCCGCCGATTCCCCACGAGACGGGCAGGCCGGCGGAGGTGCCGACCGCGCTCTCCAAGCGCTCCTTCGACGGCGTGCGGGAGGCGGCGATGGCAGAGCTGGCCGCGTCGCTGCCGGCCCCGCACAGCTTCGGCCGGCGTGGGCGCTAGCCGAGGCCGGGCTTGGTGGTCATGAAGAAGATCGCGGCGATCAGCAGGATCCCCATGAACGCACCGACGAAACCCTCCGCGCGTCCCCAGCGCTGGTAGGTCGGCGGCAGATCCGCCAGCCGAAGCTCGCGGTCACCGGCGTCCGCCAGCGCCTTCTTGATGATCGGCAGCAGTCTGCGGTCAGTGGGGATGAAGAAGAAGATGTTGATCAGCGCGACCACGACGAGGATCGTGATCGTGGCGCTGACCCAGAGGTCCCCGTAATCCCAGTGCCCCATGTCCATCTGTAGATGCCGGTGGCGGCGACGATTACGACCGCGGGCAACACCATGAACTGGTTGATGGTGAGCTGCAGGCGGTGGATGTAGGGCAGGTGGCGGGCGCTCAGCTTCATCGCGACTGGGAACATCACCGACTCGGAAAAGGCCGATCCGAAGCCGACAACGACCGCGGAGACGTGGAGGAAGACCGCGAAGTCGTAGTTCGTGACGGCAAGCAGCATTTGGTGCCCGCTTCGTGGACTCGACGTGGCCGGAACATATCCGGCTGAGCGGGCTTGACGGCGACGGGTGATGGAGACTTAGCGGCCTGCCCGAGACGCGCTACACGAAGAGCGGCGACTACAACATCGCCTACCAGGTGGTTGGTGAGGGCGACCTGGATCTGCTCTGGATTGCGGGGTTCGTGTCCAACGTCGAGCTCGCCTGGGAAGAGCCGCTGCTGGCCCGCTACCTCAACCGGCTCGCGAGATTCTCCCGGCTCATCCTCTTCGACAAACGGGGCACGGGCCTGTCAGATCGGGTCCCACGCAGCGAGTTACCGTCGCTCGAGGAGCGAAGGGACGACGTGCTGGCCGTCCTCGAGACCGCGGGGTCGGAGCGGGCGGCGGTGATGGGTCACTCCGAGGGCGGCAACCTCGCCGTCCTCTATGCCGCGACGTATCCCGAGAGGGTGGATGCCCTCGTGACCACGGGGATCTTTGCGAAACGCCGCTGGAGCCCCGACTACCCATGGGCCGAGACGCCGGAACAGCGGGAGCGCTACATCGCGGACCTGGAGACGCGCTGGGGAAGCGATTCGGACATCGAGCGGATTGCGCCGAGCGCGGCGCGAGACCCGGCGTTCGCCAAGAGGCTCGCCACCTATTTCCGGCAGAGCGCTAGTCCTGGCGACGCCGCCGCGCTCCTGCGGATGAACACCGAGATAGACATACGCGCCGTCCTGCCGACGATCAGCGTGCCGACCTTGGTCCTGCACCGCACCGGGGACCTGGACTCGAACATCGAGGAAGGACGCTGGATCGCGAGCCAGATCCCGGGTGCGAAGCTCGTCGAGCTGCCTGGCAACGACCACCTGCCGTGGGTGGGCGATCAGGACAGTGTTCTCGACGAGGTCGAGCGGTTCCTCACCGGTCGCCTGGCGCCGGCTGAGCCGGATCGTGTGCTCGCCACCATCCTCGTAACGGACATCGTCGGGTCGACGGAACGGGCGGCCGAGTTGGGCGATCGCGCCTGGGCCGAGTTACTGGACCGGCATCACGCCATCGTCCGGGAGCAGCTCCATGCCTTCCGTGGAGAGGAGGTGGACACCGCGGGTGACGGCTTCCTGGCCACGTTCGATGGCCCGGGGCGGGCGATTCGTGCTGCCGTGGCCATTCGGGATGGACTTCGAGACAGCGGGATCCCGGTGCGGTGCGGACTTCATACCGGCGAGGCCGAGCGGGTCGGCGGCAAGGTCGCCGGGATTGCCGTGCATCTGGCGGCACGCATCGCCGACACGGCGGAGTCGGGGGAGATCCTGGTCTCGGACACGGTCCGGAGCCTGGTGGCCGGCTCCGGGATCGTGTTCGTCGATCGCGGCTCTGTCTCGCTGCGGGGGTGCCGGAGGAGCAGCATCTCTTCGGCGTCGAGGGCGTCTGAGTGTCGGCTGCAATTTCGCCTGCAAACCCACAGGTTCCGTCCGGGGCCATCCATAGCTTGCCTCCCATGACAGGCAAGCTCATAGACATAAGAGAGCGGCTGCTCGATGCGGCCGACCTGATGATCGACTTCGCGACACTCGGCGAGTACGGGATCGAGCCCGAGCCGGTGCGGGATTGTGAGGAGCAGGCGCCTCGCCTCGCCTCCGGCGCTCCGCATCATCTCCACGATCGGGCCGGCTCGCAGCAGCGTCTGGCCGCTTAGCCCTCTCGAGCGATTCCAATCTGGGAGGACCACCCGCCGCGAGCGGGTAACAAAAGAGCCGCCCCTCAGGGGCGGCTCTTAGGTAAGACCGGCGGCGACCTACTCTCCCAGGCGGTTGCCCACCAAGTACCATCGGCGCTGAGAGGCTTAACGGCTCTGTTCGGAATGGGAAGAGGTGTTTCCCTCTCGCTATCTCGCCACCGAAAAGGTTCGAGACAGCCCCCGTGGAGCTTGAAAACCGCACTATGCCCAGGCGAGAAGCAAGAAAATCCGTCAAGCCCTCGACGCATTAGTACCGGTCTGCTGATCGCATTGCTGCGATTGCACAGCCGGCCTATCAACCTGGTGGTCTACCAGGCGTCTTACTCCCTCAAGGGGATGGGAGAGCTCATCTCGAGGCTGGCTTCGCGCTTAGATGCTTTCAGCGCTTATCCGTGCCGCGCGTAGCTAACCAGCAGTGCCCTTGGCAGGACAACTGGTACACCAGAGGCGCGTTCATCCCGGTCCTCTCGTACTAGGGACGACTCCTCTCAACTCTCCAACGCCCACAGAAGATAGGGACCGAACTGTCTCACGACGTTCTGAACCCAGCTCGCGTGCCGCTTTAATGGGCGAACAGCCCAACCCTTGGGACCTGCTCCAGCCCCAGGATGCGACGAGCCGACATCGAGGTGCCAAACCGCGCCGTCGATATGGACTCTTGGGCGCGATAAGCCTGTTATCCCCGGAGTACCTTTTATCCGTTGAGCGACCGCAATTCCACTTTCCACGGCCGGATCACTAAGCCCAACTTTCGTTCCTGCTCGACCCGTCGGTCTCGCAGTCAAGCTCCCTTATTGCCTTTACACTCTGCGCACGATTTCCAACCGTGCTGAGGGAACCTTTGGGCGCCTCCGTTACATTTTAGGAGGCGACCGCCCCAGTCAAACTGCCCGCCTGACACTGTTCACGCCCCGGATAACGGCGGCGTGTTAGAAGCCCAAAACACCAAGGGTGGTATCTCAAGGTTGGCTCCCCTGCGGCCGAAGCCACAGGTTCAAAGCCTCCCACCTATCCTGAGCGAGATATTCCGAACTCCAATATCAAGTTGCAGTAAAGGTTCACGGGGTCTTTCCGTCTTTCTGCGGGTACTCGGTATCTTCACCGAGACTCTAATTTCACCGAGCCTATCGTTGAGACAGCGTCCAACTCGTTGCGCCATTCGTGCAGGTCGGAACTTACCCGACAAGGAATTTCGCTACCTTAGGACCGTTATAGTTACGGCCGCCGTTTACCGGGGCTTAGCTTTGCTGCTTCGCCACCGAAGTGGCTAACAACGCCGCGTAACCTTCCGGCACCGGGCAGGCGTCAGCCCCTATACGTCGTCTTACGACTTAGCAGAGGCCTGTGTTTTTGGTAAACAGTCGGTTGGACCTTTTCACTGCGGCCCCCTCGGGCTCCACTCGTATGAGCTTCACCCTACCGGGGCGCCCCTTCTCGCGAACTTACGGGGCGAATTTGCCGAGTTCCTTAACGATAGTTAGCTCGCTCACCTCAGTATTCTCTACCTGTCCACCTGTGTCGGTTGTAGGTACGGGCACGTATGTCCTGCCTAGAGGTTTTTCTCGGAGGCATGGCTTCAGGGACTGGCCGGCGATCAAGCCAGCTGGCATCGCGCCTCGCCGTAACGCCGCGGCGGATTTACCTACCGCGACTGGCTACGCACTTGCCCCAGGACAACCATCGCCTGGGTTCCCTTAGCCTTCCCCGTCACCCCATCGGTCATAGCGGACACGACGTGGTACAGGAATATCAACCTGTTGGCCATCGGCTACGCCTTTCGGCCTCGCCTTAGGTCCCGACTGACCCTGAGCAGACGAACTTTACTCAGGAAACCTTGGACAATCGGTGGAGGGGATTCTCACCCCTCTCTCGTTACTCATGCCGGCATTCTCACTTCCGGCTCCTCCACGGCAGGCTTTCGCCGCCGCTTCGCTGGCACCGGAACGCTCTCCTACCGCTCACAAAGTGAGCTCACAGCTTCGGAGGGTGGCTTGAGCCCCGTTGAATTCTCCGCGCCCGAACACTTGACCAGTGAGCTGTTACGCACTCTTTCAAGGAATGGCTGCTTCTAAGCCAACCTCTTGGTTGTCTCGGCACTCGGACATCGTTCTCCACTTAGCCACCACTTAGGGTCCTTAGCTGGTGATCTGGGTTGTTCCCCTCTCGCGTACGAAGTTTATCCCCCGCACACTGACTCCCGGGTTTAACGTATCGGTCTTCGGAGTTTGCCTGAAGTCGGTAACCTGGTAGGGCCCCTAGTCCAAGCAGTGCTCTACGGCCGAAACGCATATAGCCCGAGGCTATACCTAAATATATTTCGGAGAGAACCAGATATCTCCTGGCTTGATTAGCCTTTCACTCCGATCCACAGGTCATCCGCCCAGTTTTCAACCTAGGTCGGTTCGGCCCTCCACGAGGTCTTACCCCCGCTTCAGCCTGCCCATGGATAGCTCGCCAGGTTTCGGGTCTACCGTCCGTGACTTAATCGCCCTATTCAGACTCGCTTTCGCTACGGCTCCGCTCATCGCTTAACCTTGCCACAGACGAGTAACTCGCCGGCCCGTTATGCAAAAAGTACGCCGTCACGCCGAAGCGCTCCGACCACTTGTAGGCACGCGGTTTCAGGTACTATTTCACTCCCCTTCAGGGGTGCTTTTCACCTTTCCCTCACGGTACTAGTTCGCTATCGGTCACCAGGGAGTACTTAGCCTTGGAGGGTGGTCCCCCCGGGTTCAGACCGCGTTTCACGGGAGCGGTCCTACTCAGGTACTCGATCGGCAGGCCAGCGCGCTTTCGTCTACGGGACGATTGCCCTCTGTGGTGCGAGGTTCCACTCGCTTCGACTAACGCCTGACTTGGTAACTGCCGCCGGATCGGACACGATCCGGGACACGAGCCCTACGACCCCAGACAGGCAACGCGTGTCCGCTTACACCTGTCCGGTTTAGGCTGATCCCCTTTCGCTCGCCACTACTCGGGGAGTCTCGGTTGATTTCCTTTCGTCGGGGTACTGAGATGTTTCAGTTCCCCCACTTACCTTCCAGGACCTATGTATTCAGTCCTGGATGACGCCGCATTACCGGCGCCGGGTTTTCCCATTCGGAGATCCACGGGTCAAAGGTTGTTCAGCACCTCACCGTGGCTTATCGCAGCCGTCCACGTCCTTCTTCGTCTCCTGGTGCCAAGGCATCCACCGTGTGCCCTTAATATCTTGACGGTGAGCAACTCATACGCACGAGTTGCGCATGAGCTGGCTTCTTACCTTTGCGTCCCTCCCGATGTCGAGGGGAGAGACGCGAAAGCACTCCATCAAACGGGTTGCGCCTTGCGGCGCACCCTCGCCTAACAGGAGTGCTTGGCATAGTGCAGTTTTCAAGGTCCACGGAGGCAACCAAACGGGGGTCTCCCGCCGGCGTCTCTGAAAACTGAGCAGCGCAAAGGACGCACTAGGCGTCCGGTCCAAGCCCGGTCGACGTTCTATCTAGGTCTCCCTAGAAAGGAGGTGATCCAGCCGCAGCTTCCGCTACGGCT
This sequence comes from uncultured Solirubrobacterales bacterium, assembly GCA_963695805.1. Taxonomy (GTDB): domain Bacteria; phylum Actinomycetota; class Thermoleophilia; order Solirubrobacterales; family 70-9; genus DASUPK01. The sequence continues at coordinate 237,780 of CAVOHV010000005.1, read as the reverse complement.
ACCTTGTTACGACTTCACCCCAATCACGAGCCCCACCTTCGACGGCTCCCTCCCAAAGGGTTAGGACACCGGCTTCGGGTGTTGCCCGCTTTCGTGGTGTGACGGGCGGTGTGTACAAGGCCCGGGAACGTATTCACCGCGGCGTTGCTGATCCGCGATTACTAGCAACTCCACCTTCATGGAGGCGAATTTCAGCCTCCAATCCGAACCGAGACCGACTTTTTGGGATTCGCTCCACCTCGCGGTATCGCAACCCTCTGTATCGGCCAATGTAGCACGTGTGTAGCCCTGGACATAAGGGGCATGATGACTTGACGTCATCCCCACCTTCCTCCGGTTTGTCACCGGCAGTCTCCTATGAGTCCCCAACTTAATGCTGGCAACATAGGACAGGGGTTGCGCTCGTTGCGGGACTTAACCCAACATCTCACGACACGAGCTGACGACAGCCATGCACCACCTGTGTAACTGTCCCGAAGGAAGACCGTGTTTCCACGGCTGTCAGTTACATGTCAAGCCCAGGTAAGGTTCTTCGCGTTGCATCGAATTAAACCACATGCTCCGCTGCTTGTGCGGGCCCCCGTCAATTCCTTTGAGTTTTAGCCTTGCGGCCGTACTCCCCAGGCGGGGCACTTAATGCGTTAGCGCCGGCACGGGAGGAGTCGACACCTCCCACACCTAGTGCCCATCGTTTACGGCGTGGACTACCAGGGTATCTAATCCTGTTCGCTCCCCACGCTTTCGCGTCTCAGCGTCAGTACCGTCCCAGCGAGCTGCCTTCGCCGTTGGTGTTCTTCCTGATATCTGCGCATTCCACCGCTACACCAGGAGTTCCACTCGCCTCTTCCGGACTCTAGCCCGGCAGTATCCACTGACATTCAAAGGTTGAGCCTTTGACTTTTACAGCGGACTTACCGGGCCGCCTACACGCTCTTTACGCCCAATGATTCCGGACAACGCTAGCCCCCTACGTATTACCGCGGCTGCTGGCACGTAGTTAGCCGGGGCTTCTTCTGGAGGTACCGTCAGTCCAGGACGCTATTCGCGCCTGAACCTTCGTCCCTCCTGAAAGAGGTTTACAACCCGAAGGCCGTCTTCCCTCACGCGGCGTTGCTGCGTCACGCTTTCGCGCATTGCGCAAGATTCCCCACTGCTGCCTCCCGTAGGAGTCTGGGCCGTGTCTCAGTCCCAGTGTGGCTGATCGTCCTCTCAGACCAGCTACCCATCGTTGCCTTGGTGAGCCTTTACCTCACCAACAAGCTAATGGGCCGCGGGCCCATCCCAATGCGGAGGCCGAAGCTTCCTTTACTCCTTGCACTGATGTGCGAGGAGCACATCCGGTATTAGCCCGAGTTTCCTCGGGTTGTCCCGGTCATCGGGGCAGGTTACCCACGTGATACTCACCCGTTCGCGGCTTTGCCCCGGGCCGAAGCCCGGTTCGTCGCTCCACTTGCATGTGTTAAGCACGCCGCCAGCGTTCGTCCTGAGCCAGGATCAAACTCTCCGTAAAAAGTGTGACGTGACTGATCGTCAGTCACAAGAGAGTTGTCATGTAGCTGACTTCTGCCACCGCGTACACAGGGCGGTGGCCGACATGACGGAGTTATTCTTCAACCCCCGCCCGGTGCATGATGGGCGGGAGTCGGGCTCGAGTAATGAGGGACGGATGTCCCTCATCACGCGCTGCTCAGTTTTCAAAGACCACACGGCGGGCGCGACGGGTCTCGTCGCCTCCACCCTCTGCTCGGGTCACAAAAAAGGCCCCTCGTTCAAGGGGCCCGCCAACGACGCGGCCGCGACGCGGCCGATCTGGGCTCCTCTTACGAGGCGGCTCTCTTCGTGGTCCGAAGCAAGAGCGACCGCGGAGTATAGACCGCGAAGGCCCTCTTGTTCAAGAGTCCCGGCTGCCGGTGAGGCGGAGGAAGCGCCGCTTGCCCACCTGCAGGACCTTTCCGCTGAGTTCTGCCGCGGGCAGGTCGAGGCGCTGGCCGTCCAGCGGCTCTCCGTCGAGCTTGACGGCGCCCTGGCTGAGCAGCCGGCGCGCCTCGCTCGTGCTGATCTCGAACGCGGAGGAGATCAGCTGGGGCAGGTGCACCTCGCCGTCATCCCCGGAGCGGAGCGCCGGATCGCTCGAGAGGTCGAGCTCCGGCATCTCATCGGGCAGGCCGTGGTCCACATGGAGCCGATTGAAGTGGGCCTCGGCTTGCTCCGCTGCCTCCTTCCCATCGAACCGCTCCACGATCCTCCGGGCCAGAGCTCTTTTCGCTTCCGCCGGATGACCGCCCGGCTCCACCTCGCCCAGGAGCAGCTCGTAGTAGGTGCCCATCGCCTCGTCGGGAACGCTCATCAGCTTGCCGAACATCTCCTCGGGCGGCTCCGTCACACCGACGTAGTTGCCGAGCGACTTGCTCATCTTCTGCCTGCCGTCGGTCCCGGGCAGGATGGGCATGGTCATGATCGACTGCTCCGGCACGTCGTAGGCCCGCTGGATGTCCCTGGCGAAGAGCAGGTTGAACTTCTGGTCGGTCCCCCCCAGCTCGACGTCCGCGCGCACCGCCACCGAGTCGTATCCCTGGAGGACGGGATAGAGCAGCTCGAGCAAGGAGATCGGCTGGTCGGCCTTCATCCGCCTGGTGAAGTCCTCCCGCTCCAGGAGCCGCGCGACGGTCGTCTTCCCGAGCAGCGTGAACAGCTCCTGGGCCGGCATGTCCAGCCACTCGCCGTTCCGCCTGACCTCCGTGCGCTCTCGGTCGAGCACCTTGAAGGCCTGGTCCTGGTAGGTCTGCGCATTCGCGTCGATCTCTTCGGGAGTCAGCACAGGCCGAGTCGTGTCGCGCCCGCTGGGGTCGCCGACCCGCGCGGTGAAGTCTCCGATGATCAGCACCACCGTATGACCCGCCTGCTGGAACTGGGCGAGCTTGGTGAGAACCACCACATGGCCGAGGTGGATGTCGGCCGTGCTCGGGTCGATCCCCAGCTTGACGCGAAGCGGCTTCCCCGTGGCGAGCTGCTTCTCCAGCTGCCCCTCGGGCAGGGCCTCCTCGGCCCCGCGCAGCAGGGTTTCGAGGTCAGCCATTCGTCTCAAAGGACGCTGAAAGGCCCGCCTGAACCCCGAATTCGGCCACGGGGCCAATGCTAGACTCCCCGCTTCCGCCTGGCCGGGCACGGCTTGCACGTGGGCGCAACAACCCACGTCGGCCGGTGTCCTTAGAGTCACTGTCCAGGCGCAACCTGGATCCAGGCGCGGGCGACACCGGCGTTGCCCAACGCACATGACAGACGACTTCGATTTCGATTTCGACGTAGACCGGGACCGTTCCGCTTCACGGACGGAATCCCACGAGCCCGAGGGCACCGACGAGGCCCCCGAGCGTCGTCGGCGATTCCGCAATGGCGACGGCTCCAGCGGAAACGGCAACGATGCCCGGGGCAATGGCTCGCCCGGGAATGGCTCGGCTGGGAATGGCTCGCCGGGCAATGGCTCAGGCAATGGCTCTCGCGGCTACGCTGCCCGCGCAAAGGAGCTGCTCGACCGTCGCAGCGAGCTCCTCTTCGACGACGAGGACCACGCAGAGCCACCGACGGCGGCGCCCCGCAAAAGGAAGCCTGAGCGCCGCGAAAGGCCCCGCACACCGGTCGAGCCGGGCGACGACGACTGGCTGAGCTTCGGCGGCGACGTCTTCGAGCCGGGCTCCCTCTCCCCTCTGCGCGAGCGAGACGACGGCCCCGCCGGCCCTCCCACGCCGGGCGAGGCGCGCAACTTCGCCAAGGAGGCCCGTCGCCGCGCCTCACGCCGCCCCAGCCCCATCCTCGACTTCGACGAGGAACGTGCCCGCCTGGAGAGTGCTGATCAGGACGACGACGAGAACGCCGACTTCGAATCGGTTCTGGCCACCCAGCCGCAGAAGGGCCGTGTCGCGCGTCGCGGTTCCACCATCAGGAACGCCTTCGAGAACGGACTGCAGAGTCTGCGCCGGGTCGGCGGCGAGAGGATCGCCGAGGGCCGCGACCGCGTCCACGCGCTGCGGGAGCGTGTTCCCGCCGGGGTGCCGCAGCAGCGTCCCGCCGGAGCCGGCAAGCCCCCTCCCCCCCGGCTTCCCCGCCGGATCAGCGCTCGCCGGCCCCGCAAGCCGAAGCCAGGGCGCATCAAGAAGCTTCGTCTGCTCATCCTGGTCGCCGGGGTCGGCATGCTCGGCGTCGTCTCGTTCTTTTTCGGGATCATGATGTCGATCACACAGGACCTGCCCCAGCTGGAAGCGAAGAAGGAGTTCGCGGAGGCCAAGAACTCGGAGGTGGTCGATGACCAGGGCAACAGGATCGGGACGCTGCTGAACAACGACAACCGCATCCTGGTCGACTCGGGGGACATCTCGCCCTATATGAAGGAGGCGGCCGTCGCGATCGAGGACCGTCGCTTCTACGAGCACAGCGGGGTGGACCTCAAGGGCCTGTTCCGCGCCGGGATCGAGAACGTGCTCCCCGGTGGCTCCACCCAGGGTGGGTCCACGATCACTGAGCAGTTCGTCAAGAACGCGCTCGAAGCGCAGAACAGCAGAACGGTCTTCCAGAAGTTCCGCGAGGCCGCGCTCGCCTACGAGATCGAGCGTCATTGGGACAAGGACAAGATCCTTACCGAGTACCTGAACACCATCTACTTCGGCGAGGGGGCCTATGGGATCGAGGCGGCCGCCCGTACCTACTTCGGCGAGCGCCATCAGGGCTGCGGCCAGCCGGGACACGAGATGTGCGCCAAGGACCTGACCCCGCCTGAGGCCGCGATGCTCGCGGGGATCATCACCTCTCCCTCCGCGTTCTCGCCCAGGAACAACCCTCAGGCCGCCACGGACAGGCGGAACCTGGTGCTGCAGAGGATGGTGGACGAGGGCGACATCGACCAGGCCGAGTACGACGATGGGGTCCAGACCTCGATCCCGGCCCCCTCCGAGATCGCCAAGCCATCGATCGAGTCCGAGGCCCCCTACTTCACCTCGTGGCTCCGCCAGCAGGTCGTCGACCTCTACGGTCCCGGCCGTGCGTTCGGCGGCGGCCTGACCGTGCAAACCCCGCTCGATATGGAGATGCAGAACACGGCACAGGAGATCGCACAGAACACCCTGGCCGGCATCGCTCCGACCGCCTCAGTCGTTGTCCTCGACAACGAGACCGGCGGCGTCAAGGCGATGGTCGGCGGCAACGACTACCAGAATCATCCCTTCAATCTGGCGACCAACGGCCACCGCCAGCCGGGCTCGGCCTTCAAGCCGTTCACCCTTGCGACGGCGCTCAGCCAGGGGATCTCACCGAGCACCAGCTACGCGTCGAACGAGAAGATCTTCAAGGTCCCACACTCGAAGAACGAGTACTTCGATGTGCACAACTACAGCGACACCTACTACGGCAGCTCGAGTCTCGAAACGGCCACGGTCCACTCCGACAACTCCGTCTACGCCGAGCTGGCGCTGGGCCGGACACTGAGGTGCACCTCCGGGTGCGGTGGCAGCCCAGCGGTCCGCGGCGGCACCAAGCGGATCGCCCATACCGCGCACGAGATGGGCCTCGACACGAAGTTCTCGACGAACCCCTCGATGGTCCTCGGCGCCATGGACCCCGGCGTCAGCCCGCTCGAGATGGCGCACGCCTACCAGACGATCTCCGCGGGCGGTGAGCGCGTCGGAGGCAATCTGGACGCGAGCCCCGGTCCGAACAACCGGCCCGACCAGCTCGCCCCGGTCGCCATCGACAAGGTCAGCGCCCCGGGTGGCGACACGATCGCCGAGGACAAGCCGCGCAAGATCCGCGTCCTCTCCTCGGGCGTCGCCTCGACGATGAAGAACATCCTTCGCGAGAACGTCCTCGCCGGCACCGGCGTCCAGGCCCAGTCCGCCGGCCACAATGCCTGGGGCAAGACCGGAACGACCGAGAACAACGGCGACGCCTGGTTCTGCGGCGGCACCGACCACTTCACCGCCTGCGTGTGGGTGGGCCACGCCGACAGCACCGAGTCCATGGCGACCGACTACAACGGCGGCCCGGTCGACGGCGGCACCTACCCCGCGATCATCTGGGGCCAGATCATGGGCGCGATCGAGTCGATCTACAGCCGGCACAAGGCCGAGGAGGCGGACAAGAGCGACTCGGGCGACTCGACCACGACGGATTCTTCCTCGAGTTCCTCCCCCTACCCGTCGAGCTCCTCCAGCTCCTCTTCCTCGTCCTCAGGCGGCGGTGGCGGCGGAGGAGGCGGCGACACTGGCGGGGGCGGTGGAGGCGGTCCGACCGCAGCTCCCCCGCCCTCCGCGCCGAGCGCTGGTGGCGGTGGCGGCACCGGCGGCACCGCGGGCGGCGGCACCGGCGGCACGGGCCTCTAGGCGCCCTCCCCTTTCTCGATTGTGAGCGATTGACCCCCACATACGGGGGTCAAGTGCACGAAATCGGTGCTCGCGTCTGGCCCTCAGAAGTCAGAGCCGGCCGCCATCGCCGCCTACCGAGCGGGGGCCGTCACGCGCGTGATGCCGATGCTCGGAATGTCGTTCGGCGGAGCTCCTCGATCAGCCCGATGATGATGCCGTCGGGGCCCCGGACGTAGCAGTACCGGTAGATGTCCCCGTACTGCGCGACCTCGCCCACGAGTTCGGCGCCGTGGGGGCGGAGGCGGTCGAGGACGTCGTCGACGGCGTCGACGACGAACGTGAGGCGAGGGATGCCCGGGGTGTTCATCGGCGCCCTCGGCGCAATGCTGGTGGCCACCGGCGTGTGGAACGTCGACAGCTCGACCCGGCCGTGGCCGTCCGGGGTCCGCACGACGGCGATGTCCGCTCGGACGCCGTCCAGCCCGACGAGCTGGTCCACCCATTGACCCTCGACTGCTGCCTCGCCCTCCAGTTCCAGGCCCAGTTCGACGAAGAACTCGACAGCAGCCGCAAGATCCTCGACCACAACGCCGGCGTGATCCATCCGGTAGATCGTCATGCCGGGCAGTCTAGGTTGGCGCTCAACAACCTCACCAAGTTCGTCGCCTCGAAGCTGGATGATGCCCCCTGGACGTTCTCCTCCGACACGGCCGGAGGAATATTTCTCACAAGACCGCCGCTTTCCATGCAAGCAGCGTCTGAGCTCACACGTCCAAAGACCGACGGCGCTGTCTACGCGGCCTTCTCAACCGCGGCCGGCCAGGGCCGCGAGACGAATCGGCTTCCGCTGACGCAGTAGCGCCAGGGCAGCTCGGCGGCTTTGGTGATGCCGATCCGCGGCCCGGTCACCACGTCGACGGCGGCCCACTCGCCGGCCGGCTCGCTGAGCTCGAACGGCGGCCGGAAGAGGTCCGCGGCGTTAAGAGAGAGATCGATCCCGAGCGCTTCCGCGAGCTTGCCGGGGCCGGAGCAGAGGGTCTCGATCCGCTCCTGGCCCCGCCGCTCTCGCATCAGGTCGATGCCCTCGGTGGGTTCCAGAGCGCGTATCAGTACGGCCGACGCCGTGCCTTCCGGCTCGGTGACGAAGTTCAACAGGCTGTGGATCCCGTAAGAGAGGTAGACGTACGCGTGTCCCGGAGGTCCGAAGAGGACCTCGTTGCGGGCGGTCCGCCCGACGTAGGCGTGACAGGCCGGATCGCTGGCCTCATAGGCCTCGGTTTCCACGATGACCCCGGCCGTCGGGCCGATTGCCAGCCGGCAACCGATCAACTCGCGGGCGACTTCGTGCACCGAGCGATCGAAGAACTGCCGGTTCACGGGCGCAGGGCCGTGAGCGCCTCGCGCGCCCGCACGAGCTGTTCATCGACACGGGCCGAGGCCGTGCCGCCGGCCGAGACCTTCGACTCGATCGTCCTACCGGCCTCGAGCGCGTGGCGCACCGCCTGACGCGCGTTGTCCGGCAGCCCGTCCAGCTCCGAGTCGCTCAGCTCCGAGAGTGACCTGCCGGAATCGAGCGCGGACCGAACCAGCCCGCCGACGAGCCCGTGGGCCTCCCGGAAAGGCACACCCTCCTTGACCAGGGCATCCGCGAGGTCGGTGGCCGCGAGCATCTCGTCCTCCGCCGCTGCGGCGAGCCGCTCCTGGTTGAACCTGATCCCAGCGAGCATCCCGGTGGCGGCCGCCAGGCAGAGCTCCAGGTTGTCGATCGCATCGAACAGGGGCTCCTTGTCCTCCTGCAGGTCCTTGCTGTAGGCGAGAGGCAGCGCGTGCATCGTGCCCAGCAGACTCTGGAGCGAGGCGGCGATGCGCGGGGCCTTGCCGCGCAGCAGCTCGGCCGCATCCGGGTTCTTCTTCTGGGGCATGATGCTCGAGCCCGAAGCGAACGAATCCGGGAGCTCGACGAAGCCGAACTCCTGGGTCGACCAGAGCACGATCTCCGCGCCGAGCCGCGAAAGGTGCATGGCGCAGATCGCGGCCGCGGATAGGTAGTCGAGGGCGAAGTCGCGGTTCGACACCGCGTCGAGCGAGTTCGGATACGGCCGCGCGAAGCCGAGGTCGGCCGCCAGGGCGTCGCGGTCGAGGTCCCAGTTGACCCCCGCCAGGGCGCCGGAGCCCGCCGGCATCTCCGTGGTCGCCTCCGCCACCCGGAAGAAGCGCCTGGCGTCGCGCTCGAACATCCAGAAGTAGGCGAGCAGGTGATGGCCGAGGTAGACAGGCTGCGCTCGCTGCAGGTGGGTGTACCCCGGCGCCGGCCAGTCGCGGTGGGTCTCGGCCTGCGCCACGAGCGTCTCCATCAGCGACTCGAGTAGCGCAATCGCGCGCGCGGAATGGGCCCGCACAAGGAGTGCGAGATCCGTCGCGACCTGGTCGTTTCTGGAGCGGGCCGTGTGGAGCTTTCCTCCGACCGGCCCGATCAGCTCGGTGAGGCGCCGCTCGATGGCCATGTGGATGTCCTCGTCGCCATCGCGGAACTCGAAGGTCCCCTGGTCGAGCTCCTCGGCGACGCTGTCGAGTCCGCCGGTGATCTGCTCGAGCTCCACGGCGTTGAGAACGTCCAGCTTCCCGAGGATCAGCGCGTGCGCCTTGGACTGCGCGATATCGAACGGCGCGAGGCGCCAGTCGAACGAGATCGAGGAGTTGATCCGCCGGAAGAGCGGATCCTGTTCTTCGCCGAAGCGGGACATCGGTCCTGAGTCTAGGGTCGCTTGCCGAGCGCCTCGGCGAGCGCCGTGCAGACCCGATCGACCTGTCCCTCGGTCATCGAGGTGAAGAACGGCAGCGCCAGGGAGCGCTCGGAGACGCGCTCCGCGATCGGGAATTCCCCACCCACAAAGCCGAACCGCTCTCGGTACGGCGGCAGCAGGTGGATGCTGGGCAGGTAGGCCTTAGAGGCGATTCCCTGATCCCTGAGCGAGGAGATCACGGCGTCGCGGTCGGTCTCTTTGGGGAGCTGAACGACGAAGACGAACCACCCGCGCCGCTCATCACCGTTGTTCTCGCACGGCAGGACGATGTCGTGGTTCTCGTGCTCGCCGGCGGGCGCGGCGCCGAGCTGCGTGAGCCGCTCGCGGTAGAGCGCCGCCACGTTGTCGCGTGCGTTCAGCAGCTCATCGAGACGCTCGACCTGGGCGATGCCGATCGCGGCCTGCAGGTCGGAGAGCCGGTAGTTGAAGCCCATGCGGTCGTGCTCCACCTCGTTCGGATTCGTCGCGCGGCCCTGGTTGCGCTCGCTCACGGCCCGCTCCGCCACGCCTTTGTCCGGCGTGATCAGGACGCCGCCCTCTCCCGTCGTCATCTGTTTGTTGGCATAGAAGGCGAAGACCGCCAGGTTGCCGGAGGCTCCGATCTTCTTTCCATTGCGGTCGACCGCGCCGAGGGCCTGCGCGGCGTCCTCGAGGATCCCGAGCCCGTTGTCGGAGGCGACCCTCGACAGAGCCGGGAGGTCGGCCGGGTAGCCGAAGATGTGGACGGGGAGAATCCCGGCGGACGCGTCCGTCACCGCCGCCGCGGCGGCCTCGGGATCGATGTTGAATGTCACCGGGTCGATGTCGCAGAACACCGGCGTCGCGCGCTCGTAGAGGATCGAGTTCGAGGTCGCGACGAAGCTCAGGGGGCTCGTGATGACCTCGTCGCCCTCACCCCAGCCCATCGCCCGCACGCCGAGGTGGAGCGCGGCGGTCCCGCTCGACAGGGCTACCGCGTAGCCGCTGCCGCCGAGCCACTCGCCGAAGTCGTGCTCGAACTGGTCGAGCTTCGGTCCCAGCGAGAGCGAGCCGGAGCGGACGACCTCCAGCAGCAGCTCCTCCTCGCGCGGGCCGAGCTCAGGTCGTGCGAGCGGGATCTGTTCGTTCACTCGGTGGGGTGTTCTCTTCGCGTGGCTGGAAGGCGTACTCGAGCGAGTCGACCAAAGCCTCCCAGGAGGCCTCGATGATGTTCTCGGAGACTCCGATGGAGCCCCACTCCCGCTCCCCGTCCGAGGAGTCGAGCAGCACGCGGGTGACGGCCCCGGTGCCGTGGTGCTCGTCGAGGATCCGGACCTTGTAGTTGGTCAGCTCGATGTCGGCCAGGTGCGGATGGCGATCGATGATCGCCCCGCGCAACGCCTCGTCGAGCGCATTCACCGGTCCGTTGCCCTCCGCGGTGCGCAGGTAGCGCTCGCCGTCGACCCAGACCTTGATCGTGGCCTCGGTGATGACCTTGCCGTCTTCGCGCTTCTCGACCAGGACGCGGAAGCTCTCGAGGCGGAACAGCGGCTCGTAGCGACCGCTCTCCTTCCGGAGGAGCAGCTCGAAGGAGGCATCGGCGGCCTCGTAGTGATACCCGCGGTGCTCGCGCTCCTTCAGCGTGCGCACGGCTCTCGCGGCCTGCTCGTCATCCAGCGGAATGCCGGACCGCTCGGCGCGCCCGAGAACCGTTCCCTTGCCGGAGAGCTCGGAGACCACCAGGTCGCGCTCGTTGCCGACCAGGTCCGGGTCCATGTGCTCGAAGGTGCGGGCGTCCGCGTTCACGCCGGCGACGTGCATGCCGCCCTTGTGGGCGAAGGCATTGCGCCCGACGAACGGCTGGTCGGGATCCGGGGTGATGTTGAGCAGCTCGTCGATGAAATGCGCGGTCCCGGTCAGCCGGGCGAGCTGTTCGGGGCTCACGCACTCGTAGCCCAGCTTGAGCTGTAGTGCGGGCAGGATCGAGGTGAGGTTGGCGTTGCCGGTGCGTTCGCCGATCCCGTTGATGGTGCCCTGCACGAGGTTCGCGCCCTGCTCGACCGCCGCAAGCGAGTTCGCCACTGCGCATTCCAGGTCGTTGTGGGTGTGGATCCCGATCGGGACGTCGAGCTGATGGACGACATCCCCAGTCGCCTCGGTCACCTGCGCCGGCAGGCTCGAGCCGTTGGTGTCGCAGAGGGTGACGTTCTCGGCGCCGGCGTCCGCCGCCGCCCGCACACACTCGAGCGCGTAACCGGGATCGTCGCGATAGCCGTCGAAGAAGTGCTCGGCGTCGTAGATCACCCGCTTGCCGGCGTTGACCAGGTAGGCGACCGAGTCGCGGATCATCGCCAGGTTCTCCTTCGGGCTCACCTTGGTGACCTTCTCGAGGTGCAGCCCCCAGGTCTTGCCCACCAGCGTTACGACCGGGGCAAAGCCCGTCGCCAGCAGCCGAAGTGCCTCGTCTTCCGGCGCCTGCGTGTCGCGGCGGCGGGTCATGCCGAAGGCGCAGACGGCCGCCTGCTTGAGCTCGAGGTCGGCCAGCATCTCGAAGAGCTCGAGCTCCTTTGGATTCGATCCGGGGAATCCCGCCTCGATGAAGTGGACCCCGAGCTCGTCGAGCTTGCTGACGACGCGCACCTTCTCCTGGGCGGACAGGGTCATGCCCTGGCCCTGCATGCCGTCGCGCAAAGTCGTGTCGTAGAGGAGTACCTGTCGCATTGCTGCCTTTCTTAGCTTCGAGGGTGAACGGGAAGCCCCTGTCCAGGGGCATGCGGTTGCCGCGCCGCTAGGCGGCCGCGGTGCCCGTAATTCGCCCTGTGAAGCGGTGCAGCATCAGGAGCCCAGGGTACCGGAGGCCGGTTCCCCCACCTCGTCGGCGTCGACCTCTGCAGGGGTCGGCTCACGTGGAGCTTCGGCGGTGGGCTCACCCACGGGGTCGAGCCACTCGCGGTACTCCTCCAGCCGGCCGTAGAGCGCGTCCTCGAACTTGCCCTGGATCACCTGGGTGATCTCGCCCGGCCCGCCGAGGTCGTGGTCGTCGACCTCACGCACAGGGACGAGTTCGGCAGCCGTGCCGGTGAGGAAGACCTCCTCGGCGAGATAGAGCTCGGCGCGCGCGATATCGCGCTCGATCACGGTGTAGCCGAGGTCGCGGGCGATCTGGAGAACCGACCTGCGATTGATGCCATCGAGGATGGCCGAGGTGTGGCCGGGGGTCACGATCTCGCCCTCGCGGACGAGGTAGATGTTCTCCCCGGAGCCCTCGCAGACGAAGCCGCGCTCGTCGAGAAGGATCGCCTCGTCGTAGCCGGCGTTGGCGCTTTCGGTCTTGGCGAGAATCGAGTTCAGATACTGGCCGGAGGCCTTCGCGTGCGGAATCAGTCCGGCCGCCGAGATCCGGCGCCAGGACGACACCTTGGCCCTGACGCCGTTTTGTTTGCCCTCCTCACCGAGATATGCGCCCCAGGGCCAGACCGCGACGAAGACGTCGACCGGGGCGCTCTTCGCATACAGCCCCATCTCGCCATAGCCGCGGAAGGCGATCGGGCGGATGTAGCAGCTGCGTAGCCCGTTCCGGCGGATCAGCTCCTTGGTGCCCTCGCGGATCTCCTCCAGCGAGTGAGGAAGCTCCAGGTAGTAGAGCTCGGCTGACTTGGCGAGGCGGTCGAGGTGATCCTGGTGGCGGAAGATCGCCGGGCCGATTTCCGTGTCGTAGCAGCGGATTCCCTCGAACACTCCGCTCCCGTAGTGCAGTCCGTGGCTGAGGACGTGCACATTCGCCTCGTCCCAGGGGACGAACTCGCCGTTCTTCCAGATCAGCTCGACCTTCTCCACGGGCGATCAGTATGAACGATGCGCACGGCCCCGGGCAACAGAATTCCTGCCTACAGGCGCGCGATCACCGCCTCCGTCATCTCTTCGGTCCCCACCTCGCGGGTGCCCTCGCCGCCTGCCAGGTCGGGGGTCCGGAGTCCCTCGGCGAGAGCGGCTTCCACCGCCCGCTCGAGGCGGTCCGCCTCCCCGTGCATCCCGAGCCCGTAGCGAAGCATCAGCGCCACGGAGAGCAGCGTGGCCAGAGGGTTGGCCTTGCCGGTCCCGGCGATGTCGGGGGCCGAGCCGTGCACCGGCTCGTACAGCCCGGGACCGCTCTCCCCCAGGCTCGCCGAGGGCAGCATGCCCAGCGAGCCGGTGAGCATCGCGGCCTCGTCACTCAGGATGTCTCCGAAGAGGTTCTCGGTGACCAGCACATCGAACTCGGCCGGCCGGGAGACCAGCTGCATCGCGGCGTTGTCGACCAGCAGGTGGTCGAGCTCGATCTCCTCGTACTCGGGCGCCAGCCTCGTGACGGTTTCGCGCCAGAGCCGCGAGGTCTCCAGCACGTTCGCCTTGTCGACCGACGTGAGCTTGCCCCGGCGCTCGCCCGCCGCCTCGAAGCCGACCCGGGCGATCCGCTCGATCTCCTCGACCGTATAGGCGCAATCGTCGTGGGCGCTGTCGCCGTCCCGACCCGAATCGCCGAAGTAGATGCCGCCGGTGAGCTCGCGGACGACGAGCAGGTCCGTGCCCTCGATCCGCTCGTGCCGCAGCGGGCTGGCCTCGATCAGCGCCTCGCTCGGACGCACCGGACGCAGATTCGCGAACAGCCCGAGCCCCTTGCGCAGGCCGAGCAGGCCCTGCTCCGGGCGCGGCTTGTCGGGATCGGTCGTGTCCCACTTCGGACCGCCGACGGCGCAGAGCAACACGGCGTCCGAGCCTGAGCGGCACGCCTCGAGCACCTCGTCGGTCAGAGCGGTCCCGTGCTCGTCGATCGAGGCCCGCCGATCGGGTACTCGTCGATCTCGAAGTCGCCGAGGGCCTCCAGGACCCTCTTCGCAGCGGCCCCGATCTCGGGGCCGATGCCGTCGCCCGGGAGGAGCGCGATCCTAGGCACGGCCGGGCGTCGATGTTGAGGCGGACGTAGTTCAGCGTCAGCGGTTCCTCCTCGAGATCGAGCACCGCCTCGGCGAACGCGCGACGCAGTCCTCGTCGGGCAGCTGGGCCAGGTGCGGGCCCATGGTCACCGTGGTCGTGAACGCATAGGGATCCTCCGGCTGCACCGGCTTGTTCTCGAGCCAGCAACGCACCTGGTCGAAGCCTGCTCCCTTCAGGCGCTCCTCGGTCTCCTCCGGGGTGGCGAAGTTCCACATGATCTGACATGTCCTGGAAGTGCTCGACGAATTCCGGCCGGGTCGCCACGGCGACGATGTTCTTAGCGTGCTCGGCGACGTTCCCCGCGCCGCCGCATTGCGCGACCAACGGCCGCCCGGCCGGATCGCTGCGTGCAGGCTTCGAGAAGAGCCGGTCGTGGTCCGGGAGCCAGTGGAAGGTCGCGGTCGAGAAGATCAGGTCGACCGGCTCATCCACCTCGAGCTCCGCCAGATCGGTCACCAGGTAATCCGCGCGGTCACCGAGGGCCTCGCGGGCCACCTCGATCATGGATTCAGAGGCGTCGACGCAGAGAACGCGGCCATCGGGCAGCCTCTCCAGCAGCTTGGCGGTAACCCGGCCCGAGCCGCAGCCCGCGTCCATCACATACTCGTCGCCCTTCAGCTCCAGGCGGTCGAGCACCTCGAGACCCCAGTGATACTGCGGATCGGAGACGCGGTCGTAGGTCTGAGCGTCCCACTCCCGGGGCCCGGTGTTCATGGGGCTCGCGGAGCTCACAGCGAGGTGGTCACGGGGCCGGCGTCGGCGCGGCCCGCGGCCTCGAAGTCGTCGATGGCATCCACCCGCTGCAGCGTGAGCGCCACGTCGTCGAGCCCGTTGCGGAGCCGGTGCTTGATCTCCTCGTCGATCTCGAACTGGAAGACGCCGTCCTTCGTGTTGACGGTCTGGTCGTCGAGGTCGATCCGCGCCTCGCCGGCCGCGGCGACCGCGCGACAGTGCTCCTCGTCGAGGATCACCGGCAGCAGACCGTTCTTCGTGCAGTTGGAATAAAAGATGTCCGAGAACGAGGGTGCGATCACCGCATCGAATCCGTAGTCCTTGAGGCCCCAGACGGCGTGCTCGCGGGAGGATCCCGAGCCGAAGTTCCGGCCCGCGACCAGGATCGGGTGCGCCTCGAGCTCGATCTCGCCCGATCGGAACCAGTCGTAGAAGAGGAACTCGCCGTAGCCCGTGCGCTCGGTCCGCTTCAGGAACTGCTTGGGCATGATCTGGTCGGTGTCGACGTCGTGGCGGTCGAGCACGGCGACCTTGCCCTCGATGATCTCGATCGCATCCATGGCTAGGTCCACTCCCTGATGTCGACGAAGCGGCCCTCGACTGCGGCGGCCGCCGCCATCTTCGGGCTGACCAGGTGGGTTCGCCCGCCGGCGCCCTGGCGGCCCTCGAAGTTTCGGTTGGAGGTCGAGGCGCAGCGCTCTCCCGGCTGCAGGATGTCCGGGTTCATCCCAAGGCAGGCGGAGCAGCCCGACTCGCGCCACTCGAATCCCGCCGAGCGGAATACATCATCGAGGCCTTCGGCTTCCGCGTCGGCCTTCACCTGCTGAGAGCCCGGCACGACCATGCCGCGCAGGCTCGAAGAGATCTTGCGGCCGTCGACCAGCGAGGCCGCCTCGCGCAGGTCGGAGATCCGCGAGTTGGTGCACGAGCCGATGAAGATCCGGTCGAGCGGGATGTCCGTCATCGGGGTTCCCGGCCGCAGGTCCATGTAGGCGAGCGCGCGCTGCGCGGCCTCGCGGTCAGCGGGGGAGTCCATCCGGTCCGGGTCCGGGACGGCGTCGGTCACCTGGACGACCATGCCTGGGGTCGTCCCCCAGGTGACCATCGGTGAGATCGCGCTGGCGTCGATCTCGACCTCGGTGTCGAAGTTCGCTCCATCATCGGTCGGGAGCTTGCGCCAGCGCTCCACCGCAGCGTCGAAATCAGCCGGCGCACCGGGCTTGCCGCGCACGTAGTCGAATGTCCGCTCGTCGGGAGCCACCATCCCGGCCCTGCCGCCGCCCTCGATCGTCATGTTGCAGATCGTCATCCGATTCTCCATGGAGAGAGCGCGGATCGCCTCGCCCGCGTATTCGACCGCGTATCCCTGCATGCCGCCGACGCCGAGCCGGCCGATCGTCGCCAGGATGAGGTCCTTGGCGGTGACGCCGAAGCCGAGTTCCCCTGAGTAGTTGATCCGCATCGTCCTCGGCTTGCGCGAGCCCAGGCACTGGGTCGCCAGCACGTGCTCGACCTCCGACGTGCCGATTCCGAAGGCGAGCGCGCCGAAGGCACCGTGCGTCGAGGTGTGGGAGTCGCCGCAGACGATCGTCATGCCCGGTTGCGTGACGCCGAGCTCGGGGCCGATCACGTGGACGATCCCCCGGCGGTCCGACCCGAGCGAGTAGAGCGGGATGCCGAACTCCTCGCAGTTGCTCTCCAGCGCCTCGACCTGCTTGCGCGAGAGCTCATCCGCGATGAGCCGCGCGGCGGATGTCCCGTCGGTGGGGACGTTGTGGTCGGCCGTCGCCAGGGTCTTGTCGGGTCGGCGGACCTTCCGGTCGGCAAGACGCAGGCCGTCGAAGGCCTGCGGCGAGGTCACCTCGTGGACCAGATGAAGGTCGATGTAGATCAGGTCGCGGTCGACCTCGTGCGCTTCCCAGATCTTCTCGAAGAGACTCTTCGGCATCGGTCCTCCTAGCCTCGCCTCAGCCCGGCGGCGACCACCGCGATCAGCCGGGCATCGGTCTTGCCATTGTTCTCGAAATGGTGCGGCAGGTCGGCGTCGAAGGTGACGCTGTCGCCCTCACGGAGCTCGTGCCGCCGGCCGTCGATGAAGAGCTCCGCGGTCCCCTCGACCACCACCGTCGTCTCCCGGCTGCCGGGCTCATGCACGGGCGGGTCGTCGGGGGCGCCGGTCGCGGCGCCCGGGGACAGGGTGTGGACGGAGACGTCCGCTCGCTGTCCGGGTAGGGGCGGGGTGAGCTCCTCGACCTTGTGGCCGCGCCGCCGGCGGGTCCTGCCCTTGCCCGAGCGGACGACAACCACGTGGCGGTCTTCGTCCAGCCGCAGCAGTTGCGACAACGTCAGGTCGAGCCCGGAGGCGATCTTCTGCGCGACCGCCAGCGTCGGGCTGGTGTCGCCGCGCTCCACCTGGGAGAGCATCGGCGCGCTGACGCCGCTGCGCTCGGCCAGGTCCCGAAGCGACAGGTCCATCGCCTCGCGCAGGCTCCGCACGCGGTCGCCGACTGCGCCATTTCCGCTGGTGGCCGTGGAGCCGCGGACGTTGCTCTCGCTGGTGATTGGGCTCATGTGTCTGTACGTTATCACGTACGCTCGTATGCCCGGCGAGGAATCGAAATGCGGGTTGCGTTCGCTGAATCCGCCGACTAGGGTCGGGATGGCGTCGAAACACGGAGGTCGGCATGGCGGAATCAAGTTCGCGCCGCATTCGTCCCAAAGCTGAAGATTCAACCGCTCCGATGACCCCCCGCGGGATTGCCGCCCGGGCCGGGGCCTGGAGCGCCCAGCATCGCAAGCTCGCCATCTGGGGCTGGCTCGCATTTGTCTTCATCGCCCTCGCGATCGGAACCGCCGTCGGGACCAGAGCGCTGGAGCACACCGAGGGCAGCGTGGGCGAGTCGGGTCGAGCGGATCAGGCGATCGCGGATGCCGCCCCCGAGTACGCCCAGGAGATGGTCCTGATCCAGAGCGCCAGCGCGACGGCCGGCCAGCCCCAGTTCCGCGCGGTCGTGGCGGACGTGCAGCGAAGGCTCGAAGCGCTCCCGGACACCCAGAACTTCGAGAACCCGTACGACCCGGCCCACGGGGGCCAGATCTCCGCCGACCAGCACTCGGCGCTGCTCCGCTACCAGCTGGCCGGCAAGGACAGCGACGTCATGGACAGCGTGAAGCCGGCGGTCGCGGCCGTCGACGCAACCCAGGAGGCGCACCCGGGCTTCACCCTCGGCGAATTCGGCGATGCCAGCACCAACCAGCAGATCAACAAGGTCGTCACAGACGACTTCGGCAAGGCGCTGAAGACGTCCCTGCCGTTGACGCTGATCATTCTGCTGCTCGCCTTCGGGGCCCTGGTGGCCGCCGCCATACCGCTGCTGCTGGCGCTCACCGCGGTCATGGCGACCATCGGCATCATGGGCCCGGTCAGCCACCTGATCGGCGGAGTCGACACCTCGATCAACGAGGTGATCCTCCTGATCGGCCTCGCCGTCGGCGTCGACTACTCGATGTTCTACCTGCGCCGCGAGCGCGAGGAGCGCGAGGCCGGGCGCAGCGAGAGTGCGTCACTGGCCGCCGCGGCGTCGACTTCCGGGCGTGCGGTAATGGTCTCCGGCTTCACGGTGATGATCGCGATGGCCGGGATGTACTTCGCCGGGACCCCCACCTTCGAGTCCTTCGCCACCGGCACGATTCTGGTCGTCGCCGTGGCTCTGGTCGGCTCGCTGACGGTGCTGCCGGCGATCCTCTCGTGGCTCGGAGACCGCGTCGAGAAGGGCGGGGTGCCGATCATCAAGGACCATGCGTGGAACGCCGGGGAAAGCAGGTTCTGGAACCGCATCCTGAACCCGGTGCTCCGGTACCCCGTGATCGCTCTTCTCCTTGCCGCGGGGCTCCTCGTCTTCCTCGCGCTGCCGGCGTTCCGTCTACACACCGCGAACCAGAGCGTCGAGTCGCTCCCGCAGGACGTCCCCTCGATCGAGACCTACAACCGCATCCAGGAGGCCTTCCCAGGAGGTGGAATTCCGGCCGTGGTCGTGGTCACCTCGGACAACGGGATCACGCCGCAAGTCAGGGCCGGGACCGCCGGGATGGTGAATCGCGCCACGGCCAGTCCCCTTTTCAAGCCGGAGCCCGTCAACCTCGACACGTATCCCGACCCCAACGTCATCGCGGTCAGCATCCCGATCACCGGCGACGGCACCGACTCGCGCTCGTATGACGCGGTGAACGAGCTGCGCGACCGGATCATTCCGGCGACGGTGGGCGCCGTGCCTGGAGTCAGCGCCGACGTGACGGGCTTCTCGGCGGGGTCGAAGGACTGGACCGACGTCACCAAGTCACACGTGCCGGTCGTCTTCGCGTTCGTCCTGGGGACCGCGTTCCTGCTGCTGCTCTTCACCTTCCGCTCGATCGTCATCCCGATCAAGGCGATCATCCTCAACCTGCTCTCCGTCGGGGCCGCCTACGGAGTGCTCGTCTGGATCTTCCAGGACGGCCATTTCGAGTCGTTCCTGGACTTCCACTCGACCGGCTCGATCATCAACTGGATGCCGATATTCCTGTTCGTGGTGCTGTTCGGGTTGTCGATGGACTACCACGTCTTCATCCTCACCCGAATCCGCGAGTCCTATGACCGCGGCATGTCGACCAATGACGCGGTCGCGCACGGGATCAAGACCACGGCCGGGGTGGTGACCAGCGCCGCGATCGTCATGATCGCCGTCTTCCTCGTCTTCGCAACGCTGTCGCTGGTCATCTTCAAGGAGCTGGGCGTGGGCCTCGGAGTGGCGGTGCTGATCGACGCGACCCTGGTGCGGGCCGTGCTGCTGCCCGCTTCGATGACGCTGCTCGGCGACTGGAACTGGTACCTGCCGAGCTGGCTCGAATGGATTCCGCGGGTGGGGCCAGTAGCCGCCCCCTCCGTTCCACCGGCGCCCGAGCGGGGCGGCGAGGGTGCGGCGGCAACGGCCCCTTAGCGGGCGTCACCCGGGTCTGGTCAGATCGGCTCGAGCAGGATCACCGGGATCCGGCGGCTCGTGCGCCGCTGGTAGTCCTCGTAGGTCGGGTAGACGGCGGTCATCCGCTTCCAGAGGCGCTCGCGCTCCTCCCCCTCCGTCTCCCGTGCGCGCATCCGCCGGACCTCGCCGTACCAGTTGACGGTGGTCTCCGGGTTGGCCATCAGGTTGTGGTACCAGGCCGGGTGCTTGTGGACGCCGCCCTTCGAGGCGATGACCACGATGTTCTCGCCGTCCTTGGTGGCGAGGAGCGGATGCGTTCGTCGCTTCCCGCTCTTGCGCCCGACCGACTCGATCAGGGCGACCGGCGCCTTTCCGTAGGTGCCGCCGACCCGGCCATGGCTCGCCTTGTAGGCAACTGTGTGGACATCCGTGAACCGCTCCCAGAACCACCAGAAGGGTGACTTCGCCTGGGGTGCGTCAGGCAGCCTCACGGCCCGGGGGTGTGCTCCACGGCGGCATCGGCCGTCGCGTCCTCGGCCTCGCGGATCGCGACGCCCTCCAGGGCGTTCGAGATTGCGCGGACGAAGGCTCGCGCGGACGCCTCGAGGATGTCCGTTGCGACACCCTGGCCGCTGGCGAGCCTGCCGTTGGCTCGCACGGAGACGCCGACCTCACCGAGCGCGTCCGTGCCCCCTGTGACCGCTTCGACCTCATAGCGCTGGAGCTCGGCGTCGGTGCCCGTCGCCTCGCGGATCGCCCCGAAGATCGCATCCACGGGGCCGTCGCCGGACGCCCGCGCGACCGACTCCTCGCCACTCGGCAGGACGATGCTGACCCGGGCCTCCGGAGCGCGCCGCGAGCCGGACTCGATCTCGAACCACCTCAGCTCGTAGGCCTGCGCCGACTCGCGCATCTCCTCGGAGACGATCGCCTCCAGGTCGAGCGCGGTGACCTGCTTCTTCTTGTCCGCGATCTCCTTGAAGCGCCTGAACGCCTGGTTCAGCGCTCCGCCCTCGACCTTGAAGCCCAGCTCCTTCAGGGCGTCCTGGAGGGCGTGGCGGCCGGAGTGCTTGCCCAGCACGATGGAGTTGGACTCCAACCCCACCTCAGTCGCGTCCATGATCTCGTACGTCGAGCGTTCCTTGAGCACGCCGTCCTGGTGGATGCCGGACTCGTGAGCGAAGGCGTTCCGGCCCACGACCGCCTTGTTCGGCGGCACCGAGTACCCGGTCAGGCGGGAGACCAAGCGGCTCGTCCGTGCCAGCTCCCGAGCGTCGATCCCGGTGTCCAGCCCGTGGACGTCGCGACGCGTCCGCAGCAGCATCACGATCTCCTCCAGCGAGCAGTTGCCCGCCCGTTCCCCGATCCCGTTGACGGCGCACTCCACCTGACGAGCGCCGGCGAGCAGTCCGGCGTAGGAGTTGGAGACGGCCATGCCCAGGTCGTCATGGCAGTGGACGGAGACCTCGGCCTCGGCAAGCTCCGGGACCAGCTCGTAGAGGCGGCGGAAGTAGGCCCCGTATTCCTCCGGGGTCGTGTAGCCGACCGTGTCCGGGATGTTGATCACGTTGGCGCCCTCGGCGACCGCGATCGCGCAGACCTCGGCCGTGAACTCGAGGTCGGCGCGGGTCGCGTCCATCGGCGAGAACTCGACGTCATCGCAATACGACTTCGCCAGCGCCACCGCGGCCTTCGCCTGACCCTTGACATCTTCGCGCGTCGTCTGCAGCTGATGCTCGATGTGGATGTCCGAGGTCGAGATGAACGTGTGGATCCGCGGCCGCTCGGAGTCCTTGATCGCGTTCCAGGCAGCGTCGATGTCCGCCTTGTGGGTGCGGGACAGACCGCAGATGATGGGGCCCTCCACCCGATGGGCGATCGCCTCGACGGCCTCGAAGTCGCCGGGCGAGGTGATGGGAAAGCCGGCCTCGATCACGTCCACGCCCAGGCGGGCGAGCTGCTGCGCGATCTCGACCTTCTCCTGCGTGTTCAGCGAGATGCCCGGGGACTGCTCGCCGTCCCGCAGGGTCGTATCGAAGATGTGGACCCGATTCTCGTCCGAAACCGGACCGCCTACACCGCCTAAGTCATTCATCATTACCTCCTTCTCCTGAGACTTCCGATGACCTGTTCCTGAGTTCGCGGCTCTCGCGCCGCCCAGCGCTATTCCCCCCGAAGGGGGAGGAGAAGGAGAAGCGCGAGGCAGTCGAGCCGATGCGTCATCGAAGTCCGCGCAGAGTAGCGCAGGGGGAGTGAATCTCCAAGGTGGCGCGTCGAGGTTGGGTCCGGCCCGCTGTTTAGCGTCCTTATCCGATGCGCGCGGAGGGGATCGAGGCTCGGGCGGTCGCGAAGGTCGTGCTGGTGGCCCTCTTCTGGATCGCGGTGGCGCTGCTGCTGGCGATCGCGCTGATGCATACGCGGACGACCCTGCAGTGGGTGGCGGCCGCGATCTTCCTGGCACTCGCCCTCGACCCTGCCGTCAGCCTGATCCAACGCGCCTGGCCCCGCGACGGACAGATGCCGCGGGTGCTCGCGATTCTGATCGTCTACCTGATCGCCCTCGCGGCGCTGATCTTTCTGACCCTGCACGTCTTCCCGCCGATCGTCCATGACATCGAGGGACTGGCCCACAAGCTCCCCGGATACATCCACGACTTCGAGAACTGGGCGAACAACAACCAGCAGTTCCAGGAGCTGAACCAGAAGTACGGCATCACCCAGAAGCTGACCCAGGAGGCGAGCACGCTGCCCTCGCATCTGTCGAGCGGCGCGAGCACAATCGGCTCGTTCACCGTCAGCCTCCTCGAGCACCTGCTGGCCGCGATCACCGTCATCACCCTGACCTTCTTCCTGCTGATGGACGGCCGGGGAATGGTCGAGAGGGGCACCGGCCGACTGCCCGCCATCCAGCGCGACCGTTCCCGGCGGATAGCGGACCGGGTGGCCGAGGTCGTCAAGGCCTACGTCAGCGTCAACCTGGTTCTCGCGATCGCCGCCGGCTTCCTCACCTGGGGGTTCCTCGAGGCGGAGGGATTCCACCTCGCCCTGCCGCTGGCGGTGCTGGTCGCCTTCCTCGACCTGATCCCGCTGGTCGGCCTGACGATCGGCGGCTTCTCGGTCTTCATCGTGTTGCTGATCGACGGAGGGCCCGGCGACGCGATCGTCTGGCTGGCCATCTTCCTCGTCTACCAGCAGCTCCAGGACCGGATCATCCAGCCGCTGCTCTACAAGGGCGGCGCGCTCAAGGTGAACCCGGCGGTGGCGATCGTCGCCGTGATCGTGGGGGCGAACCTGGCCGGGGTGCTGGGCGCACTTCTCGCCATTCCGACCGCGGCCTCGCTCGGTGTGGTGATCGACGAGCTGGTGTTCTCAGGTTCCGCCGGCGCTGCGCGGGCGGAGCCTGAGACAGCCGAGTAACTCGCCGCCTCTCTTCCAGAAGGGCTTGCCGCGCGAGCCGGCAAAACGCTCTTCCGAGCGTTCCTTCTTGCCGTGGCGGTAGAAGAGCCGCGCCCAGACCGAATGAGGTTTCGCCAGGCGGAAGGCGCTCGCGATTCCTACGACCGGCACCAGGATGCTCCAGATCGCCATTCCGAACTTCTCCTTCGCTGCATTGACGAGGGCGAGGATGACGCCGACGAGGCCGAACGCTCCAACGATGGCCTGAATCTCGTCCGCGACCTGGGTCGTCAAGTCGATCCACGAGCGCAGACTGATCAACAGCACCCCCGAGACGGCCGAGGCGATGATCACCGCGTCGATGGACTTCCGCCCCTCCTTCTCCCAGTAGACGTCCTTGAGGTTGAGCCAGAGCGCGAACTCGTCCAGCGTTAGGCCCGTCCCGATGCCGAAGAACACGGCCACGACCTCCCGCCAGGGGCTTTCGGGCGCAATGGCGACCGCGATGTAGCCGCTGATCAGGATCAGCAGGATCCCCCAGACCAGGTGGTGGACGTGCGTACCGCCGACCGAGACGTTGCCCGGCCACCAGCTCACCTGCGCCCGGATCATGTGGGCGCTGGTGCGGATGAAGCCGAAGGTGAGCAGGAAGGCAACGAAGAAGAGAAAGTGCGGCTGGCGCCCGGTGTCGACGATTCCGTGCTGGTAGGCGCTGCCGATGCTGGCGGTCAGCACGGAGCCAACCTATAGATCGGCTTCGCCGTGAAACGGGTTGCTCTCAGCTACGCCTCGGAGCACCCTCGCATCATTACTACGGAATTCCGCGAGACGTCTCGCAGTTCTTGTGCGGCATCGAGCCCGCCGGCCCCGCGGCAGACGTCCCTGCCCCCTCCCCCGCTGAGCTTGTCCGGGCCTCCGCCACCACGAGCCAGTCGTCGCGGCGCCCCGCCGCTCAGGTTGTCGGCGCCGGGCCCGCCGATCATGCGGTCCTGACCGCCTCCGCCGGCCATGAGTCAGCTCCACCGTCGCCCTCGAGCAGATCGGCCATGGCGCCGCCCACCAGGCGATCCCGGCCAGGTCCCCCCTCGAGCGGCCGGGGCTCGCCGTCGATCACGGCGCCGATCATCACCGGCAAGCGAGGGGTCCGCATCGACGGTGTCGCTGCCGCGGCCGAGGTCCCCGACGATCGCCCCGATGTAGCCGGGCGCGCAGCTCACCTGCGGCGCGGTCGACTCGCCGGGCTTGGCGTTGTCGAGGGCGCAGGCCGAGCCACTGCCGTCGGGGTCACCCAGGCCCTCGGGAGCGGTGAGCGTGAGGCGACCGGTCGGCCCCGTGAAGACGCTGATCCGGTTGTCGATGCCCCGGAAATCGTTCAGGGTCAGCACGTTCAGGGACGCCGACGTCATGGCGGCCGGGCCGTGAATGGTTCGGACGGCCGCCTCCACGCCGGGGCGCGCCGAGGCCGCGGCCGGGGCGATGGCGGCTACCGCCGCCAGTGCCGCGAGAGCGGCAAGCGTCTTCATCGATCCAAGTTTCATCTGCCTGCCATAACCCCGGTAAACGCCCATAGGAGCGGGTTTCAGGGCACCAGCACGACCTTGCCGATGTTCCTCCGCTCGGCGATGAAGCGGTGGGCATCGCCGGCACGATCGAACGGGAACGACTCCGCGACTACCGGGTCAATCTTGATCGTGCCCGCCTCGAGCTCCTTGCTCAGCGGCTCGATCACCCGGTCGAGTCCCTCGCGGTCCTGCCACGCGAGCATGTTGAGCCCGAAGACGCCCTTGTTCTCGCTGAGGATCGAGAGGCTCTTCCACCAGGGCATCGTCGCCAGCGGCATGCGCATCAGATTTCGAGCCAGGGTGGGGATGCTCCGCCCCTGCTCGGTCGCAAGCTCGGAGGCGCCATACATGATCAGACGGCCGCCTTCGCGGAGTACGCGGTAGTCCTTCCGGAAGTTCGTCGGGCCGGTGGCGTCCATTATCAGATCGACCCCCTCGCCCGATGTGATCCGTCTGACCTCCTGCTCGAAGTCCACGGTCCGATAGTCGATCGCGTGGTCCACTCCCTGTTCTCTGATCGCATCGTGCTTTGAGGCCGAGGCAGTCCCGAAGATCTCGGCGCCGCGGGAACGGGCGATCTGGGTTGCGGAGATTCCGACGCCTCCGGCAGCGGCGTGGATCAGGACGCGCTCGCTCTCACGAAGCCCGCCCATGATCACCAGTGCGACGTAGGCGGTTGTGTAATTGACCGGGAAGGCCGCGCCCTGCTCGTAGCTGAGCGAGTCGTCGAGCGGGATCACCTGTCCCTCGGGCACGCTGACCATCGAGGCCTGGCCGCCGAAACGGGTTCCGGCCATAACCCTGTCCCCCACCTTCACCGTGTCGACTCCCGGATCCACCGACTCGACCTCGCCCGCGACTTCGTAGCCGAGGATGCACGGCGCCTTCGGCGCCTCTGGGTAAAGGCCGACACGAGCCATCGTGTCCGCGAAGTTGATCCCCGCCGCCTTCACAGCGATCCGCACCTCGCCCGGCCCGACCGGCGGGTCCGGGCGCTCCTGGACCTGTAGAACCTCCGGCCCTCCATGGCCGGTAAGCACAACCGCCCTCATGGGGCGACTCTATTCGACCAGGCTGCCCTATTTGACCGTCTCGCAGCCGATCAGCTTGGGGTTAGCCGAGGCCTTCACGCATACGTCGTGCCCGTGGCCGCCGCTCAGAAGGCCGCCCCCCGGGCCACCCGCCAGATGGTCGTCGCCGGCTTTGCCGCTGAGTACGTCGTCCCCCGGGCCACCTCTCAGCAGGTCCTCCCCCAATCCACCGACCACCTGGTCGGATCCTGGTCCTCCATCCAAGTCGTCTGCTCCGCCTCCACCAAGGAACCTGTCCGCTAGCGGTCCGCCGATGATCACGTCCTTACCCGGGCCGCCGGTCACGTTGGTGGTGCCGAACGTGAGGCTCGGCCCCTTCAAGAAGACGCTGTCGTTGCCCCCTCCGACCTCGAATGAGAAGTTGACGCTGTCCTGGACGCTCACCGGACATCCGGCGCTGGTGGGGCTAATGGCCACGCAAGGGGCGATTGCGGCCACACCGGCCGAGTCGGAAACGATCGCTTGTGTTCCGCTATTGCCGGTTGTAATCCGATCCTTGACGCCCCGGTATCGACCCCGACAACACCATTGACCGAGCCCGTCGACACCATGAGCGCGGATGCCGCAGCGGGCGCTCCGAGCAGCAGGCCGAGAACGAAGGGCAGGGTTGCTGCGCAGCGCTTCATGGTGACCGTGACTAACCATATTGAGCAGCCGAGACTGTCAGAGAGAGACGGCGCGACCGACCGAGAAGCCGTCGAGCTCGAGGATGCGGTCGATCGTGGACTGATTGACGGGGGCATCCGTGGTGAGCGCCATCACCGCCGTGTCTTCTCCCGACTCGGCCCCGACCGCGGCCGAGACGATGTTGACGCTCTCCTCTCCGAAGATCGTCCCCACCCTGCCGATCATTCCCGGCTGATCGCGGTAGCGGAAGATCGCGAGGTGATCGGCGAAGGGCAGGTAGAAGTCGTCGCCCCAGACCCGCGCCAGATAGGGGATGTTGCGGGGCCCGACGCCCGTACCGGCGACCTCGACCACGTCGCCGCCGCTGTGGAGTCTCACCACCACGAGCTCCGTGAAGTCCTCCGAGGACGCGTCGCGCGTCTCGGTGAGCTCGATGCCGCGCTCCTCGGCCATGTGCGGGCCGTTGACGAGGTTGACCGGCTCCTCGGTATGGCCGGTGAGGATCCCGACGAGGGTCGCGATCCCAAGGATGCGAGTGTCCTGATCGGCGAGTCGGCCGCGGAACTCGACCTCCACCCGCTCGGGCGTGCCCTCGCCCAAGGCCTGGGCCAGGCGGCCGAGTTTCTCGCTCAGCGGCACGAACGGCGCCAGCTGCTCCATCACCTCCGGCCGAACCGCTGCGATGTTGACGGCGGTGGTCACGACACCGCCGGTGAGCGCGGCGGTCACCTGCTCGGCCGTCACCACGCCGGCGCGGTCCTGGGCCTCCTCAGTGGACGCTCCGAGGTGCGGAGTGACCACCACGTCGTCGCGCCGCAGGATCGGGTGCTCTGTGAAGGGCTCCTCCGGGAATACGTCGAGAGCGGCGCCGGCCACCTTGCCCGACTCGAGTCCCTCGGTGAGCGCGTCCAGATCGATCAACTCTCCGCGGGCGCAGTTGATGATCCGCACCCCGTCGCGCATCCTTCCGATCGCCTCGGAGTCGATGAAGTTCACGGTCTCGGGCGTCTTCGGCAGGTGGAGCGAGATGAAGTCGGCTCGCGCGTAGAGCTCGTCCGGATTCTCGACCCCCTCCACCCCAAGATCGCGGAAGCGGTCGGCGGTGACGAACTTGTCGTAGGCGATCACCGGCATCTCGAAGGCCTGGGCACGCGCGGTGACGAGCTGCCCGATGCGCCCGAAGCCGAGCACGCCGAGGGTCTTGCCGTAGAGCTCCGTGCCCTTGAACTTGCCGCGATCCCACTTACCGGCGGCGAGCGACGCGTGAGCCTGCGGAATGTTGCGGCAGAGCGCGAGCATCAGCGCCATCGTGTGCTCCGCCGCGGCGAGCGAGTTCGCCTCGGGGGCGTTGGCGACGACGATGCCTCGCCTGGTGGCCGCTGCGACATCGACGTTGTCCACGCCGGTTCCGGCCCGGCCGATCACCTTGAGCCGGTCGGCGCGCTCGATGAGTTCGGGCGTGAGCTTGGTGGCGGAGCGGATCAGGATGCCGTCGAACTCGCCGATCCGCTCCTCCAGCTCGGTGCCGTCCCACTCGAGCCCGAGCTCGACGTCGAAGCGCTCCCGCAGCAGATCGACACCGGCGTCGGCGATCTTCTCCTTGACCAGGACCTTGGCCTTGGCGTTCATCGCCTCACGTCGTCGGCGTTTTCCAGCACCCAGTCGATGCAGGCCGTGAGCGCCTCCACATCGGCCGGGTCCACCGCGGGGAACATGCCGATCCGCAGCTGGTTCCGGCCGAGCTTGCGGTATGGCTCCGTGTCGACGATGCCGTTCGACCGCAGTGTTCCGGCGAGCGCAGCCGCGTCCACCGACTCTTCGAAGTCAATCGTTCCCACCACCAGCGATCGCTTCGCCGGATCCCCCACGAAGGGGGTGGCCACCTCCGACTCCTCCGCCCAGCCGTAGAGGTGCTGCGATGAGGTCCGGGTGCGTGATACTCCGAAGTCCAGCCCGCCCCCGTCGAGCAGCCAATCGATCTGGTCGGCCAGCAGGATCAAAGTCGCCAGCGCGGGCGTGTTGTAGGTCTGCTCCTTGCGCGAGTTCTCGAGGGCGAGGCAGAGGGAGAGGGACGCCGGCTGCCAGCGGCCATCGCCGGCCGCCTCGAGCCGCTCGATCCGCTCGATCGCGGCCGGGCTGAGCAACGCAAGCCAGAGACCGCCATCGGCGGCGAAGGCCTTCTGGGGCGCGAAGTAGTAGGCGTCGGCCTGGCCGGCGTCGACCGGCAGCCCGCCGGCGCCCGAGGTCGCGTCAATCACGACGAGGCTCTCGCCCGCGCCGTCCGGTCGTTCCACGGGCACCATCACGCCGGTCGAGGTCTCGTTGTGCGCCCAAGCGAGCACGTCGGCTTCGGGATCGGCGACCGGCGCCGGGGCGTCGCCCGGCTCGGCCTCGATCAGGATCGGATCTGCGAGGAACGGGGCGCCGGCCGTCGATTTGGCGAACTTCGAGGAGAACTCGCCGTAGGTCAGGTGCAGCGCACGCCGGCGGACGAGCCACGCAGCGGCCGCGTCCCAGAAGGCCGTCGTGCCGCCGTTGCCGAGCGCGACCTCATAGCCGTCGGGGACGTCAAATAGATCCCCCAGTCCCGAGCGGACGCGCGCAACCAGGTCCCTGACGGGCTGCTGGCGGTGCGAGGTGCCCATCAGGTCGTTCTCGCTGGCCAGCTTGGAGAGGGCCTCGGGCCTCACCTTCGAGGGGCCGCAGCCGAACCGGCCGTCGGCCGGCTTCAGCTCAGCGGGGATTTCAACCATGGTCTGCGTCATCGATCCGGAGCGAGCCGCAAGGCTAACCGTCGCCCGAGATGGGCGTTATTCGGCCAAGGCGTGGACTGACCTCCGATGGGTGGAGTACTGTGATCGCGCGTCCGCCGGGGTGGATCGACCGAGGGCGCAATCCCCTGCACCTCGACCCGGGAGAGAGAATGTACCCAATCAGCTATGAGGTGGAGCCTGCCCTCGAGCGCCGGAACCGCCTGACAACGTTCTTCCGGCACATCCTCGCGATCCCCTGGCTGTTCGTGGCAGCGATCTACGGCTTCGTCGCCGAGATCGCCGCCGTGATCGCCTGGTTCGCGATCGTCTTCACCGGTAAGTACCCGGAGGGCATCTACAACTTCAACGCCGGCTACCTGCGAATGATCGGGAGGGTGAACGCGTTCGAGTACCTGCTCAGCGACGAGTGGCCTCCCTTCGGAGGCGACGAGGCTCCGCAGTATCCGGTTCGAATCGGCGTCCCTGCCCCGCTCGGGGAGTACAGCCGCCTCAAGACGGGGCTCCGGCTGATCATCGGCATCCCGGTGATGCTGCTCGCGATCGTGCAGGGGATCATCCTGTACGTCGTCTCGATCATCGCCTGGTTCGCGATTCTGTTCACGGGCAAGCTTGGGGAGGGCCTCTTCAACCCGATGCGTTCGGCCATGGCCTACCTCGTCAGGACGAGCGGCTACTTCCTCCTGATCACCGAGGACTGGCCGCCGTTCTCGTACGAGGAGGCCGGGTCGACGCCGTCTTCTGGCCAGATCTCGAGCGAGGCGGCAAGCCGCACCCCCGAGGTCTAGAAGCTGTACCCAGTGAGTTACGAAGCTGACTACGTGGAGAAGGAGAACAAGTGACCTTTGCTGAGGCAGTCAGGTCTGGATTCGACCATTACGTGAAGTTCGACGGCCGCGCGTCAAGACCGGCATTCTGGTGGTGGTTCCTGTTTGGGATCCTGGTTGGGATTGGCGCGACCATCATCGACGCCATCATCGGCAGCTTCGGTGTGGTGAGCGGACTGGCGGCACTGGCGCTGCTGCTGCCGAACCTCTCGGTGGCGATACGACGGCTGCACGACACTGACCACACCGGCTGGTGGGTGCTGATCGGCCTGATCCCGATCATCGGGTTCATCGTGCTGCTCATCTTTTACCTGCGCCAGAGCGATCCGGGTGAGAACCGGTACGGGCCGCCACCGGCGGAGGGAGTCCCGGCACCCACAGCCGGCTGAGCACCCCCTAACACGAGCGGACGGTCAGAGCCTCCGGTTAGTCCTCGATCCAGGGCATCATCGCCCGAGATCAGTCCGTCTCTCGCCACTCATACGGCAGGAACTTGCCGTTGAGGACGATCTCCACCCTGTCTCCCTTGTCGTCCGGCAGGCGCCGAACCGTGAAGCCGAAGTTGATCGCGCTCATGATCCCGTCCCCGAACTCCTCGTGGATCAGTTCCTTCAGCGCCGGGCCATAGACCTGAACGATCTCGTATAGCCGGTAGATGGTCGGGTCGGTCGGCACCACTTCGTCCAGCCCACCCCGCATCGGCGACGCCGTCAGCTCCGGGATGGCATCTTCGTTCAGGCCCAGCGCCTCAGTGACGGCACGGGCCTGCGTCTCGTCGAGCGGGAACTGGCCCAGCAGGGCCGCCGTCGCCCACTCCACCGGTGCGGTCAGCAGCTCCGCCAACTCGGTCCAGCTCACCCCTCGCGAGTGCTTGGCCGCCAGGATCTCCTCGGTGAGCTGCGCGCGGGTCATCGCCGGCAGCCCAACCTGCTAGTCGTCGATCCAGGGCATCATCGCGCGGAGATCCTTGCCGACCCTCTCGACCTGTGAGTTGGCCGCCTCCGCGCGCATGCGCTGGAAGTTCTCCTGACCGGCCTCGTTCTCGGCGATCCACTCCTTCGCGAATTCGCCCGACTGGATGTCGGCCAGGATCTTCTTCATCGCCTGGCGGGTCTCCTCGGTGATCACCCTCGGGCCGCGGGTCATGTCCCCGTACTCGGCGGTGTTGGAGATCGAGTGACGCATGCCCTGGATCCCGTGCTCGTACATCAGGTCGACGATCAGCTTGAGCTCGTGCAGGCACTCGAAGTAGGCGAGGCGCGGGTCGTAGCCCGCCTGGACCAGCGTCTCGAAGCCGGCGCGGACGAGCTCGGTGGCGCCGCCGCAGAGAACGGCCTGCTCACCGAATAGGTCGGTCTCTGCCTCGTCCTTGAAGGTGGTCTCGATGATCCCGGCGCGTCCGCCGCCGATGCCCGAGGCGTAGGCCAGGACCTGCTCGCTGGCGGTGCCGGTGGCGTCCTGATGGATCGCCATCAGGCAGGGCACCCCCTGCCCGTCCGTGAACTCGCGGCGGACGAGATGGCCTGGCCCCTTCGGGGCGACCATGCCGACGTCGACGCCGGGCGGTGGCTCGATCTGCCCGAAACGGATCGCGAAGCCGTGGGCGAACATCAGGAGGTTGCCGTCCGCGATCCCGTCGGCGATCTCCTCGCGCCAGATCTGCGCCTGCTTCTCGTCGGGCAGCAGGATCATCACGATGTCGCCGCGGCTGGCGGCGTCGGCGACGTCGAGCACCTCGAGTCCCTCGGCCTCCGCGTCGTCGCGGCTGGAGGAATCCGGGCGCAGCCCGACCACGACGTCCATCCCGGAGTCCTTCAGGTTGAGGGCGTGTGCATGACCCTGGGACCCGTAGCCCAAGATCGCGATGGTCTTGCCCTCGAGCGCGGAGAGATCCGCGTCCTTGTCGTAGAGGACGTCGTCGGCAGCCATGAGGCGGCGGATGCTAGCGGCCGGCCGGCTCGGGCAACTCGCCCCGGAGCAGCTTGCCCGAAGGGGTCCGGGGCAGGGTCGAGACGTAGTCGATCCGCTTCGGCACCTTGAAGGGGGCGAGCGAGGCGGAGCAGTGAGAGCGGAGTTCGTCCTCCTTCGCCTCAGCGCCGTCGTGGAGCACGACCAAGGCGCAGACAGCCTCCTGCCACTCGGGATCGGGACGACCGACCACCGCCGCATCCGCAATGGCGGGATGAGCGACCAGCACCGCCTCCACCTCCGCCGGCATCACGTTCTCCCCACCGGTGACGATCACCTCGCTGTCGCGGCCCGTTACGTAGAGAAAGCCTTCCTCGTCGATGTGCCCGAGGTCGCCGGTATGCAGCCAGCCGTCGGCCTCGTAGCAGCCGGGAGCGACCGTCGGGCCCTGGACCAGGATCTCGCCCGCCTCGATGCGAATGTGGCTGGTGAACAGGGGGCGCCCGGCGGATCCGACCCTGCGCTCCGCGTCCTCGGGCGCCAGCGTCGTCACCTGGGAGCAGGTCTCGGTCATGCCGTAGGTCTGGACCACCGTGGCGCCGCGGCCGAGAGCCTCACGGAGGGCGCCCGGAGGGACCGGTCCACCGCCGATCAGGATCGCGCGCGGTGCCGAGAGGTCCGCATCCGCCTCGAGCAGCCGGATCAGCTGGGTCGGCACGAGCGAGAGGAGCGAGATGTCCCCCGAGACGAGCGTGTTTGCCACCTGCTGGGTGTCGAAGCCGTCTAGGAGCACGGCGGTGGTCCCGTAGATGACCGAGCGCAGGATGATCGAGAGGCCGGCGACGTGGCTCAGGGGCAGGCAGCAGAGCCAGCGGTCGGAGGGATCGACGCCGATGTTGAAGGCGGACCCGACCGCGCTGAACAGGAAGTTCCCGTAGGTGAGTCCGACCGGGCGCGGCTCTCCCGAGGTGCCGCTGGTGAGGATGCGGCACTGCAGGTCGTCCATGTCGTGCTCGCCGAGCAGGGGCAGGTCGGCCTCGGTCTGGGTGAGCTCAGCGGCATCGTTCAGGTCGACGGCGGGCCGCTCCGCGGCGAGCACGCCGTCCCGCTCGGCCTCGGTGAGTCGCGGGCTGAGCGGCAGCGCGACGGCACCGAGCTTCATCAGGGCATGCAGCAGCACGACCTCCTCACGGCGGGGATGCATGGTGAGCGCCGCGACGGCATCCCTCCTCACGCCGTAGGCGGCGAGCCGACGAGCGACCCAGGTCGCCTCGGCCTCCAGCTCCGCGTAGGTGACGCTGGAGGCTTCGGTTACCAGCGCGCTCCGCTCGGGGCAGCTGTGGGCGCGCTGCGCGAGCCAGTTGTCGAGCTTCACGCCCGGAAGCGTACGAATTTGAAGCTCGGGCTATGGTTGCCGCCGTGCCGAGACGCCACAAGGACGCCCCGCCCGAGGATCAGCTCTACGCACCAATCGAGTGGCGCGCCGAGGGGGATTACGAGGACGTGATCTATGAGCGCGGCGACTCGATCGCGAAGATCTCGATCAACCGTCCCGAGGTCCACAACGCCTTCCGCCCCCCCACCCTGGCCGAGCTGCGCGACGCGTTCACCCGGGCCAGGGACGACATCGAGGTCGCGACGATCATCTTCACCGGGGCGGGCAACGAGGCGTTCTGTTCCGGGGGCGACCAGCGCATCCGCGGGGACGACGGCTACATCGGCGACGACGAGGTCGCCGAGCAGGGCGTCGGGCGACTGGACGTCGGCGACCTCCACGTCCAGATCCGCCGCCTGCCCAAGCCGGTGATCGCGATGGTGGCCGGCTACGCGGTGGGCGGAGGGCACATCCTCCATCTGGTCTGCGACCTGACGATCGCTGGGGACAACGCGGTCTTCGGTCAGACCGGGCCCCGTGTCGGCAGCTTCGACGGCGGCTTCGGCTCCTCCCTGCTCGCCCGCAACGTCGGGGTGAAGAAGGCCAAGGAGATCTGGTTCCTCTCCCGCCTCTACGACGCCGAGGAGGCGCTCGACATGGGGCTCGTCAACACCGTCGTCCCCCTCGATCAGCTGGAGCCCGAGACCATCGCCTGGTGCCGGGAGATGGCCGCCCTCTCTCCACTCTCCCTGCGACTGCTCAAGGCGAGCTTCAATGCGACCGAGGACGGGCTGACCGGAATCCAGCAGCTATCCCATGACGCGACGCTGCTCTTCTATATGACCGAGGAGGGCCAGGAGGGGCGCAACGCCTACCAGCAGGGACGCAGTCCGGACTTCTCCAAGTACCCGAAGAGGCCCTGAGTTGAGGATCTGGCTGATGGCGGCGCGTCCCCGGACGCTGCCGGCAGCGATCGCACCCGTGCTGGTCGGGACAGCGGCGGCGATCGAGAACGCGGGCGAGCTGCCGCGGGTCGGGGCCTTCATCGCGGCCCTGATCGGCTCGATCTTCATCCAGATCGGGACGAACCTCGCCAACGACTACTCGGACGCCAAGCGTGGTGCCGACACGGTCGACCGGCTCGGCCCGGTCCGGGTCACCTCGGCCGGGCTGGTCGCTCCGCAGCGTGTGCTGGTCGCGGCCTGGCTCGCGTTCGGGATCGCCGTGGCTGCTGGGATCTATCTCGCCACGGTCGCCGGGTGGGTGATCATCGTGGTCGGCGTCGCCTCCATCGCGGCCGGGGTCCTCTACACGGGCGGTCCCCGCCCATACGGCTATGCCGGCCTCGGCGAGCTCTTCGTCTTCCTCTTCTTCGGCCTGGTCGCCGTCAACGGCTCCTACTACGTCCAGCTCGAGCGGCTCGACTGGCTGCCCTTCGGACTCTCCATCGCGGTCGGCTGCCTGGCCACCGCGATCCTGGTGGTCAACAACGTGCGCG
Source organism: uncultured Solirubrobacterales bacterium (assembly GCA_963695805.1). Classification (GTDB taxonomy): domain Bacteria; phylum Actinomycetota; class Thermoleophilia; order Solirubrobacterales; family 70-9; genus DASUPK01. The sequence goes on along the minus strand of CAVOHV010000005.1, from coordinate 202,949 downwards.
ACATCGAAACGGATCGTCGCGCGGGCAAGCACACACTGGCGGTTCGCATGGGTCGCGAGGGAGCACGTCGGTTCTACCTCGCGCTGATCGGCGGCGCGTATCTCGCTCTGCTCGTGACCCTCTCCGCGAACGGCGGCCCGTGGTGGGCGCTGCTCGGCTTGGCCTCGGCCCCGCTCGCGATCAAGCCGACCCGGGCGGTCCTCAACCGGACGGACGGCCCGGCGCTCAACGGCGCCCTGGCTGGAACCGGTGCCCTCCTCGGTGTTTTCAGCCTGCTCGTCTCAGCCGGGCTTCTCATCGCGGCTTAGAGTCGCCGCGTAGCATCGGCCCGTGCGGCTGGAGGAGATCGAGGTAATCCCCTACTCGCTGCCGTTTCGGGAGGCATACATCACCGCCCGGGGGGAGCTACGGGAGCGCAAGCTGATCCTGGTGAGGATCCGCAGCGAGGGCCTCGTGGGATGGGGCGAGACCGCCGCTCTCTCGCTGCGTGGGGGAATCGGCATCGAGCGAATCGCCGCCGAGATCCGCGACCGCTGCTGGCCCGGGCTGCTCGACGGCGAGGTCGAACCGAACAGAATCTGGTCGGCGATCGCTCGGTGCCGAAATCGCGGGGCCTCGCCCCAGGCCGTTGCGGCGGTCGACGTCGCCCTGCATGACCTGGTCGGGCGCGCCTTAGGCGAGCCGGTCTGGCGTCTGCTCGGCGCGCAGGAGGCAGCCCCGGTGACCTGCAACGCGACACTGCCGGCAGCCAATCCCTCGGCCACCCGATCCATGCTCGAGGCATGGCAGGCAGAGGGATTCAGCACGTACAAACTCAAGGTCGGCCTGGCGGGGGATGTGACCCAAGTGGCCACCGTCAGGCAGACGCTCGGCGAGGAGATCGCAATCCGGGTGGACGCGAACGGGGCCTGGGGTGTCGATGAGGCCGCGGATCGGCTCGAGTCGCTTGCCCGCCACGGGATCGAGCTCGCGGAGCAGCCGGTCGGCACCTTCGAGCAGATGGTGGATCTGCGCCGGCGGGTGCACGTGACGATCGCCGCCGACGAGAGCCTCGTGTCACCGTTCGACGCACGCCGCGCGCGCGAGCTGGACGCCTGCGACGTGGCCGCGGTCAAGGTCGCCAAGGTCGGTGGACTGGGCGCGGCCCTCGAGATCGCGGAGACGATCCCGTCGTATCTCTCGAGCTCGCTCGAGGGACCGGTGGGCATCACCGCGGCCGCTCATGCCGTGCAGGCCTTTCGGGCGCGCGGCGGCGACGCGGGCGTGGCGCACGGCCTCGCCACCGAGCGGCTCTTCTCGGCGACGGTGGGCCGCGGGGCGAGCGCGGTCGGCGACGAGCTTCATCTCGACCAGGGGCCCGGCCTCGGCGTGGAGATAGACGAAGAGGCGCTTGCGGCACGCCACCTCGGCTGAACTACCGTTCGGGCGGTGGACGTAACCAACCGCAACACCGCCCTCGCTTCCGCCATGGTCGAGGAGCTGGCCTGGAGCGGGGTCCGCAGGGCGGCCCTCTCGCCCGGCTCCCGCTCCACCCCACTCGCCGTCGCCCTCTGGCGCCAGCCGGAGATCGAGGTGAACGTGATCCTCGACGAGCGCAGCGCCGGCTTCTTCGCGCTCGGGACGGCGCTCGCCACCGGCATCCCTGCCGTCGTGCTGTGCACCTCCGGATCGGCAGCCGCCAACCTGCACCCGTCCATCGTCGAGGCCGACCAGGCGGGTGTGCCGATGATCGTGCTCACTGCCGATCGGCCGCCCGAGCTCCGCGACATCGGCGCGGGCCAGACGATCGACCAGCTCAAGCTCTACGGCGATGCGGTCCGCTGGTTCTGCGAGGTCGGGACGCACGAGGCGAACGACGAGGGCCTCCTCCACTTCCGCTCAGTTGCCTGTCGCTCCTACGCCTCGGCGCTGGGTGACCCCCGCCCCGGTCCGGTGCACCTCAACGTTCCCTGGCGGGAACCACTCGCTCCTGTCCCGATGCAGGGTCAGGTCACAGCCATCGATCCGCTCGCGCTCGAAGGGCGCGGCAATGCGCCCCTTCACGCCGTCACGCCGGCGGCTCCTCGCGCCGACGAGGCGGTGCTCGATCGACTCGCGGAGCGGACCGAGTCCGTGCCGCGCGGGCTGATCGTGGCCGGGCGCCAGCCCGATCCCCGGCTCGCCGGGCCGATCGCCGAGCTCGCCGCGGCCGCGGGCTATCCGATCCTGGCCGAGCCCACCTCCCAGCTGCGACGGGGACCGCACGATCGCTCCCTGCTGGTCACCACCTACGACGCCATCGTGCGGGAACGGCTCCCGGATCTCGAGCCCGAGCTGGTGATCCGGTTCGGCGACCTGCCCACCAGCAAGCCGCTACGGCAGTGGCTCGTTGCGATCGAGGAGCTCGAGCAGATCGTCATCGATCCCGCCGGCGAGTGGCGGGAGCCGACGCGCCGGGCAGCCACGCTGATGCGGTCAGATCCCGCGGGGACCGCGCGAGCGCTGACGGAACGGCTTTCCCGGCTGCGCCCCGGGGCCGCGGCGGTTGCCGGCTCGCCGTTTGCGGCGGGCTGGCTCGAGGCTGAGCAGGCTGTGCGCGACGTGGTCGACGGCCATCTTTCCTCCCTCGGCGAGCTCAGCGAGCCCGGCATCTGGCAGGCGCTGGGCCGTGCGGTGAGGGACGGCGATTCGGTGTTCGCTGCCTCGAGCATGCCGGTTCGCGATCTCGAGGCCTTCCTGCGCCCCGGTCACGAGGGGGTCCGCTTTGCCTCGAATCGGGGCGCGAACGGAATCGACGGCCTGGTCTCCACGTCGGCAGGCCTATCCACGGGCAGCGGCAGCCGCACCTGGGCGGTGCTCGGCGACCTGGCCCTCTTTCACGACATCGGCGGGCTCGCCGCCGTGAGCCATGCTCCGGAGCTCCGCATGATCGTGATCGACAACTCGGGCGGTGGGATCTTCCACTTCCTGCCTCAGAAGGAGGCGATGCCGGAGGTGGAGTTCGAGGCCCTGCTCGGGACGCCGGCCGGGCGTGACCCTGCGGAGGCGGCGCGACTCTTCGACCTGACCGTTGCTGTGCCCGCCTCCCCGGGCGAACTGGACGAGGCGATGGCCGGGGACGCCCAGATGATCGTGGTCCGCACGGCCCGGGCGCGCAACCTGGAGCTCCATCGGGAGCTCTCGCAGGCGGCCCGCGAGGCGGTCGCACGGACGGGGCGGGCATAGACTCGGGGACGTGGCCTATTTCCTGGTTGAGCGCGCGAAGGGCCCCGCTTGGGACCACTCCCGGCTGCGGCGCGAGCAGCAGGGCTGGCAAGAGCACGCGGCCTTCATGGATCTGCTCACTGAGGAGGGGTTCATCATCCTCGGGGGCCCCATCGGTGAGGGTGACGGCGAGAACGCACTGCTCGTAATCGAGGCGAACGACGAGGCAGAGATCCGCGCCCGCCTCGCCGATGACCCCTGGCCGGAGGAACTGCACGCGACCGAGAGCATCCGGCCCTGGACGGTGCTGCTCCGCGCCGAGACTGTGGGCGAAGCGAGCTCAGCCGGCTAGCAGCGGCAGCAGCGCCTCGAACTTGAGCTCGGATTCCTGAAGCTCGGCGGCCGGGTCGGAGTCCGCGACGATCCCACAGCCGGCGAAGAGGTGCGCCTCGCGGTCGCGAAGGAGCGCGGATCGCAGGCCGACGCAGAATTCACCGTCCTCCGCGGCGTCCATCCAGCCGACCGGACCGGTGTACCAGCCGCGGTCGATCCCCTCGAGCTCCCGAATCAGCTCCAGCGCCGGCGCCCGTGGCTCCCCGCCGATCGCGGGGGTCGGGTGCAGGAAGCCCGCCAGCTCGATCGCGCTGTGCGACTCCGCCAGCTGGGCGCGGATCGGCGTCGCCAGATGCTGGAGGTTCCCGACCTTGACCACGGATGGCTGGCCCTCGGAGTGGACCCACACGGCGTGCGGTCGCAGGGTCCGCTCGATCCGCCGCACGACGATCTCGTGCTCTTCCCGCACCTTGGGGCTGCGCAACATCGCCTCGCCAAGGTGGTCATCGACTGCGGGGTCCGCGCTGCGGGCTGTGGTTCCGGCGAGCGCAACCGTTGCTGCCACCGCCCCAGAGCGGCGCACGAGCAGTTCGGGGCTCGCGCCGAGGAAGGCAGCCTGCCCGGTGCCGAAGCAGAAGCAGAAGCAGGACGGGAAGAGATCGCGGAGGGCGCCGAACAGCGCACCCGGATCATGGGCTGCGGGGGCCTCGACCGTCAGCTCGCGCGCGAGCACGACCTTCTCGATGTCCGTGGAGCGGATGCGCTCGACCGCCGCGGCCACGATCCTCTCGTAGCGCTCTGGGGAGTAGCGGCCGAAGATCTGAGTGGCCGCACTCGGGTGCGGGTCGGCGGGCGTGAGAACGGCCGCCCGCAGCGCCCCGATCCTGCCGGCGGCGCCCTGCATCAGGCTGTCCGGGTCCGTCCCCGGCTCGAGGAAGATCGATGCGGTCAGGAAGGCGCCCTCGGGTCCGCGCGAGATCGAGACCTCGGGTAGGACCGCGAGTGCGGGAGGAAGAGACGACCAGAGCGGATCCGACCCACCCCGATGGGAGAACGCGAGCCCCGTGGCCCAGACCGGCCCGGCGCCCGGCGGCAGCTCGCTTGGCTCCTCCGCCTCCCGGTCATGGACCGCACGGGTGCACCGATCCGCCATGTCCGTGAAGCGGTCCTCTCCCCTGCTGATCACGGCCGTGGCTGCACCGATTCCGGCGATAGCGAAGCCGCGATCCGGCTGCTCCCAGCTGAACCAGCGGTCCGCCGCCAGCCTCGACCCCACGGCGAGCGCCGCCGGGTCCACGTCGGGGTCGATCTCGACCGTCGCCGAGACGAGGCGAGTGGGACGATCGAGATCGGCGCGGGATAGGGCGGCCTCGAGACCGGCCAGCAGAGTCTCGGTGGATTCGGCCGCGACCCCCATCGGCTTCACTAAACGGGTTGCGCTTTCGCGCACCCTCGCATCAGCCGTCCGACTTGGAGCGGGCGATCGCGACCTCGCCCGTACGCACCATCTCGATCAGGCCGTGCGGGCGGATCATCCGCTCGAAGGCCTCGACCTTGTCGGCGCTGCCGGTCACCTCGATCGTCAGGGAGCGCCGGGAGACGTCGACGATCTTGGCCCGGAAGATCTCAGCGAACTGCATGATCTCGGCGCGGCTCTCGATCGGAGCCGAGACCTTGAAGAGGGCCATCTCGCGGGCGATCGTCTCGCCCGGCTCCATGTCCCGGATCTTGATCACGTTGACCAGCTTGTGGAGCTGCTTGGTGACCTGGTCGATCGGGTGAACGGCGCCGTCGACGGTCAGCGTGATCCGGGAGACCTCCGGGTCGTCGGTCGGGCCGACGGCGAGGGTGTCGATGTTGAAGCCGCGGCGGCTGAAGAGGCCGGCGATCCGGGCGAGGACGCCGGGGCGGTTCTCGACCAGGATCGAGAGGACGTGCTTGCGGCCGGTGAGCAGGCCAGCGGCGGCATCCAGGTCCTCGAGCTTGATGAGATCGGGTGTGCCGGCTTCCATCTCAGCCCACCATGTCCCGGGCGGCGGCTCCCGCCGGGATCATCGGGTAGCAGTTCTCCTCCTTGGTGACGCGGACGTCCAGGAGCACGGGACCGTCGGTGGCGAGCGCCTCGCGCATGGCCGTCTCGACCTCGTTCTTGTCGTCGACCATCATTCCCTTCATGCCGAAGGCCTCGGCCAGCTTCGGCCAGTCGGGGCTAGGGCCCATCTCCACCGACGAGTATCGGCCGTCCCAGAAGAGCTCCTGCCACTGGCGGACCATGCCGAAGTAGCCGTTGTTCATCAGGAAGACCTTGACCGGAATGTCGTGCCGCACGGCCGTGGCGAACTCCTGACAGGTCATGATCAGGCTGCCGTCGCCGGCGAGGCAGACCACAGTCTCGTCGGGGCAGGCGACCTTGGCGCCGATGGCCGACGGCAGGCCGAAGCCCATCGTCCCCAGGCCGCCGGAGTTGATCCAGCGCCGCGGCTTGTCGAAGTCGTAGTACTGCGCGCACCACATCTGGTGCTGGCCGACGTCGGAGGTGATGATCGCGTCGCCGTCCGTCGCCGCGTACATCGCCTGGATCATCCGCTGCGGCTTGATCTCGTTGTCGGACGAGTCGTCATAGCCGAGCGGGTATTCCTGCTGCCAGGCGTGGATCTGGTCCCACCAGGGATCGAAGCGACTGCGATCCGCCTTCAGGGCCCGGTACTCCTTGGTCAGCTTTGGAAGGACCTCCTTGGCGTCGCCGACGATCGGGATGTGGGCCGGGACGTTCTTCGAGATCTCGGCGGGATCGATGTCGATGTGGACGAACTTCGCCCGCGGTGCGAACTCGGAGAGCTTGCCGGTGATCCGGTCGTCGAAGCGGGCGCCGATCGCGATGATCAGATCGGCGTTGTCCATCGAGTAGTTGGCGGTGCGCGTGCCGTGCATGCCGAGCATCCCGAGCCACTGCTCGTGCGGCGCCGGGAAGGCGCCGAGGCCCATCACCGTGCTCGTGACGGGGAAGTTGTCGGAGAGGCAGAGCTCGCGCAGCTCCTCGGACGCATTGGCGTTGATCACGCCTCCGCCGACGTACATCACCGGCCGCTGGGAGTTGGCGAGCGCCTTGGCGGCGATCCGGATCTGCTTGATGTTCCCCTCGGTGGAGGGCTTGTAGCCCGGCAAGTTGGGAGCGTCCGTGATCGGCTCGTAGTCGATGTCCGCTCGGGAGAGGTCCTGTGGGATGTCGACCAGGACCGGGCCTGGCCGGCCGGTCGAGGCGATGTGGAAGGCGGCGTGGACGTACTCCGGGATCTTCCGCGGGTCCTGGACCATGAGGCTGTGCTTGACCACCGGCATCGTGATGCCGTTGACGTCGGCCTCCTGGAAGCCATCGGTGCCGATCAGCTCGGTGCGGACCTGGCCGGTGACGAAGACGGTCGGGACCGAGTCCATGATCGCGTCGGCGATCGGAGTGACCAGGTTGGTCGCGCCCGGGCCGGAGGTGGCGAACGCCACGCCCACCCGCCCTGACGCCTTCGCGTAGCCCTCGGCCATGTGGCCGGCGCCCTGTTCGTGACGCGCCTGGATATGGGTGATCTCGGCGTCATGGACGGCGTCGTAGATCGGCAGGTTCGCGCCACCGGGAATGCCGAAGATGTGTTGCGTCCCTTCGGCCTTGAGAGCCTCCATGAGAGCGTCAGCAGCGCGCATGGGGCGATAGTAGCCAAGCGCCCTCGGCGGGCGCGAACGGAGAGAACCGGCCGAACGTCCCGCAACCCCCCCTACAGCGAGCACTCCGGGACGTTCGCGGCTAGCGCGCTCCTGCGGGCTCCTGCGATGGCTTCCACTGCGTCCGCGGATCGATCGCGGAGTCGATCACCCGGTCGCGGTACCGCTCGATGGTCTTCAGCATCGAGCGGACCAGCTCGTCCCCGAGGTGGCTCGGCTCGAGTCCCAGGTCGAGCAGCTTGGTGTGGACCGGGTTGTAGTAGTGCTCCTCGAGCTCGACCCGCGGGTTCTCGACGTGCTCGATCTCGACCTCGATACCCAGCTCGGCAGCGGAAACCTGGACGAGCTCGGCGAGCTGGCTGACCGAGAAGCTCTCGGTGAACTGGTTGAAGACGCGGTACTCGCCGGCGTCGGCCGGGTTGTTGACGGCCAGCTCGACGCACTGGAGGGTGTCCCGGATGTTGAGAAAGCCGCGGGTCTGGCCGCCCTTGCCGTAGACGGTGAGCGGGTGCCCGATCACGGCCTGGACGCAGAATCGGTTGAGGACGGTGCCGAACCACTCGTCGTAGTCGAAGCGGGTGTTGAGGCGCTCGTCCTGGGCGGTCTCCTCAGTGTCGATCCCATAGACGACGCCCTGGTTCAGGTCGGTCGAGCGAAGCCCCCAGACCCGGCAGGCGAAGTGGATGTTGTTGGAGTCGTGGACCTTGGAGAGGTGGTAGAGCGACCCGGGGAGCTTCGGGAAGGGCAGGATGTCCTTGCGGCCCTTGTGCTCGATCTCGATGAACCCCTCCTCGATCTCGATGTTGGGCGTCCCGTACTCCCCCATCGTCCCGAGCTTCACGAGATGGCAGTCAGGCGCGTGATCGCGGAGGAAGAAGAGCAGGTTGAGGGTGCCGATCACGTTCGTGTACTGCGTCTCGACGGCCTGCTCCCGGCTCGCCATCGAGTACGGCGCCGACGGCTGCTCCCCGTAGTGGACGACTGCCTCCGGCTTCGTCTCGACCACCACGCGCTCCAGGAACTCCGGGTCCTCGATCGCGCCGATAAAGGAGGCGACCTCCACTCCCGAGATCTCCTTCCACGCCTCGATCCGCTCCTCCAGGGAGCGGATGGGAGTCAGTGAGTCTGTGCCGTGCTTCTCGTGCCACGTTCGGCGCGAGAAGTTGTCGACGACGAAGACCTCGTGCCCGCCGGCTGAAAAGCGCATCGCCGTCGGCCAGCCGAGGTAGCCGTCGCCCCCGAGAATGAGGACGCGCATGTGAGGGCGGCAGGGTACAGGCCAATCGGGCGCACCGTCACGCCCGGCCGTTACATCGGAGCGGGGCTATTCTGGCCGCCGCCTTGACCGTCCCCATGATTGCCTCGCTGTTCCCGGAAGAGCTGACCGCGCTGCGCGCGTTCGGTCTCGTCCTCGCCGTTCTCCTGATCGCGTTCGCGATTTGGAGGCGGCGGTCGCTGTCGAACGGCGCGGTTCTACTGGCCCTGCTCGGAGGGATCGCCCTGGCGATCATCTCGGGCACCGAGCTGCTCAACTCGCTGCTCTCGGCCTTCTCCTTCAACCGCGGCAACGGCGGGCGGATCCTGGGGCTCGCGGTCTTCGCGATCGTCATTCTCTTCCTGCTCGTCCTGCGGGCGCTGACCGAGAGCTCCCGGATGAATCAGCAGCTCTCGGCCCTGCTCGAGGGGCTCGCCTGGGAGGAGTTCCGCGAGGCGAAGCTCCCCGAACGCTTCCGCGACAAGATCGCCGTGGTCATTCCCGCCTACAACGAGGCCCAGAGCGTCGGCGACGTCGTCCGGAGCATCCCGCCCGAGGTCTGCGGCGAGCGGACCGCCGTCCTGGTGGTGGACGACGGCTCGGGAGACGACACGAGTGAGGAGGCCGCGAAGGCTGGAGCGGTGGTCGCCAGGCACGTGATCAACCGCGGGGGCGGCGCCGCCCTGCGCACCGGCTACCGCCTGATGGCGGAGTCGGGCGCACTGGTGGTGGTCACCCTCGACGCAGACGGACAGCACCTGGCGAGCGAGATGGAGCGCCTGGTCAAGCCCGTGCTCGACGATGAGGTCGACGTCGCGCACGGCTCGCGCGTTCTGGGTGAAGCGGATCCCAACTCCCGCTCACGGGAGCTGGGGATCGTCTTCTTCAACAAGGTCGTCTCCTTCATCACCCGGACCAAGGTCTCGGACTGCTCGAACGGCTACCGGGCCGTGCGAACCACGGTCCTCCCCCAGCTCGTCCTTCGGCAGGAGCAGTTCCACACCTCGGAGTTCCTGATCGAGGCGATCAAGCGCGACATCCCGGCCAAGGAGGTGCCCGTGACGGTCGCCAAGCGCACCCACGGCCATTCCAAGAAGCCGGCGGTGATGCGCTACGGGCTCGGCTTCGCGAACGCGATCGTCCGCACCTGGCTCAGGTAGAGCTCAGCAGCTCTTCTGCGCGTCCTTTCGTGGCCCGCCCCTGCAGGCGTCTTTGCCCTTGCCTCCGATGAGGGTGTCCCTGCCCCCGCCCCCCTTCAGCTTGTCCCTGCCGCCGCCACCGCACAACCCGTCCTTGCCGGCGCGTCCCTTGAGGATGTCCCTTCCGCCCAGCCCGAGGATGCCATCGGCCCCGCTCGTTCCGGCGAGCCAGTCCTCGCCCGAGGTGCCGACGAGGTTGACCACCTCTCCGCCGCATCTCGCGAACTCGTAGGCGCCGATGTCGGGCGCCGACCGGGGAACGCCGCGCTGGTCGATGGGCGCAGAACCCCCGCCGCCCGCATTGATCGCCGGGCTCTTGGCGAGGAGCGCGCGCGTGAACGTCGCGCCGCCGTTGTTCGCCAGCGGCCCGAGCCGCGGGTTGACGTTGGTCCTGTCTCCGCCCCGAGGTGCGAACCCGCAGTCGGCGCGATCGCCGATCAGGTTGTTGCCCCGCGAGACCAGGATTCCACCGCAGTCGGGCGACTCGGAGAGCGAAGGCGGAGAGATATCGGTGTTGCCGGCGATGATCGTGTTCCGGAAATTGAAGGTGCCCACCGGGTTCGAGGGGGTGGCGGGCGCGACCAGCACGCCTCCTCCACCTCCAGCATCCCCATCGGTGTCGGCGGTGTTGCCGGCGATCGTGACGTTGTTCAGGTTTGCCAGCCCGCCCAAGCCCTGGTCGATGCCGCCGCCGTCGCCTTCGGCGCGGTTGTCCGACAGAGTCACGTTGGTGAGCGACATCGTCGCCGGGCCGGCGTTCGCGATCCCGCCGCCATAGCTTGCGGTCGTCTCATTCCCGCTTTACGGTCGCGTTCGAAAGGTCGAGGTTTCCCTCGTTGCGAATTCCGCCTCCCGACATACTCGTCCTGCCGTTCCGGATCGTGACGCCTGACGCGGTCAAGTTGCCGGCGCCGTACACGTGAATCACCCGGTCGACCGCGCCCCCGTCGAGCACGGCCGGGGTCACGCCGGTATGTGTGATCGTCATCGGGCTCGCGACGTGGAGGTCACCGTCGAGCCTGTCGTCAGCGGTCGCGCCACGCGGGATCGACAGCGCGTAGACCCCGGTGGCACGGGGGATCGTGTCGGCGCCACCACCCGCCGGACACCCCCCGAACGCGGTGTCGGTGTTGGCGGCCAGGATGGCCTCCCGCAGTGAGCAGGCAGTGCCACCGCCGTTCTCATCAGCGAACGTGTTGGGCGTGATCACGGCCGCGAGCGCAGGCGAGCCCACCAGCAGCGCACCCATTGTTCCGAGAAGACCAACCGCTGCGAGCCGCTTCGCCGTGCGAGTACCCATCCTGCGCTCCCTTCCCAGCCTGTCGCGAATTTGACCCACTCAGGTCGAGCGGTGGGCAGGCCCGGGCCTGACCTCCGACGGATCGGGGAAATATAGGTCGGTACCGCAGCGCGGGCAGACCTGGACGTGGAGCTTGAGCGTCTTTCTGCACGTCGGGCACTGGCGCTCAGGCTCCTCGTGCTCCGAGCGGTAGAGGATCACGGCGATCAGCCCGAAGAACGGAATCACCGTCCCCACCACGAGCCAGAGGAAGAAGGAGCTGCCCTTGGCCCGGCCGATGATCCCGGTCGCGAGGCCGAAGAGCAGGGCGATGATCACGTAGGGAGCGCCGGCCATCGGTCCGCCTACAGACGCTCCTTGATCAGCTTGGTGACGGCGCCGCCGTCCGCTCGGCCCTTGCTCTCCTTCATCGCCGCGCCGACGATCCGTCCGATCGCCTTGTTGTTCCCCTGTCGTACCTGTTCGGCGGCTTCGGGTTCGGCCTCGATCGCTCGGTCGACGATCCCCTCCAGCTCGGAGCTGTCTGAGATCTGGGCGAGGCCTTCCCGCTCGACGATCTCCGCCGGATCGCCGCCCTCTCCGACGAGCTTCGCGAGGACCTGCTTGCCGGCGCCGTGCGAGATTGTCTTGGCCTCCACGAGGCCGGCGAGTGCGGCGACGGCCTCGGGGGTCGCCTTGGAGGCCATCGGGTCGTCCTCCGCGCCCGCCTGACGAAGCGCGGCGACCAGCTCGCCGGTGACCCAGTTGGCGATCGACTTGGGGGGCGTGCCGTCCGCTTTGGCGACGGCGCGCTCGAAGTACTCCCCGTATTCGGGCTGGAAGGCGAGCATGGTCGCGGACTCCTCGGAGAGGCCGACCTCGTTCAGGTAACGCTCGCGCCGGTGTGCCGGCAGCTCGGGAAGCGAATCACGCGCCTCCTTCAGCATCTCCTCGGTGGGCGCCACGGGCACGAGGTCGGGCTCGGGGAAATAGCGGTAGTCGTGCGCGTACTCCTTCGAGCGCAGCGGCGTGAGCGAGCCGTCCTCGGGGTGGAAGTGGAGCGTGTCCTGGACGATCTCCTCCCCGCTCTCGAGCAGGCTGCGCTGGCGGGCCAGCTCGGCCTCGATCCCTCGCTCCAGGAACCGGAAGCTGTTCATGTTCTTGAGCTCGGTCTTGGTGCCGAGCTCGTCGGAGCCGACGGGCCGGATCGAGACGTTGGCGTCCACCCGGAGCGAGCCCTCCTCCATGTTCACGTCGGAGACGCCGAGCTGGCGGACGGTGGTGCGGAGCAGCTGCGCCCACTCGCGGACCTGATGGGCTGAGCGCAGGTCAGGCTCGGTGACGATCTCGACCAGCGGTGTGCCCGCTCGGTTGAAGTCGACCAGGGAGGCTCCCGAGCCGTGGATCCGTCCCGACTCGCCCACGTGGATCATCTTCGCCGTGTCCTCCTCGAGGTGGGCGCGCTCAATCCGGACATCGCCGAGCCGGCCGTTCACCGCAAGCGGTTCGTCGTACTGGCTGATCTGGTAGTTCTTCGCCTGGTCCGGATAGAAGTACTGCTTTCGGTGGAAGATCGAGCGGGGCGGGACTTCGCACTCCAGCGCCGCCGCGATCATCAGCGCGTAGCGGATCGACTGCTCATTGGTCGTCGGCAGCGAGCCCGGATGGCCCAGGCAAACCGGGCAGGTGTGGGTGTTCGGCTCGTCGCCGAAGGACGGCGAGCAGCCGCAGAACATCTTCGTCCTGGTCGAGAGCTGGACGTGGATCTCCAGCCCGATGACCGCCTCAATCTCAGCGCTCACAGGCCCCACCCTCTGACCGTCGCCTCGTCCGCGCCGAAGTAGTGGCCGACCTCGTGAAGGACCGTCTGGCGGACGCTCTCCGCGTCGGCGTGATGCTCGCGGTAGATGATGATTCGCGGCATGCCGCCCCGCGGATCGAACAGGCCCATCAGGCGCCCGCTCGGATGCCGGTCCTCGACGATCACCGCGACGTTTGTCAGGTGCGATGCGATCTCCGGCGGCAGCGAGTCGAGGGCGTCCCTGACCGCCTCGCGGAACTCCTCATCAGTGAGCGCCGGGGCGCCTCTCACTGCGACCGTCCGTTCCCGTTGCGGCCGAAGCCGATTGCCCGCTCCATCGCGTAGGCGGCATCGAGCATCGCCGAGTCGCTGAAGGCGGGCCCTGCGATCTGAAAGCCGACCGGCAGGTCAACGCCACCGCCGTTGGGCTGCGCGAGGCCGGCGGGGATCGAGATCGCCGGGATCCCGGCGAGCGGCATCGGCACGGTGCAGTAGTCCGATAGGTACATCGCCAGGGGATCGTCAGTCCGCTCCCCCAGCTTGAATGCAACCGTCGGCGAGGTCGGGGTGACTACGAAGTCGAAGCGCTCGAACGCCTTGGAGAAGTCCTCGGCGATCTTGGTCCGCACCCGCTGGGCGCGACCGTAGTAGGCCTCGTAGTAACCGGAGGAGAGCGCGTAGGTGCCCAGCATGATCCGGCGCTTGACCTCGGCGCCGAAGCCCTGGGCGCGGGTCTCCTCGTACATCTCGGTCAGCTCCTCGGCCTCGACCCGCAGCCCGTAGCGGACGCCGTCGAAGCGCGCCAGGTTCGCGGAGGCCTCGGCCGGGGCGAGCACGTAGTACGCCGAGATGCCGTGCGGCGCGTGCGGCAGCTCGGTCTCCGCGACCTCGCCGCCCAGCTCCTCGATCAGTGCGACCGTGCGCTCAAAGACCTCCCGGACGCCGGATTCGATTCCCTCCGCCTCGCTGGCGAGCTCCTTGGGGATCCCGAAGCTGAGTCCCCGCAGGTCCTCGCGGCTGGGCAGGTCGATACCGCCGTCGATGCCGATCGAGGTCGAATCGCAGTGGTCATGGCCCTCCATCGCCTGGAGGAGGAGCGCCGCGTCCGTCACGTTCCGCGTCAGGGGACCGCACTGGTCGAGCGAGGAGGCGAAGGCGATCATCCCGTAGCGGGAGACCGCGCCGTAGGTCGGCTTCATCCCGACGATCCCGCAGAGGGCGGCCGGTTGTCGGATCGAGCCCCCGGTGTCCGTACCAATCGCGCACGGCGCGAGCCGGCCGGCGACCGCCGCGGCGCTGCCGCCCGAGGATCCGCCCGGTACCCGCCCCGGGTCCCACGGATTGAGAGCCGGGCCGTACCCGGAGTTCTCGTTCGATGACCCCATCGCAAACTCGTCCATGTTGGTCTTGCCGAGCACTCGCGCCCCGGCTTTGCGGAGGCCGCGGACGGCGGTCGCGGTATATGGCGGGCGGTAGCCCTCGAGGATCCGTGAGCCCGCCGTCGTGGGAATCCCCTGCGTGCAGAAGATGTCCTTGACCGCCACCGGGATCCCAGCCAACGGACGATCGGGATCGATCTCGTCCTGTGCGGCACGAGTTCCCTCGAGGTCGGCCTGACCGACGTCCTCCGCGGTCCAGAGGAGGGAGTTCAGGGAATCGGCGGCCGCCGCCCCGCGGTAGGCGTCGAAGTACTCGTCTGCGGCCAGCTCGCCGGAGCGGATGCGGTCGGCCGCCTCGGCGACCGTGAGATCGATCAGCTCTTCCGCCATCTAAGCCTGGGGCGACGGGACACGGAAGGCACCGCTGGCGGCGTCCGGGGCAGGCTCCAGGACCTCGTCGCGCGACCAGCTCGGTCGCGGCTCGTCCGGCCGCAGGACGTTCTCGAGCGCGATCACGTGCGAGGTCGGCTCGACCCCCTCGAGGTCGAGCTCGGAGATCCGATCGACGTGCTCGAGGATCCCGGAGAGCTCGCCGGCCATCCGCTCGATCTCCTCGTCGGTGAGCTTGAGTCGCGCGAGCCTCGCGACGTGGAGCACCTGGTCTCGATCAATCACCCGGCGGATTCTAGGTGTGGACCATCCTGGCCAGCCAGCCAGTTAGGATGCCGCCGCCATGTCGGGGGAGAGAGCTGAGCGCTTCGTCGTACTCAACCTGCGCTTGATGGCGGTGGGCTTCGCGATCACCGGCTTCTTCTTCATCGCCTGGCCGGATGGGACGCTCGCTCGCCTCACCGAGCTCGGCGGGCACCTGGGCTTCGACACGCCGGCGCCCAAGACCGAGGAGCGGCTGTGGCTCTCGCTCGGATTCGCCTACATGGTGGTGATCACCTTCCTGGCCTGGATCGCCTCGACCGACGTCGTCCGCTACCGCCCGATGATCCTGGCCCTGGCCGCCGGCAAGGCGGCTTCCTCGATCACCTCACTCGTCTTCTTCATCGAGGACGACGTCTTCGTCTACCTGCTCAATGGAATCGTCGACGGATCCCTCGTCTTCGCGTCCCTGCTGCTCTGGTCGTTGGCCGGCAGGGTCGGCTCCCCCGCCGCCCCGCCCTGAAGGCGCCCGCCGGGGCTGCGGGCCGCCGAGCTTCGAACTCTGCGAGCGATCGCGGAGGCACTCGCCCCTGGTGAGGACGGGCTGCCGGCGGCCGAGAGACAGGTCCCGGTCGCCGAGCCCCTCGCCCGCTTTCTCTCTCGTCTACCGGCCCGGACGGTGCAGGTCGTCCGCATCGCCCTGCGGGTCTTCGAATGGCTGCCGTTCCCGTGGCGCTTCAGCCGGCTGAGCCTCGAGGCCCGCTCCGAGTACATGGCGAAGATGGAGGGGTCCCGCTTCGCGCTCTATCGCGACCTGCTCCTGCTCGCCAAGCTCCTGGCGATGATCGGTTGGGCGCGAGATGACCGCGTCCGGAGGGCGATCGGCTTCGAGTACAGCTGTGCCGTAGCGGAGGGGACTCCCGAGCCGGCGCCCACCAGCCTCGGCGACCTGGAGCCGCGGGGCGAGGGCGAGGAGTGCGACGTCGCCATCGTCGGATCCGGCGCAGGTGGTGCCGCCGCGGCGGCGACGCTCGCCGAGGCCGGACTCGATGTGCTGGTCCTGGAGTCAGGTCCCTACGTCGATCGCGCCGGCTACCCCAGCGATCCGCTCGAGGCGATGCCGCTCTTCTACCGCGACGGCGGCATGACGATCGCCGTGGGCAAGCCCGCGATCCCGGTTCCGGTCGGCCGCACCGTGGGCGGCACCACGGTGATCAACTCCGGCACCTGCTTCCGTGCTCCACGGGAGGTGCTCGAGGAGTGGCGGGATCGCGAGGGGGTCGACTGGGCGACGGACTTGGATGCGATCTATGAGGCGGCGGAGGAGGTCCTCGCCGTCACGCCTCTCGACATCGAGACGCTGGGCCGAAATGGGCAGCTCTGCGCCGAGGGCGCGAAGGCGCTGGGCGCGAGCGGCGGGCCGATCAGCCGCAACGCGGGCCGCTGCGTCCAGTGCAGCTCCTGCCCTCTGGGTTGCCGCATCGACGCGAAGCGGGCCGCGCATGTCTCCTACCTCCCTCGCGCCGTGGCCGCGGGGGCACGGGTTCGGGCGGGCGTCCAGGTGCAGCGGGTGCTCACTGAGGACGACCGGGCGGTCGGCCTCGCCTGCCAAGCGGGGATGCCGACCACCGGTGCGCAGGAGATGTCCGCCTCACATTCGGCCGCCACAAACCCCGCGGCCGGATCAACCGCCTCCGGCCGCGACTGGCAGGTCCGGGCCAAGGCGGTGATCAGCGCCGGCGGGGCCTTCGGGACGCCCGAGCTCCTGCTGCGCTCTGGAGTCCGCCATCCGGCACTGGGACGGCATCTCCACATCCACCCCGCCGCCTGGATCGGCGCGCGCTACGAGGAGGAGGTCCGGGGCTGGGAGGGCGTCATGCAGAGCTACTACGTGGATCAGTGGCAGCCCGAGGGGATCCTGCTCGAGGCGACCTTCACCCCGCTCTCCTTCGGCGCCCAGTGGCTGCCGGGTGCTGGCCCGGCCTTCACTGATCGGGTCGCGAACTTCGACCACATCGCTTCGATCGGCGTCCACCTCCACGACCACTCCGAGGGCAGGGTCGGCCTGAGCTCGAACGGCTCACTGAGGCTCTCCTACCGCCTGCTGCATGAGGAGGCGCGGCGGATCCAGTTCGGGATTGCCAGGGCAGCCGAGATCCACTTCGCGGCGGGTGCGACCGAGGTCTATCCGAACGTCGGGCCGGTCTCGGTGATCAAGCGGGGCGATCTCGAGGAGTTCGAGACCCTCCGGCTGCGCCCCGCCGACCTGCGCCTCGAGGCCTTTCACCCGATGAGCACTGCCCGCATGGGCGTCGACCCCAGCAACAGCGTCGTCGACCCGACCGGCGCGGTACGCGGCGTGGAGGGCCTCTACGTGGCCGACGGGAGCCTCCTGCCGACCTCGGTCGGGGTCAACCCGATGATGACCATCATCGCCTGCGCGACCCACGTCGCGCGGGATGCGGCCGATTCGCTAAGCGGCTGACGGGCTGCGGAGCGGTCGCGGCTCCTGCATCCCCAGGTACCCGCCGTACGTGACTCCGGCCGCGGCAACCAGCCCGAGCCACGCACCGATCTCGCGGTCCACGCCGTCGCCCCCCGGCGGATTGATCAGCCGGTAGGCGATCAACAACAGCGCCAGGCCGCCGAGCCCGGCGGCCACGGCCGAGCCCGCCACGGGGTAGCTGACTGAGATCCGCCCCAGCACCGAGATGCCCACCGACAAACCTGTGATCGCGGCGGCCGCGATCACCAGGTCGACGACGCTGAAGACCTGCCAGGCGGTGGCGTTGTCCCCTTGGAACGAGTACCAGGGGAGAAAGCTGACGACGAGCAGGCCGAGGCCGCTGACGGCCACGACCAGCTCGCCTGATGCGAGGGTGCTCCAGATGCGAGGGTGCTCCGGAGGAGCAACCCGTTTAACCCCTGGAGCAACCCGTTTCATGCCGGGGTCAGTACCGCTCACCTCCGACGTTCTCCTGCATCGCCAGGTAGCCGCCGACCGCGATTCCGGCGCAGGCGATCAGGCCGAGGAATAGCCCGATCTTGCGGTCGAGGTCACCAGGCGTGTCGAAGATCTGGTAGAGGATCAGCAGCGTGCCGATGCCGGCCAGCAGCGCCGTCGCCATCGATGCCATCGGCGCGTCGCCGCCATCGCCCAGGACTGACAGAGCGGCTGGCACCAGCGCCACCAGGATGACGATCAGCAGGTAGATGTCGAACGGATTCTCGGCTTCCCAGAGGTTGAAGTTCTTGGATCCGCCGATCGTGGTCCCGCCGACCGTCACGGCACCGGAGATGTCGAACCAGGGCAGGAAGCTGATGATGAACAGGGCGATCGCAGAAACCGCGGCGACGAGTTGCCCCTGAGACAAGCGGTTGGCGTCCAATTTCTCTCCTCTGTCTAGGTCAAACGGGTCGCGGTGCACCCTCGCGCCGCGCGAGCCTATATCTCTCCGGCGACTTCTTCCTGCATCGCACGGAAACCACCCACTGCGATCACGATCGCCGCACCGAGCCCGACGTACGCTCCGATCTTGCGATCGGCGCCGTCAGGGAAATCGACGGTCAGGAAGGCGATCACCAGGATCACCGCGACCGTCCCCAACAACAGGGTCGCCGCGGATAGGAAGGAGAACTCCGACGCGCTGTCGGTGAGAGCCAGCAGAGCGGGCAGGAGCGCGACGACTCCGGTGATCAGGAGGTAGATGTCGAGGGACGAGCCCTTCCAGATGTTCTCCGAGCTGCTCGTATCGACGCCCCCGGGGAGCCCGGCTGGGAGCGAGGGGCCGCTGATGCCAATCCAGGGCAGAAACATCGCGACCAGCAGGACAATCCCTCCGACTGCCGCGATCATCTGCCCCCGAGACAACCTTCCCATTCCCACGTCCTCCTCGATCGACTCCACTGACAGCGAGGAGACCCTATACAGACCCGCGTATGTGAACGGCCTTCCGTTCCCGCGCCGCCTGAAGCGTGTTCGCGAGCAGCATCGCGATGGTCATCGGACCGACGCCGCCGGGCACCGGCGTGATCGCTCCGGCGACCTCACTCGCCGCCTCGAAGTCGACGTCGCCGACAAGGCCGTCGTCGGTGCGGTTGGTGCCGACGTCGATCACCGTGGCGCCCGGGCGGATCATGTCGCCTGTGACCAGCCTGGGGCGACCGGCCGCGGCGACCAGGATCTCGGCACGCCGGCAGACCTCGCCCAGGTCGCGCGTGCGGCTGTGGCACACGGTCACGGTCGCGTTCGCGCCGAGTAGCAACGAGAACAGCGGCCGCCCGACCAGGTTCGAGCGCCCCACGATCACGGCCTCCTTGCCGGCCGGGTCCACTCCCGCCGAGCGAATCAGCTCCATCACGCCCTGGGGCGTGGCGGGCACCAGACCGGGCTCCCCCCGGGCCAGCAGGCCTGCGCTGGTCGGGGTGAGGCCGTCGACGTCCTTGCCGGGATCGAGGGCCGCGACGACCGGATCCGGGTCGAGGTGGTCCGGCAGGGGAAGCTGGACGAGGATTCCGTCGACCTCGTCGGCATCGTTGAGCTCGCCGACCAGTTCGAGCAGCTCCTCCTGGGAGATCGACGCGTCCGGCTGGTGGTCGAATGAGCGGAAGCCGACCTCCTCGGAGGCCTCGTGCTTCCGGCGCACGTAGATCGCCGAGGCCGGGTCGTCTCCCACCAGCACGGTGGCGAGCCCGGGTGGGCGGCCGAGCTCGCGGGTGAGCCCCTCCACCTCGCCTCGCACGCGCCCGCGCACCGAGGTGGCGACGGCCTTGCCGTCGATCACGGCCGCTGCCACTAGCTCTTCCTAAGGGGGGCGTAGTCCGCCATCAGCTTGCGCTCCGCTCCGTCATTCGCGAAACGCACGACTATCACTCCCCCCGGCTCGACCGCGGTGACGACCCCTTCGCCGAAGCTGGCGTGGGTCACGTCGTCACCGGTGGCGAAGGAGAGCGACGGGTCGGCCCTCGAGGCCGGCGCGCCGTTGCCGCCCAGCGACCAGCCGGTGAGCGCCTGCTCCTCGGTGCCCTCGCGCTCGACGAGCTGCTCGGGCAACTCGGAGAGGAAGCGCGACGGGAAGCCCGTCTCGCGTCCGGCGAACATCCGGCGGCTCCGGGCGTGGGTCATCCAGAGCCGCTTTCGCGCCCGCGTGATTCCGACGTAGGCGAGGCGGCGCTCCTCCTCCTCGTTGCCCTCCTCGAGCGAGCGGGAGTGCGGGAAGACCCCCTCCTCACAGCCGATGATGAAGACGGCGTCGTACTCGAGACCCTTGGCGTTGTGCAGCGTCATCAGCGTGACCTTGGACTCGTCGCGCTTCAGATCGTCCTGGTCTGTGTAGAGCGAGATCGCCTGCAGGAACTCCTCGAGCGGCTCGAGCTCGGAGGGTCCCTCCACCTGCCGGTTGGCGTCGAATTCGGCGGCGACACCCACCAGCTCCTCGAGGTTCTCGATCCGGCCCTCGGCCTCGATCGTGCGCTCTGCCCGCAGAGCGTCGAGGTAGCCGGAGCGCTCCAGGAGCGCCCTGAGGAGGTCGGCGACGGGGCCGCCCTCGAACTCTGCGCGCAGCTGCTCGATCAGCTCGGTGAACCGGGAGATGGAGCGGATCGCCGCGCCGCCCAGCCCCGGTACCGCCTCGGGCTCGAGGGCGATCTCCCAGATCGTCCGGCCGATCGTGTTGGCGTGGTTGCGCAGGCGGCCCTGGCTGGTGTCGCCGATCCCGCGGCGCGGCGAGTTGATCACGCGGGAGAAGCTCACCTCGTCGGCCGGATTGACCATCAGCTGCAGGTAGGCGATGGCGTCCTTGATCTCGGCGCGCTCGTAGAACTTCGTCCCGCCGATCACCTGGTAGGGCAGCTCGTAGCGGACCAGGATGTCCTCCAGCACCCGGCTGTGGGCGTTGGTCCGGTAGAAGACCGCGATCTCGTCGCGGGTCATCCCGTGCTGGCCGATCAGCTCCTCGATCTCGCCGGCGACGAAGCGGGCCTCGGCGTGCTCGTCCTCCAGTTCGACGACGTGGATCTTCTCGCCCTCGCCGAGGTCGGACCAGAGGTTCTTGCCGAGCCGGCCCGTGTTGTGCGAGATCACCGCGTTGGCGGCCTCGAGAATCGTCTCCGTCGAGCGGTAGTTCTGCTCGAGCTTGACGACGTGCGCATCCTTGAAGTCGATCGTGAACTCCAGGATGTTGCGGACCTCAGCTCCGCGAAAGCTGTAGATCGACTGGTCCTCGTCGCCGACGACGGTCAGGTTCCCGTCCTCCCCGGCCAGCAGCTGCAGCAGCCGGTACTGGGCGTGGTTCGTGTCCTGATACTCGTCGACGAGAATCCAGCGGAAGCGCTCCCGATAGCGGCGGCGGACGTCCTCGAACAGCTCGAGCACGTTGACCGTGCGCATCAGCAGGTCGTCGAAGTCCATCGAGTTGGCCTCGAGCATGCGGCGCTCGTAGAGGCGATAGGCCTGTCCGACCATGTCCTCGAACGGCCCGTTGGCCTGCTCCTGGTAGGTCTCGCCGTCGATCAGCTGGTTCTTCGCGTCCGAGATCCGGGCTCGGACGGCACGCGGCGGATACCGCTTGGTGTCGACCTGGAGCTCCTCGAGGACCCGCTTCAGCATCCGCAGGGAGTCCGCCTCGTCGTAGATGGTGAAGCGGGACGTGTAGCCGAGCCGCTCGGCCTCCATCCGCAGGAGTCGCGCGCAGGCGGCGTGGAAGGTCATCACCCACATCCGGCGGGAGACTCCGCCGACCAGTGAGGAGACCCGCTCGCGCATCTCGTCGGCCGCCTTGTTCGTGAAGGTGATCGCGAGGATCTGGTCCGGGTGCGCAAGGCCGGTAGCCAGCAGCCAGGCGATCCGGTGGGTGAGCGCGCGAGTCTTCCCTGACCCTGCGCCGGCCAGGATCTGCAGCGGTCCCTCGCCGAAGGTGACCGCCTCCCGTTGCGGGCCGTTTAGGTCGGCGAGCAGCCGCTCGATTTGGTCGGCGCCCGCCTCGATCGGGGCGCCCGACGCTTCCTCGACCGCCTCCTCGGGGACGACCTTCAATTCCTCTCTACCACGGGCCATGGGCCAAGCATAGGCCTGGCCCAAGCGGCTACCCGCCCGCTGAGCTGGGTCCCTTCTTCGGCCGGAGCTCGGCCACGTCGGCCTCGCCGATGTCCTCGCCTGTCAGGCCGGCAAGATGCTGCTCGACCTGCGAGATCCGGGCGGAGAGCTCCTTCATAGCCTCCGCGATCGGATCCGGCAGGTGGATCCAGTCCGTATCGGGCCCCTCGACCGGCCGGCCCTCGACCCGCACCGGATGCCCCGGGTTGCCGACGACCGTGGTGTGATCGGGAATGTCTTCGATCACGACCGTGTTCGCGCCGACCTTGGCGTTGCGGCCGACCGTGACCGGCCCGAGAAGCTTGGCGCCGGACCCGACGGTGACATCGTCTTGCAGTGTTGGATGCCGCTTGCCCCGCGCGAAGCCGGTGCCGCCCAAGGTCACGCCCTGGTAGAGGGTCACGCGATCGCCGATCTCCGTCGTCTCTCCGATCACCACCCCGGAGCCGTGGTCGATGAAGAAGTCCGAGCCGATCCTGGCTGCCGGGTGGATCTCCACCCCGGTCACTGAGCGGCTCGTATAGGCGATCGTGCGGGGAAGGAGCGGGACCTCGGCCTCCCAGAGGGCGTGCGCCACCCGGTGGGCGAGGAGCGCCTGCACCCCGGCCCAGCCGGTGAGGATCTCGACTGTGCCGGTGCCACGGGCCGCGGGATCCCGCTCCCGTGCGGAGGCCACGTCCGCCGAGACCTCCCTGATCACGCGCCTGAGCGTGCCTAGACCGAGCACGCTTCGAAGCTTAGGGACGAGCGACCGCTAGGACGGGGCGAAAAAGGGCAGCGACATGTAGCGCTCTCCGGAGTCCGGCACGATCACGACGATCCGCTTGCCCGCCATCTCCTCACGGGCGGCGAGGTCGAGCGCGACTCTGACCGCGGCACCCGCGGAGATCCCGATCAGGAGCCCCTCGCGCCTGGCGGCGGCACGAGCTGTGTCGAGCGCGTCCTCGTCGCTCACCCCGACGATCTCGTCGATCACCTCGCGGTCGAGGACATCCGGGACGAAGCCGGCGCCGATGCCCTGGATCTTGTGCGGCCCGGGCCGACCGCCCGAGAGCACCGAGGAGGCGGCGGGCTCGACGGCAATGACCTGAATCCCCGGGCGGCGTTCCTTGAGCACCTGGCCGACGCCCGTGATCGTCCCGCCGGTGCCGACGCCGGCCACAAACGCATCGACCTCTCCGTCGAGGTCGCGCCAGATCTCCTCGGCCGTCGTGCGGCGGTGGATCTCCGGGTTGGCGGGGTTCGAGAACTGCTGCGGGATGAAGCCGCCGTGCTCGGAGGCGAGCCGGTTGGCTAGATCCACCGCCTCGTTCATCCCGCCCAGCGATGGGGTCTCGTGGACCTCGGCGCCGTAGGTGCGCAGCAGCGCCGTCCGCTCCCGGCTCATCCCCTCGGGCAGCGTGAGGATCAACCGGTAGTCACGCGCCGCGGCCACGAGGGCGAGGGCGATCCCGGTATTGCCACTGGTCGGCTCGACGATCACCGACCGGCCGCGCTCGATCATTCCGTCGCGCTCGGCGGCGTCGATCATCGCCACCCCGATCCGGTCCTTGACGGAGCCGCCTGGATTGAAGAACTCGAGCTTCGCGACCACCTCGCCCGGCAGCTCGGTTCCCAGCCGCGCCAGTGCGACGAGGGGCGTGTTGCCCACCACGGCGGAGCTCTCCGCGCCCACGCGTAGCGTCGTCGTCGTCCCGTTGGACCCGGCCATCGGAACAAACTAGCGGAATCGGGTCAGGTTTCGGGGGTTTCCCGCAGCGGCAGGGGACGCTGTCCGAGGGCGGTCAACTTCCTCCTTGGCGAGGAGGGCCATGCTGGGTTGTGCGCGCCTCTCAGTCGGTCCCGCTTGGCCAGCCGACCTGGTCTACCACCGCCAGCGACGCTCTCACCAGGGCAACATTTGCTCGGGCGTTCTCCACGTCACGGGCTAGCACCGGCCACTGGATCCCGGACAGCTCGTCTAGAGCGTCAGCGGCACGACGAAGATCGATTGCCGCTTTCTCGAGGGTCTGACGACGAATCAGGTCGTCCAGCGATCTGCTGTCGTTCGTCATCTCCACTTGATTCCTTTCGATTGGCCCTGCGGTAAGGCTTAGCGGCCGCAAGGCTTATCAGCCGATCCATGTCTCTCGCGAAAACTGATGAAGCAGAAGCCCGCTATTTGCGAGCAACGCCAGTGGGTTCGCCAGTCAGCAGCTGGCGACTGCATGCCACCGTCACCCGTTTCCATCTGACGCCCTACGCCGCTTACCCGGGTACAGGCGAAGGAACACCTGGGTAGAGCCGAAAGGAACTCATGGGCTTACAACACTGGTGGCCCATCCCGACACCGGGGCGCCGGCGGCTGCCCGGCCCCCGTCAGCCAGTCGCCGGGCCTCGAGGCAGACGCCGAGCGACCCGCCGGCTCCGCCCTCTGAGCCCGGGATCGAGTGGCCGTAACGGCCGAGGTCCATAACCGATCCAGGTGAACTCGGGCTTGAGGCCGGGATCCGGGACCCCGACCTAAATGTGGACCATCTCACCCCGATCGGCGCCGGCGGAGGCGAATCGCTGGCCAACTTGCGGCCATCGTGCGCTCGCTGCAACCGCGCTTGGCGCTAGACGAGTCGAACTGCGGGAACCCTCGCGTTCCACAGGAGAACCTTGGATCGGCCCGGCTGAGCCCGCGCGCCGAGGTGAGGAGCGCCCGCTCCGCGCTCATCGCCGCCTGCGGTCAGCCCTCCTCCAGCCGGTTCACCAAACTCAGTGGCAGGGCCAGCGTCACCGGGGTCGGCTTCTTCGACATCCCGCACGGCCAGACGGGAATCGCGCCGAACGCGATTGAGCTGCACCCCGTGTTGAAGTTCTTGGCGGCGAGCTGCTCGCGCTGAAAGTGCTGCTTTGCATGGAAAGCGGGATCCTGCGGTGTCAGTCTTACTCATCGCGGGCGCGCCCGTAGCGCTCGTAGATCACCCGTGGCCCCCACGGCCTCGACGACGCTCGATCCGGTGACCGCAAGGAACGCAGCGACCAGTTGTGCAACCTCCGCCGAACTGCACTTCTCGGTGCTCGCGTCGAGTTGGCCCACGTCCGCTCTGAGGCGCGAGAGGGTCGCCTCTGGTACCTGAGGACCGCAATAATGGCCCCATCACCGAGGGTGAAAGGTGGAGACGACACCGCACGCAGCGCAAAACGCTGCGTTGATTCTTACGGCATGGTGAAGCGGAACGTGCCGAGGTCGTCATAGAAGCCGTGTGGATCGAGCTCGGTCTCGAACAAATGCATACGCACCTCCTGACCCTTCGTGATGGTCGAGAGCTGATTCACGAGATCCTGCTGAGTTGTGAACTCTTGACCATTGACTGAGAGGACAGAGACGTACGTGCCGTACTTGCCTGCGTCCTGACGGACAGTCCGCGCCAGATCGAACTTCTGGTCAGCAGGAGAGTCCGGCTGAACAGAATAGATGAACGCGAGACCTGGGTAGTTCAATCCCGTCTTCTGCTGAGCATTGACATAGGCAGACGGAACAGCAGACATGTTGACACCCGTGTACGCCGTGTTCGTGCCGGCTGCGAGCTTGGGTAGCTCAGCTCTCAGCGTGGCGAGGGAGGTGGCATCGTTCTGGGATGCCTCTCCAGTACCTGTCTCTGTCATACCAACGACCTTGCCCGCTTCATTGAGGACTGGGCCGCCAGATCCTCCGGATGTAGTCTCGGAGGTTGACTGCATCAGATTCGACAACGTGATTGCAGCGTTGTCGTTGGCAACCTCTAGATCTTCCCAGAGACTGTCGAACACATCGGTTGACACCTGCAGCGTGACACCTTCCACTGCTGAGACGTCACCCGCTGTAACCTGGTAAGGAGGATCGGTCTCAGTGCCATTGCTCGGGTACCCCAGCGTGTACACCTTGTCCCCGATAACCGGGGCAGTAGATCCGAGATCGAGGGACCCCTTGGCAGACGATCCTGGGACGCTCAGGACTGCAATGTCATGGAGGTTATCCACGCCCACGATGCCGGCGGGGACTCCACCAACAGTGAGCTGCGGTGCGATAACGCAGTGGGCGTCCGTGACAACCAGATCGTGGCCCAGGTTTTCATCTGCCCAGGACGAACAGCTGTATCGAGATGATCCCGGAGAGTCTCCGGGGTAGTTCCCAACCAAAAGCTGGACTGCTGGCTCGCTCTTAGCTGCTATGTCCTGCTGTGACATCGTGGTGCTACCACCGCCACCGCCACCACACGCCCCAACAACGATTACTAGGACCATGGCTGCAGCAACAGCTGCACCAGTTTCGAGTCGGGGCATACTCCCACTTCCTCTTAGATTTGAACGGAACTGCTTGGATCGTTATGGATCTATGGATCTACGCTCCGTGGGGTCCCAGGCCGTAGCTCGACACCCCACGCAGCGCAGAACGCTGCGCTGCTGCTTAGCTACAGGAGAACCCACCCGAACCGTATGAAGAATCACGGTAGGACGTCAGTGCGTTGTAACCACTGCGACTGACGACCTCACGGAAGGCGCACGTGTAGTACGTTCCGTCATACTCATCGTTCCAGCCGTAACACGACCATGTATAGGTCGACTTTGACTCGCAAGAGAGCGAGCCACCACTGGTGTAAACACCATAGTCGTAGCAGTACGGATCACCTGAGTTGAAGCAGTACTGGTACGCCTGACTGTTCACACGCGCTCTGACTTCACTCTCACTCAGAGCCAGCGGAGGTGGGTTACCACCACCACCGCCGCCAGTGCCACCGCCACCGTTCTGAGAACAGATCCGGTTCCTCGCCCGGATCCACGACTTCCAGATCCTGAGCGAGTTCTTGTACTTGGCGGTCGAGATGTATCCGTTTCGCCAGAGCTTGCGCTGCTTCTTGACTCTGCGCTCAGCGAAGTTGGCGATCCTCGTCGCCTCGGCACACGTGTAGGCCCGTGATGCGTGCCCTGTTGGAGCGTTGCTGGATCTGCTCTCTGATGCACCGGACATTGCCGGCACAACCAGGAGAGAGCCCATGATGAGTGCGACGATGCTCGCAAGCATCGGACGCCTGATTGAATGAACCATCTTGTCTCCCTTTTCTCGATTCCGCGCCCCCGACGCGACGACCAATCCGAGTCGCCACATGAACCTATTCTGGTTGGGCCTCGCTGAGCATCCGTATTAGTCCGTCACGGACCATCCGTGTTAGTCCGCAAATCCGCCCCTTTTTACATGGGGCGTAAATTGGGCCGGTACTGTCGCTCCGGGGTATGTAGGGGAACCTGAGGGAGAGGGAGCATGCGGAAAGCTGTCATACCGTTCGTTCTGTCGGTGGGGCGGATCGCCGTTTGGGCCGCCCCGGCTAGCCGTAGTACGGAGAGCCCCTGGTCTAGCCGGGGGCTTCTTCGTCGCTATGTGGGGAAAGGATGCGCTTCTCGGAGGTCGGCTGATCGTCAGCGTCAAGCGCGACCACCTCGAGGTAGCCGCTGCCGAGATTCGGCGCAGGTCGGATCAGGATGCTTTCGCCGAACTCGGTCACCTTGTCGATCCCGTGCCTGTCGTAGAACTCCACTAGCTGACGCACCTGGGACTCGGTCAGACGTATCTCGGGCTCAGCCATCGGAGCGACACTCTACGACCGTCCC
The DNA here is from genome assembly GCA_963695805.1 of uncultured Solirubrobacterales bacterium. Classification (GTDB taxonomy): domain Bacteria; phylum Actinomycetota; class Thermoleophilia; order Solirubrobacterales; family 70-9; genus DASUPK01. The sequence continues at coordinate 175,449 of CAVOHV010000005.1, read as the reverse complement.
GTCGGTCATTCCTCAGCCGTCCGCTGCATCCGCCGGCGTCGCCCGGCGACCGGTCCGGTCATCGGCAGGACGTTGTTCGGGGGATACAGGGACTCATCGACCGGCAGTGGCTGCGGGAACAGCCGCAGGGCCCGGATCGCCGTGACTCTGGAGGTCGGGTTCGCCTCGTTGTCCCGAGCGATCTCCTCGAGCAGGCGGATCATCTCCTCAGGCTCCAATTTCACGCCTCCGGTCCGTAGGGGACGGGTTTTTTTTGCACGAAGGCAATCGGCGGTATTTTGAGCGGGCGGTTCTGGATCGGCACCCTCCCCCACGGCGGGGGATACTGGGTCGGCGATGTCGCAGGAGAACGTCGAGGCCGTGCGGCGTGCCTTCGAGGCCTGGAACGCCAACGATCTTGAAGCCTGCTTGGCCGAGCTCGATCCGGAGGTGGAGTGGCATCCCTCCATTGAGCCGGCCCTGGAGGGCGGGGAAACCACCTATCGGGGTCTTGACGGTGCGCGAAAGGCCTGGGACGACTATCGCGGCGAGGCGTGGGAACGTCTCACGATTCAGATTCAGGAGATCCGCGACCTTGGCGAGTCTGTCCTGGTCCTCAGTCATGTCGACCTGACCGCCCGGACGACTCGCATGGGGTTCCACGAGGAAGTCGGATTGCTCATGACTTTCCGAGGCGGAAAGATCCTCCGCTCCGAGGACTTCCTTAGTCACGCGAAAGCCCTCGAAGCCGCTGGCCTTTCGGAGTAGGCGATGTCGCAGGAGAACGTCGAGATCGCGAGGCGCTGGTATGAGCCGGCCACAGGCAAGGACGCGCTGTTGGCTGCGATGCCCAGAACGATGGCGTTGTGCCATCCCGAGGTCGAGTGGAGCGCACCGGAAGACGGAACGATCTACCGCGGCCGTGAGGGAGTCAGGCAGCGGCTCGAGGAATGGCTGCAAAGCTTCGCTGAGTACAGATATGACGTCCAGCGGATCATCGACTGCGGAGGCGACGAGGTGCTGGTCGAAGCAACCGAAGTGGGCCGCGGCGTGATGAGTGGAGCCGAGGTTCGCTCGACCAATTACGAGCTGCTCACGATCCGTGACGGGATGATCGTGCGTATCCGCGAGTTCCCCGACGAAGCCGAAGCCCTCGAAGCCGCCGGGCTGTCGGAGTAGGGCGCTCACGTCACGGCGCCCGCCGTCGCCCAACCGGCGGTCTTCTAAGCCGGCGGTTCTGCCTTGGCACCCTCCCCTATCGCTTACGAGGTGTTTAGGGCCGACTCGGATATTGGCTAGGCGGGCGCCCGCTCCGCATGAGGCGCCTTCAACCGCCCCCCAGGGGAAAGGAGCTGCCATGCAAGCGAGACCGGAGGAGAACGGGGCGTGGGCGATGACGGAAGAGAACGTCACGGCTAGGCCCGAGCAAGAATCGATCGTCCTCGCCACCTTCAAGAACGGCCTTCTGATGGTTCGTTGTAAGAACGAAGAAGCGCGGCACATGGTCGAGATAGCAGCCGAATCTGCGGAGGCCACCTGGGATGGCTCGCTCGCCGAGTTCCTCTCGGACCTCGACTCCGGGAGCAAATTCGACTGGGTACGTACCGCCCTCGGCGAGCCGTCCAGCACGGATCAGTAGGCCGCCGGGCTGTCGGACTAGGCGATGTCGGAGGCGGCTGAGAACCTGTCAGATCACGCCTCATCGCTTGACTTTGGCCAGTTGATTCGTCCGTAATTCGTCACTACTTCTCTTCGCATATTTCGTTATTTCCTCACAGGAGCGGTCCCGTGCCAACGGCAGCGACTAGCGGGGCCGCTCCGTTTTTCGTCATTGCCATCACTTGATCTCGAAGGTCTTGATCTGAATCGGTCGAGCGGCTCGCGCTGCCTTCGCTTCTTCCTTCTCAGCCTTCGCGATGACCTCCTCGAACTCCTGGTCTCTCAGCCTCCGGCGCCAGCGCTCGCGGAACTCCGCGTCGTGCTTGCGGTTGCGGGCGATCATCGGTTCGTACTCGCTGTCGTTGATGCCGAGCTCGTCGGCGGTCTTCCAGCTCAAGGCACGGGTGTCTGGATGCATCGGCGTTGACACGACGGAGACTTCGAGCAAGTCAATGACGAGCAAGTCTCTGCCTCCTCCCTTGCGAGGGCGGGACTCAGTCGCCATGAAGCCGATCGAGAACGAGGCGACGTTGGACTTGATCGCTCGCCAGACTCGCTGGCCCTCGTCCGACTCACGGTCGACTGAGCCGGCGACGACGAGGCCTCGCTCCTCGGTGCGCATGGTGGCTGGGTCGAGGGCACCGACGACGGTGGTCTTGTGCTCGAGCAACAGCGGAAGGTTCTTGCCGCTCGCCTTCCAGTCCGCGACAGACTGATCGAAGGCGTGGCGATCAATCGTGTCTCCCTCCCTGTCAGCGGTCCATGCGCTGACCAGGGCGGTGAAGGTGCCGAGCTCCTCCTCGGTGCTGACTGTCGTCGCCTTCAGGCTCAGGTGCTGCATGCCGTCTCCTCTCCTCGTAGTCGCGCAAGATGTGGGCCGAGCAACTCCTCCAGCTGGGCACCGCTGATCACCGGCACCTTGAACAGCGCCTGACCCAGCACGGCGGAGGCGGCCTTGACGTTGTGCGAGTCCAGCCAGGTGCGGGCGATGATGATCGCGGCCTCGTAGTCGTGCTCGCACAGGCCGAGGTGCTCGACCAACACCGCCGCGTTGTGCTCGTCGGTATCCAGCGAGTCGCGGTCGGGAGGCCACGGTGGCGGCGGGTCTCCACCGGCGATTGGCCCCATCAAACAGGCGATCAAGTAGCCGTAGTCCCCCTCGGAGTGGCTGAAATCAGCGGTCGTCCGGCCGAGCTCGCCGAGTCGCTCGTGGTCGACCCGGACCTCGGCGACGCCGTGCCCTTGGATCAGCAGGCCGATGGCGTGGCCGCATTCGTGGGCGATCAGGGAGGCGTGGTCCTTCACTGCGGACCCCAACCAACAGGAAGTTTGAGGGTGGCTCGATATTCCTCTTCGAGCTTCCCCAGACGCTCCGACTCCTCGCGACGGCGCTGCTCGCGGGCGGCAGCCTGCCGCTCCCGTTCCCGGTCCTCCTCCAGCAGGCGTTCCTGCTCACGGCCAACGGCCTTCACGGACATGGTTGCGAAGTCGATTACGTACTTCGGCTCAGGCGGATCGAGATCACCTGGCTGCGCCTGATCCTCATGCCTGCTGCAGAACCAGCGAGAGGCCGCGGACGGGACCGGAGCCCCTAGCTCGTCGACCGGCATCGCTTGGCAATCGGGCGCATGGCAGCCCTGGATGCTCTTGCCTCCGGCGTCCCGGCCCGTCCCTCTGAGCGCGGCGTTCGCCTGCAGGAACCGTTGGTGCGCCGCTGCGTCCTCCAGGGTGTCGAGACCGCAGGCGACACGGGCCTTGTCAACGATCCGACGCCGGCCATCCGGCCCAGCCGCCTCCAGCTCGTTGAGCAGGTCACCGATCTTGGTCTTGCCCCTGACCATCGCGTCATAGGCGACCTGCTCCACCACTTTGAGGTCATCGCCTTCAAGAACCTCACGGGCGGCTGGGATCACATCGAGGGTCCAGTCGTCCTCGCCGCGGTAGGGGACCGCGATCTCCCAGGTCATGGGCGCTTCCCGTCCCGGCGAAGCTGATCTTCGACGGCCAACCTGACCACGCTGGAGACCGACCGACGCTCGAGCTCGGCCTGCGCCTTCAGCTGCTCAAACGAGGGGGATCGGCAGCCAGGTCTGGACCCTGGTGCCGCTGCTCTTCGTCTCTGTTGGGGCCACGCTGATTCCTTCCTGGTGGAAGTTCTGCCCGGTGGTGGCCCCGAGGTGAGTCAATCCTACGCAGTCAATCGGTCACCTTGTTCGCCATTTGTTCGCCAGTCAGACACCGAAACAACCGGAAACAATCGGTTCTAATCGGATCGGATTTGGCTTGCCCATGCGGTTTTCCGCAGGACGCTGCGACGTTCTTCAGATGTGGTACATCCGGATCTAGGGGGCCGATTTGGCTCTACCAGCAGGATTCGGTTCGCCATGGGAAAAACCACGGGAAAAACTCACGGGAGATACGGTCTTTGGCATGGCGCTCACCGCCCTGGCCGGAGTCGTCGTCGGAGCGTTGCTAGGCCTCCTTTCGGCCCTGGTCATCGAAGCTCGCCGCGATCAACGGGCCGCTCGGGCAGCGGCGCGGATCATCCAGACGGAGCTGATCGAGATCGTCATGGTCGCGCACTCGCTCCCGGACGACAACACCTACCCCTATCCCATGGAGGACTCCGCCTGGCAGAGCCATAGAGATCGGTTGGCGGCCGGCGGCCTTTCAGTCGACGATTGGACTTCCCTCGCGTCCTTTTACGTGATGAACGCTCTGGTGGAGTCCGGAGCTCTTTCTGGCGACACCTGTGCTGAGGTTCAGCGGCAAGCCCAGAACGCCGTGAATGTACTTACGCGGTTTCTGGGGACTAGCGGATGGGAACGGCTCGAGTCACGGGCTGCGAGGGCTTTCGAGCCGAGGAAGAAGGCATAGCCCTGGCCGCATCGTCAATCCGCTTCCGCTCGGCCGCTAGGTAGGCGTCCAACAGGTCAGCCGCCTCGCTCTCACTGCCAGGCATCAGGTGTCCGTAGAGGTCGAGTGTGGTCGCAATAGTGGCGTGGCCCATGTAGGTGCTCAGCGCCTTTGCGTTCACCCCCGCGGCGATCATGTAGCTGGCGAAGGTGTGGCGGCAAGCGTGGAGGGTGATCCGCTCCACCCCGGCTGCCTCCCAGGCCTCGTCAGAGCGCTCGGTGAGCTTGCCGGGGTCGAAGGGGACCGTGCCGTCCTGACCGAACACAAGTCCCTCAGAGCGGCGCGAGCGCAGCTTGTCGGTGATCAGGTAGTCCCGCAGGATCGAGGCGATCGGAACGCGCCGGCGTCCTGCCTTGCTCTTCAGCTCGATCGGGCCTTCGAGGTCATCCCAACCGCGCTCGACGTGAATCAGCCCTTCGGCCAGGTCGACGTTCTCGAAGCGCAGGGCGCGAAGCTCCCCGCGTCTGAGTCCCGCATAGAGGGCAGTGGCCCAGATCGCCCTGTCGTCCTCTCTCAGCGCCCCCAGCAGCCCCTCGGCCTCCTCCGGGCTGGCGATGCGCTTCGGCTTCGAGCGGATGGCCGGTGTCTCCAAGTTGCGCGTCGGGTTGGTCCCGTCGCCAACCTCCCCTCGGGTGATCGCGTAGCGGTAGATCGCCCGGAGGGGATTGAGGGTCGAGTCGATCGTGCTGGCCGCCAGGCCCTCCGCGACCATCTCGTCTACCAGGTCTTGTAGGTCGACCCGGCGAAGGTCCGAGAGCCGCACGTCACCAAAGCGGGACAGGACTCGGAGGCGTAGCGCCTTCTCGTAGCTCCTGATCGCACTCGGTTTGTAGGCGTCACCCGAGCGGTTCCGAACGGTGCCGGCGCGAGCACCATCCAGCCACGCCTCGGCGGCCTCCCGGAGCGTCTGCTTCGCCGGTAGGGCGAGCTCGCCACGATCACGGGCGACCATCGCGTCGTGTCGCCACGTCTGCGCCGCCGCCTTGGTCGGAAACGTCCTGCGGACCAGCTTCCCGTCCCTGGACGACCACGCGCTTGCTCGATAGGACGGATCGCAGTTGCAGCGAGCACCATCCCTTGATCGGCAGGTGCGCTTGTGGCGGGTCTCGATTCCGGTACTCATGGTGCTCCTCGTAATCGGGGGTGACGTGACAGTCACTACGGTAACCGGTTGGGTGGCGGCCAGCGGGGTGGCGTGACAACTCCCTCGTGAGGCCGCCGCCCTTTCATCCCAGCACCCGCTCCGCGTTCGCTTCGGCCCAGCGCTCGAGTTCCGCCACCGGGATCAGCCGCTTCGAGCCGCGCCGGATGACCTTCAACTCGGGACGAACGTGCTGGTCGAAGAAGTCGGGGCCGACGCCCAGCGCTGCAGCCGCCTCGGCGGGACTAAGCGCGATCCTGGGGATGTCGACCCCGAGCTTCTTCATCGCTACTCGAAGGCCCCCAACTCACCCCGGCGCCCCTTCTCGCGGCGCCCAATGACCGACTCCAGTTCGGGAGCAGTCCCTCGGGCGACCACCATGTCGTGATTGATGTCGATCAACGCCCAGGGCGGGCCGCAGGTGGCCTGAAGGCTTCCGCTGCAGTGCCGGTTGATCGGCTTGAACTCAAGATCGACTGCGCGGGCGCGGTCCTCGAGCTTCTCCTTGGTCGGTCGTGGTGTCACTCCATTACCTCCTCTCGGGTCTCCGACCCGGTTTGAACTTCGAAAACCTCACAGGGAAAGGGGTAAGGGTCCAAAGGGGGGGGTCGCAAGACACCCCGCACGCAGATATGCCCCAAACGTGCGCACCCCTTTACCCCGCACGCGACCCCGCATGTCAGTACATGCACATGCGGGGTCTGCGGGGTGCGGTTTGTCCCACCTACCCCGCAAAGACCCCGCAGACGTTTTATGCGGGGTCATGGGGGCGGAAAAGATGGTCATTCGACCCACCATTCGCCCGCCTTTCCTTGCTCCTCGACGCCGTTGATCAGCTCGTCTTCCAGCAGCTTTTTGAGTGCGTTCTGGATCGTCCGGGGCTTCAGGGGCATGCCGTGTCCGTCCTTGGCGAGCCCGTCGCCGATCGTCTGGACCGTCTTCGTGCTGGGTTTGCATGCCCGTAGCGCCGCTAGCACCCGTTTCTCTGAAGGCGAGAGACCCGCAGGAAGGGCGTCGACGCCCTCCTCGGTGACCTCGATCTCGTAGTGCATCGGTGAGTTGAGATCGCTCGGATTATCGGTCCACACCTTCCGGCGGGTCCGAAAGCTGAGGTCGGGAATCTCTCCTCCGACGAATTCCCAAAGCAGCGAGACGATGGTCGTCTTGTCCGGCTCGGTGTGCCGCTGCTCCACGGCCGCTGAGCCGAGTACTCGGCCCCAGGCTCCGGGGCCCACACCGGTAAAGCGAGCCGCGCCCGTCCCCTCGCCGGTCTTGTTCCAGTGGGTGTTAACCGCCAAGGCGGATCCGGCCTCTTGGCAGATCACCTGAATGCTTCCCAGGGACTCACCCATCGCGTAGAGGTCTGCACCCCTGCGTCCGGGCACGGCTAGATACAGCGGGTCAAGCAGCACCACCCGCGGCGAGTGCTGCTCCAGCTCCTTGCGAATGTCCTCGAGATGGGTCGCGTTGTCGAGTCGCGGCACCCGCAGTGAGATTCGCACCAGGCCGTCCGCCTCCAGATCATCGAGGCTCAGGTCACGGCTGCGACAGATCGCATCGAGGCGGCGGATGAGGTTGCGCTCTCCGCCCTCGCCGTGGAGAAACAGCACCGGCCCCTGCTTGACCTCGTAGCGGCCCTGCCACGGCGTTCCGCTGGAGACCGAAATGCCCAGGTCGCCTGCCGCCCAGGTCTTGCCCGCCTTGTCCTCGGCACCGATTACGCCGTAGTCCCCCTCCGGCCAGAGGGTGTCGATTAGAAAGTCGGCGCTCTGACTCTCGACTCGCCGACGCACCTCCGACAGGCTGTAGAACTTCATCCGGCGAGGGTCCTCCGGAGTTCCGTTCAGATATTTCTCCTCGACCCAGCCGCGGAGGGACTCGGGGACGTCGCCTGCGGCGAGGTCGGCCCACTCCTGCCCCTCCGGCTCCGTTGATACCTCTCCCCATTCCCAGTTGCCGTCCTGCACGGGGTTGTAGGCCTCCCGGAATCGGGCCCCGAACTCGTCGCCGCTCATCGCCCCGCCCTTCCCGGCAGTCCGCGGGGAGCGCTGTGGAGGTGCCAGAACGCCTGGGGCGCCCGCTCGGGATGATGGTGCCGGTGCTTCCGGGCCTTCCGGTTGCGGGTGTAGCGCAGCGCGTTTTTGTTCCTACGCGGCACGCCGGCCTCTCCCGTATCGCTTGGCGATCACCAAACGGATCGCCTCTTCGGCGGCCTGGCGCTGGAGCAGATCCAGGGCAAGCTGGTCGTACAGACGCCCCCGCTCCGGGGTGGTCAGCTTCGCCGCTGCTTCCGGGTCGATCGGCAGCTCAGCGGCGATGCGTAGTTGGACGCCGCTCACGAGCGGCGTCCGCTTAGAAGGTGATGATCATCCTCGTCGTCTGGAGGAGGGTCGGGGTCCCCGCGGGATTGGGTGACCCGCTTGGAACCCTGGCGTCGAGAGTTGGAGGCTTCTCTCGGAGCGCGGCCGGTGCCGGTCCGCCAACCGGGCCGACGGGACCGGTGAAGCCGCCAAGCCCTCACCGAGCGCTCTCGCACAGCGCGTGTCGGCGGACGGACCTTGCCGTTCCGCATCCGCCAGACAGGTGAGGGGGGCCCAGGCTTCGGGGGCTCGTAGACCTCGGGGAGCTGGGTGAGGTCGATGGAGTCGAGGTCGACCTCGAGGATCGCTATGAGCTGGCGAAGTAGCTCTAGGACGGCTCGGTGATAGAGCAGTTCTGTCCCCGGCGAGAGGTCAGCTTCCGGGCGAACGCCGCTGTCGAGACTATTCTTGGGCACTGACCGGCTCCCTTAAAGCCGTGTCTTTGAGAGCGTCACCCTTGGCAGGGGTGGCGCTTTCGTTTAGGTGCTGGCGAACCATTCGTCGGAGTTCCGCGGAGACGGTCCTATCGTGGCGTGTCGCCTCTTCCCGAAGAGCGTCAGCGAGATCGGGGGGAGCGTGGAAGCCGATGAACTTGCGCTCGGTCATTGGATAAGCACGTTTAAACCCAGGAGCGGACGCCCTTTCCCCCGCTAGGCGGGGCTCGCTTGCCACTCCGAGTCTGACCGCCGGCGACCTGCCGCATTTTGCGCATGAAACTTCACCGTCAGGTCATTCGCGCTCCCTACGTCAAAAATCGACGGGATCTAGGGTCCATAGTCGCCGACGACGCCAGGCTCGCCATTGCCACCCAGGTCCTCCACGTAAGCGACGCGGTCGGCGGCGACGTAGAGCTTATTGCCATTGATGAGCTCCAACTGAGTGAATGACCCCTTACGCCTGTCGCTCTCCAAGAGTTGCTGAAGTTCGTTCAGGTCCTTATTGACCATCACGCTGACACCATCGGAGAAGACGATCTTTGAGCGCATCGACAAACCCTATCGCTGACGCCCTATACGAAGGCGATCGAGAAGTACGCGTCTGAGCTGGAAGTCAGTGAACTCCGCCGGGGTCGCGCATTGACAGCGGCGTGCGGTCCGCGGATAGGCTGCTCCCAACGCGACCGGTCCCCCCAACCGGCCCGGTCGCCAGGGGCGCCGCCGTTGCCGACACGACGGGGCGCCCCGCTTTCGTCAGGGTGCCGCTTTGCATGGAAAGCGGCGCTCGTGAGTATCCGGTTGGCTCAGGCTGCGGCGTCGGTGATCTCGCGATAGGTGGTTGGTTCGTGAGCGGCGCCCAGGCCGAGCAGGGTCTGGAAAGCAGCCATCGGCGTGCGCCGGCGGTTGTGGCGGAAGACGAACTCGTCGAGGTAGACCTGCAGGTGCTTGGCGGAGGCCGCCCGGTGGGTGCCCTGAAGCCAGGTCTTGAGGTTGGCGAGCGCGCGATGGGCGCGGGGGAGGATCACCTGGCGCTCCTCGGTGTTGCGCCAGCGCTGAGCGATCGGTCGGTGATCGAAGCCGAGCGCCGCGAGGCTCGCGTAGCCGCTCCAGCCGTCGGTATGGACGATCGCGCCCGGCTCGACGTTGGAGGCGATCCACGGGCCGAGCGAGCGCTTGCTCGCGTCGGGTAGGGCGGCGAGCCGCAGCCTGCCCGAGCCCGGACCGCGGACCTCGACCGCCACCGCCACGAGCCGCTTTCCGACCCGGTCTCGGCCCCCTCTGCGCCTCGGTTCACCCCCGCCGACGAAGCCCTCGTCGACTTCGACCTCGCTGCGGAGCTGGGTGCGCTCGGGCGCCACCATCGCCCGGCGAAGCTTCTGCAGCATCAGCCAGGCGGTCTCGTAGCGGGAGAGCCCGAGCTGGCGCTGCAGCTGCTTGGCCGAGATCCCGGGGGTGTGGGTGGCGACCAGGTAGGCGGCCCAGAACCAGAGCCGCAGCGGGGTGCGGGTGCCGTGCATCACCGTCCCGGCGGTCACCGAGACCTGGTGATGGCAGGCGGCGCACTCCCAGAGGTGGCGGCGGGCGAGAACCCAGGCCCGCTGCCCAGCGCAGGCGGGGCAGCGATAGCCCTCCGGCCAGCGCGAAACGGCCAGATACTCGAGACAGTCGGCCTCATCGGAAAAGCGCTCCTGGAACTCCACGATCGTGCGGGGGAAGTCTGGCCTGCCCATCCAACGACCGTAGGCACGGCACCTGACGGAACCGGATACTCACGAGCGGCGCTTTGGGTGCAGCCTCGCGGATAGCCGCGAAGGCAGAGCCTCTGACTACCCCTGAATCAGTGACTCTGGGGATTGCGCTCCGGTGATTGGATCGGCGTGCCTATGGGCGATCTTCCACTCCCCATCTTCCCGCCGGAAGATCGTCGTTGCGCGGAGCGACGACGGCGAGTGCTCCTCTGCACCGGCGACCTTCACTCGACAGTGCTCTATCTCGAGGATCCATGCCACCTCCTCCGTTGAGTACGCGGAGACACGATCGACGCTGTAGGCCTCGCCGTCGCGCAAGAGAGAACATGCGTGATCCAGCCGCTGGGAAATTTCCTGCCAGCCGCGGCCTGGTGGACCGAGTGGGTTCGCGAGCGTCGCGTCGTCGGCTCGCGACCAGAATTTCTTCTGCGGCTCGGGATTCCCTCGAATGACTTCCTCGATCGAGCCGTGGTACTCCTTAATGAATTCGTCGAGGTCTGTAGTTGGCGCCATCGGAGCCTCCCTTCGTGTCGCTGCGAAATCAAATCATCAAAGGAGTGAATAGCCGCTTTGGACGAAAAGCTGCGCTGCTCAGAATCGCACCTTTATGCGGGGCGGGGGCTAGCTAGCGCGTCGCCGTTTTTGCGAGCCGCGCTACCGAACGAACCGCACCCCGCGTGCCGTTAATGCAGAGCAAAGAGAAACGCCTAGCAGAGGAGAACGTCCGCAATGAGGATCAGATCATGGGCCTGATCCGAACACCGCCGATTCCCGAGAGCCCTCCGGGCAGGCTCCTTCTCGGCGCGATCTGGTGCTGGATCAGCGATCGCCTCGATGCGATCTACAACGGGCACTGGTAAAGCGCCCGCCTTCGTTTTTTGAGGTCACGCTCGGTGGCGTTTTTGTGAGCCGCGGTACCCGGCGGCTGTTTCGCCCCGCTGCCTCAAAACTCCCGGAACTTGCTCGTCTCGAACGCCGTTGGAATGGTGTGTACCGCGGTCCCGACGAGCGCCCGGCGCTTAGCTTGGCCGAGGTCAGGCGGCTGAACCCGCGCATTCTCTTTGTTCTCGCACTGTTGGTCATCTTCCTGCCGCTCGTCATCTGGCTTGCTGGCTCCAACGAGGCTGGCGTCTCCCCCGAAGCGGCCTGCGTCGAGTCCTGGAACAAAGACCCGGCGGCGCTGACCTTGGGCCGGCACTTGTTTAGCTCCCACGGCTATCGCTCCGGGCTGATGGTCCGCCGCGGCTCGGGTGGCCAGGGCGAGTGCCTGCTCGTCCTCTCGGCCTCCCAGCCCGACCCGGAGTACGGCATCGCGGCCTTCCTCCACCGGCAGGGCTCCTGGTATCAGCCGCTCCCCGGGGCGGCGGGCCAAGTCACGGAGACCGAGCTCATGGACCGTCAGAGCGAGGCCCGGGCACACGCCAACCTCGGCCTGAGCCCATTTGGGACGCTCGTGCCGTACTAGCCCGGGCGCGCTCTCAGGAGCAGTTGGGGCCGAGGGGCGTTCCTGTTTCGGGCATGCGAGGGCGAGCCTAAATCCGCGCATTCGTAATCGCAAGTGGCGGCCGGCGGGGGTAGCGCCTCGCTATCGCTTTGGACGAAAAGCAGTGGTGCTGCTTTGCATGGAAAGCGGCGCTTCGTCGAGAGATACTCCGTAGGCGATGTCGCAGGAGAACGTGGAGATCGTGAAGCGTGTGATCGCCGCCTATAACCGGCGCGACTACGAGACGATGCGGGAACTGGGCCATCCCGACGTGGAGCTGGACTGGTCCCGTTCCCTGGGACTGGAGGCCCGCGTCTATCAGGGACGCGAGCAGACCCTGAGCTTCTACGAGCACTACCTCGACACGTTCGAGGAGGTCGATGTTCAGCCGGACCGCTTCATCGAGTCGGGTAACTGGGTCGTCGTGCCCAACACCACTTATATGCGAGGGCGGGACGGCATCGAAACCGTCGCTCGGAGCGCCTTCACCTTCGAGGTTCACGGTGGCTTGATCACCCGCCATTGCCTTTATCAGGAAACGCAGGAAGCCCTCGAAGCGGTCGGCCTTACGGAGTAGGCGATGTCGGAGGAGAACGTCGAGGTCGTCTTGAGGGGGTCGAGGCCCGCGAGTACACGACGCGAGACGAGGGTTTGAAGGCACTGCGCTACCGGAGTAGCGTCGAGGCATGACTTGCAAGCCGCGCCAAGAAGGAGACAAGGATGTTCGACACGATCGTATTGGCCTTGGACGGGTCAGACGAAGCGCGGAACGCGATCCCCGTCGCGACTGAGTTGGCCGAGAAGGAGGAGGCGAAGCTCGTGATTGCTCACGTGCTGCAATACCCGGCCGGGGAGGTTCCGCCCCCGGGCGAGGATGAGATCCGCGCTGAGATCAAGCAACAGGCCGAGGACCTGTCCACGCGAGGCATCCCGGTCGAGGTCGAATTCGCCGACGCCGTCCTAGGTGGACCGGCCCATGCGATCGTCGACATCGCCGATCGCACCGGCGCCGACCTCATCGTGACCGGCACTCGCGGACGCACGTCGCTTGCAGGCGTGCTGCTCGGCAGCGTGACCCACCGCCTCTTGCATATCGCGAAGCGCCCGGTCCTAGCCGTGCCCGCCTAGGCCGAGAGGAAGCCCTCGAAGCCGCTGGCCTGCGGGAGTAGCCACAGCGATTGATCGACCCGATCACGATCGTCTGTCCTCCAGCCTCGGTGATCGCCTCGAGCACTTCGACCATTTCGCTCAGTTCTCACGGCTATGGCGCTCCAGGATGAGGTCTAACTCCGCGTCGAGTTCGTCGCCGTGATTTGTGCCGTGTAGGCGCAACGCCCGCTCCAACGCGATCATCGCGGACGTAGAGCCCTCCTGGGCCTTCCGCGTGAGCAGCGCGAGCACTTCGTCTCGGGTCATAATCTGCTGTTGGTCGTTAGTCACCGACATTTCCTTTCGCTGATTTCCCAGTTTCGTTTGCGAACAGTTAAGCGGCGGTCGTGCGACACGCTCATCTTGGCCTAGGACCCCTTCCACCCCTCAACATGGGAAGCGGGCGATCTGAATCGGCCGGCTGGCCTTCATGTCAACGCGAGCGACCGCTGCCAGGGAGTAGGCCTTCAACTCGGCGTCGGTCATGTCGTCGAGGTCCGGACTCTCGGTCTCCTCGCCACTGGTCGCGCTCTTCCAGTCCAAGACACGCGCTGCTCCCTGGACTGGCGTCGACGTTGCGCTGATCTCAAGCAAGTCGATCTCGGTGATCTCCCGGCCCTTGCCGCGCTTGCGAGGTCTGCTCTCGCTTGCGAAGCCGATGCTGAAGCTCGCGGTGTTGTCCTTGATCTGCCGCCAGACCTGCTCGCCCTCGTCGGTCGAGCGGTCAACCTCACCGGAGACGACGAGACCTTCCTCGGTCGTGTGCATGGAGTCCGGGTCGATAGAGCCAACGGCCTTGGTCGAGTGCTCGAAGAGAAGCGGTAGGTACTTGCCGCTCGATTGCCAGTCCTGGATCGACTGGTCGAATGCGGATTGGTCGATCGTGTCTCCCTGTCTGTCCTCGACCCAAGCGCTGACCAAAGCCGTGAAGGTGCCCAGCTCCTGGTCGGTCTCGGTGACGGTTGCCTTAGCGATCAGGTGCTGCATGTCAGTGCTCCTTCGGTTTCGGGTTCGGCGAAGGCGGTCTCCGCCCTCAAGACCTCGAGGGACCCAGCGTCGAGCAATGGAGCCGCCGACAATCCTCGCGCGACGAGGGCCTTCGCCCGTCGGAAGTCGGGATCGTCAAGGAGCTCCTGCGCGATCTGGCAGACGGCTTCGTAAGTCTCTTGCGACAGCCCGTAATGACGCACGCACCAGCCGATGCCATCGGGGTCATGCTTGGTGGGCGGGGGGTACGGGGGCGGCCAAGCGGCGTTCTCGGGGAGATGGGGGTCTCCGATCCAGCCGATCACGCGGGTGAGCAGGTTGGCTGCGCCGTTCTCCATCGGAGCCGTCTTCACGATCCCTTCGGCGCTCGCGTGGACGCCAATCGCGGCGGAGTCGACGCCGTGACCGACGAACCAGCAGGCAACGACGTGACGGGCCTCGTGCTCGGCGTGGGCGTAATCGCTGCTCATGGGTTCACCAGCCGCCCGTCGGGATGGACCTGGATGCCGTTGACGCTGATCTCCGCCTCGCGCTCGTAGCGCTCCTTGACCTCGGAGAGGGCGGCGCTTTCGCGGCGCTGATGTTCTTCGCGCAGCTCGCGTTCGCGCTCTTCGTCTGCTTGGCGCTCGTCGTGCCACGCCTTGAGCCTCTTCGCCTCCCTCTCGGAGTAGACCGGTGCATAGGTCTGGCTCAGACCGACGATCGCCGGCTGGTGCTCCTCCATATCGGCCTCGTGACCTGCGCGGTGCTCCTCACACCACCATTGCTCGCACTCGACCTCCGCCCACGCACCGGCATCCTTTACCGGACGCGCTCCACAGGCAGGGCAAGCCTGCAGCGGGGACCACCGTTCCGGTCCTGGCGGTTGGAGCGCCTGCCAGCCACTCTCAAACCTGGCGTCTTCGCGGCGCTTGTCGGACTCGGTCGCGGAGATGAGACCGGCCTGCTCGCGGGCCGAGTCGAAGCGCTGCCGTCGCTCCGCCTCACTGAGGCCCTGGTATTCATCGAGCAGCTGTCCAACCGTGAGGACGCCGCGCTGCAACGCGTCCTTGGCGATCACCTCGACCACACGTGCGTCGTCGGCGTCCATCGTCTCCCGAGCCGCGCTAGCGACAAAGAGGACGACGTCGTCCGGGTCGCCGTAATAGGGGATGCGGATCTCCCAGTCGCTCACGACGCCTCCTTGGGCCGCGAGTCCCACTCAAGCCGTTTGATCGCTTCGGCCTCGGTGTAGATGCGGTCAGCGGGACTCCGCCATCTGATGCCGTCGTCGTCGTCGGCCTCGGGACCCGCAGTGAGGAGGGAGAAGGCCCGCACCCAGCCGGCGGCCTGGAGTCGGCGCTCGGTGTCGGTGCTCATACCGGCGGCTCCTCCGAAGCGGTGGCGCCACGGCGGTGCCGAGGAAGTTGCCCGCCGTGTCGCGCAGGGCCGCCCTCGCCGACGGAAGAGATCGGCGAAGTCTCAAGCTGGGCCTGAAGTACGTGGCGGATCAGATTCGAGACCGAGCGACCATCCTGCTCGGCGAGCTCCCTGACCTCAGCGGCAAACGACGGGCTGACCCAGGTGTGGATCGTCGTGCCCTTGCTCTCTGATTTCGCCATCGAACCTCCGTCCGTTCGGGTTCCGGTTGGTTCTGATGGCTTGGCCGTCCTTCGAATGGCAGGAGCGGTTAGGAGCAGTGTAAAAGGCTCAGCGGTCGGATCCTGTTCGCCCCCATGGGAAAACTGTGGGAAAAACGACACCCCATTAACCGGCCTTAATCGGCGCTAATCGGAACGATTCGTGCCTGAGAGTGCCATCCGTGCGGGGATGACTAGATGTGGTACATCCCTGCACCGGCCCCCTCGGCCTCGCGCCGGGCGATATCGCCGATCGTGGTGGAGCGGAAGGTGGTGCGCAGCGCCTCCACCCCCTCCTCCCAGATGCCGCCAGCTTCCTTGGCCTCTTGGCCTACGACGCCGTCGAGCGCCTGGACGACTTCGAGGACGGTGATCTGGTCCGCGGGGCGGGCGAGGGTGTAGCCGCCCTTCGCTCCGCGGTGGCTGATGAGGATCCCGGCGCGGCGTAGCGTCGAGAAGAGCTGCTCCAGGAACTGCACCGGGATGCCGCGGCGCTCGGCGACCTGGCCGATCGGCATCGGGCTGTCGCCGGCCCGCGCCAGCTCTGCCAGCGCGACCACCGCGTAACGTGACTTCGAGGTGACTGAGATCACGACAACTCTTTTACCGGGCCGGGCGGTTCTGCGATGAACCGACGCAACCGCGCCCTGCTGCGAGCGATCGCGCCACTGCTGCTGATGGGAGTGATCTTCTACTTCTCGGCGCAGACCTCCTCCGGCGATCACCCGTGGTGGGACGTGATCATCCGCAAGCTCGGCCACGTCACCGGCTACGCGCTGCTCACCACACTTTGGTGGTGGGCGCTCCGCGGATTCGTGGGAAGGCCGCTGCTGATCGCTGTCTGCATTGCCTTCGCCTACGCCTGCACGGACGAGCTCCACCAGACCTTCGTCAGCGGGAGGACCGGCACACCCGTCGACGTCGCCATCGACTCGATCGGGATGGCGATCGCGGCCTTGCTGATCGATCTGCGTCGAAAAATGTCCGAGCCTCGGACGCGAATCGACGCAGAGGGACTCAGGGTTAGATCCAGCCCTGCTCGGTCGCCATGAGGACCGCCTGAGCACGGTCCAGCGCGCCGAGCTTTCCGTACACGTTGTGCAGGTGGCTCCGAACGGTGCTCGCGGACAGATCAAGCTCCGCGGCGATCTGCTTGTAGACCTTGCCCTCGGCGAGGCGCCGGAGGACGTCCAGCTCCCTCGAGGACAGCGGGCACGGGCCGGTCGCACGGCGGCGTGAGCCCTTGCCCTGGGGAAGCTCGTAGAGGACCATCCGCACCGCCGACTCGTCGAGACCGCAGTGCTCGGCGGACTCGACCAGGTCATGGGTCGAGACAGGGCAGTCCTCGAGATGGGCGGCAACCATGTCGGCGAAGCGCAGCACCGCGGCCACGCCCTCGGCCTGGGGCGTGTGGTGGCGCTCGATGGACTCGGCGATGCGCGCGTGAAGGCCCCAGCGCCGGGTGAGCACGCCGCCGACCAGGGCGTGATCGATTCCAAGCTGGCGACGCTCCTGGGCGATCCGCTCGTCCGGGGTCGCGCCGCGGCGGTCGAACCGCTCGGCGTAACCCGGATGGAGGCGTGCCAGCACCGGCCTGCCGATGTCGTGGAGGATCGCAGCGAGGGCGACCTCGTCACGGTCCCCGATCCCGCTGAGCTCGGCGATCCGGTCGGCGGCCCGCTGCACGTCGAGGGCGTGCAGGCGGAAGCGATCGGGGGCCAGCGCGAGCCGGCCGTCGCCGTTGAAGATGTCGTAGGCGGGAGATGAGCGCAGAATCGCCTCAACCGCACCGGGGCCGAGGCGCTCGACTCCGTCGGCGACGCTGCGAATGCGTCCGCCGCCCTGCAGCTGGCCGGCCGCGCGGACGATCGCACAGGTGAGGCCGACGTCGGACTCGATCACGCTCGCGACCTCGTGCGGAGGCGCCCCGCGATTCACCTGCTCGAGCGCCTGATCGCGGCCCTCCTGGAGAGCCGGCTGGCGCTCGGCCTCATCAAACGCCGCCGCCAGGACGCGTCCGCGGCCCTCACCTCGAGTGCCGTTCTGGACGCCACGTGTGGTCGCGGCCGTCGTTGCCATGGAAGTCTCATCGGCACTGCCTGGCCGATTGTTTAGCCCATGTGTTGATTACGAACGGTTTCCATCGGCGACCTCCGTAGAAAGCCGCCCGACAGCCCGCTCAATCCGCTCAAGTGAGCGCTCCTTCCCTAATACTGCAAGCGATTCGAAGATCCCCGGGGATACCGACGTCCCCGTGATCGCGACCCGAATCGGCTGATAGAGCTTTCCCGGCTTCACGTCGCGCTCGGCGAGGATCCGCCCGAGGGCGGTTTCGAGCTCCTCGGGCTCGAATGAGCTGGCTCCGCGCAGCGCCTCGAGCGCCTCGGTGAGCAGCGGCAGTGCCCCGTCCTTCATCACCTTCCGCCACGCCTTCTCGTCGGTCTCAGGCTCGTCGAAGAGGAACCCGATCAGCGGCCAGACCTCCGCCAGGGTCTGCGCCTTCTCCTGCGCGATCGCGCAGGCGGCCCGGAGGCGATCGTCGGGCTCCCGCCCCACATGGCGCGCCACCGCGTCCGTGTAGGCGTCGAGATCCATCTCCCGCATGTAGCGGCCGTTCAGCCAGCGCAGCTTCTGCTCGTCGAAGATCGCGCTCGAGCGGCCCACACCGGAGAGATCGAAGCGCTCGATCAGCTCCTCGGTACTCAGGATGGTCGTGTCGTCTTGCGTGCCCCAGCCGAGCAGGGCGATGTAGTTGCGCACTGCGGCCGGGAGATAGCCGGCGTCGCGCAGCTCCTGCACGCTGTCCGCTCCGTGGCGCTTGGAGAGCTTCTTGCCGTCCGGCCCGTTGAGCAACGGCAGGTGCGCATAGCGCGGCGGCGTGACGCCGAGCGCCTCCATCACCAACAGCTGCTTGGGGGTGTTGGAGAGGTGATCGTCGCCGCGGATCACGTGGGTGATCGCCATGTCCGCGTCGTCGACTGCGACCGCGAAGTTGTAGAGAACCGAGCCGTCGCGCCTCGCGATGACGAAGTCGTCCTGGGAATCGTTCGGGAAGCGGACCTCGCCGCGGATCTCATCCGCCACAACGGTGTCCCCCTCATCCGGGACGTGCAGGCGGACGGCGGCGCTTGGGTCCTTCGAGGGCTCCCCGCGATAGCCGTGGTTGCCCCGCTCCTTCTTCCAGGCCGCGACATCGTCACCGGTCGCCGGGTCGCGGTAGGCCGCGCCCGACTCGAGCAGCCGCTCGAGCGCCTCCCGGTGACGATCCGCCCGCTCGTGCTGGCTGACCGGCCCCTCGTCCCAGTCGAGCTCCAGCCAACGCAGGGCCTCGAGGATCTGCTCGACGTTCTTCGGAGTGGAGCGCTCGCGGTCGGTGTCCTCGATCCGCAGGACCATCTCTCCCCCGCGTCCCCGCGCGAAGAGCCAGTTGTACAGTGCCGTCCTCGCTCCCCCGATGTGCAGGGGGCCCGTCGGTGACGGGGCGAAGCGGACGCGAACCGATGGATCTGAGCTCACCATGTTGATCGGCGCCCATGTTTCCACAGGGGGTGGGCTGGTCCGGGCCATCGAGCGCGCCGAGGATCTCCGCTGCGAATCGATCCAGATCTTCAACCAGAGCCCCCGGATGTGGAGGCCCACCCGCTACTCGGACGACGACTTCGCCGCTTTCCGGGAGGCGATGGCCGCCTCGAAGGTCGAGGTCGTCGCAATCCATGCGATCTACCTGATCAACCCGGCGACCAAGGATCGGGAGATGCGCGAGAAGTCCCTCGCCTCCCTAACCCACGCGCTACGCGTCGGGGACGGCATCGGGGCCATGGGCGTCGTCGTCCATCCGGGGGCACTGAAGGACGACACCCGCACGAACGCCCGGAAGCGCGCGGTGAGGCTGATCAAGGAGGCGCTGGCCGAGACGGAGCACTGCCGGATCCTCTACGAGAACACGGCGGGGTCCCCTCAGCTCCTCGGCCGTGACTTCGACGAGACGGCCGAGCTGATCGAGAAGACGGGTGGCCCCAAGCGGCTGGGGCTCTGCATCGACTCCTGCCACCTGTGGGCGACCGGTTACGACGTGGGCACCCCCGATGGCATGAAGGACCTGGTCGACGAGATCGACGCCAAGGTCGGCCTCGATCAGCTCAAGCTCCTCCACGTCAACGACTCGCGCGACCCGCGTGGCTCGAACCGTGACCGGCACGCTCCGATCCCCAACGGCGAGATCGGACGCAGCGGTATGCGCGCCTTCCTCGGTGAGCCGCGCCTGCAGGGACTTCCGGCCGTGCTGGAGGGCCCTGGAGTCGACGGCAAGGCGCCTGTTCGCAAAGACATCCAGATCGTCCGGCGCCTGCACCGCGAGGCGGTCCGGAACCGCAACTGATGCTCCTCAACCGCCGGACCCTGGACGGAATCGCGGCCGGCGAGATCGACCTTGCCTTCCGGCGCTGGAAGCGCCCGACCGTCAGGACCGGGGGCACCCTGCACACCAGCGCTGGGCTGCTCGGCATCGACGCAGTCGAACCCATCGGCCAGCGGCAGATCGACCGGAAGCAGGCCCGCCGTGCCGGGTTCTCCAGCCGGCAGGAGCTGATCGAGAGCCTCCGTCCGGAGGGCCGCCTCTTTCGGATTCGATTACACCGCATAGGGGACGATCCCCGTGTCGAACTCCGCGCGCGGGCCCCGATGACGAGATCCGAGCGCGCCGACCTGGAAGCCCGGCTCGGACGCATGGATCGCGCGCGAGGCGAACCGTGGACGCAACGAATTCTCGAGCTGATCCGCGATCGCCCGGAGACGCTTGCCGCCGATCTCGCTGCCTCCCTCGGGAGGGAGAAGGCTCCTTTCAAGCGCGACGTGCGCAAGCTCAAGGAGCTCGGGCTGACCGAGAGCCTGCCAATCGGCTACCGGCTCTCGCCGCGGGGCCGGGCCTACCTGCGCGGATAGGCCTATAGGGTTGCCGCCTTGAGCACCGGAGCGGCAATTGGGATTGGCGCTGCCATTGGACTCGTGCTCGGCATCCTGGTCAGCGTGGTCACCGATATTCCTCTGGCACCCGAGGGTGGGCTCCTACTCGGCATCCTCGCCGGCTGGGCCTACGGCTCCCAGGTGTAGAGGAAGTAGAGGGCGTAGGGGTCGCGGTCGATGAGGCGGGCGTACTGCGTGACGGCCGCGACGTAGAGCCCGGACGGGTTGTACGCGCGCAGAGCGGGCCCGTAGCGGCGGGACGCGCCGTTCGCCCTCAGGAGGCGGGCAGCGGCCAGGATCGCGTCGTGCGGATCGCGGATGCTCCCGCCCTGCCCGTAGATCTCCCAGGTCGAGGGGATGAACTGCATCGGGCCCTGCGCCCCGGCCACGCTGTTGCTGACCACGCGCCCGAACTTGGTCTCGACCAGGTGGATCGCGGCGAGGTAGTTTGCGCCGATACCGAAGCGGCGCTCGGCCTCGTCGTAGAACGCCACGAGGTCGGCGATGGGCGGTCGCTGGCCGAGCTTGAGCTTCTTGTGCTTGGAGCCCGCGGACAGCCGCAGCAGGAAGCGCCGCGCGGCATAGAGACGCGCGATCTCGCCGCGCAGCGAGCCGTCCACCAGCGGGATCACGCGCGAGGCGAGATTCGGATGATCTCCAAGCCGGGCGACCTGATCCTGGAGCTCGGCCGACTCGTCCACGACGTCTGCGGGGGGCGGGCCCGCCGGTGGGTCGCCGGCGGAACGCCAGTTGTCGATCGCCTGCCGGAGGGCCGCGTCGTTCTGCTTGAGCTGATCGGCCACCTGCTCTGGCGCGGCAGCGGACGCCCCGCCGCAGCCGATCAGCGCGATTCCCGCAGCCGTCCCGGCCACCCAGATCGCGACCAGCTTGCGAAGGGTCCCGTGCATTCACTGCACTGATAGCGATAACGGGCCTACGATGCGTCGACTTCCCCGGAGGTGAGATGAGCGCAAGCGATGGGCTGTGGCTGCGGATGACTCGCGTCCTGCCAGCCTCGCGCGCGGCGGTCTGGAGGGCGATGACGGATCCCGACGAGCTCGCTTTGTGGTGGGGGCCGCAGGGGTTCACCGTTCCGAGCGTTGAGTTCGAACCGAGGGTCGGGGCGAGCTATCGCATCGAGATGCAGCCGCCCGGGGGCGAGACCTTCCATCTCGAAGGCGAGGTCCGCGAGGTCGATCTGCACAGCCAACTCGCCTACACGTTCCGCTGGGATCCCCCCGATCCCGAAGACCGAGAAACGGTGGTTACGCTCACCCTCCGCGACGACCGGGGCAGGACCGGGGTCGAGCTCACCCAGGGTGAGTTCGCCACGGAGGCGCGGCTGAGCCTGCACGATGGCGGGTGGAACGACAGCTTCGAGAAGCTCGAGGAGCTGCTCGACTGACCGCTCAGCTCAGCGTGTTGCGCAGGTCGAACGCCCGAATCGAGTCCGGATGCTCGTCAGGTGCATCGAAGAAGCGCCGGTTGACGCACTCGTAGGCCGGCCCGTCTCCCTCGTAGGCGCGCTCGACGTTGAACTGGCAGTGCGGCAGCGGATCGCCGGTCATCTTGATCCCACCGAAGCCCTCCCGAGTCCGCTCGGCCAGCAGGAACATGTCGAAGTCGATCTCGGCACTGAAGACCTTGTTCATGCAGCCCATGTAGCGACCCCCGGTGCGAGCGTCCTCGTAGGTGTAGAGGAACTTGCACCCCATCTCCAGGCAGCCCGCGGGGTTCACGAGCTTGTCGCAGAACGAACTGCACTGGCGGCACTCGCCCGCGGCGCTGCGCTGTTGCTGGGTCTGCCCTGACACGAGGGATCAAAGTCTAGGACCCGTCGACGGACGGATGGAAAAGTTCCGAGGCCTCCAACCCTTGCGCAAACGGGGGGCGATCTGCTAGCGAGCGGCCGCCCCGGCGGCCAGATAGGCCGAGATCTCCTCGGCCGGAAGGGGCGGCGAGTAGTGGAAGCCCTGGCCGTTCAGGCAGCCGATCTCGCCGAGCACGGTGGCCTGCCGCTTCGATTCGATCCCCTCCGCGATCACCTCGATCTCGAGGCTGTGGGAGAGGTCGATGATGGCTCGCGCGATCCGGGCCTGCGCATCCGAGCCGTCGACGCCGTCGACGAACGGCTTCGCGATCTTCAGCCAGTCGAACGGGAAGCGCTTCAGGTATTGCAGCGATGAGTACCCGGTGCCGAAGTCGTCGACCGCTAGCTGCACCCCCAGTTTCTTCAGCGCGTCGAGCCGTTCCGTATTGCTGCTGCTGACCTCCATCAGGACCGACTCGGTGATCTCCAGGGTGAGGCGGCCGGGCTCCAGTCCGGTGGCCTCGAGGATCTCGGCGACCTCCCGAACGAGGCTTGCCTGCCGCAACTGCGCGCCCGAGATGTTGACGTTCAGGCCGAGCCTGCCGTGGGTTTCCTCCCACTCGACCACCCGCCGGCAGGCCTCCCAGAGCACCCAGCGCCCGAGGGCATGGATCTGGCCGCTCTCCTCGGCGATCGGGATGAACCGGTCGGGAAGGATGAGTCCCTGCGAGGGGTGCATCCAGCGAATCAACGCCTCCACCCCGATCACCGTCGCCGACTCCATCTCGACGATGGGCTGAAACTGGAGGACGAACTGGTCGCTATCGGCCGCCCCCTTCAAATCCAGCTCGAGCTCGAGACGCTGCGCGAGCGCCTCGTGCATGTGGCGCTGGAAGATCTCGTAGCGGCCCTTGCCCTGCCCCTTCGCCTCGTACATCGCCAGGTCGGCGTTGCGGAGCAGATCATCGGGCTCCTCCAGTCCGACCGCGATCCCGATGCTGCCGCTGATGAACACCTTACGGCCCTCGACCTCGATCACCCGCTCCAGTCCGTCGAGGGCGAGGCGCGCCATCCGCGCGAGCTCGATCGGCTGGCGGACGTCCTCGACGAGGATTGCGAACTCGTCCCCGCCGAACCTCGCGACCGTGTCAGTCGGTCCCACCACCGAGGCGAGCCTCTGCCCGACGATGATCAGCAACTGGTCGCCGGCTGCGTGCCCGAGGCTGTCGTTCACCGTCTTGAAGCCGTCAAGATCGGCGAACAGGACACCCACGACATCGCCCGCGGCGGCAGCGCGGGTCCGAGCCTGCGCGAGGCGGTCGACGAACAGGGCACGGTTCGCGAGACCCGTGAGCGGATCGTGGAAGGCCTGGTGCGCCGCCTCCTCGGCCGCCTTCGCGTCGTTCAGCGCGAGGCCGGCATGCTCCGCGAAGGCGAGGACGGCCTCGCGCTCGATTTCGCTGTATCGCCGGCCCGCGCGGCGCGTCCCAAGCGAGAGTGCGCCGACCAGCTCGCCACGCTGATAGACGGGCGCGGAGATCACGGCTCGAAGGCCGCCGCCCACGACATCCGGTATCCGGCGGGGATCCGCACCGTAGTCCTCGACCACGATCGGCCGCCGTTCGGTCACCGCGTGACCGGCGATGCCGACCTGGATCGGAGTCCGGCGTATCTGATCCAGCAGCTCAGCCGGATAGCCCACCGACGCCACGACCTCGAGCACGGTCGGAT
The DNA here is from genome assembly GCA_963695805.1 of uncultured Solirubrobacterales bacterium. GTDB lineage: Bacteria > Actinomycetota > Thermoleophilia > Solirubrobacterales > 70-9 > DASUPK01. Next base: position 151,468 of record CAVOHV010000005.1, on the reverse strand, counting down.
CCTCTGGGTCGATCAAACTCAGATCGACCAGTTCGTCGCCGAGAAGCTCGCTGGCGCCCGTGACGATCGCATCGAGCACCTCCTCGATGTCGGCGCGGCTGGCGATCGAGCGCTGCAGCAAGGTGAGCCGCTCGAGCAGGGTCTGGCGCTCCCGAAGCTCGACGATCAGGCGGATGCTCCGCAGCGCGAGGGCGAGGACACGGCCCATCCCGCGGAGCAGATCCAGCTCCTCCTTGCTGAAGTCCCGGCCGCCGGTCCGCGCGACCAGAAGGGTGCCTTCCTCGCCGACCAGCGAGCAGATCCCGGTGCAGACCCCGAGGTCCCCGAGCTCGCGCTCGAATCGGAGATCGCCGGAGGCCTCGACCAGGTCGGCGACCGGCTCGGAACCCGGCGGGAAGCCGACTGAAGCCGCGACCTTCCCCTCGCGGATGAGGACGGCCACCTCGGTCCCGATCGCGGCGGCGGCGCGCTCGACGCAGCCCTGGAGGGCGTCCCGCTCGTCGGTGAACGAGGAGACGACCGAGAGAAACTCGGCCAGCTGCCGCGTCGTCCAACTCTCGGCCTGGAAGCTCTCCGGGCCGTTGCCGGAACGCCTTTGATGACTCCCGCTCCCCATGAGACCCGTCACCGACGGGATCCTGATTCTAAGCCGCCCGGGCGGCTCCGCCGAGCAGGGTGTCGATCTCGGCGTCGAGGGCAGCCGAGCGACGGACGCGGTAGTCGCGCCCGAACCGCAGCTCACGCATACCGTCGCGGGTCTTCATCACCAGGAGGACCTCCGAGTCCCCTGGGAAGTGGCTGAGGATGGTCTTCAGCTCCTCGAGCACCGAGACGCCGAACCCAGAGGCGTCGATGTGCAGCCGCAGCGGGCCGCTGTCCCTCTCCCTCGCCGCTCTCGCCTTGGAGACCTCGTCCTCGGTCGGCTCGAAGAGCTCGACCTCCTGAGCGACCAGCTTGGTGTCGCCCCGCCCCTTGTGGTCGATGCGGCCACGCACGATCACGATCGCATCGGCGGCGAGGAATTCCTGGGAGGCCTCATACGCCTTACCCATTACCAGCATCTCGACCTGACCCTCGACGTCGTCGAGGGTCGCGAACGACATCAGCGAGCCGTTCTTCGACTTGTGCCGCTTGAACTCGGTGATGATCCCGCCGACCGTCACCCAGGATGCGTCGGGCATGTCAGCGAGCGTGGAGAGTGAGCAGTCCACCCGCGGCCGGAGCGCCTCCCTGACCTCGGCGAGCGGATGCGAGGAGAGGAAGGTGCCGAGCGTCTCCTTCTCGAGGCGAAGCAGCTCGCGCTGGTCGAACTCCTCTGCTCTGATCGGCGCGTGGTGGTGCCGCGACGGACCGGACTCCTCTGCCCCGCCCCCCAGATCGAAGATCGAGGACTGTCCCAGGCGGGAGTCCTCCTGGGCCTTCTGGCCGAAGGCGATGGCGGCCGGCAGTGCCTCCAGCAGGCCCTTCCGCGAGGCGGCGGTCGAGTCGAATGCTCCGCATTTGACAAGGCACTCGACAGCTCGTTTGTTCACGGTCCGGCTATCCACCCGCTCGCAGAAGTCCCACAATGAGGGGAAGTTCCCGTCCTTCGAGCGTGCGTCGAGGATCGACTGGACCGCGATGTGACCGACGTTCTTCACCGCGTCGAGGCCGAAGCGGATCCTGTTGCCTGACACGACGAAGCCGTGGTCCGAGGTGTTGACATCGGGCGGAAGCACCTCGATCCCCATCTCCGCGCAGCGATTGACGAAGAAGGGGACCTTGTCCTTGGTCGACATCACAGTCGATATCAGTGCCGCCATGTACTCGGCCGGATAGTTCGCTCGCAGCCAGGCAGTCCGGTAGGAGATCAGCGCGTAGCAGGCGGCGTGGGAGCGATTGAACGAGTAGTCCGCGGCGGCTTCCATCAGTGACCAGAGGTCCTTCGCCACCTTGCGGTCGGTGTTCGAGGCCGCCATGCCCTCGATGAACTTCTCCTTCATGGTCGCCATCAGATCGCGCTTCTTCTTGCCCACCGCCTTGCGTAGGTCGTCCGCCTCCGCCGGGCTGAACCCGGCCATCTGCTTGGCGATCTCCATCAGCTGCTCCTGGTAGATCACGCAGCCATATGTGGTCTCGCTGATCGGGCGCAGTCGGGGATCCGGATAGCGAATGGCGTCTGGATCCCGCTTGCCGCGCGCGTAGTCGGGGATGTAGCGCATCGCTCCGGGGCGGTAGAGGGCGTTGAGCGCGACCAGGTCCTGGAACTCGGTCGGCTTCACGGTCTTGAGCGCGTCCTGCATCCCCTCTGACTCGAACTGGAAGACGCCGATCGACTCTCCTCTGCGGAGCATCTCGTAGGTGTTGGGATCGTCGAGCGGGATGTCCTTGATGTCGATCTTCTCGCCGCGGGAGCGCTCGATGATCGCGACGGCGTCCTCGATCACATCCAGGTTGCGCAGCCCCAGGAAGTCCATCTTCAGCAGCCCAATCTCCTCGATCGGACCCATCGAGTACTGGGTCACCGTCTTGTAGGCGCGCTCCGACTTCCCGTTCGGGGCGCCATTGCCGTTCCCATTGCCGTTCCCCGCACCGCGGTCCTCGGCGAGCTGCAGCGGCACGATCTCCTGCAGCGGCCGGTCGGCGATCACGACGGCCGCAGCGTGGATCGAGTTGTTGCGGACGATGCCCTCGAGACCCTGGGCGGTGTCGAGGATCTTGCGGGCGTCGGGGTCCGAGTCGTAGGTGCGCTTCAGCTCCTCACCGGGCTTCAGGCACTCCTCGAAGCTCGGGCTCCGGCCGAAGATCGGCTCGGGGATCTGCTTGGCCAGGCGGTCGCCGGCCACGTAGTCGTAGCCGAGGACCCGCGCGGCGTCACGGATTGCGGCTCGCGGCGCCATCGTCCCGAAGGTGATGATCTGCGCAACGCACTCGCGGCCGTATTTGTCGGCCACATATCGGATCACCCGTTCGCGGCCGCGCACCGAGAAGTCGATATCAATGTCCGGCATCGACTTGCGGCCGGGGTTAAGGAAGCGCTCGAAGAGCAGGCCGTTGGCGAGTGGGTCGAGGTCGGTGATCTCCAGCGCGTAGGCCACGATCGAGCCGGCGGCGGAGCCGCGGCCCGGCCCGACCGCGATCCCGTTCTCCTTCGCGTACTTGACGAAGTCCCAGACGATCAGGAAGTAGGACTCGAACCCCATCTCGTCGATCACCCCGAGCTCGAAGGCGAGCCGCTCCCGGGCGTCCGCGGGAATCGGGTCCCCGTAGCGGCTGCGCAGGCCCTCGGTCGCGAGCTCGCGCAGCATCTCCCCGGGGTCCACCCCTTCCGGCGTCGGGAACCGCGGCAGGAGCAGCTGGCCGAGCTTGATCTCGACTTCGCAGCGCTCGCCGATCTCGAGCGTGGTCGCGACGGCCCCGGGCATGTCCGAGAAGGACTCCGCCATCTCATCAGAGCTCTTCAAATAGAACTCGTTGGTGTCGAAGCGAAGCTTCGGCTGCTCGATCGTCGACTTGGTCTGGACGCAGAGCAGCGCCGCGTGTGAGTCGTAGTCCTCGCGGCGGAGGTAGTGCACATCCGCGGTCGCCACCAGCGGCCGACCGAGCTCCTTCGCAGTGCGGACGATCCCCTCGTTCGCCTTCTCCTGCTCGGCGATTCCGTTGCGCTGCACCTCGAAGTAGACCTGGTCGGGACCGAAGGCCTGGACCAGGTCGTCGATGTGGGTGCGGGCGTCTGCCGGCCGGTCCTCCACCAGACGGCGGCAGAAACGGGACTGCAGGCAGCCGGTGAGCGCGATCACTCCCTCCGAGTGGGCCGAGAGGAGCTCCATGTCGACATTGGCCTTGCCGCGTGAGAAGCCCTCTAGGAACCCGGCGGAGCTGAGCTTGACCAGGTTGCGGAAGCCGGCGTCATTCGATGCCAGCAGGGTGAGGTGGTTGCGCTCGTAGCGCGGCTGGGTCGGCGTCAGGTTGCGGTCGTCGACCAGGTAGGCCTCGAGCCCGATGATTGGCTTTACCCCGACGTCCACGCAGGCCTTGTAGTGCTCGACCGAGCCGTTCATCACCCCGTGGTCGGTGAGGCCGAGCGCGGGCATCTCGAGCTCGGCGGCGCGCGAGGCGAGCGCGTCGATCTTGCATGCACCGTCGAGCAGCGAGTACTCGCTGTGGACGTGCAGGTGGACCGCTCCAGCGCTCACCTTTTGATCTTGTACTTAGCCCCGGACAGACGCACCAACCGGTGCCACAGCCGAAGAGAAACTTCACGCTAGGCCCGGACGAATTCGTTTCGTGGCGCCTTGCCCACCCCCGTAGGTGGGAAAGGCGCCAATCTGCGTCCGATCGGTAAGTTGAGGCGGTGGTCTGGTTGCTGAGACATGGGGACGCTGAGCACGTCTCAGGGAAACCGGACGCCGACCGCAACCTGACCGAGAAGGGCGAGCGTCAAGCGCGCAACGCCGGCAGAGCCCTCAATGCTCTTGGCGTCCAGCTCGACATCTGTCTCACCTCACCCAAGGTGCGTGCTCGGCAGACGGCCGAACTCGCCTGCGAGGCACTCGGCACCCCGATCGAGGAGGACGACCGCCTCGCCGGCGGCGACTTCGACCCACTCGAACTGGCTGCCGGACACGGCGAGGTGATGCTCGTCGGGCACGAGCCCGACTTCTCCTCGGCGATTGCGCTGGTCACCGGCTCTCGCGTGAGGATGAAGAAGGGCGGGGTCGCGGCGATCGACGACCACCTGCTCCACGTACTGATGCGGCCGAAGGACCTGAAAGCGATCGCGGACAGCTAGTTTCGGAGCGTTATCGCGGGCTAGGCCGGCGTCAGCGAGAGCTCGTGATTGGCCCCCCGTCGGGATCCCAGCGGCGCTTGACCTCGGCGAGGCGGTCGCAGGCCTCCGGCGGAAGGATCTCCTTGAGCGGCGCCGGTCGCTCGGTCATGTTGAAGAATCCGCCGGGAGCGGCCCAGGGCTCCATGGTCTCGCGGAGAAGGTCGAAGTGCCCCGTGATCGCTTCACCCAGCTCGGGGGAGGTCGGCACGCCATAGGCGTTCATTGCGAAGGCGGCATCTATCTTCGCCAGCGCGCCGGCACCGTCGAGGGCTCGTCGCACCGCGCCGCCCCCGTGCCGGAGCATCACAAGCAGTAGCGGAGAACCGGCTCCAGGTCCCTCGACCTCGACCAAGGCGTCTATTGCCTCATTGGACAGATCACCGATCAGCGGGTGATGCCCGAGACCCGGTATCGGCTGCACCGGATCCATGTGGATCGTGCTCAGCTGCCCGGCCGGGATTTGCGCGAAGGTGTCGAGGATCGGCTCGCCGATGTCGCGGAGAGGCACAATCGTCCCCACCCCCTCCGCCTCAGTGCCGATGCAGGCGGCGGCCATCGTCAGCAGCGGCCGTTCGCGTATCTCCTCGGGGATGCCCGGGCGCGGTGGCGGTCGCAGGAAGCGGACGATCGAGGTGACCTCGTCGGGGAGCGGCTCGGTCCATTCCCGGTAGGCGCGAATGCCCTCGGCGCCGATCTCCGCCGGGAAGGCGACCATTCCGGCATAGAGGTCGGCGATCGGGAAGAGGTCAATCTCGAGGGCCGTGACGATCGCGTAGCTGCCGCCGCCGCCCCTCAGCGCCCAGAACAGATCGGCGTCGTACTCGTCGTCGACGCGCCTCGCCTCGCCGTCCGCGCCCACCAGCTCGATCGCGCGGACGTGGTTGCAGGCGAAGCCGTAGCGATTCGCCAGCCAATTCCAGCCGCCGCCGAGCGTGTAGCCGACCACCCCGACACCCGGCGCGGTGCCGGGAAGCGAGCAGAGTCCCTCCGCCCCGGCGGCCGCAGCGAGCTCCGACGCCAGCACCCGGCCTCGACCCGAGCGCTCCGCGCCTCGGGATCGACCTCGATCCCGCGCATCCGCTCGGTCTTGATCAGGATCGTGTCCTCGAGCGAGCCGAGCGGGGCCGCGCCATGACCGGTCCCCTGCGCCGTCACCATCAAATCATGCTCAGAGGCGAAGCGAACCACCTTCGCGACGTCGGTGGGGCCCTCGACGAATGCGACCGCCTCGGGCTGCAGGTCCGCGATCAGGTTCCACGCACTCCGCGCCTGGTCCCAGTCGGAATCGCTCGGCGTCGCGACCCGCCCATCAACCGACAGCCCGGTGAGCTCGCTCATCCGGGACCGACGATATCTAGGCGCAGGCCCAGGCGCTCGGACCGGAGTCGCTCCAGATCTCGGCGGCGATCCGGTCCTGCTCGGCCTTGGGCGCATCCTGCGGGGCTCCCTGGCCGCCATAGGCGCTCCAGGTCGAGGGCAGGATCTGGTACGCGCCACCCGCCCCGCTCGATGAGTTCAGGGCGTGGTAATTGCCGCCCGACTCGCACATGACGATGTAGGTGGGGATCGAGTAGGGACCGCCCAGATAGGCGGGCGTCCCGGAAGTGGCCGCTTGCTGCTCGGCGAGCTGCTGCTCGAGCTGGGCGAGCTGGCCCTTGGCGTTTGAGAGCGACGCCTCGGTCTGTGCCCGCGCCGCGGTCACCGCGGCCGCGGCCTCGTCTGCCGCGCGCTGACTCGCCTCCAGGCTGGCGCGCGCGGCGCTCAGCTGCTGGGCCTCCTCGTCAACCTGCTGCTTCAGGTCCGCGACCTCGTGCACATGGGCGGCAACCTGGTCGCGGAGCGAGGCCACCCGCGCGGCGACGCGCCTGTCCGCGCTGTGGAGTGCATCCAGGTAGGCCGAACGGGTGGCGAGGTCGTCGTAGCCGTTGGAGTTGAGGAGCACTGTGAGCTCGTCGGGAGTGTCGCTCTCGTAGATCGAGACCAGACGCTGTTCGAGCTGTTTGACGGCCACGGCGTACTCGGCGCGGAGCCGGTCGAGCTTGCGCTCGGCGACCTCGAGCTCGGTCGCCAGTTCGCGGGAGCGCGTCTCCGCCTGCTCGACCTGTGCGGCTACCACCATCGCCTGGGCCCCTGCCTGGTGGGCCTGCTCTGTGAGGGAGACGATCCGGGCCGTCTGCGCACTGACGCGATCCGAGAGCTGTCCCGCATCGGAGCGGGCCGAGTCGATCTGGCCCTTCAGCGAAGAGTCCGCCGCCCCGGCGAGGCCCACGCCCAGCGCCACGAGGATGCCTGCCGCCAAGGCGATCCCCAGCGTCGCACGGCGGCGCTGCGCCGCGCGCCTGAAGCTGCCTCGGGATGTCTGTGCCGCTGTCATCTCCTTTGCCTACGGGGTTAGCTGTCGGGCTCACGCGTGGAGTCGCGTTACGCCGGAGCTGCATCGCCGGCGATTCGCCCCTGACGGCCAATCCAGCGCCGCCTTTGGGTCCCCCGCTCTCTGGAATCCCAGAGACTCGGCTCTATCGAGCCAGGAACCGTAGCGAACGGTCTCATAGGCGCCGCCGAGCGGGTCGCGCCCGGACGGCCCGTCTCCCGGCTGCACGAAATCGTGCAGGGTCGGCTAGGCCACCGCGCGCAGTGGGGTCCCCTCGCGGTAGTCGCGGCAGACCTCTCGCAGAATGCCCAGCATCTGCTCGGCCGCCGGGGGCCGAGCCTCGGTCTCGCGTGTCACCGCCCAGACCCTCCGAACGGGCTTCTGCCCGCGCACCGGGAGCAGCACGATGCCGGGGTGATCGCCGGCGAGCTCGGGCAGGACCGAAACGCCCAGCCCGTCCGCCACGAACCCCTTGATCACCGCGTAGTCCTCGCTCTGGAAGCTGATTCGGGGCTCGAAGCCCGCCTCGCGGCAGAGCTTGATGACCTGGAAGCGGCAGGAGCTGGGCATCGCTCCGCACAGCCAGTCCTCGTCGGCGAGGTCCTCGATTCGGACCGACTTGGCGGCCGCGAGCGGATGGCCGGGCGGAAGCGCCACGCGCATCGGTTCCTCGAAGATCAGCTCCGCCTCCACGTCGCGGGAGAAGTCGAGCGGGAACGCCGGGTAGTCGAAGACGACGGATAGGTCGAAGTCGCCGCGCTTCAATCCGGGGAACGTGGCCTCGGGGTCGGCCTCCATGAACTCGAGCTCGACCTTGGGGAACCGCTCGCGGAAACGTGAGAGTGCCCGGGTCATCAGGGTGGCGTTCGCCGTGGAGAAGCTCCCCAGCCGCAGCCGGCCACCCTCCAACCCCGCGATCTGAGCCAGCTCTCGCTCGGCCTCCTCGAGGCGGCAGATGACCGCATCGCCGTGCACCATCAGCGCCTCGCCGGCAGAGGTCAGCTTCGGGCCGTCGCTGGTTCGCTCGAGCAGGGGAAGACCCACCTCGCGCTCCAGAACGGCGATCTGCTGGCTCACCGCGCTCTGTGACAAATGCAAGGAGTCGGCGGCCGCGGAAAACGAACCCCGCGCGATCACCTCACGTAGAACCTTCAGTCGCCGCACATCGAGCATAAGGACAACTTATCAGCATGAGAAGGAATCCATGTTGCGCTGATAGCTCACGTGAGGGACGATTGATTCGTTCCATCAATGAACCAACCGGCAAAGACAGGAGCCCGAGATGGTCCACCAGGAAGCGATTGAGATCAGGATGCTCGGCCTCGAGGATGGCGCGGCCGTCGCGCGGCTCGCCCAACTCGACACCGCCGACGCTCCACCCTCCCCTCTGCTCGGCGCAATCGTCGAGGGCCGGCTGGTCGCGGCTCATTCCGTGGCGACCGGTGAATCGGTCGCAGACCCCTTCCGGCACACCGCACAGATTCGCTCCTTGCTCACGCAGAGGGCGCGTCAGGTGCGCGGTGGGGGCCGGCGCGGATTGCTCAGTCGCCTCCGGGGAGGGCTCGGCGGCGAGATCGCCATCCGGCGCGAGCGCACTTCCGAGGCGCTCCGATGAGCGGCGGCGCAACAGTTCGAATTCCCGCCGGCTACGCGAAGAAGCCGCGGCCTGGCCGATGGGCGATGTTCCGTGAGGGCATCCGGCTACGGCGGCGGGAGCGGGCCCGCCGGGCTCAGGCGCTCCGGACAAACGGCGCTCGGGCGCCCTATGTGCCCGGCTCGGAGCACACACACATGTTGCCGCGGGGCAGGGGCTTCTAGAAGCGCTGGAGAACGGAGGGCGCGCTCAGCCCGCTTCCTCCTCCTCGTCGTCTCCGCGCGTCGCCAGGTAAGCGCCGATTCCGAGCGCCGTGAGGGCCACCCCGGCCCCCGCGGCGATCCGGAGCTGGCGGCCGAAGCGCCAGCGGACGAACCAGACAACCAGCCTGCCAATCAGCTCGTAAATCACTCCTCGGCCTCCTCTCGAATTCTGTGGGCCAGCCGGCTCTGCATCGTGAAGAGCTCGATGAACCCGGGGCTTGCGTGCTGTGAGAACTCTCCCCCGGATTCGCCGAAAGATGCAAGTGAGCGGTCATATAGGGCGTAGGGCGAGCTCCGCCGGACCGGTGTGACCGAACCGCGGTAGAGCTTGAGCGCCACCTCACCGGTGACGAAATCATTCACCGAGTTCATGTAGGCGTCGAGGTCCAGGCGCAGCGGCTCCAGCCAGAGGCCCGCGTAGGTGAGATAGGCCCACTGGCTCTCGAGCGCACCCTTGAAGTTGTTCTGGTGGATCGTGCAGACGAGCTTCTCGAGCTCTCTGTGGGCCGTCATGACGATCGTGGCAGCGGGCACCTCGTAGACGTCCCGTATCTTGAGCCCGACGACCCGGTCCTCGATGTGATCCACGATGCCGACCCCGTGGCGCTCGCCGATCTCGGCCGCACGCCCGAGCAGCTCGACCAGCCCAAGATCCTCGCCGTCCAGCGAGACCGGCCGACCACGCTCGAAGCCGACCGTGACGACCTGTGGCTCGTCCTCCGCCTCCTCGGGCCGGGTCACGAGTTGGAAGACGTCGTCGGGTGCCGCCTCGTCGAGGTCTTCGATCGCCCGTCCCTCCGAGGAGCGGCCCCAGAGGTTGTCGTCGATCGAATACGGGGAGACCTCGGTGCCGCCCTTGACCGGAATGCCGTTCTCGCGCGCGTAGGCGATCTCCTCCTCGCGGCCCATCTGCCATTCGCGCACAGGGGCGATGATCCGCAGCTCGGGATCCAGCGTCGCGATCGTCGCCTCGATCCGGACCTGGTCGTTGCCCTTGCCGGTGCAGCCGTGGGCGATCGTGTCGCACCCGTGTTCACGCGCCGCCTCAACCGCGAGCTTGCCGATCAGTGGCCGGCCCAGCGCGGTGAAGAGCGGGTAGCCGCCGCCGTAGAGCGCGTTCGCCTTGATCGCCCGGAGCACGTACTCGTCGGCGAACTCCTCCCGGGCGTCGACCAGCACGGTCTCGACGGCGCCCAGCTGCTTCGCCTTGCCCGTGACCACCTCCCAGTCCTCCCCCGGCTGGCCGAGGTTGACGGTGAGCGTGACGATCTCGGCGCCGTAGCGCTCCTGGATCCACTTCAGCATCACGCTGGTATCGAGGCCACCGGAGTAGAGCAGCAGCACGCGGCCGACCTCCGCGGGGTCTGCCTGGTAGGACGCGATTCGGGGTGCCTGGTGCGCCATCGAGGCGGGAGTGTGGCGGGTTCGCCCGGATCCCGCTGCGAGAATCCCGCCGGTGCAGCGGGCGATCCGGATCGTCTCGACCATGCTGATCACGGCGGGGATCCTGGTCCTCGCCGATGCCGGCCTGACCCTCGTCTGGCAGGAACCGCTCTCGGCCGCCTACGGCTCGCTCGAGCAGGGCAAGGCCGAGGACCAGCTCAAGGACCTCCAGGCGCAGTATCCGAGCCCCGCCGACCTGGCCGCGATCGCCGGCGCGAGCGGCAGCGCGGCCAAGGCGCGGATCCTCGCCGACCGCTTCGAGCCCCATCTCCAGGAGGGCCATGCGATCGGGCGAATCAAGATCGACCGGATCGGCCTCGACATGGTGGTCGTGCAGGGCACCGACACGTCCTCCCTGCAGAAAGGGCCGGGCCGCTACAGGAACACCTCATTGCCGGGGCAGCCCGGCACGGTGGCCATTGCGGGCCACCGGACCACCTACCTGGCGCCCTTCCGGCACATCGACCAGATCGAGGAAGGCGACGAGATTCGAATCGAGATGCCCTACGCGGCCTTCACCTATTCGGTCCAGAGGCACGAGGTCGTCGATCCGAGCGACGTCGGGATCCTGAAGCCGGTGGGCTACAACCAGCTGGTGATGACGGCCTGCCACCCGCCCTACAGCGCATCCCACCGCTACGCCGTCTTCGCGAAGCTGGCGCGGATCGACCTGTTCGCCGTCAGCGGCGAGGGCCGCTGGCCTACGCCGTAGGGCTAGGCCGTCGACGCCGTCGGGCGCCGGGTCAGCAATTGGCGCCTTATTCACCGTATGGGTGAGTAAGTCGCCAACAGCACTGCTTGCATGGAAAGCGCTCCCCGGCGCGTTCAGCGCCACCGCCGAGCGGTTCCGGCGATGTACTGGGCATATCCGCGAAGCGCGGCCGCCGAAGTCAGCGCCTGAAAGGCAAACAGGTAACAAAAGAAACCCCGCTTGTCCGGGTCGACGTCGACCCCCAAGCGGCTGAAGACCCACCGCTCCTGCCACCGCCTCAACAGACCGTAGACGAACAGGGTTATCGGAATCACCAGCATCGACCACCACGAGACGATCAGCGGGTAGCCGAAGACGAACAGGATCGCACCGGGCACCCAGAAGAAGACGTAGCCGACGTCGAGCAGCGGAACGAGATAATCGATCCCGGCGACCAGCTTCGCCAGGGCCCGCGGCTGGTTCTGGGGCGGGTTGGTCCGGATTCCCTCGATCATGCCGCGCGCCCAGCGCGAGCGCTGGTTGATGAACCGGCGACCCCGCTCCGGAACCTGCGTGAAGCCCAGCGCAGTCGGCTCGTACTGAACGATCCCGCGTCCGTCCATGAGGGTCCAGGTGAGGACGATATCCTCGCCAATCGCATCCGGCCATCCGCCGACCGCGCGAAGGTCCTCGGTCCAATATGCCGAGAACGCACCCTGAGCCACGAGCGCGCTGTTGTACGCCGACTGCATCCGCTTGATCCCGTTGATGCCCAGTCGGTAGTCCCAGCCCTGCATTCTCGTCAGCAGGTTGATGGTCGGGTTCCCTGCCACGAGTGCGCCCGCGCAGGCGCAGGTGTGCTGATCCTGCGGGCGGCTCCCCACGCGAGCGATTAGATAACTCAGCGAGTCACGGTGCAGATGCGTGTCGGCGTCGACGCTGGCGACCAGAGGAGTGCTTATCGTTGCCAGGGCGGCGTTCAGCGCTCGGTACTTGCCCACCTCGGCCTCAAAGACGCGGCGATAGCGAAGACCGTGGCGCTGCGCCTCCTGCTTGGCAAGCTCCGCCGTCCGGTCGGTCGAGTTGTTGTCCGCCAGTACGACCTCTATCGCGCCGAGGTAGGAAAGGTCTCCGATCCGCTTGAGCGTCTCAGCAATCGAATCCTCTTCGTTCCACGCTGCGATAACGATCGTGACCGGCGGCCACTCACCTTCCGGCCAGTCGCCCTTGGGCGGCGCCAACACCGGAAAGCGGTAGGGGCTCAGGATCAGGGTGAAGAAGAGGAAGCCGATGATCAGGGAGGGGATATAAGCGAGCAGGGTTGGGATCACCCAGGCAGCGATCGGGCCAATTGCGTTTTCGAGCTCCGACCGCCATGGATCCGACAGGTGCACGGCCAGCGCAACCCACGCGATGGTGAGTGAAAAGGCGCCAACGAAGAGCCAGGTCGGGCGGGGGCCGTAGGCAGGACGTGGACGCTTTGCCAGGCCTCCAAGCCGGGCTGGCTCGGCCATGGTTCCCACAGTTCAAGTATCGGAAGCCTTCTGGGCGTTCTTGAGTCCTGCTTTGGACGAAAAAGGCGGTCTGCCGGCAGCCGCTAGAGACCGCCCGAGCCGCCGCCCGGCGTCGTGGTCCCGCCGGAGACGCCACTACCGCCGTTCGGCGTGGACGACGTGGACGAGGTGGTCGTCGGTGCGCTGGTCGTCGTCGGCTCGGTGAGCGTGGCCGTTCGGGGGCTGCTCGTCGTCCCGGCGCTGCCGGAGTCGTCGCCGGAGTCGTCCGCGGCGACGATGATCAAAGCGACGCCCAGCCCGATCACCAAGGCGATCAGGACTCCCACTACCCAGCGGGTCCTGGTGTCCACGCAGCCGACTCTAGTGGGCGGTCCGGCGGGCTCAGTCCAGCGTGCCGCGGAGGATTTCGAGTGCCTCGTCGACCTCGGCCTCGCCGATCACGAGGGGCGGCAGGAAGCGGAGGGTGTCGGCTCCGATCGGGTTCGCGATCAGGCCCCGGTCGAGCAGCCGTTCCGCCGCCTCCCGGGCGTCGAGCGCGTCCAGGCTCGACCCCGACCATCAGGCCCCGCCCCCGCACCTCGCCGATCGCGTCGATCCCCTCGAGGCCCTCGCAGAAGCGCGTCCCGAGGTCCCGAACGCTCCGGAGCAGCTCGGGGTCGTCGATGACGTCGAAGGCAGCCAGGGCTGCCGAGGAGATCAGGGGCCCGCCGGCGAAAGTCGAGCCGTGGTCGCCGCGCTCGAGCACGTCCCCGGCCTCCGGAGAAGAGACGCAGGCGCCGACCGGCAACCCGCCGCCCAGCGCTTTCGCGGTGGTCATCACGTCCGGCCGGACCGGCAGCTGCTCATAGGCCCAGAGCGATCCCGTCCTGCCCATCCCGGTCTGGATCTCGTCGAAGAGGAGCAGCGCTCCGGCCGCGTCGCATGCCTCCCGGGCGGCGGCGATCACCTCGTCGGGGATCACGTGCACCCCGGTCTCGCCCTGGATGGGCTCGAGCATCACCGCCGCGGTGCTCTCCCCGACCGCGCCCCGGAGAGCATCCGGGTCGTGACGCGGAACGGCCCGGAATCCCGGCAGGTAGGGGGCGAAGCTCTCGTTGGTCGCGAGGTGGGGCGTCGCCGAGAGCGAGCCCATCGTCCGGCCGTGGAACGCTCCTTCGAGGACGACAATCTCGGGCTCGGCAATGCCGCGGTCGTGCGCGTGCTTTCGCACCAGCTTGATCGCGCACTCGTTCGCCTCGGTGCCCGAGTTGCAGAGGAACGCCCTTCCGCCCAGGCTCGAGCCGGCCAGCCGCTGCGCCAGCAGCACCCCGCCCTCGGTCAGATAGAGGTTCGAGGCGTGCGTGAGGGTGCCGACCTGTTCGCGCACGGCCTCGACGACCGCCGGGTGGCAGTGGCCGACTGAGCAGACCGAGATTCCCGCCAGGAAGTCCAGGTACTCGTTGCCGTCCGAGTCCCAGAGGCGTGCCCCCTCACCGCGCACGAACTGGACCGGCGCCCGCGCGTAGGTCTGCATGACCCAGCGAGCCTCGAGCTCCTGGAGCTCGGCAAGGGACTTCACGCGGTGATCTTCGTGCCGATGCCGGCATCGGTGAAGAGCTCGAGCAACAGCGTGTGTTGCCGGCGCCCGTCGACGATGTGGGCCGCCTCCACCCCGCCTGCGATCGCATCCACACAGGCGGCGAGCTTTGGCCGCATGCCCCCCTCGATGCCCGCCAGAGCCGAGCGCACCTCATCTGCCGTCGCCGTGGAGATCCGGGACTCGGGGTCGTCGGGGTCACGCAGCCAGCCGTCCACATCCGTCAGGAAGATCGCCTTGTGTGCCGGCATCGCGGCGGCCACCTTGCCGGCCGCCTCGTCTGCGTTGACGTTGTAGGAGGCGCCGTCGCGGTCGGCCCCCACCGAGGCGATCACCGGCACGTAGTCCTCCGCGATGTGGTCGATCACGTCGACGTTGACCTTCTCGATCTCACCGACGAACCCGACGTCCTTCGTGTTCTCGACCGGCCGGACCTCGAACAGAGAACCGTCCTCGCCGCCCAGACCGACCGCGGGCTGACCGTGGCGGTTGAGCCGCACGAGGATGTCCGAGTTGATCTTGCCTAGCAGGACCATCTTCGCGACCTCGACCGTCTCGGCGTCGGAGACGCGCAGACCCTCGACGAACTTGACCTCCATTCCCATCCGCTCCATGTAATGGGTGATCTCCGGTCCGCCGCCGTGGACGATCACCGGGTTCATCCCGACGTACTTGAGCAGCACGACATCTCGGGCGAATGCCTCCCGCAGCTCCTCGTCCCGCATCGCGGCGCCGCCGTACTTGATCACGATCGTGCGGCCGTGGAACTCGCGGATGTAGGGGAGGGCCTCGAGGAGCGTCTCGACCGACGAGGTCATGTCGTGTATTCGGCGTTGATCCGGATGTAGTCGTGGGTCAGGTCGCTGAAGTAGACGTGGGCGCGGGCCTCGCCGCGGCCGAGGCGGATGGAGAGCTCGGCCTCGGGCTGATCCGATGCCAGCTCCGCCGCCCGTATGCGGTCGGGTCCGAGCTCCTCGATCTCCTCCCCGGCGAGCGCCATGCCCGCGGCCTGCGCGATTCGCCCCCAGTTGGAGTCGCGTCCGAAGAGGGCGGTCTTGACGAGCGGCGAGTTGGCGATCGCCCGCGCGACCCGCTCTGCCTCGTCCTCGTCCGCCGCGGCGGTGACCTCGACCCGCCCGACGCGGCTCGCCCCCTCACCGTCGGCGACGATCTCGAGCGCGAGCTGCAGCAGCACCGCATCGAGCAGGCCCTCGGGCAGCGGAGCGCCCGCCGTGCCGGTCGCCTGGAGGAGAACCGTGTCGTTCGTGCTCATCTGCCCGTCGACGGTGATCCGCTCCATGGAGCCGACCAGGGCCGAGCGCAGGGCCGCGTCGGGATCGGGGACCTCGGCGTCGGTCTGGACGAAGCAGAGCATCGTGGCGAAGCCCGGCTCGATCATCCCCGCACCCTTGGCCTGGGCCGACACCGTGACCCCGCCGGCTCGAAGCGTGCAGCGCTTCGGGCCCCCGTCGGTGGTCATGATCGCCTCGGCGAAGTCGTCGGCGCCGGTCGCCGAGAGTCCCTCGACCGCCTCGAGCACACCCGTCGTGACCGCCTCGATGTCGAGAGGTACGCCGATCGTGCCGGTCTCGGCGACGGCCACCGTCCTCGGATCCACGTTCAATGCCTCGGCCGCCGCGTCGCGCATCGCCAGCGCGTCGCGGTACCCCTGCTCACCTGTGGCCGCGTTGGCGTTGCCGGAGTTGACCGCGACGGCCCGGATCGTTCTCTGGTCGCAGTCGTCGCGGCAGACCCGGACGGGGGCTGCCGCCGCCGCGTTGCGGGTCAGCGCGAGCGCCGAACCCGCGCCCGGCTCGTCGCAGGCCAGCACGCCGACATCGGTCCCGCCACCGCCCTTCAGCCCGCAGGCCACCCCCGCCGCGCGGAAGCCCGGAGCGAGCTGGGCGGGATCGAGCTCCTCGACACCATCGGGCGGATCGACCCAGCGGGACGCGAAGAAGGTCCTGATCGCGGGACTCACGAGATCCCCTCCCCCTCGGGCAGCCCGAGCATCAGGTTGAGGTTCTGGAGCGCCTGCGACGCCGCCCCCTTCCAGAGGTTGTCGATCGAGGCGAACGCCAGCACCCGGCCCGAGGCCTCGTTCTGCGCGATGTGGATCCGGCAGAGGTTCGTCTCGCGGACTCCGCTGACGCCAGGCGGCTGGGAGCTCACCTCGATGAACGGCTCGCTTCCGTACCGCTCCTCGTAGAGGGTGAGGAGTCGTGACATGTCGACCGGCTCCGATGTCCGCACGTAGCAGCTCACCAGCTCTCCCTGGTCGTAGGGCATCAGGTGAGGAACGAAGGTGACGGTGTTATGCGAGGGTGCTCCGTTAGGAGCAACCCGATTCATGCTGGTGCCGGCCAGCTCAGCCAGCTCCTGGGCGATCTCGGGCGTGTGGCGGTGCGCCGTGACCTTGTAGGGCCTCGTGTCGTCGGACTCCTTGATCGCAGCCATGTCCTCGGCAGCGGCGCGGCCGGCGCCGGAGACTCCCGACTTGGCGTCGATCACGACGTCCTCGATCAATCCCTCGGCGGCGAGAGGCGCCAAGGCCAGCACGCTCGCGGTCGGATAGCAGCCCGGGTTGGCGACCAGGTCGGCTCCGGCGATCGCCTCGCGGTGAAGCTCTGTGAGGCCGTAGACCGCGCCGGAGACCAGCTCCGGCGCGCCGTGTTCCCCGTACCAGTGCGCGTACGTATCGAGGTCGTGGAGGCGGAAGTCGGCGGAGAGATCGACGACCTTCGTTCCCTGCTCGTGCAGCGCGGCGACGACAGGTGCGGCGGCCCCGTGCGGATAGGCGACGATCGCGGCGTCGACGTCCGCCCCCTCCTCCGCTGCGGGCTCCTCGAGCACCAGGTCGACCTCGTACTGGGGGTAGAGCTCGTTGAGGCGCCTCCCGGCATCGCTGCGCGCGGTCACCCGCACCAGCTCGAGGATCGGGTGCTTCCTCACCAGCTCGGCTGCGAGCGCCCCTGCATATCCGGAGGCCCCGGCCACCAGGACCCTATTCACGGAGCGACCCCCCGATCTTCTCCACAGCGGCCTCGATCGCTCGCCTGCGCTCGGCGACCTCCTCGTCGGTGAGCGTCCGATCGGTTGCGCTGAAGATGAGCCGCAGCGCCAGGCTCTTTCGTCCCTCGCCGAGCTGCTCACCCCGGTAGAGATCGAAGACCTCGGCGGAGCGGAGCAGCTCTCCGCCGCCTTCGAGCACGGCCGAAAGCACTCCCGAGGCGGGCACGGCCTCGTCGACCACCACCGCGATGTCCTGGTGGACGGCCGGATAGGAGATCACGTCGTCGTAGGCCTCCTCACCGATCGGCGACGCGGCGACCAGCGGCGCGAGGTCGACCTCGAAGCCGGCGGCTGCGTCCAGGTCCCACTCACGGCAGACGAGCGGGTGAATCTCGCCCAGCCAGCCGACATCCTCGTCGGAGACCAGAACCCGGCCCGCCCGCCCGGGATGGAGGAAAGGCTGGTCGCCCGGCCTCACCTCCAGGGCAAGGCCGAGCCGAGCCCCGAGCCCCTCGAGCACTCCCTTCAGCGAATAGAAATCGGCTGCCATCGCCGTGCCGCGCCAATCCGCCGGCCACAGGGGCCCGGCCGCGATGCACGCAATCCGCCACGGCTCGTAGGCCGGGGCGGGACGGTTCCCGACGAACTTCCCTGCCAGGACGCCGGCGTGGGGGGAGTCTCCGTCTCGCAGGTATGCGCGGCCCGACTCGGCCAGCGCGATCCGCTCGGCGCCGTGGGCGCGGTTGTAGCGGGCGGAATCCAGCAGCGAGCCGATGATCGCCGTCCGTTCGACCGAGTGCTCGGCGGACAGCGGATTGGACACGCGGATCGGCTCGGCCCGGAGATCCTCGTCCGAAATTCCGAGTCGGCCGCCCAATCCCGGGTCGGTCAGGCTCAGGTTGACGACGACGTCGAACCCCAGGTCGCGCATCGCGTCCTCGGCGCGGCGGCGCAGCCGCTGCTCACGGGTGAGGCGACCCGCCTGGCCGCTCGTCGAGGGCAGCGATGCGACCAGGTTCTCCGTGTAGCCGTGGATGCGGCCGACCTCCTCGATCAGGTCGACCTCGCGGGTGACGTCGTAGTGGCGGTCGATGGGGACCGTCACCTCCAGGTCGTCGCCGTCGCGATCGACCTCGAAGCCGAGCCGCTCCAGGTAGTCGACGGACTGCTCGGGCGTGATCGGCATACCGAGCAGGCGCTCGACCCGCTCGTGGCGCAGCCCGATCCGGTGGGGATCCGGGATCTCGGCGGCTTCGTCGATCGTCCCGGGGGCGAGCCTGGCGCCACAGAGCTCGACGAGCAGCCGCGAGGCGATCCGCTGGGCCCTGAGTGCGAGCCCGGGATGTAGCTGCTTCTCGAAGCGGTTCGACGCGTCGGACCGCAGGCCGAGCTTGCGCGAGGTCTGCAGGATGTTGACCCCGTTCCAGGTTGCGACCTCGAGCAGCACGCGGGTGGTCGTCTCCGAAACCTCGGAAACCTGTCCGCCCATGATTCCGGCGACGCCCGAGGGCCCGTTGCGGTCGCAGACCAGGACCGTATGATCGTCGAAGGTCCGCTCGACGCCGTCGAGGGTCGTCATCTTCTCGCCCTGCTTCGCCGTCCGGATGATGAGCTCGCCGTCGGGGACCTTGTCGAGGTCGAAGGCATGCAGCGGCTGCGCGGTCATCAGCATCACGTAGTTGGTGATGTCGACGACGTTGTTGATCGGCCGCATCCCGGCGCCGACCAGCCTCGCCTTGAGCCACAGCGGAGACGGCCCGATCTGGACGTCGGTGAACACCCGCGCCGTGAAGCGCGGGCAGAGCTCAGGAACCTGGACCGTGACCGAGGCGTAGTCGGTGACCTCACCCTCACCCGTCGCCTCGGCGTCCTGCGCCCAGGGCGCCTCCGCCAGGTCGGCGTTGGTGACCGCGTGAACCTCGCGGGCGACTCCGTAGACGCCCAAGCAGTCGACGCGGTTGGAGGTCGGTTCGAGCTCGATCACCGGGTCGGATACCGGGATCACCTCGGAGAGAGGAGTCCCGGGCGCGACACCATCGTCGGTGAGGACAGCGATCCCATCCGCGTCGTCGCCGATCTCCAGCTCGGCCTCCGAGAGGATCATCCCGTTCGACTCGACGCCACGCAGCTTCGCCTTGCCGAGCTTGGTCCCGTCCGGCATCACGGCCCCGGGCAGCGCCACGGGAACCGTCTGGCCGGCCGCGACGTTCGTCGCCCCGCAGACGATCGTGCGCGTGCCGTCGCCCGCGTCGACCTCGCAGACGCTCAGCTTGTCCGCGTCGGGATGCTTCTCGACCGACATGACCCTCCCCACGACGAAGGCATCCGCCGATGGCGCACCGACGTGGCTGATTCTCTCGACCTCGATGCTGTGCATGGCGAGCGCGTCGGCGAGTTCCTCCACCGAGAGCCCGGGATCGCAGTAGCTCCGCAACCAGGAGTTCGGGACCTTCATCGAAACTGCTCCAGCAGCCGGACGTCGTTCTCGAAGAACTTCCGCAGGTCGGGGACGCCGTACTTGAGCATCGCGATCCGCTCGATCCCCATCCCGAAGGCGAATCCCTGGATCTCCTCCGGGTCGTAGCCGTTCTCCTTGACGAACCCGAAGACGTTGGGATCGACCATGCCGGCGCCGAGGATCTCGATCCAGCCGATCCCCTTGCAGATCGGGTCGCGGGAGCCGTCGGGGAGCTTGCCGGTGCCGCCGCAGCGGAAGCAGGAGACGTCGACCTGCACGCTGGGCTCGGTGAAGGGGAAGAAGTCCGGGCGGAATCGGGTCTCGCGCTCTGGTCCGAAGATCGCCCGGGCGAACTCGTCGAGCGTCCCCTTCAGATCGGCGAGGGTGATGTCGGTGCCGACCGCGAGTCCCTCGACCTGATGGAAGATCGGGCTGTGGGTCGCGTCGAAGGGGTCCGAGCGGTAGCAGCGGCCGGGGACGACGATGAAGATCGGTGGTGGCTGGGCCTCCATCGCGCGCACCTGCATGGGCGAGGTGTGGGTCCTCAGAACAACGTCCTCCGGTCCTGGCGGAAGCTCATCGCCATTCGAGGGAATGCGGAGGTCTGAGCGCAGCGTCGAGGGATCGACGTAGAAGGTGTCCTGTGCCATCCGCGCCGCGTGACCGGGAGGATGGTTGAGCGCGGTGAAGTTGTAGTAGTCGAGCTCGACCTCCGGTCCCTCGATCACGCGGTACCCCAGTCCGATGAAGATGTCCTCGATCTCGCGCTGGGTCCGGATCAGCGGATTGAGCGCCCCGGCGGGGAGCGGCGGCGAGCCCGGGAGCGTGACGTCGATCGCGTCCTCGGAGAGCCGCGCCCCGAGCTCGCTGGCGTCCAGCTCGGAGCCGCGGCTCCGGAGGAGGTCCTCCAGCTCCTGGCGCGCCTCGTTGCCCGCCTTGCCGACCTGCCCCCGCTCCTCCTTGGGCAGCTCGGCGATGCCGCGCAGGATCTGGGTGAGGTCCGCTTTGCGACCCAGGTAGCGGACGCGGAGCTCCTCGAGCTCAGCGGTGCTCTGGGCGGCGCCGATTGCGTCAGCCGCTTCCTTCCGGATCTCCTCTATTCGATCAGCCATCGGTTTCTCCCCCGGCTTCGCCATCTAACGGGTTGCTCCTCGGCCTCGCCTGCGGCGCACCCTCGCATATCCGCTGCAGCGCGATGGCAGCCGCCGCGGCCACGTTCAGGGACTCGGCCCCATTCCGGACCGGAATCGTCACCCGGACGTCGCAGCGCTCGACGGTCGCCTCCGGCAGTCCCTCCCGCTCGGCGCCGAGGCAGATCGTGGCCATCCGGTCCAGGGCCTCGAGCCGCTCGCCGCCGTGAGCGACCAGTGCCGCCCGTGGCTCCGGGGTCGCGTCGATCCCGCCCCGCATCAGGGGCTCTGCGAAAACGGCCCCCATGCTCGCCCTGACGGCGTGCGGCCCGAACGGGTCCGCGCAGTCGGGGCCGAGGACCACCGTGCCGCCCACCAGCGCGTGCGCGGTGCGGATCACGGTGCCGACGTTGCCCGGATCGGAGATCCCGTGCAGGTAGACGCAGGGCGACTCGGCTCGCTCGGCCCAGACCTCCCGCCAGACGCCGATTGCCCGCGTCCCCGAGCCGAGCTTCGAGACCTGGGCGAGCAGGGCCGGCTCAACCTCCGTGCCGCCCAGTCCCTCGCCGGCGGCCGTCAGCAGCTCGACCGGCTCGGCGCCGGCGTCGCGCGCCGCCGCGATCAGGTCCTCTCCCTCCGCGATGAAGAGGCCCTCGCGCTCGCGACCCCGACGCCGCCCGAGGCGGCGAATCAGCTTGAGCTTCTCGTTGTGGGGGCTGGTGATCGTCATAAAAAAGGGCGGCTCCGCCTCGCGGACCGCCCGGGGGATCTGGCTCTGGCTGCCGTGATCTAGGTCGCGGCACCCTCCCGGGCGAGCTCGACGAATCGGCGGAAGCCATCGGGGTCGTTGACGGCGATGTCGGCGAGCATCTTGCGGTTCACGTCGACCTCGGCCTTCTGGAGGCCGTGGATCAGGTCCGAGTAGCTCATCCCCTCTTGCCGCGCGGCGGCGTTGATGCGGGTGATCCAGAGCCGGCGGAAGTCACGCTTGCGATTGCGGCGATCGCGGTACGCGTAGGCATCGGAGCGCATGACCTGCTCGTTCGCGAGCCGGTAGCTCGAGTGCTTGCGGCCGTAGTAGCCCTTGGCCCGGTCGAGGACCTTCTTCTTGCGTCGCTTGCGGGCGACGGCGTTGGTTGCTCGCGGCATCAGCGACCACCCTTCACGAGCAGCGTCTCCACCCGCTTGCGGTCAGCCTGCGAGACCTTCGAGGGCCGCTTGAACCGCCGCTTCCGCGCGGGCGACTTCTTCTCGAGGATGTGGCTCGAGTATGCGCGCCTGCCCCGCAGCTTGCCCTTCGCGGTCTTGCGGAACCGCTTCTTGGAGCCGGAATGAGTCTTCATCTTCGGCATCGGAGCCGACTATTGAAGCAGACGTCTGCGCTAGTGAATGAGAGTCAACGGCAGACCGCCCCATTGCTTGAGACCGTTGCTGTTGCAGTTCACGTGATCCGCATCCGCATCCAGGTCGGTGATGCTCAGGGTCCCCTGGGACCGCAGGCGCCTCGGGCCGTGGTTGGCCTTGTCGATCGTCCCGCGGAGCGTGCCGTTGAAGGTCTGGAAGTCGTAGCCGAACCGGAAGGCGAAGCGATGGGGCTTCGGCTTCTTCCCGGCGGGCTGCGGTGCCTTCGTCACCTTCACCGTCGTCTGGAAGGTGGTGGTCAGCGCGAGCTGCGTGGTGCCCGTGCCGGCGCCGTTGAAGCACTGGAGCGGCACCTGGGCGAAGTCGATGCGGGTGAGCTGCCGGGGCGTGAACTTCCCCTTGCTCGTGCGCTTGTTCTTGAAGGCGACGTCGAGGGTCAGCGTCCCCGTGGGCGGCGTCGTCGCCGATGTCGAGATCGGCACTTGAATCTGCCTGAGCTGCGTCGCCGCCTGGGCGGTCGGTGCGACCAGGGCCGCCACGAGCAGCGCGGCCAATCCGATTACGAGTCGAGACCTCATTTCCCTCGTCGCTTCAACACCGGCGCCGGCGCGCCGGAGCGGAGCTAGCTTGCGGCCGCTTCGTTCTCCTGCCCAGCGTTGCGTGTCGGGGCCAGCAGCATGGTCATGTTGCGGCCCTCCTGCAGGGGAGCCTGCTCCATGACACCGATCTCCGAGACGTCCTGGAGAAGCCGGTCGAGCAGCATTCGGCCACGCTCGGGGTGGCTCTGCTCGCGGCCGCGGAACATGATCGTCACCTTGACCTTGTCCTGCTGCTTCAGGAAGCGCTCGACGTGGCCGCGCTTGGTCTCGTAGTCATGCTGCGCGATCTTGGGCCGCAGCTTGATCTCCCGCACGTTCACCTGGTGCTGGTGCTTGCGGGCGGCCTTGGCCTTCTGCTCCTGCTCGTACTTGTACTTCGAGTAGTCGAGGATCCGGGTGACCGGCGGCTTGGAGTTCGGGGCGACCTCGACCAGGTCGAGGTCACGCTCGCGAGCCTTCTCCAGCGCATCCGGGGTCGGGACGATCCCCACCTGCTCCCCGTTCTCGTCGATCAGGCGAACCTCGGGCACGCGGATCCGCTCGTTGATACGAGTGGTATCGCGCTCAGGCGGACGGCGGTCGAAGCGGGAGACCGCCACTAGCTGCGCATGAGGTAGATCTTCAAGCCGATAGGAGAGAGTGGTTCGGGTAGGCGGGCACGAGAGCGCTTAGACGCGCGGCGTGGTGTGGGTGCCCGGCATTGCGGCCAGTATAGACGCCTGATCCGCCCAAGATGTGGGTCTGGGCGCTATTCGCCGGCCTCTTCATCCATGCGCTCGATCAGTGCGTCGATGCCGGTGGCGCCCAGGTCTCCACCTCCGTGGTGGCGCACCGAGACCGTCTCCGACTCCGCCTCCTTGTCGCCCACCACGAGCATGTAGGGCGCTTTGGAGAGCTCCGCGTCGCGGATCTTGCGGCCGACCGATTCCGTGCGCTCGTCTACCTGTGCCCGCAGACCGTTTCCCCGCAAGCGCACGGCGACCTCAGCGGCGCGTTCGTTGTGTCGATCGGCCACCGGCAGGACGACCGCCTGGATCGGCGCCAGCCAGAGAGGAAAGCGCCCCCCGTAGTGCTCGATCAGGATGCCGGCGAAGCGCTCCATCGAGCCGAGCAGCGCGCGGTGAATCATCACGGGCCGATGCTCGGCGTTGTCGGCGCCGGTGTAGGTGAGCTCGAAGCGTTCAGGCATCTGGAAATCGAGCTGGCAGGTTCCGCACTGCCAGGACCGGCCGAGGGCGTCGGTGATGTGGAAGTCGATCTTCGGCCCGTAGAAGGTCCCCTCCCCCGGGCTCACGTCGTACTCCCGACCCTGCCGGGCGAGCGCCTCGCGGAGACCGTGCTCGGCCCGCTGCCACTGCTCGTCGGTGCCGATCGACTTCTTCGGCCGCGTGGAGAGCTCGACCCGTACGTCGTCGAACCCGAAGCGCTGATAGAGCTCGTCGATGGCCGTGCAGATCGAATCCACCTCGTCGGTGACCTGGTCGAGCGCGCAGTAGACGTGTCCGTCGTCTTGGGTGAAGGCGCGGACCCGCAGCAGGCCGTGGAGAACTCCCTCGCGCTCGTAGCGGGAGACGAGCCCGAACTCGGCGAGGCGGAGCGGCAGCTCCCGGTACGAGTGCCGCCGCGAGGCGAAGACGAGGCAGGCGCCGGGACAGTTCATCGGCTTGAGCGCGTACTCGGGCTCCTCACCCCTGCCCTCCCGCTCCGTGGGAGCGGTGAAGAACATGTTCTCCTTGTAGTTGTCCCAGTGGCCCGAGCGGTGCCAGAGCTCGACGTCGAGCACCTGCGGAGTCTTGATCTCGGAGTAACCACCGGCGTCGAGTTGCTTGCGCACCTCTGCCTCGATCAGCTTGAGCAGGACCGTCCCGTGCGGCAACCAGAACGGCATCCCGGGCGCCTCCGGGCGGAACTGAAAGAGGTCCAGCTCCGGGCCGAGCTTGCGATGGTCGCGCTCGCGCGCCTGCTCGAGCCGCTCGAGGTGCTGCTCGAGGTCCTTGCGGTTCAGGAACGCCGTCCCGTAGATGCGTGTGAGCATCTGCCGGGTCTCGTCGCCGCGCCAGTAGGCACCGGCAAGTGAGGTCAGCTTGAAGGCACCGATCCTGCCGGTCGAGGGCCCGTGCGGGCCGCGGCAGAGGTCCTCGAAAGGGCCGTTGCGGTAGAGCGACACGGTCTCGGCGCCCTCGTCCCGGATCAGGTCCTCGATCAGCTCGACCTTGTAGTCCTGGCCCTGGTCGCGAAAGAGCTCGATCGCCTCCTTCGCCGGCAGATCGCGGCGCTCGAAGTGCTCGTCGGCCTTGACGTGCTCGGTCATCCGCTCCTCGATCCGAGCGAGGTCCTCCTCGCCCGGGCCGCCGTCCGGGAACTCGATGTCGTAGTAGAAGCCGCTCTCGATCGGCGGTCCGATCGAAATCTTGGCGTCGGGCCAGAGGTCGAGCACCGACTCGGCCAGGACATGCGCTGCGTCGTGGCGGATCAGCTCGAGCGCCTCGGGGCTTCGGTCCGTGACGATCTCGATCGTCTCACCGCCGGCGAGGGGCGCCGACAGGTCCCGCAGCTCCCCATTGACCTTGATGGCGAGGGCGGCCTTCGCCAGGCCGGCCCCGATCGCCGCGGCGGCTTCGGCGCCGTTTGCGCCATCGTCGAGCTCGAGCTC
Source organism: uncultured Solirubrobacterales bacterium (assembly GCA_963695805.1). GTDB lineage: Bacteria > Actinomycetota > Thermoleophilia > Solirubrobacterales > 70-9 > DASUPK01. Next base: position 125,992 of record CAVOHV010000005.1, on the reverse strand, counting down.
GGAATCGTCGGGCAGGCTGACCTTCATGCGGTGGCTAAGGCTAGTGGTGGGCGTTCGCGCCCAGCTTGCAGGGGCACGCAACTCGGCCGCCGTACACCCCTTGGGAGGGCCAATGGGTTCGGGCACACCCAGATCGGTTGCATGCGCGGTGATCGCGGTCGCGCTGATCGCAGCGCTGCCGCCCACCGCCGAGGCGAAGCCGAAGCACAAGCATCCCTTCGGCTCCCGGGTCCTGGCGCCGGGGACCAAGGGCAAGGACGTTCGCTACCTGCAGCGAGCCCTGACCCGACTCGGCATCTCCACGGCGGTGGACGGGGCCTACGGCAAGGGGACGATGAAGAGCGTCGAGGCCCTCGAGAGCCAGCGCGCTTGGCCTGTGAACGGGGTCGTCAGCCGCAGGGACGCGAAGCGGATCAGCAAGCTCGTGTCCAAGGTCCGGGTGAGCGGCGCCTACTTCGTCCAGGGCCTGGCGACCCCGACTCTCACGGTGCGCGCGAGGCACGCCGGCAATGCGAAGGTGAACGTCCTCGATCCCGCGGGCAGCGTCGTCCAGACGATCCCGGTGAGCTTCGCCGGCGCTGAATCAAGGGCCGTCTCCTGGAACGGAATGACCCCGACCGGCTTCGCCGGAGATGCGATCTACCGGCTCAAGCTCGGCAAGTCGAACTCCGCCGGCGCCACGGCATCGGGTCAGACCCAGCCCTTCGCCCTGCACCTCCACGCCTTCCCGGTGCCCGGTCCGCACAACTTCGGCGGTGCGGACGCGCGCTTCGGCGCACCCCGCTCCGGTCACATACATCAAGGACAGGACATCCCGGCATCCTGCGGCCAGAAGGAGATCGTGGACGAGACCGGCGACGTCAAGGTGAACGCCTTCCAGGCATCGGGCGCCGGCTACTACGTCGTCATCCACGGTCGGATCACCGGCACCGACTCCGTCTACATGCACCTCCAGCGGCCGAGCTGGGCTCCGGCCGGGGCCATCGTCTACGCCGGCCAGCAGATCGGCCGTGTGGGCGCCACGGGTGACGCGGAGGGCTGCCATCTCCACTTCGAGCGCTGGACCGCGCCGGGCTGGTTCTCGGGCGGCGCGCCGTACGACCCGCTTGCCGAGCTCCTCTACTGGGACTCCTACTCCTAGCCCCTAGTCGCCCCTGTAGTCGAAGTCCGAGGCGTAGCCGCAGACGCCCCGGTAGCTGAACGCCAGCGGACCGTCCTCGACCACGAGCTCGTCGGCCACCAGCTCCTCGCCCTCCCGCTCGTGACCCGGGATCACGCAGGTGACCGTCTCCGGCCCGTCATAGCGGTCGCGGATCCGCACGCTGACGTGGTCTCGGATGCGCAGCCACTGCCGTCGGCGGGTGTGCTCGACCTCGATCTCCACGGGCCGGACGGCGGCCAGCTCGCTCGCCTTCCAGGCCCAGGGAAAGTGCTTCTCCGCGTCACCGCCGAGGCGCCCGGCGTAAATCGCCTCGAGGGCATCGCGCTGATCCCGGCTCGTCCCCTGATCGAGATAGAGGATCCAGGTCCAGGGCGAGCCCTCCTCGTCGTCGCTGTAGCGCGTCGCCAGCGCCACGGGCTGCCCGCCGAGATCGACGCCATCGGCGTCCCCCTCCTCGATCAGCCAGGAGAGCAGGCCAAGGCACTCGCCGTGCGTAGAACGACCCCCGCTGACGCCGTCGATCCGGCGGCAGGGACAGATCGCGTCGCAGTTGCATGACTCGAAGTAGCTGCCGCGGATCCGCCAGCTCATCCCTTTATCCCCATCATGAGAGGGTGTTCCGGACGCGAGGCGGAGGAGCAACCCGATTCACGATGGGCGTAACTGGGCTCGAACCAGTGACCTCCGCCTTGTCGAGGCGGCGCTCTCCCAACTGAGCTATACGCCCGGGCTGGAGAAATGTAGCGCCGCGTGCCCCTACGCGACAGGCGTGGTGGGCGTCTGAACGCCGGTCGGCGCGTCGGGGAGGAGGCCCTTGGCGCGCATCGTGACCTTGAAGGTCTCGAGCGTGTCGTACTTCGGCTGCCAGTCGGTGGTCGACTTGAGCTTCTCGGTGGAGACCACCCACGGGTAGCGGATGAAGTCCAGGTTGCCGCCGGGCGCCTCGGTGCGCGGGACGCGGAGCTTCCACATCGCATTGTTGAAGCGCTTCATGTTCTTCAGGGAGACCTTCCGGGTCTTCTTGCCGACCAGCTCCGCCGCGCGGCTCCAGGTCAGCAGGCCGTCGCCGGCCAGGTTGAAGGCGCCCTCGTGCTTGCCGTCGAGCAGCGCGATCAGCGCGGAGACGACGTCGTCCTCATGCACCAGCTGGAACTCCTCGTCGACCCCGTCGAGCAGCGGTATGAACGGGTTGTTGGAGAAGGCGCGGACGATGTAGTTGTCGACACTCGGGCCGAAGACGATGGAGGGCCGGACGATCGTCATCACCGCATCGGGATTCTGAAGGGCCCAGAGCTGGGCGATCCGGTCGGAGTCGGCCTTGTGCTTCGCGTAGGAGAAGTCGGGGGCCCCGCGGACCGGCCAGTCCTCGGCGATCGGTTTGGGGTTGTCAGGGAAGGCGCCGTACGCGGTCGCCGAGGAGGTCTGGATGACCTGCTTGACGCCCGCATCGGCCGCGGCCTGAAGAACCGCCTGCGTTCCGTTGACGTCGATGTCGTACATCCTCGCCTCGTCGCGGATCGGGTTGAGGACGAAGGCGAAGTGCAGGACCGCGTCGATCTCATGCTTCTCGAGCAGCTCCTGCATCCTGCGGCGATCCCGGATGTCGGCCTTGACGAATTCGTGGTTCGGCCAGGTCCTGGGCGGCGGGCGGAGATCGACGTCGACGATCTTCTCGGTCTCCTCGCGTCCCGCGAGCTCGTCGGTCAGACGGCCGCCGATGTATCCGGACCCGCCTGTGATCAGGTAGCGCACGACGCGGATCCTATCTTGGCCCCGCAGCCAATGTCCTACAAGCGACCGCTCACCGATCGCCGGGTTGCGGGAATTCCGCAGACTTCCGCGAATCTCCCGCAACTACGCGGAGAACTGCAACCTCTGGCGAATGGTCGTGTTAGGTTCTTCACACAGGCTCAAGTCGGACCATCGACCCGCCGACATTGAGCCCTAAGACTTGAAGGACCGACGGGCCGGTGAAGTGGATTTTGCCGGCGGCACGTCCTTTCGGATACAAAGGGCCCCTTCACCGGGGCCCTTTTCCGTTCCTGGAAAGCGCGCCGTCTGGGCGATACGTTCAGGGGCAATGAACCGCCCCAGGCTCCTTCTGGTGCCGTCCGTGACGGAGGTCGAGTGGAAGATCAGGCCGCAGCTCGAAGAATGGGCGGAGGTCGCCTCCTTCGATGCCCCCGGGGTCGGCCTCGAGCCGGCGCCAGGCCCCTTGGGGCCACGCGCCATCGTCACGAGAGGCGTCGAGGAGATTGACCACAACGGGTGGGACAGCTGCGTGATCGTGGGCGATGAGGCCGGCGCGGCCCAGGCGGTTGAGATAGCAGCGAGCAAGCCCGAAGCGACGCGAGGACTGGTGCTCGGCCATGCGACTCTTACCTTCCACCGGCACGGGCCCCGGCGCGCCCTGAACGGAGACCTGTTCGACGCGCTCATCCGCCTTGCCCAGACCGACTACCGGAGCTTCGCCCGCGCGCTCTCGCAAATCACTCAGCAGGCCTACGACGATGAGCTCGCGGACCGCTACATGGATCGGGTCCCACAGGAGGTCGGGCTCGCCTACCTGGAGCGCCTGCTCCACCGCGCCGAGACCGAGTCCCTCGAGCCGGCGCTCCGATCGCTCGACGTGCCGATGCTGCTCGTGGAGCACCGAGGCTGCCTGGGCTGGACCGCCGAGGGCTTTGAGGACGCTGTGGCGGCCTTTCCCGAGGCGATGACCGGCTCCGTCGAGAACAAGGCGAGCTGCGATCCCCGCTTCGCGGAGCTGATCAGGGAGTTCTGCGAGGGCCTGGCGCAGCCCGCCGGTCCGCGCGCGGCCGAGCAGGCCTCCTAGCGCGGACTCCCCGCCTCGACCTCCAGGGTGAGGCCGTCGACGGCGGTGACCGTGACCCGGTCGCCCACGCTCGCCCCGGCCGGGCAGCGAGCCCGCCAGATCTCGCCGCGCAGCCTGACGCGCCCGATCGGATCGCAGCCCTCGATCACCTCGGCGGTCGATCCGATCAGCCCCTCCGTCCCGGTCGTGACGCGGTAGCGACGCAGGAACCGGATCCAGAAGCCGACCTCGGCGACCTCGATCACGATCGCGAGCGTCACCGCGGCGAGCCCCCATGCCGGCGGCAACACGAACAGGGCGAGCGCGACGGCCCCGACCAGAATCATCGTCCGATGCTATGGCGACGGTGGGCTCGACCGCGCGGATACGAGCGCCGGCTGGCCGGAGTGCGAGCGAAGGCCCTTTGTGGGGCGTCTTCGCGTTGAGTCTCGCGTTACTCCGAAAGGCCGGCGGCTTCGAGGGCTTGCTCGGGAGTTGCGTAAAAGTCAGCCCGCGCGATCAATCCCTCCTCGACCGTATTGACGAGGCCGTAATTCATCTTGACCCACGCCTCGCCGTCGTGGGGTTTGCCGCGTTGGTGAAGGATGACCACTACCCGGTTCCCTCCCGCGTCGATGATCTTTACCGGCTCGTAGATGAAGTCGTCGTATGGCTCCATCCAGGCGGCGCGGAACTTGAGGAACTCATCTGCGCCGTGCAGCGTGGTTTGCTCCTCCATGAACCCCGAGAGGGTCGTAATCGGGTCCTGCGCGAAGTACTGGCTCACTCCCTCATGAGCGACGAGGCCCTCATCCAGCTGTGCAAACCAGTTGAGCGCCGCCCGTGCCAGCTCCACGTTCTCCTCCGACATCGCCCACGCAGTATCTCTCGGACGGGTGCTGCCTTTCGTCCAAAGCGGCGGTTTTCAACCGATCGGCAGCAGGGCGGCCGCACCTTGATGCGGCCGCCCTACTCGGGGCTGTCAGGTCTCCTCCCAGCCCGCCGTCAGCCCGTAGATGATGATCACGTCGAGGCTGATGATCAGGAACGCCCAGAGGGGCGCGGAGGGGAACCAGACGATCTGCGCGATTGCGTTGAGGGAGACGAAGAAGACCGCGGCCCAGCGGGCCACTTGGCTGCGGGCAAACAGCCCCACCCCGGTAGCCGCCACCAGCAAACCCAGGATCAGGTACACCCAGCCCCAGGTCGTGGCGTCGTAGATGATCACTCCGTTGCCGCCGACGACTACGTTCTTGTCTTCGAGGATCGCCGCCAGTCCCCACAGTGCATCGAGTGAACCGACGATCAACAGGGTGACACCCGCGAAGACCGCCCACCCCGATGGCTCCGTCTCCCGGACTGATCTGGATGCTTCCATTTCCCTTCTCCTTTCTCCGGTGTACGGGTCCATTCTCCGCTCCTTTGGGGTCCATGGGACGGAGAAGCGTTGGGAACGAGTCGGCCACGAGCACCAGGGGTAAGGTGAAACTCGGCGTAGTTCGCCGATAGTCGTGCCCAAGGAGGGGACAAATGGCTGAAAACTCTGTGCTCTACACCGCCGTCTACGGCGATGTGAACGTCGCGTTGGCCGATCTCGAGGCCCTCAAGGACCTCCACGAGGACGAGGTGATCGGGAAGTACGACGCCGCCGTCGTCGACAAGGAGGACGGCGAGGCTCACATCGTGAAGCGCGTCGACCGCCCCCGCATCCGCGTCATTCCGGAGCTGCTTGGATCGGGAACCTTGCCCCGTCGGGACCTCACGGATGCGGCGCAGGAGCTCGGCTCCGACCAAGCCGCGCTGATCGTGATCGGCGAGCCCACGCTCGAGAAGGGATTCGACAAGGCGGTCAGCAAGGCCGACAAGATCGTCAAGCGAGACGTGGATATCGCAGCAGATCAGCTGGCCAGCGAGGTCAACGAAGCATCCAAGGAGGAATAGACCGCCGCTTTCCAAGCAAAGCGGCATAGTCCGAAGAGGGCCGCCGTCACCACTCCCGCGAGTGCCGCGTGGGCTCAGGGATTCGAGCTTCCTTCAGGTGCGTGACCACCGCTCGGTTGCAGCGCCAGTGCGACGAGCCTAGATAGCGGCGCTGCAGCGGGTCGTCGTCGCAGTCTAGATCCCAGAGCTCCCCGGGCGAGTCGCTTCACCTGGAACGAAAGTGGTCATGGCAACCGAAACCGCTCGCGCTGACGGTCGGGCAGCCCGGAACCTTTTGGGTGCGGCAGTCCGGGTCGTCGTCCTCGCCATCTCGCGCTCGACCTGGTGCCGGGTGCGCTCGAGGAGCCGGCGGTGGTGTCGGTACGTTGAGAAGTCCTTGGGGTCGCACGGCGTGAACAGCTCCGGGTGCTTCCGGACCCACGGGTAGTCGCGGATGAGCCGATCGCGGCCAGGGATCAGCTCCTCGGTCCGGCCGTCCTCGTGCTGCACCACAAGCCGCTGCGTGGGTTCGACCATGTTTTGACCTGCGATCACCCGCAAGTTCCGACGACTCAAGCCGTTGGCGATCTCGAGCGGCAGTGTTCTCATCGCTCGACCTCGCTTCGGCGCTCCGCTTCGAGCGCGTCTGCTGGGATTCTCAGGACCGAGAGACACTTGCCGTGGGGCGACCAACGCCATCGTGACTCGCACCTTCACAATAAACGGCAATCCCGATGGTGAACTTTCGACTTAGCTAATCAACAGGAGGCAGGCGGCTATAGTGGCGCGGAGCTCGGGGTCGATCCCGACACTGGCGAAGGCGGCGGGGGCAGTCGATAATGGGCTGCGCCGCGGCCGTGAGAGCGGAGGCTTTCGATGTCGAGTTGGGTGCTGCCGATCGTCATATTCGCGTGCCTCTGCGGAGCGGTCCCGGCATCGGCTTCGGGCGATCGCGACGGCGACGGCCTCCCCGACCGGTGGGAGAAGCGATACCACCTATCGCCCGGAAAGCCCTCCGGCAAGGCCGATCCTGATCGCGACCACTTGAGCAACCGCCGCGAGTACCGTCTGCGCACCAACCCGCGGAACCGCGACACCGACGGTGACGACTACAAGGATCGGATCGAGGTCCGTAAGGGGACGAATCCGCGGGCCCGCTCGAGTCACCCGGGCTTCCCGAGCCCGGCGAGCACCGGCGTACCGGCGGGCTGGAAGCCGGCCCAGACCCGCTCGACGGATATGACGGTGACGACCCCCGGTGCGGTGGTCCAGGACGTTCGGTTCACGGATGGCGCGGACCTATTCGTTGAAGCGAACAACGTCACCGTCCGCCGGGTCGAGTTCCAGGGCGGCCTGATCTCCAACGACCACAACGGCTGCCATCCGGGGATGCTCCTGGAGCAGGTCTCGATGGTGGCACCCGATCACGCTGGCGGCAACTTCCAGGAGGGGGCGATCTCCTACGGCGGTTATACGGCCCGCAAGGTGAAGATCACCGGCCGCTCGGAGGGCTTCCGGGTCTCGGGTTGTGGCCCGGTGACGATCGAGGACTCCTTCGCCAAGATCGTCCCGCCCGTTCCCTGCGGTGACTGGCATGGCGACGGCATCCAGGGCTACTTCGGCCTGGGCGTGGCGGTTCACAACGTCACCATCGATATGCGGACCACCGGCTGCGGTGGCACCTCACCCTTCTTCTATGACGGCCTGCCACACAACGGCAACAAGGGACCCGTGATCGTTGACCGATTGTTGGTCATGGGCCAAGGCTTCCCCTTCCGGCTCGGGGTCCCCGGCAGCGTCTCGGGCCTCAATATCGTCGACGGCTCGTGGCAGTACGGCCCGATCGACGTCAACTGCTCGGCGGTGTCGAACTGGAACGCTGACATCGTCCAGATCACGTCGAAGTACAAGGTCGCCAGAACCGTCCGTTCTCAGCGCTGCACGCGGACGGGCAACTGACAACCCGTAAGAGCCGCTCTCGAGTACCGATCTTCGTCCGGAGGCGCGTCTAGGTCCACGATCTGGCCGGTGCGCAGGTTCATGGTGAAGCGGCGCTCCCGTCGGTCGCTTATTGCTCAGCCTTCAGCCGTTTGCGGGCGCGAGGTGCCGGGCCAGTCATCGGCAGGACGTTGTCCTCGTTGTAGAGGGACTCATCGAGGGCCGGCGAGTTCGGAAACTCCTTCAGGGCGCGGATAGCCGTGACCCTGGCGGTCGGGTTCGTGTTCGGGTCGCGGATGATCTCCTCGAGGATCTGAACCATCTCCTCACGTTTCAATGTCAGGCCTCCGGTCCTGTGGGGGGAGTTTTCTTTACACGAAGATGATCGGCGGTTTTTTGAACCACGCGTTTTCAGTACAGACCCTCCCTCTTCCCCTACGTGACCTCGGCCAGTTGCTTCGTCCATAACTAGTCGGTAGTTCTCTTCGCATGTTCCGTTCCTTTCGTGAGAGCGGTCCCCCACATCGGACGTCAGGGGGCCGCTCCTTTTGTCGGCCCAGTGCTTTCGCTGGTACTCGGTCGGAAGTTCTCTTCGCATATTTCGTTATCTCCTCAGAGGAGCGGTCCATGACGTCCGATGACAGCTATTTAGCGGTCGCTCCTTTCGGAGCGGCCCTGTGTCCGGAAGCGCGAGGGCCGCTCCGGTTTTCAGCGTCTCTTGGGCCCTCATCGGATCGTTTGCAGGCGCCCGCCGCTGCGCAATCGGCGGTTTTCTGAGCGGGCGGTTTTCGCCTCACACCCACCCCTCCGGCTGGGAATACTGCGTGGGCGATGTCGGAGGAGAACCTCGCCGTGCTGAGAAAGGGCTACGCGGCGGTCAACCGTGGCGACATTGACGGGTTCCTCGCGACTGTCCACCCCGACGTGGAGTTCACGTCCTTGATCGCGGAGGCGGAAGGCGAGACCTTCCGCGGGCATGACGGGGTCCGGCGGTGGTGGACGGAGGTTGTGCTGCCGCTGGGCGGCCTGAACGCGGAGCCCGAGGGGCTTCGCGACCTCGGCGACACCGTGATCGCACGGATCGTTGCGACTTATCGCCCAAGGGGGGTCGAGGTGAGCCAGAGGATTTGGCTGGTAATCCGCTTCCGCGACGGGAAGGCGACGTGGTGGCAGTTCTTCCGCACCGAGGACGAGGCCCTCGAAGCCGGCGGGCTGTCGGAGTAGGCCAAGCATCAGACCTCAAATGTCTTGATCTGGATCGGCCTGTTGCGCCTCTCGTCCCGCTCAGCCTTCGCGTTGATCTCCTCGATCATCCGCTCCAGCTCCCGTTCCCTACGGGCCTCCTCGTCACGCTTGCGCCAGAGCTCGTCCCAGTGCTTCTTACGCGCTTGGAACTCCCAGTCGTGGTCGGTGTCGAGGCCGGCGACGCCGGTGGTCTCCCTCGCGCTCTTCCATGAGACGACCTTGGTGTCTCCATGCATCGGCACAGCGGTCAACGAAATCTCGAACAGGTCGATGCCCTTCAGCAGCCGGACGTCGTCGGCCCCGTCCTCCTGGTCGGTCACGAGATACCCGAAGCTGACGCCGATCGAGTCGCTCTTGACCAGCCTCCAAACCTCACGCGCTGTCTCGGAACCGTCGAGGTCGAGATGGGCTTCGGCGAGCAGGCCGTCTCTCGTCTCCTTCCGCGAGCGGGGGTCAACCGTCTCGATCAGCCGCTCGGGCTCGCCGGTGTCGTGATCCCAGGCTAGGGGGAGCTGCTTGCCCGACTTGACCCATGCCGCGATCGTTGACTTGAAGGCGCCGCGCTGGATCACATCCCCGCCGCGGTCCTTGGTGTAGGCGGCGACCAGCAGCACCGCCGTCCCCTTCTCGTCGGTCGTGGGTGTGTCGGTGGCTTCAACCTGTTTGCGAGCCAGCGGAGTCATGCTCCCCTTCCGGTTGTTGTTCATGGCGCAGTCGCGCCAGATGTGGGCCGAGCAGCTCCTCGAGCTGGTCACCGCTGATCACCGGCACCCGGAACAGCGCCTGACCCAGCAGGGCAGGGGCCGCCTTGCACTCGTGCCAGTCCAACCAGGCGGCAGCGATGACGCCGGCGGCCCTGTACTCGCCCTCGCACAGGCCGAGGTGCTCGACCAGGACAGCCGCGTTGCGCTCGTCCTTGACCAGAGAATCGCGGTCGGGGGGGCCACGGTGGCGGCGGGTCGCCGCCGGCGATCGGTCCCATCAGGCAGGCGATCAAGGAGCCGTGGTCCGCCGAGGAGTAGCTGAAGTCGGCGGTCGTCCGGCCCAGCTCGCCGATTTGATCGTGGTCGACCCGGACCCCAGCGACGCCGTGCCCCTGAATCAGCAGGCCGATCGCGTGGCCGCACTCGTGGGCGATCAGGTCGGCGTGGTCCTTCATTCTGGACCCCATCCCGCCGGAAGCTTGAGCCCGGCTCGGTACTCCTCCTCGAGCTTTCGCAGGCGCTCCCCCTCCTCGCGGCGGCGCTGCTCGCGGGCGGCGGCCTTGCGCTTCCGTTCCCGATCCTCATCCAGTCGGCGTTCCTGCTCAGCGCCGATGGCCTTTAGGCCCATGGTCGCGAAGTCGATCTCGTACTTCTGCTCGGGTGGCAGGTGATCGTCGGATCCCGCCTGGTCCTTGTGCCGATCGCACCACCAGCGGCGGTCAGCGACCGCGATCGGCTCGCCTAGCTCACCTTGCGGCCAGGCGTTGCAGCTTGGCTCCGCGCAGACCTGGGAAGTCCTGCCTTGGGCGTCACGGCCGGAGGAAGGTTCCGGTTTGCGATCTCGTAGCGGCGGTGAGCCTCCACATCCTCCACGGACTCGAGCCCGAGCTCGGCCCAGAGCCGGCGCCGACCGTCGCTATCGAGGGACTCGACGTGGTCGATCAACTCACCCAGCGTCTTGAACTCAGTGGTGAGGAAAAGCTGGAAGGCGATGTCCCGGTCCTCGCCATCGAGGGTCGACGTGGGCCTCGAACGCCTCGGCGATCGTCTGCGAGCGGTCCTGGAATGGGATCCGGATCTCCCAGGTCACGGGCGCCGCTCCGCCTTCAACGCCGAGGCGGGAATCCTCAAGGCGCCACCCGGCCGCAGTTGGATATGCGGCAGGGTGCCCTGCTCGCACGCCCTGTAGACGCTCCACTTGGTCACGTTCAGTAGGTGCGCCACCTCGCTGGGCGCGAGATAGCGGTCGTCGGCAACTTTGGTCATACGTGGATTGTCCGGCGAAGAGCAGCGGAATTGGTACCCGCTTGGTACCCGCCAGATTCCGCCGAAAACGCCGAAACCCCCGGATTAGCGGGGGCTTCGAGAGAGGCGCCTACCGGAATCGAACCGGTGTAAACGGCTTTGCAGGCAGCATCACCTCCGTACCCGACCACGGAGGAAGCATGCTCGAGCTCAAAGATCACCTCGCCGGCAAGCCGAACCAGGTCATCGCCCGCCGCCGCCCCGGGAACAAGGGACGTCGCTATCCGGCTGATCCGCCGCGGGTCGAAGAGATCGTTGCGGTTATGAGGGAGGCGGGAACCGATCTATACGGCCGCCGGCTGCGCGGCCTGATCGTCACGCTCTGGCGAGCAGGTCTTCGGATCTCGGAAGCGCTCGCCCTGACCGAATCGGACCTGGAGGTAACTCGCGGGTCGGTGCTCGTGCGCCGAGGATAGGGCGGACGCCGGCGGGAGGTCGGCATGGACGAGTGGGCTTGGGATCAGCTGCGTCCCTGGCTCGAGGCACGCGTCTCCTTCCCGGTTGGACCTCTCTTCTGCGTGATCAAAGGGCCAACTCGCGGTCGGGCCTGGTCAAGCTCACAGGTGCGCATTGGGCTCCGACGAACCGCTGCCCAGGCCGGGGTACGGCGGCGCTTCGTCCCACATCAGCTTCGCCACGCCCACGCCGTCGAGATGGCGAGAGAAGGCGTCCCGCTCAACGTCATCCAGCGCCAGCTGGGACATGCCAACCTCGGGGTTACCTCGATCTACCTGCAGGGCATCGATAGCGGCGAGATCATCGAAACAGTCCGCACCCGCCGCGCCCCGGTGATCCCCGCTGCGGCGGCACTGGCTCGCTAGTGCTTTTCGTCCAAAGCGGCGGTCTCGACGGCGGCGACCACGACGAGGATCGTGATCGAGGCGCTGACCCAGAGATCCCTAACTGACCGGCCTGGGTTCTGTGAGCTCCCAGAGACGTGTCGCGTGGTAGCGAGAAACCGAATCCGTCCCCGGCTATAGGCAACGGCCCTCGAAGGAGGAGCCCTTGGTGTTGCCGGGGAGTGTTAGCGTCGCCCCACGTCCTCGAGCTTGTTGGCCGCCTGTGAATCCAAAGCAGAGCCGGCGTGAGATGGGTGGTTCGCGAGGGCTTGGCTCCCACCGGCTCGACGACAAGGAGGTCGAGATGAAGCGGGTAATCGCCGCCGCGCTCCTGGTGGCCGCGGCTGTGCTCGCGGTCGCGGTCAACTCAAGCGCGGGCAAGGGCAAGGGACACCATCCCGCTGGTAAGACGATCACGGTGGTCGAACACGCGGACACCGATGCCGTCACCAACGGAGACCCCAACAACGACGTCGTCGGCAACATTCTCACGTTCGGGAACGATGTCTTCGACGCGGCCGACACGCACAAGGTCGGTACCGACCAGGGATCCTGTATCCGCATCGTCGTGGGCAGCTCCTGGGAGTGCACGTGGACGACGTTCCTGCCGTCGGGCCAGATCACCGTCGAAGGCCCGTTCAGCGACACGGGTAACACGGTGCTTGCGATCACCGGCGGGACGGGCGCGTACCGCAACGCTCGCGGCGAGATGGAGCTCAAATTCCATAATCCGCAAGGGACGAAGTTCGACTTCGTTATACACGCTCCACGCAGTCGTCGGCGCCGACGTAGGTCAGTTCACCCTGGACGACGTTGACGACCACGGGACCGGGATGGGTGTGCCAGCCAAACACTGCGTCAGGCTGCACGGTGAACCTCACCACCACGGTGCGCGAAGGGTCCTTGACGTTCGTGACTTCAGTCGCCTTGCCATCAAGCTTGTTCTTGAGCTTGAGGTCGACGTTGTCGGTGAACACGGCGCGGCCTGTCAAGGGCTCAACTCCAATGGGGGGTGGTGCCTGCTGCGCCGCCGACGGCATCACGTTAACGCTGATCAGGAGGACAGCAATCAGCGCCGCAGCTGCCAACGCAGCTCCTCTCTTGCGGCTCATGTTTGACAACTTCGTGTGAGCCCTCATTTCGGGCCTCCTTGGTGTTGTGGCCTCGCGCCTGGCCTCCCGATGAGACGAGGCTCGGTGCCAGTTGTCAGCGTCGAGGCTGCAACAGGGCGGCATACGGACGGCATATTCGGTCCCAGCGCGACGCCCGCGCTCGTCAGCCGGAGGGGCAGGCCTCGATGTAGTCCTGCTCGGGCACTATCTCCTCCCACTGCTCGGGCGCGAGGCCGCCGCCGACGATGGAGCAGGCGTGTTGTCGCCAGGCGTTCGGATCGACCTCCCAGCCGAATGCCTGTCCGTTCTCGTGGAGCGCGAACAGTCGGCTGCCGTCAGGGGTGAATCGTGCCGTCATGGAGGCTGGGCCGGCGGAGCCAGGTACGCCTGTCGGGTCGCCGCGCAGGTCGGTCGGGCCCGGAAGCGGCGAGCCGATCGGCCGCTGCGAGGCGACGTCCCAGAGGACGACGGTTCCGTCGTCGTGTGAGGTGGCCAGCGTTCGGCCGTCCGGGGAGAAGGCGACCGCGAGGGCCGAAGCGTTGCGCAGAGCCAGCGGCGCCCCGATCCGCCGCCAGCCATCGGTCGCCCAGAGGAGCGACGTGCCGTCCACCCCGCCCGCCACGCCTGTGTGGGGCTCACCCTGACCGCCGGCGAGCAGGCTCCCATCGGGGGAGAAGGCGACCGTCAGGATCTCGCCGTCGACGGGTAGCCTGGCGAGCCGCTGCGCCGCTTCCCACGTCGCGAACCTCGATGCCGTCGTCTTCCGAGAGGATCGCGCCGAACGGGATCGCGAGCCGCGAGCCGTCGGGGCTGAAGGCGAGCCCGAGCACCGCGGGAGGCAGGCGCAGCGGCGGGCCGGCGAGCTCGCGCCGGCCGACGTCCCAGATCCGCACGGTGCCCCCCACCTCCGCCGCGGCGAGCAGATCGCCCTGGCCGAAGGCGAGCGCCTGGACGTTGTGCGGGTTGGCCAGCGCCTGTTCGGTGAAGAAAGGCCACCTTGTGGCCTCCACGGGACCGCGGGGAGCGCGTAAGAGCGCGCCGAGGCGAGTTTCCGACGCCGCGTCCCAGATGCCGACGCCGCCACCGACTCCGGCGACCGCGAGCGTGACCCCGTCTGGCGCGTACTCGATCGCGAGCACCGGCCTGCCGTCGAAGGCCTCGAAGCCGCCGGTCCGCCGCAGCGTCTCGGCGTCGATCAGGTCAACCCTGCCGTCGAGCCTCGCGACGGCGAGGGTTCGCCCGTCGGGGCTGATCGCGAAGGGGGGCGGGAAGCTCTCCGAGGTCTCGCGGACGAATCCCGTCCGGAACGGCACGCCCAGCCTGCGATCGCCGGCGACGTCCCAGACGATCACCCTGGAATCCTCACCGGCGGTGTAGAGGGTGCGCCCGTCGGGGCTGAAGACCTGTATCGCCGCATCCCCCTCGTGGCCCTCGAAGCTCTCGGTCGCGAGGCCCTTTCTGACGTCCCAGAGGATCACGTTCCCGCTCTCGTCCCAGGTGGCGAGCGTTCGTCCGTCGGGGCTGAGAGCCCCGATGCTCACTCCGGCCGCCGCCCCCGCAAGCGTCCGCACCCGCCCGGAGTGAAGGTCGAGCAGGCGAAGGCTCCCGCCCGGATCCCTGAGCGCCAGCGTGCCGCCGTCGGCGCTGATCGCCGCGTCCCCCCTTGTCGAGCCGACGCGGTAGCGGCGGACGACCCGCAGCGTCTGCGCGTCCACGGCGTAGGTCGCCCTGTCGCTCGAGACGAGCAGGCGCCCATCCGGGCTCGACAGCGTCGCGGCGCTGGTGGAGCGCGGGGCGACCCGGACGGCCCTCCCTTGCGGCGTGCCGTCGCGGGCGTCGAAGCGACGCATGAACACGTCCGACGTGTGGTCGAGGTCAGCCGCCGAATAGGTGACGATCAGGCTCCGCCCGTCCGGGCCGTACTTCACGGCCACGAAGTAGCCCAGATTGGCCCCGGATGGCTGGCGACCGAGCGAGATCGAGCTGCGCACCCGCGCCGTATCCGCGTCGAGGATTTCGACGAATGCGGAGCGGAGGCCCGAGCCCGCGCTCCCGGCCACCGCGAGCGAGTCGCCCCCCGGATCGAAGTCGAGGCTCCACACGCCCCCCGACGCCGCCTGGTGGTCGCCGATCGGCTCCCGCGTCTCGGTGTCGAAGAGGGTCACGGTGCCGCCCTCGTCACCGACCGCGAGCGTGGCTCCATCGGGGCTGAGCGCCCTCGACGTGAACGGATCGCCGTCGCCGTTCAGGACCCCGATCGTCGCGGGGCTGCGCAGGAGCGTCGAGAGCAGGTTGGAGCGGGTGGCGAGCGAGTCGTCGAGCGCAGCGCCGGCGTTGGCGAGCAGAAGCGCCTGTTCGAGGCGATCCTCGCTGAGCGCCTCGGCCCCGAGCCGCTGGGCGTCGGCGGCGATGGCCGCGTCGCGCGCGCTCCTGGCGCTCGCGAGAGCGCGATCAGTCCAGCGACCACAGCGGCGGCGAGCAGGACCCCGACGCCGACCAGCAGCGACCGGAGCCGGCGATTGACTCGCCGCTGCCGCTCTGCCTCGCGCTCGCTCGCCGCCTGGCTCTCGCCGAGGAAGGCGCGCTCGAGCTCGTTCAGCTCCGGATCGTGGCTCGCCGCCCAGTCGAGCGCCGAGGCGAGCCGGGCGCCGCGGTAGAGCTCGGCGGGTTCGCGACCAGTGCTCTCCCACTCGGCGGCGGCATTGATCAGATGCTGGTGAGCGCGACGGCCCTCGATGTCGTCGGCGAGCCAGGCACGGAGGCGAGGCCACTCCCGCAGGAGGGCCTCGTGGGCGAGCTCGATCGTGTCCTCGTCGACCGTCACCAGGCGGCTCTCGGTGAGGACCGCGAGGGCGGCTGCCGCGTCCTCGTCGCGTTCGGTCTCCAGCTCGGAGAGCGCGACCCGCCTGCTCACCGGCACCGGCTGCTCGGCGTCGGTCAGCCTAAGGAGCATCGCCCGCGCGCCCTCGCGCTGGGGCGTGGTCAGCCGACCGTAAGCGCGCTCCGCGAGCCGGGCCACCGCCCCGTTGACGCCGCCGCTTCGCTCGTAGGTGGAGCGGCGCAGGGTGCGGCCGCTGCGCTCCTGCCACAGCTCAACCAGGGTGGTAGAGAGCAACGGCAGCCCTCCGGTCTGGTCGGCGACGTCGCCGACCAGCGCCGAGGTGAGCGACGGCTCGACCCGCAGCCCCGCTCGGCGGGCGGGAAGCTCGATCGCCCGGCGCAGCTCCTCGCGGCGCATCGGCCCGACGAGCACGTTGTTTGCACTCATCTGCGCAGCGAACTCCGGGTATCCGGCGCAGCGGCCATAGAAGTCGGCTCGGATCCCGAGCACCACCAGGGCCCGCTGGTCGGGGTCGGCCGCGATCGCGACGATCGCCTCCACGAAGTTGGTCCGCTCGCCCTCGTCGCGGCAGGCGGTGAAGATCTCCTCGAGCTGATCGACTCCCAGGACGAGGCGGTCCCCTGGCCGGACGGCCTCCAGGGCCGAGGCGAGCGGATCGACGCTCGCCGGCTGTCCCTCACGGGGTGCGATCCGAGCCAGCGCGCGGGCCAGTTCCGCCACCGGATGCTCGCCGGGCCTCATCAGCCCCTGCCGCCAACCCTCGGAGCCGGGAAGGACGCCCTCGGCGAGCGAGGGAAGCAGCCCGGCGCGGATCAGCGAGGACTTGCCGCTCCCTGACGGTCCGACGACCGCGATCAGGGTGGAGCCGACCAATCGCGCCACCAGGTCCGCCACCAGCCGCTCGCGGCCGAAGAAGTACTCGGCGTGGGCGGCGTCGAACGGCGCGAGGCCGCGGAACGGGCAGACCTCGGGTGCCGACGGATCGATCGGCTCCTCGAGCAGGTAGAGCCCCGTCCGCTCGCGGGCGAGCTGAAGGTCGGTGACGCCGCCCGCCACCTTCGCCCGGGCCGTGCGCAGCCCGCCTTGATCGACGGCGGCCTGGTCCGCTGCGGCTTCCAGTTGCTGCGCCGCCTGCGCGTGCGCCCAGCCGCTCGCCGCGCGGTGAACCCGAAGCGGCACCCCCTCGCTCTCGGCCAACAGCGTCTCCAGCGGGATCGCCACGCCGTCGGCCGGCACGTATAGCTCGGCGATCTCGGCGGCGGCCTCGACCCGCAGCGGGCGGAGGAGAAGCCTGTGGGCCGCGTCGGCGAAGGCTGGCGGGCCCTGCTCGTCTCGGTGCAGCACGAGGAGGAGGGCGGAGTCGCGCGGTTTCGCCCCGAGGGCGGCCGTGGACTTGATGAGGGCGGGCGAAGCATCGTCGGCGTCGTCGAGGACGAGCAGCGTCGGCAGCTCGCTCTCCTCCGCGTCGCGGACCGCCTCGAGCGCCGCGTCGGGGGATCCCGTGCCCCCGGCGTAGAGGACCGCCGCCCCGGTGCGCTGAACCTCGGTGGCGAGCTCGGCGGCGAGACGCGTCTTGCCGATGCCTTCTGGGCCGCCGACGAGCGCAACCCGGGAGCGCCCGCTCTCGGCCTCCGCCCAGCGCTTGCGCAGCCAGCGCAGCTCGCGCTCGCGCCCGGCGAGGAGCGGAGAGCCGCCCTCGAGCTGAGGCGGCAGCTCCTGCTGTAGCGGGACGGGCGTCGAGGGCGGGGTCGTGGCGAAGGATGGCCTCCTGCAGCTCGCGCAGCTCGGGGCCGGGCTCGACCCCGATCTCCCGGGCCAGCGCCCGATGCGCGTCGCGATATGCCTCGATCGCCTCGGACTGCCGTCCAGCGCGGTAGAGGGCGAGCATGCGCTGCGCATGGAAGTGCTCGTGGAGGGGGTGCTCGGCGATCAGCGCCTTGAGGCTTCCGAGCACATCGGCGTGGCGCCCAGCGGCGAGCTCGGCGTCGATCGACAGCTCAATCGCCCGCAGGTGCAGCTCCTCGAGCCGTCCAATCTCCGCCCCTGCGAAGGGCTCCGAGGCGACGTCGGCGAGCGGGACACCACGCCAGAGCTCGAGCGCGCCTCGGGCCGCGCCGTCGGCGATCCCCTGCTCCGCCTCTGCCCGGGCTCGATCGACCAGGCGCTCGAAGCGCGCCGCGTCCACCGCGTCGGCTGGCAGCTGGAGCTCGTAGCCGCGCCCGCGGGTGACGATCGTGGCCCCCGAGCCGTCGGCGCCCAGCGCCTTCCGAAGTCGGGAGATGTAGAGGGAAAGGTTCTTGGCGGCGCTGGCCGGCGGGCGATCCCCCCAGAGGCCATCGATCAGGTCGTCCACGCTGACTGGCGGCCTGACCGCCCTTTTGGACCTGCGCCGGGAGCGAGCACCCAATGACCTGGTCCTCCCGCCGAGGAGGCCGTCGAGACATGAGCACCGCTCCAAGCCCTCGAGCCGAGAGGGGGTCTGACTAGAACCACCGATCATTACTTGACAGCCGGTCCTTCTTCATAGAGACGTAAAGCAGCTATCTGCTTTGCATGGAAAGCAGCGGTGCGCGAGTTGCGCCGAGATACTGCGCGAGCGATGTCGATCGACGCCACTTGACGGGCCGATCTGGGAGAGCGAGACTGGGGGCACCCCTGGGGAAAGGAGTCCCCGATGTCGAGTGTCCGTCCTCTGTCGTCCGCAGTCGAGTCGGTGAGCAGGAGGAGTAGGGGGCTTCTCTTGCGTTCGGGGGTCCGGCGCTTTATCGCGGCGAGCGGCGCTGGCATCGTGCTGCTCGCGCTCGCGGCGACACCTGCCGCGCTCGGCGCCGGCCAGCAGCACAACCGCTTCCACGACGTCGGCACCGATGTCGACCCAGACTTCTGTGGAACCGGCCAGGCAATCGAGATCGCCTTCGACGTCCGGGGCAACGAGTTCGAGGCGCCCCACAAGGCGGACTTCAAGCTCACCGCGACGGGGACATTCACGTTCACCAACCCGGCTACCGGCGACGTGGTGATAAACCGGTTCGCTGGCCCGATCTGGGACACGCTCATCTCCGGCGACCCCGCAGGCATCCACGTCCTCGAGTCGACGGTCAAGGGACTGCCGGAACTCGTCAAGACCCCGCACGGCGGCGTCCTCACACGCGACGCCGGCTACGCGGTCGTCCGCAACACGTTCGACGGCGACGAGTTGATCAGCAGCGAGATCGTCTTTGCCAAGGGGCCGCACCCGGACAAAGAGAGCGACCTCGAGCTCTTCTGCGCGCTCGTGCCGGAGGCGCTCGGGATCACCTGAGGTCCCGGCCACGTGGCGTTTCGCGGAACTGGTGCCGAAGCCCTCGAAGCCGCCGGGCTGTTCGGAGTAGGCGATGTCGGAGGAGAACGTGGAGATCGTGCGCCGGGTGTACGACGCCGCTGCCCGCCGAGACGCCGAGACGGTGCTCGCGCTCTACGACCCCAAGATCGAGTGGGACTGGACTCGCGTCAGCGGCCTGTTCGGACAGGGGGGCCTCTACCGTGGACGCGAGGCCCTCCAGCGCTGGTTTCAGGAGTGGAGCGACGGACTCGATCAGATTCACTACGAAGCCGAAGAAGTCGTGGCAGCGGACGACCACGTGCTCACGAAAGCGAACATGACGGGGCGTGGGCGGGCGAGTGGGATCGAGGTCGCTTCGACGCTGTACGCGGTCTGGACGATCCGGGAGGGCAAGATCGTCCAGGTGGTGTGGTTCCCAACCCGAGCGGAGGCCCTCGAAGCCGCCGGGCTGCGGGAGAGAGCGCTAGAAGCTCACCCCCTAACCGGTACCGCGGTGGGCCGTTGCACCCGCAGGGCGCTCACGTAAATAGGCCCATATCAGGCCCACGGCGCGGGGTAGCAAAGCGCCTCCGAACAACGAAACCCCGCGGTGCAGGGGTTTCGTGAGAGGCGCCTACCGGAATCGAACCGGTGTAAACGGCTTTGCAGGCCGCTGCGTAACCACTCCGCCAAGGCGCCGAAGTGAGAAGAGCCTAGCGACGGCCCTTACTGCTGCCCGCAGACCTCGAAGCCGTACGTGCGGGCGCGCACCGTGGCCTTGCCAGCGGTCAGACCGAGGCGAATCTGCAGCCTCCGGATGGCAACGTCGTCGAGGTCGTCGTAGGCATCTGCCCACTTGTCGAGCACGGCCGACTCGGCGCTGAGGAGTGACAGGACGGCGTCCACCTTGGGGGCATCCGCGGATGGTGGTTGCAGATCTCGCAGCTCCTGGACCTCGTCCCTGCGGTTGGCACTCTCCTGGCGAAGCAGGGACGCGACCTGGCGGGCCTTGGCCTTGGAGGTGAGCGGGCCGAGCTCGCCCGCCTGGCTCTCGAGGTCCTCTCTGCGCGACTGGTGATTGCGGCAGATAGCGCCAGCCAGCCCGATGTAGTCTGCCTTCGAGGGCGGCTGCCCGTCGTCGGCCGTCGCGACCTGCGTGGTGGTCTCCTTCGAACCACCGCCGCACCCGGCCGCCAGCACCGGAATCAACAGCACCAGCGGGGCGATCCGTCGCACACAGTCAAGCTACCGGCCCCGGAAAGTAAGAACCCCGCTCCAGGCTTCCTGCCTTTGGCGGGGTCTTGGATCGAGGCAGAGCGGCTGATGGGATTCGAACCCACGACCTTCTGCATGGCAAGCGGTCTCCAGCTACTGCCACCTACAGCCGTGGGCTGCGTTCTACCCCAATTCAGGCACGGAATGCAGGCCACGGGTGTCGACGCCCGCACCGGGGGCCGAGCGATGAGATCGGTGGTGCGGCGCGGTCTCAACACTTGCGACGACGAAAGCAAAGAGAAAGGACCGGACCATGAAGTTGACCACCATCACGCACGTCTCCCTCGACGGGGTGATGCAGGGACTCGGCGCGCAGGATGAGGACCGCAGCGGTGGTTTCGAGCGCGGCGGATGGGCGATTCCGCTCTTCGACAACGAGGCCGGGGCGTTCCTGGACGAGGTATTCGGGCGCGCCGACGCGTTCCTCTTCGGCAGGAAGACGTACGAGATCTTCGCCGGCTCCTGGGGAACCGGCTCCTGGGGGGCAAATCAGGGCGACAACCCAATCTCAGTGGCGCTGAACACGAAGCCCAAGTACGTGGCATCGAGCACACTCACCGAGCCCGAGTGGGACGACACGACGGTGCTCTCCGATGACCTCGCGCCGGCGGTCGCCGAGTTGAAGGCCAAGCCGGGAGGCGAGCTGCAAGTGCACGGCAGCGGCGCCCTGATCCGGTGGCTCATGGACAACGACCTCGTCGACGAGATCAACCTGTTCACCTATCCCGTCGTCATCGGCCAGGGCACGCGCCTGTTCCCCGACACCGGCCCGGACAGAGCATTCGAACTGATCGAATCGCAAACCACGCCGGGCGGGTTGGTCATCCAGGTCTACCGGTCGGCCGGGCGCCCGGAGTACGCAACGTAGGACGGGCGCTGAAAAAGCGGCTGATGGGATTCGAACCCACGACCTTCTGCATGGCAAGCAGACGCTCTAGCCAACTGAGCTACAGCCGCGCGGCGAAAAAGTATAGGTGCGGTCAACTGGAGCTACCCATCCCTAATTTTGGGTATGGTCATTCGGGCTTGGGTAACGACCACAGAAGGGGATCCTCAATACATCGCAAGGCTCTGACCGCACTGCTCGGCGCAGTCGCGATCTCGGTCGTTCTCATCGCACCTTCGGCCGCATCCGCTTGGGCCACGGCCGATCACGCGACCGTCCATCCCGGTGTCCAGGTGTTCACGCAGGACGCGCAGTGCACCGCGAACTTCGTCTATCAGGACGCCTCGAACGTCTATCTCGGTCAGGCGGCCCACTGCTCCGGCACCGGCACGTCCACCGACACGAACGGCTGCGACTCCGGATCGTTGCCGATCGGCACTCCGGTCGACGTCACGGGCGCGGACCATCCGGGAACGCTCGCCTACAACAGCTGGCTCACCATGCAGTCCAAGGGCGAAACGGATGCGGACACCTGCGCGTTCAACGACCTCGCCCTGATCAAGATCGATCCGGCCGACGTCGAAAAGGTGAATCCGTCCGCTCCGGCACTGGGCGGACCGACCGGCGTGGGCGCCTGGGGCGGAGCCGCCTCTCAGGTCTACACCTACGGCAACTCCGAGCTGCGCGGCGGCAGCGCGGCGCTCAGCCCGAAGGTTGGCATGGTCGTGCAGGGCACTGCCAGCGGCTGGAGCCACGACGTCTACACCGTCACGCCCGGGATCCCGGGTGACTCCGGCAGCGGGTTCATGAACGCGACCGGCGGAGCGATCGGCGTGCTCAGCACGGTGCAGCTCGCACCGCTCGTCGGCGCGAACGGGGTCGGCAACCTCGGGATGGAGCTCGCCTACATGCACGCGAACGAGCCTGGGTTCTCCGGGGTCAACCTGGTGCCCGGGACCGAGGCATTCAACCCGAAGATCGTCGGCGCGGTCCTGAAGGGCGCCGGCCTGAAGGGGCTGGGCCTGTAGGAATCGGTACCTCAGACCGAAAGAAGTCGGGAAAGGCCGGGCTCCGAGGCCCGGCCTTTTTCTTGCCCTAGTTTCCGGCGCCCTCGAGCTCGGCGAGCTCGTCCGCAGTGAGCTGAAGGTCCGCCGCCGCCAGGTTCTCCTCGAGGTGCTCGACGGATGAGGTGCCTGGGATCGGCACGATCGCGGCCGAGCGCGCCAGAAGCCAGGCGAGCGCCACCTGCCCCGGCGACGCGTCATGCGCGGAGGCGATCCGGTCCACAGGGCCGCCCCGCTCGGAGAGCTCGCCCGCCGCGATCGGCGCCCACGGGAAGAAGGCGATTCCGAGCTCCTCGCAACGCTCCAGCACGTCCTGGGAGTGGCGGTCGGTGAGGTTGAAGCGGTTCTGGACCGATACGACCTCGACGATCTCGCGCGCGGTTTCGAGCTGCTCGAGGGAGACGTTTGAGACGCCGATGTGGCGGATCTTGCCCTCGTCCTGGAGCTCCTTGAGCGCCGCGATCGAGCGCTCGTAGGGCACCTTGGGATCGGGGCGGTGCTCTTGGTAGAGCTCGATGGTGTCGAGGCGCAGCCGCCGGAGCGAGCCCTCGCATGCCTCCCGCAGGTGCTCGGGGCTTCCATCGGGAGGCCAGGGCCCGGGACCCGTCCGCGTCAACCCGCCCTTTGGTGGCGATCAGCAGGTCCTGCGGATACGGGAAAAGCGCCTCGGCGATCAGCTCCTCGCTGACATTGGGACCGTAGGAGTCGGCCGTGTCGATCAGGTCGACGCCGAGCTCCACCGCCCGGCGCAGGACGGCGATCGCCTCGTCGTGATCGGCCGGCGGCCCCAAGATGCCGGGCCCGGTGATCCGCATCGAGCCGAAACCGAGTCGCCGCACGCGTCGATCGCCGATCTCGATCGTGCCGACGTTTTCGTCACTGATGGTCGTCATGCGGCCGCGTCCAACGCATCGTTTAGCAGTTCGTCCGCCCTTTCGTTCTCGCCGCGCTTGACGTGGCGGATCGACCAGGAGCCCAAGCCCGCGAGCGCGCGAACGACCTGCTGACGCAGCGGCTGCAGATGGGACTGCTTCACCTTCCAGTTCCCACGGACCTGCTCGACGATCAGCAGCGAGTCCGCGACGAGCTCCACCTCGTCGGCCCCCAGCTCCTTGGCGAGCTCGATGCCGAGCAGCAGGGCCCGATACTCCGCCACGTTGTTGGTCGCCCTTCCGATCGTCTCGGCGCGCTCCGCCAGCTCCTCACCGGAGGCGTCGGTGACGACGGCGGCGACCGCCGCGGGCCCCGGATTCCCCCGGGAGCCCCCGTCGACGTTGACGACGACCTTCAGGCCCGGACTTCCTCCTCGGAGCGAGCCTCCGAAATCACCTTCTGGGCCAGGTGCGAGGGGATCTCCTCGTGGCGGGTGAATTCCATCGTGTAGTCGCCACGGCCACCGGTGATCTGGCGCAGGTCGCGCGCGTAGTCGAGCACCTCGGCCATCGGGACCTCGGCCTTGATCTCCGTGGCCGACCCCTTCGCCTCCATGCCGAGCGGCCGGCCGCGGCGGGAGTTGAGGTCGCCGACGACGTCGCCGACCACGTCCTCCGGAACGCTGACCGTGAGCAGCATGATCGGCTCGAGCAGGACGGGGTCGGCCTGCTCCATGGCGTCCTTGAAGGCCATCGAACCGGCGACCTTGAAGGCGTTCTCCGAGGAGTCCACCCGGTGGTACTGGCCGTCGTAGAGACGGACCTGCAGGTCCTTGACCGGATAACCGGCCAGCGTGCCGTGCTGCATCGCCTCGGCGACGCCCTTCTCTACCGCGGGGATGAATCCCTTCGGGATGGCGCCGCCCTTGATCTCATCGATGAACTCGTAGCCGCTGCCGGCCTCGCCGGGTGCAATCTCGAGGTGGCAGTCGCCGAACTGGCCGCGGCCGCCAGTCTGCTTCTTGTAGCGGCCGTGCGCCTTGGCCGACTTGCGAATCGCCTCGAGGTAGGGCACCCGCGGCGGGTGCAGCTCGATCTCGGCTCCGAAGCGGTCCTTCATCCGGTCCACGATCACCTCGACGTGGATCTGGGTCAGTCCGGCGATGATCTGCTCTCCGGTCTGCTGGTCTCGGTGGACGTCGAGGGTCGGGTCCTCCTCCTCGAGGCGCCGGATCGCGCTGGCGGCCTTGTCCTCATCGCCCTTGGTCTTCGGCTCGAAGGCGAAGGCCATGACCGGGGCGGGCAGGTCGAGCGGCGGGAACGAGATCTTCGAGTCCTTCTCCGCGAGCACGTCGCCGGCCCGCGTCTCCTTGAGCTTGGCGATGGCGCCGATGTCCCCGGCACCCAGCTCCTCCGTCTGCTCGTGCTCCTTGCCTCCCGGAATCAGGATCTGGCCGATCCGCTCCTTGGCACGCCGGGTCACGTTGGTGACCTGCGAGTCGCCCTTGATGACACCCGAGAAGACGCGGAAGAGATTGAGGCGGCCGGCGTAGGGATCGGCGAGGGTCTTGAAGACGTAGGCGACGAGCTGGCCGTCCTCGTCCGGAGCGATCTCGATCTCCTCGCCGTCCTCGCCGAGAGCCGTCACCGGGCCCCGCATCGCTGGAGAGGGCAGGTCCTCGACAAGCGCCTCCAGCAGCCTCGTCGTGCCGAGGTTCTTGGTCGCCACGCCACAGGTGACGGGGAAGATCCGGCCGTCGGTGACCCCCCGCTTGAGCACCGTGACGATCTCGTCGTGATCGATCTCCTCGCCCTCGAGATAGCGCTCCATGAGCTCGTCGGAGTTCTCCGCGACCTCGTCCATCAGCTTCTCCCGGTACTCCTGGGCCTGCGCAGCCAGCTCCTCGGGGATGTCCTGGGGCTCGGGCGCCCCCCGGCCCTCGCTGGTCGCGATGAATGCCTTCATGTCGATCAGGTCGATGACTCCCCGCACCTCGTGCTCGGACCCGATCGGGATCTCCGTGGCGACGACGTGGTTGCCGAAGGCGTTCTGCAGCGACTCGAGGGCCCGGAAGAAGTCGGCCCGCTCGCGGTCGAGCATGTTGACGAAGACGAGCCTGGCCAGGCCCTCCTCGTCGGCACGTTGCCAGAGCCGATCCGTGTGGACCTCCACTCCCATCACGCCATTGACGACGACGACCGCGGCGTCGGCGACCCGCAGCGAGGCGACGGTGTCCGCGATGAAGCTCGGGTCACCCGGGGTGTCGATCAGGTTGATCTTCCGGCCGTCGTGTTCGAAGGAAGAGACGGTCGCGCCGATCGACATCTCGCGGGCCTGCTCGTCCGGTTCGTAGTCCGAGGTGGTGGTCCCGTCCTCGACGCTCCCGAGCCGGTTGACGATCCCGGCCTCGAACAGCAGCGCCTCGTGCAGCGATGTCTTGCCGCTGCCGCGGTGGCCGATCAGGGCGACGTTGCGTATCCGGTCGGCGGCCTTGTGAGGCATGCGGCTAGCACCCTATAGGCACTTTCCTGGGTTGCCAAGGCGCCGCCTGGGGAAGCCGTCAGCCCGTCGTCTTCAGCTTCGAGCGCAGTCGCAGAACGGCCTTGGAGTGAAGCTGAGAGACCCGCGACTCGGTGACGCCGAGCACCTCGCCGATCTCGCGAAGGGTGAGATTCTCGAAGTAGTAGAGCGCGACGACCAGCGTCTCGCGCTCCGGAAGGTCCTGGATCGCCTCGGATAGACGGTCCTTCACCTCGCTGGTGTCGAGGGCGGCCTGGGGGTCGGGGGCGTTCTCATCCTCGATCGTGTCGAGCAGCGAGACCTTGTCGCCGGAGGCATCGGGCGTCATCCAGAGCTCCTCCAGGGCGAGGATCGAGGAGTTGGAGATCTGCAGCAGCGCCTCCTGGAGGTCCTCCTCGGACATCCCGAGTTTTCCAGCGAGCTCGCCGTCGGTCGGCGCCCGGCCCAGCTCGTGCTCGAGCTTCGAGTTCGCCCCCTCGATGTCGCGAGCACGCGAGCGGACCGAGCGCGGCACCCAGTCGAGGGAACGCAGCTCGTCGATGATCGCGCCGCGGATGCGCTGCATCGCGAAGGTCTCGAAGCGGATCTGGCGCCTGGGCTCGAAGCGCTCCATCGCCTCGATCAGGCCAATCATCCCGTAGGAGATCAGGTCGGCCTGATCGACGTGTGAGGGCAGGCGTGCCCCGGTCCGGCCGGCGACGAACTTGACCAGCGGCGAATAAGCGACCACCAGTCGCTCGCGGGCGCTCCCGTCGCCCCCCTCCTTGTACCGGCGCCAGAGCTCCCGTAGCTCGAACGCCTTTACCTCCGCTTCCATAGGCCTTTCACCTGCACTCTGGCGACTTCGTCCTCAAGCGCGAGGATGACTCCGAGCGTACTGGCTTTGCAACCAGGAGGGTTCAACCTGGGTGTAAACCTGCGTCGTGGAGAGACTCGAATGGCCGAGCAGCTCCTGGATGGTGCGCAGGTCCGCCCCGCCCTGGAGCAAGTGCGTTGCGAACGAGTGGCGCATCGCGTGTGGCGAGACCCCACCGGCGATCGCGGCCTCCCGAACCCAGCGCTGCAGGCGGCGGCGCACGTCGGAGGGATGCAGGCGCCTGCCGCTCTTCGAGACGAGCAGCGCCTCCTCTCCCCTCGCGCCGACGAGTGTTCGCCGCCCGCGCTCGAGATAGCGGCCGAGAGCCGCCTGTGCAGGCTCACCCATCGGCACGAGGCGCGTCTTGCCGCCCTTGCCGTCGACGCGGAGCCTCTCTCCCTCGAAGTCCGGAGCATCGAGATTCAGGTTGACGACCTCCTCGGCGCGAAGGCCGCAGGAGTAGGCGAGCTCGAGCATCGCCCGGTCGCGCATCTCCAGGGGCGTCCGGGTGGGAATCCGGTCGAGCAGGCTCTGCATCTCCTCGCGGCTGAGGACCCGCGGCAGCTTTCGGTCTCGTTTCGGGCTGGCGACGAGGTCCCCCGGGTTGGCGCTCACCTCGCCGGCTCGCAGGAGCGCGGCGTAGAAGGCGCGGATCGCCGCGAGCTTGCGCGCGACGCCCGCCTTCGAGATCCCGCGGTCCGAGAGACGGGCGGCGAAGCGGCGCAGGTCCCGGTGCCCGAGCGCGTCGGGCTCCTTCCCCATTTCGCTCGCCCAGTCAGCCAGCTGGCCGACGTCGTTCGCGTAGGCTCGGCGGGTCGACTCGGCTGCGGAGCGGACGGCCAGATCCCGGTCGAAGGTGCCCAGCGCGTCGCGCCACGGCTTGCTCAGAGCGGACTCCCGCGTCGCCTCGCGCATGTACATAACTTCGCCGTGGGGCGGGTGGACCCTGCGTTACTGGATGTAGATCGGGTCGCCGACGTCGACGCGGTCATAGAGGTCGATCACGTCCGGAATCGCCATGCGCACACAGCCATGCGAGGCGGCCGAACCGAGGGAGCCGATGTCGTCGGTCCCGTGGATTCCAGCGCCGCCGAAGATCCCGATCCACCGCGCCTTCAGCGGGTCGGCGGGACCCGGCGGGATCACCTGTCCGGCGAGGGAGCCGGCCCAGGCCGAGTTGGGCACGTGCCAGGAGGGGTTCACCTGCTTGTCCAGGGCGTGGTAGAGCCCGGCGGGCGTCTCGAGTCCCTGCTGGCCCACGGCGATCGGGTAGCTCTTCACCAGCTTCAGGTGGTCGTAGAACCGCAGCGTGAAGCCACCCCGGTCGATGTAGATGTAGCGGGGGAAGGCCTGCGGCAGGTCCTTCGTGGTGACCTCGGGCTTGGTCGTCTTGACCACGGCGTGCACGGGCTGGTCCCGGCCCGGCGATTGGGCCGCGGCGTTGATCTCGTCGGTCATCTGGGCCTTGTCCACGGCGCGGCCGGCCTGCCCGGCTTCCTTGGCGAGCCTGGAGCCGTTCGGGACGACGGTGGCATCCACCGCCTCCTCGTCGATCTCGTCGGCGAGCTGGTTGACGAAGTCCTTGACGGCCTTCTTGTCGTAGCTGACCCGCGTCTTGAGGTTCGCATTCACGTCACCGCCACTGGCGTAGCGGGAGACGCGGTCCAAGATGGTGCCCTGACGGCTGCGGTCGATCGCCTCCTGGACCATGCCGTCGACGTCCGCCTTCGCATGCAGCTGGTCGGCACTCAGCGTGTAGCTCTTGCCGTCGTAGGTCACGACGACAGGCTGTTTGAGCGGCGCGACCACCTCGCGCTTGATGACCTTGCGAGCCGCGTCCGCATCGCGGCCACCGACGTCGACCCCGCCGATCTTGACTCCCGGCGCGATCTGGTCCTTCTGAGCGTCGTCGTAGGCCCAGACCCCGACGGCCAGGAGCAGACCCATGGTGACCAGGGCCACCAGGGCGATCGCGATCTTGTGGGATCTGTTCAGCCTCGCGCGCACTCGGACGCTTTCATAGTGCCTTCCCCTCCCCCTGAACTCTACGGCCCGCGGCCGCTGGCACCTGCCGCGAGCTGCTTTCGCAAGCGCGTTTGCGGGGGATTCGCCTCGATCTCCGGCTCCACTTTAGGATGCCCGACGCAATGCCGCCGACCGTCGTCTGGACCTGATGAGAACGAAGGACCAGGTCCGTAGGGACGTCTGGAAGGCGATGGACCGCGAGGGCGTCTCGCGCTTCCCCGGAGCGGAGGGGAGAATCCCGAACTTCGCCGGGGCCAAGCTGGCGGCGGAGAAGCTCGCTGGCCACCGTCTCTGGAAGCGCGCCCAGGTGCTCAAGGTCAACCCGGACTCGCCGCAGACGCAGGTCCGGCGGAACGCGCTCGAGGAGGGCAAGACGCTGATCATGGCCGTACCGCGCCTTCGTGACGTCCACCCCTTCCGCCTGCTCGAGCCGCGCAAGCTCTCGGCCAAGCAGCTCCGCGAGGCGGCGACCATCAAGGGCGCGATGCGGCACGGCCGAGTGATCGCCGACGAGGACCTCCCGGAGATCGACTTCGTGCTCTGCGGATCGGTGGCCGTCAACCTGAGCGGGGCCCGCGTGGGCAAGGGCGGCGGCTTCTCGGACCTCGAGTACGGCCTGTTGATCGAGGCCGGCAAGATCGACGACCACACCACCGTCGCCACGACCGTCCACCCTATTCAGATCCTTCGCGAGCACCTGCAGAGCACGGCCCACGACCTGCCGGTGGACCTGATCGCCACACCGAGAGCCGTGATCGAGGTCGAGCGCCAGTATCCCCGCCCGCGCGGGATCCTCTGGGATCACCTGCAGCCGCCGCAGATCCGCGAGATCCCGATCCTGGAGCGGATGGGCTACGCGTGAGCGTCGAAACCGCAAGCCGCGAGAGCGCTGTCCGCGATGAGCTGCGCCGGATCGCCTCCGATACGGCCTATGCCGTCCGCCTGGCGGCCGGGCGCGTGGAGCTGCCGCCGGCCACGCCGTCCGACGGTCCCGATCCCTACGGCAATCCCGACCCCGAGTGGCTGCGGATCGACTGGCGCGACCATCTGCGACAGATGGATGTGGTCGGCGCGCGCGTCAACTACGTCGAGATGGGAGAGGGGTCCCCCCTCCTCTTCGTCCACGGCCTCTCCGGCTGTTGGCAGAACTGGCTCGAGAACATCCCCCACTTCGCCCGCACGCACCGCGTGGTCGCGCTCGACCTGCCCGGTTTCGGCGCCAGCCCGATGCCGCCCTGGGAGATCACGATCCCCGCCTACGGCCGATTCCTACGCGACTTCTGCGAGCGGCTCGGCATCGACCGGTGCTCGATCGCCGGCAACTCGATGGGCGGCTTCATCGCCAGCGAGGTCGCAATCACCGAGCCAGAGCGGGTCGACGACCTCACCCTCGTCTCGGCCGCCGGCATCACCTGGGCCCGGGCGCGGCGCGAGCCGGCGGTGATGGCGGCGCGCGTCGGTCGCGCCGCGATGCCGGCGCTGCTGAAACTGCAGACTTCCAGCATGAGACGACAACGGCTGAGAAGGTCCGCCTTCCAGGGGGTCTTCTTCGATCCGAACGGGCTGCGGCGCGAGACGCTCTGGGAGAACTTCGTGCCCGCCATGAAGAGCCCCGGCTACTTCGACGCGATGCGGAACCTGGTCGGCTACGACATCCGCGACCGGCTCGAGGAGATCGGCGTGCCCACGCTGATCGTCTGGGGGCGCAACGATCGCGTCGTTCCCGTCCCCGCCGCGCTCTCCTACAAGAAGCGGATCGGCGACAACGCGGAGCTGGTCATCTTCGACGAGTGCGGGCACGTCCCGCAGATCGAGCGGCCGGTGCGCTTCAACCGGGTGCTCGAGAGGTTCCTGGCCCGCGAGGGCGTGCTCGACTGACCGCGATCAGCGGAGGCCGTGGCCGCACTTGCACGGGTAGCTAGGCTCGTCTGGTGAGGAGTACTCAGGTCCTGTCCCAGGCACAGCTCGACCTTCTGGCGGAGCACGGCGAGGAGCGCACCGCTGACGCCGGCGAGGTTCTCTTCAGCGTGGGCGACAAGAGCTATCCCTTCATGGCGATCATCGAGGGGGAGGCCGCGATCCGGGATGAATCGGGTCGCGAGCTGATCTCGCACGGTCCCTCCGGATTCGTCGGCGAGCTCAACCTGCTGACCGGCCAGACCGTCTTCCTGACAGCCATCGCGACCGAGCCGATGCGCTACATCGCCGTCGACCGGATCGAGCTGCGAGCGCTCCTCTTCGAGGACCCCGACCTCGCCGATCTCCTGCTGTCCGCATTCGTCTCTCGGCGAGAGCTTCTCCAGGCCGAGGACGGGCTCGGGCATCGAAGTGATCGGGCCGCGATCCTCCGAGCGGACCCGCGGAATCGTTGAGTGGCTGAGGAGCGCCCGGATCCCCTACCGCTGGCGCGACCCCGAGCACCCGCCGGACGCCGGTGACAGCGAGGCGACGTCCCTGGTCGAGTCACTGGCCCCGGAGCGGCTGCCGGTTGTGCGCATACCGGGGGGCGTCGAGCTTCAGGCACCGAGCAACGGCGAGGTCTCCCGAGCGCTCGGAATCGGCCTGCGAGCTTGCGGACCATGAGGAGGTGGACCTGCTGATCGTCGGCGGCGGGCCGGCGGGACTCGGCGCGGCCGTCTACGCGGCCTCGGAGGGCCTCGACACGCTCGTGCTGGAGCGGACGGTCCTCGGCGGCCAGGCGGGCTTCTCCAGGCGGATCGAGAACTACCTCGGCTTTCCGGCGGGGATCGGCGGCAGCGAGCT
This sequence comes from uncultured Solirubrobacterales bacterium, assembly GCA_963695805.1. Lineage (GTDB taxonomy): Bacteria > Actinomycetota > Thermoleophilia > Solirubrobacterales > 70-9 > DASUPK01. The sequence goes on along the minus strand of CAVOHV010000005.1, from coordinate 94,547 downwards.
CACCAGCCGGGCCGTCACCCAGGCACGCAAGTTCGCCGCCAGGACGGCGACCCCGTACGTCGCGGTCGCCCTCGAACCCGGCGATGAGCGTCACCTCGTCCGGGTCGAGGACGGGAAGGAGATCGCCGCGCGCGCCGTCGTGATCGCGACCGGTGCCAACTACCGGCGCCTCCCCGTCGAGCGGCTCTCGGAGTTCGAGGGGATCAGCGTCTTCTACGCCGCCGGCCCACCGGAGGCAAGCCGCTGTGGCGGAAGCCGGGTCGGCGTGGTCGGCGGCGGTAACTCGGCCGCCCAGGCCGCCATCTGGCTGGCCCGGGGAGGTGCCCTCGTGACGCTGCTCCACCGGCGCGATGATCTGGCGAGACCATGTCCGACTACCTGATCCGCGATCTCGATCGCTACGGCGTCCAGGTGCGCGACCGGAGCGAGATCGCAGAGCTGCATGGCAGCGACGGCGAGCTCGAGGCCGTCACTCTCACCGACGGCGAGCGTCTTTCGTTCTCCAACCTCTTCCTCTTCCTCGGCGCGGACCCATGCGCGCACTGGCTCGGCGACGCGGTGGCACGCGATGAGCACGGATTCCTCCTCACCGGGTCCGACGTCGGCAGCGGCAATCTGCTCGAGACGAGCCTTCCCGGCGTGTACGCGGTCGGGGACGTGCGCTCCGGTTCCGCCAAGCGGGTCGCAACCGCCGTCGGCGAGGGAGCGATGGTCGTGCGCTTCGTGCACGAGCGGCTGGGCCAGCCGTCTCCGGTGAACGTGCGCGAGCCGGCCGAAGCGCCGAGCGCGCTCAGGACGTGACCGCGCCCTCGGAGGCGCTCGAGACCGAGGCCGCGTACTTCGCCATCACGCCTCGCTTGTAGCGCGGCTCGGGGGGGTCATACGCCTCCACCCTCCTCGCGATCTCCTCGTCGGGGAGATCGACGTCGAGGCGACGGGCGTCGATGTCGATCGTGATCTCATCGCCGTCCTGGACGGCCGCGATCGGACCGCCGCGGATTGCCTCCGGTGCGACGTGACCCGCCATCAGGCCGTGGGTGGCGCCGGAGAAGCGTCCGTCCGTGAGCAATGCGACCTGGTCTCCGATTCCCTCGCCCACCAGCGCGGCCGTCACCTGGAGCATCTCCCGCATCCCGGGCCCGCCCGAGGGGCCCTCGTTGCGGATCACAACGACGTCGCCGGGCTTGATTCCCTGCTGCTCGACCACTGCGAAGCACTCCTCCTCGGAGCCGAAGACCCGCGCCGGGCCCGTGTGCTTCTTGCGCTCCTCGCCGGCGACCTTGACCACGCAGCCCTCCGGGGCAAGGTTGCCGCGCAGAATGACCAGGCCGCCGGTCGGCTTGAGCGGATCCGAGAGAGGGCGAACCACCTCCTGGCCGGAGGTCTCCTGCGACGCGTCCGCCTCCTCGCCGATCGTCCTGCCGGTGACGGTGATCGCCTCGCGGTGAAGCACGCCCGGCCTCGTCCAGTCGCTTTGCCAGGACGCCGACGCCGCCGGCCTCGTAGAGGTCCTTCGCGACGAAGCGGCCGCCGGGCTTCAGGTCACCCAGCAGGGGCGTCCGCTCGGAGATCCGGTCGAAGTCGTCGATGGTCAACTCGATGCCGGCCTCGCTGGCGACGGCGAGCAGGTGGAGCACGCCGTTGGTCGAGCCACCTGACATGCAGACGGTCGCGATCGCGTTCTCGAGGGAGTCCTTGGTGATCACCTGGCTCGGTCGCAGATCGTCGGCAAGAACCCGCATGGCAAGCTCGCCGCATTCGCGCGCGACCTGCTCGCGGGCTCCGGCGACGGCCGGCACCATGCTGGTTCCCATCGGGCTGATTCCCATCACCTCGAAGGCGGAGGCCATCGTGTTCGCGGTGAACTGCGCGCCGCAGGCGCCCGGCGCCGGGGCTGGCGCAGCCCTCGAGCTCGTAGAGGTCGTCATCGGACATCTCGCCCGTGGTGTGCTTGCCGATCGCCTCGAAGACGTCCTGGATCGTCACGTCCTTGCCGCGCCAGCGGCCGGGCAGGATCGAGCCCCCGTAGAGCATCAGCGAGGGGACGTCGAGCCGTGCCAGCGCCATCACGCATCCCGGAATCGTCTTGTCGCAGCCGGAGAGGGCGATCACGGCGTCGAACTGGTAGCCGCGGGCTGTGAGCTCGATCGAGTCCGCGATCACCTCGCGGCTCACCAGCGAGGTCTTCATGCCCTGCGTCCCCATCGTGATCCCGTCCGAGATCGCGATCGTGTTGAACTCCAGTGGTGTCCCGCCGGCCGCCCGGACGCCCTCCTTGACGTGCTCGGCCAGGCCGCGGAGATGGAAGTTGCAGGGCATCGCCTCGATCCAGGTGTTTGCGATGCCGACGGTCGGGCGGCTCAGGTCGTCGTCGTCGAACCCGATCCCCTTCATGTAGGCGCGGGCGAAGGCTCGCTCGGGGCCGTCGAAGACGACGGAGGAGCGTGTCCGCATTCCGTTGCTCGCTATCTCTGCCATTGCCTCAGAGCCGACAGATCACGGCGCACCATCGCCGGGTCGAGCTGGCGCCCGAGCGGGTGGACGTTGGCGGTCCGGAGCGTGTGGTCCTCGTCCATGCGGAGGGCGAGCCACTTCGCCAGCACGTCGTCGGCGTCGGGGAGCCTCTCCCCCGCCTCGGGGTCGGAGCCGTCGCGGAAGCGAACGCAGTACTCGGAGAGCAGCTCGCCGCTGCGGGCGTCGTAGCCGACGATCGGCCGCTGCGGGTAGATCAGGTAGCCGTACTCGCCGCCCTCGTGCTCGATCGACAGGAAGCCGAGGCGCTCGTACATCTCGAGCGCCTCGTCGCCCGCGGTCGTGCGGAGCAGCTCGCGCGCCCGTTCCTCGGCCCGGCGCTCCCGCGCCGGATCCCTTGCGTACCGGAGCGCCAATTCAGCCTCCGGCCGCCTGCGGGAAGAAGATCACCCGCTGAGCTCCCTCGGGGATCTCCGAGAAGTCGCGGACCATGGTCGCCTCGCGCTGGCCGCCCGGTCCTTCGTGCGGCACCGCCGCCCACATGCCCAGGTCGAGCTGGCGGCGAAATTCCTCGATCAGACGCTCCTCGTCCTCGGCCACCTCCGGGTCGCCCTCGGCGAGCAGCACGTCACCCCTGCCAGGAGTCATGCGAAGCAGCTTCATGCTCCGATTATGCCTGGCGCTCCCCGGCGGGATCGCGAACCGTGCCCAGGACATCCACGGGCCCGGCGCCGGAGCCGAGATCGCGCAGGCCGTTGGCCACCGCCTCGGAGGCGATCTGCCGGGCCGCGCGGGCGGCCTCGAGCGGTGCGTCCCCAAGGGCCAGGCGGGCAGCGAGCGCCGAGGAATGGGTGCAGCCGGAGCCGTGGGCCGCGCCTCCCGGGTGCCGCGGGCCCTCGATCAGCTCGAGGTCAGTGCCGTCGAAGAAGCGGTCGGCCCCGTCGTCGGTGTGCCCCCCAGTGACGACGGCTGCGGCAGGCCCAAGGGCAACGACCGCACGGGCGAGCTCCTCGGGCGACGCATCCGCGGAGTTCCGTCAGCTCGCGGGCCTCGCCCAGGTTCGGGGTGACCACCGCGGCCCGGGGCAGGATCCGCTCGATCAGCGCACGCTTCGCCTCCGGTCGCAGGAGCACGGCGCCGCTCTCGGCCACCATCACGGGATCGACCACCACCGGAGCGTCGCCGACCATCGCGAGCGCCTCGGCGACGGCGTCGATCCTCGGCTCGTCGAAGAGCATCCCGATCTTGATGGCGTCGACGCCGATGTCCTCGACCACAGCGCGAACCTGATCGAGGATGAACTGCCGGGGCAGGGTCTCGACCGAGACCACCTCGTGGGTGTTCTGGGCGGTGAGCGCGACGATCGCCGAGGTGCCATGCACGCCGCAGCGGGCGAACGCCTTCAGGTCCGCCTGGATCCCGGCGCCGCCGCCGGAATCCGAAGTCGCGATCGTCATCGCGACCGGCGTGGATCGGTCTGCTGTCACGAGCAACAGGCTAGATTGCGCGGACCGCTCCCCTAGACGGGCTCAGGGCACTGCCAGCGAGGTGCGTTCGTAGCGTCCGTCGCCGCTGCAGCGCACGTAGCCCGAGAGCTCGAGGCTGATCAGCGCCGTCGCGAGTGGCCCGGGCTCCAGACTCGAGGCCATCGCCAGGGCGTCCGCACTGCCCGCGCCACCCTCGACCAGATCCAGCACCTCGATGAGCCCGTCCTCCAGCGCCGGGCCGACCGGCCGGCGCGCCGAAAGCTCGCCCGCACCCGGTCCGAGCAACCCATCGAGGACGTCCTCTGCTGATCGAATCAGGTGGGCGCCATCCCGGATCAAGCCGTTGGTGCCCGCCGCGGGCGAGCTGCCGACGAGACCGGGCACGGCCCCCACGTCGCGGTTGAGGCTCTCGGCCATCTCGGCAGTGATCAGGGAGCCCGATCGCTCGCGCGCCTCGACTACCACGGTCATCGCCCCGAGCGCGGCCATGATCCGGTTCCGGGCGGGGAAGGTCCAGCGGCGCGGCTCGGTGCCCGGCGGCAGCTCGCCGATCACCAGCCCGCGCTCGACTATCTCCGCGTAGAGGCGCGCGCTGCGAGGCGGATACGCGACGTCGACCCCGCAGCCGAGCACCGCGATCGTCAGGCCACCGGCCCGCACGGCTCCCGCCTGGGCAGCCGAATCGATCCCCAGGGCCATGCCGCTGACGACCGCGAACCCTGCCGCTGCCAGCTCAGCGCCCAGTTCCGTCGCGAGCTCCCGGCCGTAACGGCTCGGCCGCCGTGAGCCGACGATCGTCACCGCCCCGTTTCGCCCCAGCTCCGCGAGGGTCGCGGCCCGCCCCCGGCCGAAGATCACTGCCGGCGCGTCGCCGAGGTCGTGGAGCGGCTCCGGGTACAGCTCGTCGTGCCGGCAGGACGCCCATGCCCCGGATCCGGTCACGGCCGCGAGCATCCGCACGGGATCTCGCTCCCTCGCCCGCACCAGGAACGACTTCGCCTGCGAGCGCGCCATCGCCTCGGCGAGTTCCTCGTTCGACAGCGCGAGCAGCTCACGAGCCCGGTTGCCGGCTGTGTCGCTGACCGCCTTGTCGATGTGCCCGGCGAGGGAGGCCACCAGCCAGGCGCGCCGCAGGCACTCGCCGCAGGCGCGTGGCCTGGTGTTCCCGCTCATGGGTCCGGTCGCCGCCGGCGGTCGATCGCCTCGGCGACGTGATCCTGCGAGATGCGGGACTCACCCGCGAGGTCGGCGATCGTCCGCGCCAGCCGCACGCACCGATCCCAGCCCCGCGCGCTCAAGCGGAGCTTCCGGTGCGCTCGCTCCAGCGTCCGCTGAGACCCCGCGTCGATCCCGCAGTGCAGCCTCACCTCCGCCGGAGTCATCTCAGCATTTGCCCGGCCGGAGCCGAGGCGCGCCTCCGCAAGCCGGCGGGCTCGCGCCACGCGCTCCCTGACGGTTGCGGAGTCCTCGGCATCGTCCTCCACCAGCTCCTCGGCCGGCGGCGGGTCGACCCTGTGGGTGATGTCGATGCGGTCCGCCAGGGCGCCGCTCAGCTTTGCCCGATAGCGGGTGACCGCGCCCGGGTGGCATTCACACTCCCCGGACTCGGGACCGTTGCCGCAGGGACACGGATTGGACGCCGCCACCAGCATGAACCGGCACGGCAGCGAGATCGTCCCGGACGTCCTTGCGACCGTGACCGTTCCGTCCTCGAGCGGCGCCCGCAGGGCCTCGAGTGCGTCGCGCCTGAACTCGCCGAGCTCATCGAGGAAGAGCACCCCTCGGTGTGCACGGGTCACCTCCCCCGGCCTGGGCGGCGCTCCGCCCCCGACGAGAGCGCGGCCGGAGACCGTGTGGTGCGGCGCCCTGAAGGGGCGATGGATGCGCGGCCCACCGTTCTCGCCGCAGACGCCCGCGATCCGGGTCACCTCGATCACCTCATTCGCGCTCAGCGGAGGCAACAGCGAAGGAAGCCGCTGTAGGGCGAGGGTCTTGCCGCCGCCCGGCGGGCCGATCAGCAGCAGGCTGTGGGCACCGGCCGCGGCGATCTCGAGGCAGCGCCGGAGGACGGGATGGCCGTGCAGATCGGAGAGATCGGGGAGATCCCGGTCAGGCTCGTCGGGGGGCTCGGTCCGTGGCACCGGCTCGATCCCGCCCTCGGCAAGCTCACTGAGCTGGGTGACGTGCTCGACCGGCATCACCTCGAGCCCCTCCACGAGCGCGGCCTGGCTCGTGTCGCCCGGTGACACCGCCACCCCGCGCAGCCCCCAGCCGCTAGCCCCCTCCGCCATCGCGAGCGCCCCCGGCGCGGCCCGGATCGCACCGTCGAGCGCCAGCTCTCCGGCCATCGCGTAGTTGTCGACCACTGCTCGGGGCAGCTGCCCTGTCGCGGCCAGAATCGCCGCGGCGATCGCCAGGTCGAAGCCCGGACCGGCCTTGCGGACGTCGGCCGGGGCGAGGTTCACGGTGATCCGGTGGTCCGGATATCTGAATCCCGAATTCCTGAGTGCCGAGCGGACCCGCTCGCGGGATTCGCGCACCGCGGTGTCCGGCAGCCCCACGATCGTGAAGGAGGGCAGGCCGCCCCCGATGTCGACCTCCACGTAGACCGGCTGCGCATCGACGCCGACCAGCGCGAAGGTGCGGGCGAGCGCGAACATGCCGGCGACGCTAGGCGGCGCCTCATCAAGCCTGGCGCGCGGATCGTCACATTGGCGTCATGGAGGCATGGCGATCGACGCGTGCCCCGGGCGCCCGAGGGGAGCAGCGTGGCCGGTCGTGACCTTCGCCAGGCAACGCCTCGGCCGCACCGCCGAGCAGCTCGTCGCCACCCGCCTGGAGCGATCCGGCTGGCGGATCGTCGGGCGCAACATCCGGCTCCCCTCGGGCGAGCTCGACATCGTGGCGATGGACGGCCGGACCCTGGTCTTCGTCGAGGTGAAGGCGGGACGCGCGGGCACCGCCCTCGGCCCGGAGCGGCCGGCGCACGCGGTCGGCCGCCGCAAGCAGCTCAAGCTGAGGCGCCTGGCCCGCGAGTGGATCGCGGAACGGCGTGGGCCCTCAGGCGTCCTCGGCTACCGCTTCGACGTCGTCGGGGTCCGCTTCGGCGCGGATGGCCTCCCGGATGTCGATCACATCCGCCAGGCCTTCTGATCCCAGGTCGTCGTCCGCCGGCAGTCCGTCGAGCCCGAGCTGGGAGTAGGCCACCGAGGCGAAGGAGCGGCGATGCAGCTGGCAGATGCCGTGCTCCCGAATGGCCTCCCGATGCTCCGGGGTCGAGTAGCCGACATTCCCCTCGAAGCTCCACTGCGGGTAGAGCTCGGCGACACGCCGCATGTACCGATCGCGCGTCACCTTGGCGATCACCGAGGCGGCGGCGATCGCCGCGCTGCGCGCGTCCCCATCGACGACCGGGGTGTGGTCGAGCTGGCAGCGGTGCAGCCTGAAGCCGTCCACCAGGCGAGTCGCGTCCTCCTGGGCTACCGCGCTCATGCAGTCGCTGAGCGCCGCGAGGTTGGAGACATGCAGTCCGTTTGCGTCGATGGCACGGGCCGAGCGTACGGCGACCGACACGCTGGCCGCCGCGCGGATCACCCGCGGGTAGAGCTCCTCCCGCTCCTCGGGCGTCTTCTGCTTGGAGTCGTCGAGCCGCGCCAGGGCGAGGCGCTCGGAACGGCCGATCCGCTCGAGGTCGATGAGCACCCCCGCGGCGAGCAGCGGACCCGCCAGCGAGCCCCGCCCGGCCTCGTCCACTCCCGCCACGAAGCGGCGGCCGAAGGACCGGTCGAAGCGGAACAGGCGGGCGGCGGTCCGCCTCTTCCCGCGCTTCCGGGGCGAGCTAGAGGAGTCCGACGCGGTCCGGGGGCCAGTAGGTGGCGAAGGCTTTGCCGATGATCCAGTCTCGTGGGATTGGTCCCCAGAAGCGGCTGTCGTCGCTCGACCCACGGTTGTCGCCCATCATGAAGTAATGATCGGGCGGGATGGTGATCTGTTGCGGCAAATTGCAGGCTCCGCCTGGCGTACAGCCGTTGATGAAGTCCTCCTGAGCGATCTTTCCGTTGACCACCGGGTGACCGTCCTGGACGCTCAGGGTGTCTCCCGGGCCAGCGACGATCCGCTTGATGAAGTTGACGTTCGACTTATCGGGCGTCGGCTGGTCGCAGGCCGAGCCGCTCGAGCCCCCGGCTCCCGTCCTCGGATCGCCGCACTCACCGCCGGCGCCGCCCTCGGCTCCCTGCGGCGGATGGAAGACGACGATGTCCCCGATCTTGGGATCGGTGAAGTGGTAGATGAACCGGTTCACCAGGACCCGCTGGCCGACGTCGAGGGTGGGCTCCATCGACTCGGAGGGGATCTGGTACGGCTTGACGATGAACGCCTGGATCCCCAGTGCCAGCCCGAGCGCGAGCGCGACGATGATGACGAGCTCGAGAAGCGCGCCCTGGGTGCTGTGGGGTCGCGGGATTCTCAGTCTTCTGCCTCGTCGGGGGAGGCGTCGGCCTTCGGCTTGCGCCCAGGCTCCGACTCCGCCTCCGCCGTGTCCCCGCCGTCCGCACCCTGCTCATCGCCCTCCGTGGGCTCCTCGCCCTCGGATGCCTGCTCGGCTTCCTCCCCGACGGGCTCGGTGACCTCCGCCTCGGCTTCGCTCACCGGGACGCCCTCGGCGTCAACCGCCTCCGCCTCCTCCTCCGCAACGACCATCTCTTCCTCGATGCCCCAGCGCCGCTCGGCCACCCGAGCGCTCTTGCCGACCTTCCCGCGCAGGTAGTAGAGCTTCGCCCGCCGCACGTCGCCGCGGGCGGCCACCTCGAGCTTCTCGATCTTCGGCGAGTGCAGCGGGAACGTCCGCTCGACGCCGACGCCGAAGGACTGCTTGCGCACGGTGAACGTCTCGCGCGCGCCGCTGCCCTGGCGCTTGATCACGATGCCCTCGAAGACCTGGGTGCGGCGGCGGGTCCCCTCGACCACCTGGAAGTGAACGCGCACGCGGTCGCCCGCGGCGAATTTCGGCCGCTGCTTCAGCGCTCGCTTCTCGAGGTCTTCGATGACTGTGCTCATGAGGTGATGATGGTCTGGGCTCGGCCTGAGCGACGCCTAAAACGGCGCCGGTGCGGAGGCTCAAAAAATGCGCGTGGCCCTCGGCCTCGCGCAGCGACGCGAAATGCTAGCGGTGATGCGGCCGCGGTGTTTGTGGCGGCCGTTCATTTTTGGTCCGCCCGGTGGCGTGCTTGCTCGTGCCGCCACTCCCGCACTCGGGCGTGGTCGCCCGAGAGCAGGATGTCGGGAACCTCCCAGCCGCGGTAGGCGGCGGGCCGGGTGTAGTGGGGATACTCCGGCGCGCCCGCGAGGGCCGCGCTGTAGGACTCCTCCACCACGCTGTCCGCGTCGCCGAGGGCCCCGGGCAGCTTCCGCAGGACGGCGTCGCTGATCACCATTGCGGGCAGCTCCCCTCCGGCGAGCACATAGCGGCCGATCGAGATCGTCTCGTCAGCTAGATGCTCGACGACGCGCTCGTCGAAGCCCTCGTAGCGCCCAGAGAGCAGCGCCACGTGGTTTTCCTGCGCGAGCTCCGCCGCGAGCCCCTCATCGAAGAGCCGCCCGGCCGGCGCGAGGGCGATCTTCCTGACGCGGTCGCGCTCCGCCCCGTAGGCGGCCTCGAGGGCGGCATCGACGACGTCGACACGCATCACCATCCCGGCTCCTCCGCCGTACGGGGCGTCATCGACCTGCCCCGCGCTCAGCGGCGTCGTGTCGCGGTAGTTGTAGAAGCGGATCTCGTTCCCGCTTGCGAGTGCGTTGGAGACGTGGCGCTGGCGAAGGAACCAGTCGAAGTGCTCCGGGAAGAGCGTGAAGACGTCGAGTCGCACTCAGTCCAGTATGTCGACGACCACGCGCTTGTCCTCGCGGGTCGCCGCGGCCTTCATCACGGAGCGCAGCGCGTTGGCAACGCGCCCCCCGCGGCCGATCACACGTCCGAGGTCGTCGTCCGCGACTTCGAGTTCGAGCACGACCTCTCCGTCGATCTCCTCGACCTCGGTGACCACGACGGCATCGGGATCGGCGACGAGCGAGCGGGCGAGGAACTCGAGCAGCTCGCGCATCGGGTCAGCCCAGCCCTAGGCGCCGGTGGACTGGATGCCCTTGGTGCGGAGCAGGGTTGCGACCGTCTTGGTCGGACGCGCGCCCTGCTCCAGCCAATGCTTAGCCCGGTCCTCGTCGATCACGATCAGGGAAGGGTCCGGCTGCGGGTTGTACTGGCCGATCGTCTCGATCGTGCGGCCGTCCCGCGGCGAGCGCTGGTCGGCGACGACAACCCTCCAGATCGGGTTCTTCTTCGATCCGACCCTGCGGAGTCTGATTCTCACGGACATGCGGCGGCGGAGGTTAGCGCCTAGCGCATCCCGCGCATCAGCTGCTGCGGGTCGGGCATCTTCCCCTCGGACATCTGCTTCATCAGCTTGTTCATCTGGCCGAACTGCTTGACGAGCCGGTTGACGGCCTGGACCGTGGTGCCGGACCCGGTGGCGATCCGCTTCCGGCGTGAGCCGTTGATCTCTGTCGGGTGAGCCCTCTCGAAGGGCGTCATCGAAAGGATGATCGCCTCGATCCGATCGAGCTCTCGCTCGTCGACCTGGCCCATCCCCTGCATCGCCTTGCCCATGCCGGGCATCATCTTCATCAGGTTCCCGAGCGGCCCCATGCGACGGACCTGCTTCATCTGCTGGAGGAAGTCCTCGAGCGTGAACTGCTGCTTGCGGATCTTGCGCTCGAGGTCGGCCGCCGAGTCCTCGTCGAACTCGTCCTGGGTCTTCTCGATCAGCGACATCACATCGCCCATGCCGAGGATTCGCCCGGCCATCCGGTCCGGGTGGAAGCGCTCGATCTCGTCGAGCTTCTCGCCGGTCGACGCGTAGATGATCGGCTTGCCCGTGACCGCCCGGACCGAGAGCGCGGCGCCGCCACGGGCGTCGCCGTCGAGCTTCGTCATCAGGACCCCATCGAAGTCGGCGGTCTCGGCGAAGCTTTCGGCGACGTTGACCGCGTCCTGACCCGTCATCGCGTCGACCACCAGGAGCACGTCGTGCGGCTTCGTGACCTTGCGGACCTCGGCGAGCTCGTCCATCAGGTCCTGATCGACGTGGAGGCGACCGGCCGTATCGACGATCAGCACGTCGCGGTTCTCCTGGACCGCCTGGTCGCGGGCCCAAGCGGCGACCTTGACCGCATCGGTTTCGCCGGGCTGCGCATAGACGTGAACCTTGCCCTGCGCGCCGAGCTTCTCGAGCTGCTCGACTGCGGCGGGACGCTGCAGGTCGACCGCCGCGAGGGCGACGTCCTTGTTCTGCTTCTTCAGCAGCTTGCCGAGCTTCGCCGTGGCGGTCGTCTTCCCCGAGCCCTGGAGGCCGGTCATCAGGATCACCGTCGGCCCGCTCGGCGCGAAGACCAGGTCGCGGCCGGCACCGCCCATCAGCGCGGTGAGCTCGTCGTTGACGGCCTTGATCACGGTCTGACCAGGGTTGAGCGCCTCCGAGATCTCCTCGCCGGCAAGCCGCTCCTTCAGTGACGCCGTGAAGTCCTTGACGACCTTGAAGTTGACGTCCGCCTCGAGCAGAGCGAGGCGCACCTCGCGCAGGGCCTTGTTGACGTCGTCCTCGGAGAGCTTTCCCCTGGAGCGAACGTCAGAGAGCACGCCCTGAAGGCGATCTGAAAGCTGATCGAACATTGAGGGTGAGCTTAGGCGGTACGCCCGGGTTGTCTCATGCCGCGCCGCCGAACGTCCCGCAATGCTCGCTAGGAGGGGTACTGCGGGACGTTCGGCGTTCAGGGGCAGCGGTCGAGGCGGGCGGTGAGCGGGTCGGCCCCGAGGCCCCGCGCGTCTGCGTTCGGCCGGCAGCGACGCCCACTGTGCTTTGACCCGGTCCCCCTACTGCGGGCCGCGGTATCCGCGTTCGCGGACCGGTAGCCGAGCAGGTACGGCGTCGGGTCGACCGGGGTGCCGAAGTGACGAACCTCGAAGTGCAGGTGGGGGCCGGTCGAGTGGCCCGTCGAGCCGACGTTGCCGATCGTCTGTCCGCCAGAGACCCGCTGGCCGACCGACGCGCCGATCACTGACATGTGCGCGTACCAGCTCTCGAAGCCGAGGCGATGGCTGATCACGACGAGGTTGCCGTAGCCGCCCGTGTTGAGGCCGGCGAAGGAGACGACCCCCACACCGCCGGCGTGGATCGGCGTCCCCTTCGGCTCAGGGAAGTCGAGCCCGGTGTGCCAGCGGCCGGGCGGAATGAAGCCGAAGCGGTCGCCGATTGGCCCGGGTACGGGCTGGAAGAACCGAACCGGCCCAAGCGGGGAGGTCGTGACGACCTGGTTTCCCCGGAGCGCGCCGACGGTCGCGGGGCCCGCCACGCCGTCGACGCCGATGTGCGCAGCCGCCTGGAAGCGCCGAACCGCATTCTCGGTGTTCGGCCCGAACCCGCCATCGAAGCCCCCCGGCGCGAAGCCGCGCTCATGGAGCAGGAACTGCAGGGCGGCGACGTCCCAGCCACGCTGGCCGGTGTGCATGGGGCGCTTTCCGAGCTTCGGCTTGCCCCGCTTGCCCAGAGCGGCCCGCGTCTGCTGCCCGGCGACCCCGTCGACGGCAAGCCCGTGCTGGGACTGGAAGGTCCGGACGGCGCCCTGTGTCCAGGGCCCGCTGATCCCGTCCACCGGATGCGGGTAGAGCCCGACCGCGCGCATCGCCACCTGGAGCGCGGCAACGTGAGCGCTGCCGGCGCCTGCCGTCGCGGGCATGGCGAGAAAGCCCCCAATGCAAACCCCGAGCAGGGCGAGCATGCGAACCCGGACTCTTGTGCCCCCTGTAGGCACGTCCCCAGGGTTCCGCGTAAGGCTCCCCAGCCTGCGAGGTGGCTTGCATCCGGGGTAAGCCCGGTTGACCCGCCCTACTCCTCGATCAGCGCGCGGGCGAACTCCTCGGCGTCGAAGGGGCGCAGGTCCTCGAGGGACTCGCCGATGCCGATCAGCTTCACCGGGATGCCGAGCTCGGAGGCGATCGCAAGTGCGACCCCGCCCTTTGCACTCCCGTCGAGCTTGGTGAGCACGGCGCCGGTGACCTCCACCGCGTTGGCGAACTCCTGGGCCTGGCGGACCCCGTTCTGCCCGGTGGTCGCGTCGATGACGATCAGGGTCTCGTGCGGGGCGTCCGGGATCCGCTTTGCGATCACGCGCCGCACCTTGCTGAGCTCCTCCATCAGGTTGCCGTGGGTGTGGAGGCGCCCCGCGGTGTCGCAGATCACGACGTCGGCGCTGCGAGCCTCTGCCGCGGCAACGGCGTCGAAGGCGACGGCGCCCGGGTCGCCGCCCTCTGTGCCACGCACGATCTGGGTCCCGGCGCGGTCCGCCCATTCGGCGAGCTGGTTGACCGCCGCGGCTCGGTAGGTGTCCGCCGCGGCGACGATCACGTCCAGGCCGAGCTCCTTCTGCAGGTGCCAGGCGACCTTGCCGATCGTCGTCGTCTTGCCGGTGCCGTTGACGCCGACGATCATCAGGACGGAGGGCCGATCGCGAAGGTGGATTCGAGCGCTCTCCTCACCCTGCGGCGATGCGGTCTCAGCCAGCACCCCTATGAGGTGCTCGCGCAGCTGCTCCCCCCTGGTCAGCTCGCCGGCCTCGACCTCGTCCTCGAGCCGTCGAACCACGGCCGCGGTGGTGGTGGCCCCGACGTCGGCGAGGATCAGCGCCTCCTCGAGGTGCTCCCACGTCCCTTCGTCGATCCGCTCCGTGAAGCTCGAGGAGAGCTCGGCGCTCAGCGCCTGGCGGCTGCGCGAAAGCCCCTCGCGTAGGCGGCGGAAGACACCGGCCCTCTCCTCGGGCCGCTCCTCGACCACAACCGTGCGGTCGCCGAGGTCGAACGCCTCTTGCCAGGTGACGGCCACGGCGGCGGAGGGTAGTCGCGACGGCATCCGGCGTGCGATGTGAGATATGCGTGATGGGGCATTCGTGTGACCAACTCTCCTGGGCGACGCTGTCGGCCCTCGTCACCGGTGGAGCAGTGTGCACCTACTGCGGGAGCCGGCACGACCTGGTGGCGCACCACAAGCTCCCGCGACGCTATGGAGGCCTGGACCTGCTCGAGAACCTCGAGCCCGTCTGCCGGAGCTGCCATCCGGCCGTCGAGCGGGAGGCCGTCGAGCGCGCGAAGCTCGTCTGGGAGCGGCCGGAATGGCCCGATCGCCCCCGTCGTCCGCGGCAGCAACCGGTGCTCCGCCGCCCCTACTAGGAGCTTCCTGCCTAGGCCGCCTCGGCGGCCGCCTCGGGCTGTCCCGGGAGGGTCTCCAGCTCGTCGCGGGGCAGCTTGCGGGAGACGACCTTGGTGATGCCGTCGCCACCCATGCTGACGCCGTAGAGGATGTCCGCCGCGTCCATCGTCCGCTTCTGGTGCGTGACGACGATGAACTGCGAGCGCTCGGCGAAGCGACGGACCAGGCGGAGGAAGCGGTCGATGTTGATGTCGTCGAGCGCGGCCTCGACCTCGTCGAGGATGTAGAAGGGACAGGGCCGCGCCATCAGCACGGCGAAGACGAAGGCCAGCGCGACGAGCGACTTCTCGCCCCCAGAAAGCAGCGAGAGCCGGCGGGTCGACTTGCCGGCCGGCGTCACCTCGATCTCGACTCCGCCGTCCTCGTCGGGAGGTGCGATCTCGTCGAGGTCATCCTCCTCACCCTCTGAGTCCTCCGGCTTCTCGCCCGCGAAGGGCCGCGGCGCTCCGCCGACGTCCACGCGCCGCAGGCGACCCCGGCCTCCGGGGAAGAGCTCGGCCACCATCTCCTCGAAGCCGCGGGCCGTGGCCTCGAAAGTCTCCTCGAAGGCCGCCGCAATCTCCCTGTCGGTGCGGCGGATCAGCGAGCGCAGCTCCGTGATCGCCTGCTCGAGGTCCTTGCGTTGCTCGGCGAGCTCGGTGACGTGCTCGCGAGCCTCCTCGTACTCGCGCTTCGCCAGGGGGTTCACCGGCCCGATCTGCTCGCGATTGCGCTGCAGCCGGTCGAGCCGTCCCTCGATCGTCTCGCGCTCCTCATCCGGAAGCGCGGCATCCGGCGCGGCCAGCCGCTCGCCGAGCGCGGCCCCGAGCCTCTCGAGCTCGGCGGTGCTCTCGTCGCGCTGTCCCCGCAGTTGCGAGGACTCGACCTCGGCGACGGTCATCGCCTCGCTCGCCTCGCGCAGCTCGCCCTGTAGCCCGAACTCCTCCTGGGAGCACTCCCGTAGCTCCGCCGCGACGTCGGATCCATCCTCCCCCTCCGGGCTGGCGAGTGTCGCCGCGTGACTCTCGAGCCGCTGCCCGAGCAGCAGCAGCGCCTCGCGGACCCGGCCGAGCGACGGCAGGGTCTCCTGCTCGAGGGTGATCCGCCGCTCGAGCTCCTGCCGGTCGCGCAGGCGCTTCTCCTTGGCGCGCTCGGCGGCCTCGGCATGCCGACGCTCCGCGGCCAGCTCCGCCTCGAGCTTGGCGCGCTGGATCGCGCCGGACCCCGTTCCTCCGTCGGAGCGCTCCGCCTGGCGCTCGGCAAGCCAGGTCGTCCGGTTCGCCTCCTCGGCGGCCTCGTCGAGACCCCGGCGGGCTTCGCGGAGCGACCGCTGGGCCTCCTCCTCGTGCTGACGTGCCTCGGCGAGCGCCGACTCGGCCCGTTCGAGGTCCCGGCTGGCGCGCTCCTCGGTCTGCTCGCGCTGTGCGAGCCGGGAGACGAGCTCCTCCCGCTCGGACCGCGCCGCGAGAGCGGGATCGGTCCCCTCGCGGGGCAGCCTGCGCACCTCGCCCGCCCGTGCGTCGTAGCACTCGCCGTCGACCGTCACCGCCACGCCGGAGAAATCCTCAGCAAGATCGTCGAGATCGTCCACCAGCCAGGCGTCGGCGAGGAGGCGCTCCGTGATCGGGCCCGCAGCCTCCCGAGCTTCGATTAGGTCGAGCAGCGGTCGGGCGCCGTCCTTCGGCGGCTCTGAAGGCGGCGGCGAGATTATGCGAGGGCGCTCCGCAGGCGAAGCCGAGGAGCCACCCGTTTCATGCTGGATCAGCGCCCGCGCGGCACCCTCGGCCCCCGCGAGCCGCTCTCGGCCCTCCCCGACGGAATCGACGATCGAGGCCCGCAACCGCTCGCCGAGCACAGCCGACACCGCCCGCTCGAGGCCGGCACCAGTTTCGATCAGGCCCGCGAGTGCCTCGTGCTCGCCCTCGACCGCCGCGGCCGCGAGTTTCGCCTCGACGGCCGCCAGCTCGCCGGCGAGCGCCGCCTTGCGCTCGGATGCCTTCCGCGCCTCGGCCAACGCCATTCCTTGCATCTGGGTCGCCTTGCGGAGTGCCGCGCCCGCCTCCTCCGCGGCCGCCTCGAGTGGCTCGAACGCCGACTTGGCGGCGGCCCGGGCGCGCTCGGCCTCCTCGGCCTCGCGGCGCAGCTGGGCACCCTCCTCGGATGCGTCCACGCCGAGCTTCGCGAGCTCGGTCTCGAGCTCTGCAATCCGGGCCGCGGTCGCGTCCTCGTCCGGCTCGGTTTCGAGAGCCTCGAGTCGCAGCTGGCGCTCCCCGAGGGCAGCGCGCAGGTCGCGCTCGGCGATCTCGAGCGACTCGCCGCGCGCCCGCACCCGCTCGGTGGCGGCGCGCGCCTCCGCCAGCAGCTCCCCGTGGCGGCGGCGTCCCTCCTCGCCGGTGGCGATCCGCTCCTCGATCGCCGTGCGCCGCGCCCTGACCTCCTCGAAGCGCTTCTCGACCGAGTCGCGGGTGGCGCGGACTTCGGCCAGCTTCCTCTCCGCGGTGCCAAGCTGCTGCTGCTGGCTGCGCAGTGCGTCGGCGACTAGGCGCGCCCGGAGCTCATTCGTCTCGCGCTCGAGCTTCGCGGTCCGCTCCGCCGCCTCGGCCTGCCGCTTCAGCGGCCGCAGCCGTGACCGCGCTTCGCGCTCGACATCCAGAGCCCGCTCGAGGTTGTCGCGGGTGCGATCCAGTTTCAGCTGGGCGTTGTGACGGCGCTTGCGGTGCTTGCCGAGCCCCGCCGCCTCCTCGATCAGCAGGCGCCGGTCCCGGGGCTTGGAGTTCACGATCTGCTCGACCTTGCCCTGGCTGATCACCGAGTGGGCCTCCCGCCCCATGTTCGTGTCGGCCAGAGCCTCGACGATGTCGACCAGGCGGCACCGCCCCCCGTTCAGCCTGTACTCGCCGTCGCCGTTGCGCTCGATTCGGCGGGAGATCGAGATCTCGGAGAACTCGCTCGCCGCGCGGCCCTCCGTGTTGTCGATCACCACCTCCACCTCGGCGAAGCGCCTCGGCGACTGCCCGTTTCCGCCCGCGAAGATCACGTCGCGCATCTGCTGCCCCCGCACTGCGGTCGGGCTCTGCTCGCCGAGCGCCCAGAGGACGGCGTCCGTGATGTTCGACTTGCCCGAGCCGTTCGGGCCGACGATCACGCTGACGCCCGGCGAGAAGGTCAGCCGGGTGCGGTCGGGGAAGGACTTGAAGCCCTTTAGGTTGATGGCCTTCAGATACATCGAATTGGGAAGGGTGGCAGGCGATGGGAAGCGTCGCGCCTAGCCCGGACGCATTTCCCCTATTTGCGCAACTTGTCCAGCGCCCGCTGAGCCGCCGCCTGCTCGGCCTCCTTCTTGCTTCTCCCGGAGCCGATGCCGATCTCGTCCCCCTCGACCGTCGCGCGGACCTCGAAGCGACGGTCGTGCGGTGGCCCCTCCTCGCCGGTGACCTCGTAGTTGACGGTGTCGCCGTCGCGCGCGAGTCGCTCCTGCAGCTCCGACTTGAAGTCGAGGCGCTCGCGGGTGGCCTGCTCGACCTCGTCGCTGAACGCATCCACCACGGCCCTGGAGGTGGGCTCGAAGCCGTGCGAGAGATAGCAGGCGCCGATCACCGCCTCGCAGACGGAGGCCAGGGTCCGCTCGGAGGCGAGCAGCGTCTCGACGGGGAGCCCCTCCCCCTCCTCGGGCGCCTGCGCCGCGAGCATGTCCGGAAGGCCTAGCTCGCGGGCGACCTCGGCGCACGCCCGCCCGCTCACGGCCTGGTTGAGGATCTTGGTGAGCTCGCCGATATCGGCGTCCGGGTGCTCGGCGAAGAGCAGGGCGGCGACGGAGAGACCCAGGACGCTGTCCCCAAGGAAGGCGAGCCGGCCATAGGAGCTGGTGCGGGTCTCGACCCAGGATGAATGAGAGAGGGCCTGCCGGTGCAGCTCTTCGGGGGTGTCCGCGAACAGCTCCGCCAGCGAGGCGGTGGTGGCTGTCATGGGTTCAGACCGAAGCTCCTCCCCTATGCAGCGGGAACCCGCGCCGTGACGAAGTCGACGGCGTCTCCGACCGTCTCGATCCGGGCGGCCTCCTCCTCGCTCACCCGGATCCCGTACTGATCCTCGAGCTCCATGACGAGCTCGTAGAGATCGAGGGAATCGGCGTCGAGGTCCTCGCGGAATCGCGTCTCCGGCTGGATCCGCTCTGGCGGCACCTCGAGCTCGGTGCTCAGGTGCTCACGCACCAGCTTCATGACCTCGTCGCGCTCCATCGCCTCGATTATCCCCTATCGGCTACCCGTCCCCGCATGAAACGGGTTGCTCCTTCGCTCGCGCTTCAGAGCACCCTCGCATCATCGCGGAGGGCATCCCGCGTTGCGCCGGAGGCGGAGAGCAGCTCGTCCGTCCGCTCGACGGCACGCTCGGAAACGGCCCGTTGGGCCAGGCGGACAGCGTTCGCGATCCCGTCGGGTGTGGAGCTTCCGTGGGCCACGACCGCGACGCCCCGCAGACCGAGAAGGATCGCCCCGCCGACCTCGTTCGGATCCATCGTCTGGCGCAGCCCGCCCAGGGCCGGCCGCAACAGCAGACCGCCGGCGGCGGCCAGAGGACCCGACCGCGCGGCGGCGCGAACCGCATCCGCCACCGCCCTCGCGGTCCCCTCCAGGGTCTTCAGGGTCACGTTCCCAGTGAAACCGTCCGTGACGATCACGTCGGCCTCGCCGCTCAGCAGGTCCCGCCCTTCGACGTTGCCGATGAAGCGGATGCCGTCGGCGTCCGTCAACGCCTCATGCGCCGCGACCACCTCCGGGCGCCCCTTCTTCTGCTCCTCGCCGACCGAGAGCAGCGCCACCCGGGGACTGTCCGCGCCGAGCACTGCGGCGCTGAAGGCGGAGCCCAGGAAGGCGAACTGGATCAGGTGCTGCGGGCGAACGTCGGTATTCGCACCACAGTCGAGGAAGACGAGCGGCGGGCCGTCCGCGGCGGGAACCGGGATCTGCACGGCGAGCGCCGGCCGGTGAACCCCCCGGGCGCGCTTGAGGGCGAAGAGAGCGGCGGTCATGGTCGCCCCGGTCGAGCCGGCGCTGACCAGGGAGCTGCAGCGGCCCTCGGCGACCGCAGCTGCGCCCCGGACGACCGAGGCATCGGGCGTCGAGCGCACGGCCCCCACCGGCTCGGCCTCGTTGCCGATCCACTCCACGGTCGGATCGAGCTCCACGCCCTCTCCTACCTCGAGGCCGGCAGGACCGAATATGCGCACCGGGATACCGTCAGCGGCGGCGAGCCGCGCGCCCTCCAGAACCAGCTCCGGCCCCGCGTCCGCCCCATAGGCGTCGAGCGCAACCGGGAGGGGCGAGGACATCTACTCGGACGGTGTGGGCTCTCCGCCGGCCGGCGCCACGTCGGGCGCCTCGTGTCGGATCACCTCACGACCGGCGTAGGTGCCGCACGTCGGACAGACGCGGTGCGGCAGCCGCATGCTGTGGCAGCGCGGGCACTCGTTCAGCCGCGGAGCCGAGACCTTGTACTGGGCACGCCGCTTGTCGCGTCGCGTCCTCGACTGTCGCTTCTTGGGGACCGCCATCGGCCGCGCATGGTAGCGGCCGGGCATCGAACGTCCCGGAACCCCCAGCCCAGCGAGCACTCCGGGACGTTCGGCGGTCAGTCGAGTTTCAAATCGCGCAACCTCGCCATCCGCGGGTCGCCGCCGGTGTCGTGCTTGTGCGCCTCCGGATCGGCGTCGTTGAGCGGTTCTCCGCAGACCGAGCAGAGCCCGGCGCAGTCGTCGCGGCAGATCGGCTGGGAAGGAAACGCGAGGACCAGGGCGTCGTTGGCCCAGCGGCCGACATCGAGATTCCCGTCGGAGACGTAGGGGCTGCGGAGCTCCTCGTCTTCGGCTGATGCCTGGTCGACCTCGCGGGCGTCGATTTCGACATCGGTCGCCGCCTCCTCGAGACAACGAACGCACGGACCCGTCAGCTCGCTGGAGAAGCGAAGCCGAAGCGCATATCCGGTGGTCGTGCGGGAGACGTCGAGCCTTGCCTCGCTTCCACCACCGGCCGGCGCGTAGGTCTCGCCGCCGAGCTCGATCGGATCGAGGTCCACCTCGAGATCGAGCGGACGGGCCTGTCCCGAGGACAGCGCCAGGCGCTCGAGATCGACGATTCCGCCTTCCGCATACACTCGCCTCGAGGGTACCGAGACACGTTGAGCGCGCAATTCCACTGGAACCCGGCGACCTACCTGGAGGAGATCCGGGCCGAGGTTCCGCGCTACGACGAGCTCCAGCGAGCCGCCGTGGACGCGATCCCCTTCGCGCCCGACCGCGTCCTCGAGCTCGGGATGGGTACCGGCGAGACGACGCGAGTCCTGCTCGAGTCCTATCCGGACGCCTGGGTGATCGGTCTCGACTCGAGCCCGGACATGGTCTATCGCCTGCGAGAGGAGTACGACGATGTGCAGCTCGCCCGCATGGAGGACCCGCTTCCGGATGGCCCGTGGGATCTGGTGATCTCCGTGCTCTCCGTCCACCACCTTCAGGACGACGCCAAGCGGACCCTGTTCAGGCGGGTTCGCGAGCAGTCACGCGCACTGGTGATCGGCGACGTGGTCAAGGCCGAGCCGCAGGTCACTCCGATCGACCCCGGCTTCGACTTCCCGGACACCGCGGATCAGCTCGCCGAGTGGTGCGGCGGCGAGATCACCTGGACGGCCGACGACCTGGCGGTGGTCCGCGCCACTTACGACTGAGAGGAGTCCGATGACCCACCACAACCCGGAGCGCCCCGGGCCGCCACCCTCAGCTGACGAGGGAGTGGTCCTCTACGAGAAGCGCGACCGGATTGCCTACGTGACCATCAACCGGCCGGAGGCGCGGAACGCCGTCAGCCCCGAGGTCCACCGCGCGATGATCGCCGCCTGGGCGGACTTCGCCGAGGACGACTCGGTGGACGTCGCCATCCTCACCGGCGCCGGCGAGGCCTTCTGCGCCGGCGCCGACCTGAAGGAGTACATCCCGCCGATCATCGTCGACCAGAAGCCGGATGACCTCCGGCAGATCGCGGAGCTCGGGCTGAACGGCTTCACCCGCGGCATGCACCGCATCTACAAGCCGATCATCGGCGCGATCAACGGCTGGGCCCTCGCCGGCGGATTCGAGACCGCGCTCGCCTGCGACATCCGAATCGCCTCGGACCGGGCGATGTTCGGCTCCTTCGAGGCCCGCCGCGGCTTCCACCACGGCGATGGCGGCATCGTCCGGCTCGTCAACTCAGCCGGCGTCGGCGTCGCGATGCACATGCTCCTCACGGCCGAGCCGATCGACGCCGCCCAGGCGCTCGAGTGGAACCTCGTCTCGAAGGTCGTCCCGCACGAGAGCCTGATGGACGAGGCCGATACGGTCGCCCGGCAGATCCTCCGCAACTCCCAGCGCGCGGTGCGCTCGGCGAAGCAGACGATCCTGGACACGGTCGGGAAGACAATCGACGAGCAGCTCCGGGCCGAGGCCTGGAACGCCTACACCTGCGCGGATCCCGATGAGACGCAGGAGCTGCTCGGGCGCTTCTACGAGAAGACCGATGCGGGCCGCGCCGGGGGCCACGAGACCGGGTTGTGACATTCCTCGGTGATGGCGCGTAGGGCTCTCGTCACAGGGGCGGCCCGCGGGATCGGCGCCGCGATCGCCGATCGCCTGTGCGCCGACGGCCTCGAGGTGACCACCCTCGACCGCGACGAGGGCTGCGACCTGCGGCTCGACCTGAGCTCGGACGAGCTCCCCGACCTGACCGGGATCGATGTCTGCGTCCCGAACGCGGCGATCACGGACACGCTCGCACCCGCACACAGGATGAGTACGGAGCAGTGGTCGCGGGACATCGACGTCAACCTCACCGGCGCCTTTCGCTCCATCCAGGCCTGTCTCCCCGGGATGCGCGAGCGAGGCTGGGGCCGGATCGTCGCGATCTCCTCGGGCGCCGCCAAGACGGGACTCCGCGGCCAGGTTGCCTACTCCGCCTCGAAGGCGGGTCTCCTCGGGATGGTGAAGACGCTCGCCGCGGAGAACGTCCACCGCGGTATCACCGCCAATGCCGTGCTGCCGGGGATGGTGGCGACCGAGAAGGTGAGGGCGATGCCGGATGAGGTGCTCGAGCGCCTGATGCCGCTCCTCCCCTCGGGCCGCATGGTCGACCCGACCGAGATCGCGGGTGCCGTGTCCTACCTCTGCTCGGAGGAGGCCGCCCAGGTGACGGGCCAGGAGATCGCGGTCGACGGGGCGCCGGGCTCAACACCTTCACCCTTGGCTCCGAGGGAAGGGACTAGCCCGGAACGCTTCGCTCCCGCCCGTAGCGCTTCCAGTGGCGCTCCGGGATGTCCGCGGGGTCCTTGTACCAGTGCCAGACGCAGGGGTCGCGGTCGAAGTCCTCGGGCGGATCGGAGGGATAGACCGGGTACCCGATCCAGTTGATCGGCCCGAGCTCGTTCATGAAGGCGCAGTGGGTGCAGTAGAGGGGGAAACCCTCTCGCCCGTAGCTCCAGTCGTGGGCCGAGTCGGTGACGCCCCAGCCATCTGGGTCATAGCGCCCGTTGCGCCACAGGCGCTGACCGGAGCCGCAGGGGTTCATCGTGAAGGTCAGCTTCTCGTCGTCCTCGCCGATCTCGAAGGCACCGGGGTTCGGGCCGACCCCACCGGTCGAATGCCCGCGCCAGGTGGCGGCCAGGGCCTGCGCGATCGCCTTGCGGTCGGCTGCGTCGATCTTCTCGACGCTCTGCTTCCAGCTGCGCTCGAGGCTCCACTCCCACGCCTCGCGCACGCCTTCGTCCCCGAGCTTCTCCTTGACGAACGAGATCAGCCCGGCCATCCCGTCCACCAGCATGTCGTGCATGAACTGGGATTCGTGCTTCTCGCGCTCGCAGAGGCTCTTCGCCTCCTCGAGATCGCCCCGGTCGATCGCCTCGGTTGCGCAGTCCATCGTCGGCCGCGACATCTCCCGCAGCTCGTCGTCGGAAAACCATCTCTCGGACATGACCACTCCTTCCCTCGCGAGGGTCGAACCCTAGTGGCGAGACCCGCCTAGGCCGCCCGCGCAGAGCTCTAGTCGCCCTCTGAATAGCCGGGACGGGCGATCTCGAGCTTGCGCCCGACGTGCTCGGCGAGCCGCGGCGTGAGCTCCTCGAGGCGGTCGTCGAGCTCCCCAGAGCGGATTCGCTCGGACAGCTCAGCCGCCGCGACATGGACGTCGTCGACCTGCTTGCCGAGCAGCTCCCCGAACAGCGCGAGGTCCGCCTGATCGGGCTCCTCCCCCGCCCGGATCTCGCGCGCCACCACCGCGCAGACGTTCGCGGCGACCAGCACCTTGAAGCGCTGCTCGCCCGGTACAACCGGGCGCAGCTCCGCGAACAGGTACTCCGCGACCGAATCCAGGAGCTCCGCGGCGGTCGGACGGTCCTGCATCAGATGCGAGGGTGCTCCGCAGGCGAAGCCGAGGAGCAACCCGTTTGATGATGGTGCATGAGCTCGAGCAGATCCCACTCGGGCTCACAGATTCGGCGACCGAGCGAGGCGAGCTCGTGGCTACGCCGCACCCCGTCGAGGTGATCGTGGGCCTGGCGGGCGCAGATCACCGCCCACTTGACGTTGCCGAACGCCCCCCAGTATTGGACGCGGCTGCGGTCGATCCGCGAACCGCCGGCCGCCTCGTACGCGGCGATGAAGTCGTCGAGCTGCCCCACCCCGGCCACCGGCAGGTCGTCGTTGCCGAACCGCCAGGAACGGATGCAGAGCCAGCCGATGTCCTCGGTCGGATCCCCGAGGTGGGCAAGCTCCCAGTCGATCACGGCCACAAGCCCGGCCTCGTCGACGATGAAGTTGCCGAGCCTGAAGTCACCGTGCACGAGCCGGGTCTCGGCGGGCTCCGGGGCATTCGCCCTGAGCCACCGAAGACCGAGCTCGACCGCCGGTAGCGGCTCCCCGATCTGGTCCAGCTGCCGTTCCCATTCCGAGATCTGGTCGAGCGCGGGATCCGCTTCGGCGCGCGGGAGCACGCCGTCGAGGCTCGCCGGGTCGATCGCGTGGATTCGGGCGAGGGCCTGGCCAAGCTGCGCGGTCAGGGCGCCACGAGCCGCGGAGAACTCCGGCTTGCGCAGAATGCGCGGCGCTACCGAGGTTCCCTCCACGTGCTCCATCAGGAGCCCTGGCGAGCCGAATCGCCCCCCGTCGGGCTCGAAGGCCAGGGGCTTGGGGACCGGCGCCCCCGCCTCCGCGGCCCGGGAGATGAGGGCGAATTCCTCCGCCATCGGGACCAGCGAGACCGAGCTCTTCGGGTCGCGGCGGAGCACCCACCTGGCGCCGTCGCCCTCCGCGAGCCAGGTCTCGCGCGAGGCTCCGCCCGGAATGCGGGTCAGCTCCAGCAGCGCGGCGTCAATGCCCCGATCTGCGAGCACCAGCCGGATGCCGGCGGCCAGCTCGTCCATGCATGGAGCCTAGTTGTAGGTGCCGCCTCCGATGGAGGCCGCGTCGAGCAGCTCTAGGCATCTCGGTAGCGTCCACCGGCCATGTGGTTCTTCAAGCTCAGCACCTTCGAGGTAGCGCTCGTGCTCGGCGTGGCCGTACTCGGCGCGACGGCGATCGGCGTCTTCCTCGGGCGCCGCGTGCGCCATCTCTCGGAGAGCCTGAAAGAGCCATTCGGCGTGCTGCAGGCCGCGCTCCTGGGTGTCGTCGGGCTGATCCTCGCGTTCGGCCTCTCCCTCGCCGTCACCCGGTACGAGAACCGCCGAGACGCGGTGGTGGACGAGGCAAACACGATCGGCACCACCTTCCTGCGGGCGCAGACGCTGCGCGAACCCATGCGCACCCAGTCGCTCGTCCTGCTGAGAAGCTACGCAGTGAGCGCGGTCAGCCTCACCAACTACGTCCCGGAGAGCACCCAGGCGCTTGCCGCCATCGACCGAGAGGACGCTCTGCAGCGCCAGCTCTGGGCCCTGAACGGGAGGGCGCTCGCGCTCCAGCCGATCGACAGCGCGCCCCGGCTTTATGAGGAGACGCTGAACGAGATGATCGATGCTCAGGCGACCCGCATCGCCGGCCTCAACAATCGAGTCCCCGGTGCCGTGCTGTTCCTCGAAGTCTTCGGTGCGGCGCTCGCGCTCGGCCTGCTGGCCACCTATCTCGCGATCGTCGGGAGGGGCGTCGTCGCGGTTTCGCTCGCGGCGGTTCTGGTGACAGGGCTGCTCTTCGTCACCTGCGATCTGGATCGCCCGACGCGCGGGCCGATCCAGGTCCCCGACACAGCAATCAAGTCCGTGGCGGAGGAGATGCAGCTCCCGCCAGCGGCTCCCGCTCCGAGAGCGGAGTAGCGGCTAACCGATCTCGGAGGGCTCGCGCTCGCGGCCCTGGAGCCGGTCGCGGCCTCGCTGCACGGCCTGCAGGAACTTCTGGAGGTTGACCTCGAGGGTCGAGAGGATGTCGTCGGCGTAGTCCTCGGCACCGAGGCGGATTTCCCGCTCACGCTCCCGGGCCTCCTCGACGATCTCCTCGGCGGCACGCTCGGCCTGACGGGTGATCTCCTCGTTGGCGACGAGGCGGGCCTGCTGCTCGCGGGCCTCCTTGACGATCCGCTCGGCCTCGCGCTTGGCCTCGGCGAGCATCTCCTGGCGTTCCTTGACGATCCAGCGCGCCTGCTTGATCTCCTCGGGGATCGTGGCACGCATCTGATCGAGGAGGTCGTAGATCTCCTCGCGGTCAACGCGGACCTGGTCCGTGAGCGGCACGGGCCGCGCGTTGTGGACCAGGTCGTCGAGCTTGTCGATCAGTACTAGAACGTCCATCTGAGGTCGCTAAAGCTTACGCACCGCGCGACTTGGGGGCGCGCGGGACACGGTTCTCCGGCGAACTGCAAGCTCACGCCCAGCCGCCACGCACGCCGGCGCACCCTCCCGGCTAGCGGGCGAGCCTTTCCGCAAGCGCTTTTGCAACCGGGCCCGGCACCAGATCGCCGACGTCCCCTCCGAAGGTGGCGATCTCCTTCACCCCCGTCGAGGAGAGGAAGCTGAAGTTCGCCGAGGCGAAGATGTACATCGACTCGATCTCCGGGGCGAGCTTCCGATTGAGCTGATTCATCTCGAACTCGTACTCGAAGTCCGAGATCGCTCGCAGGCCCTTGATGACGGCGGTCGCGTTGTGCTCGCGCGCGAATTCGACGAGCAGATTCGACATGACGCCCACCTCGACGTTCCCCAGGTCGGCCGTGGCGTCTTCGATGAACTTCATCCGCTCGTCGGCCGTGAACAGGGTCTTCTCCTTGCGGACGGGGTTGTTGACGACCCCGACCACCACCCTGTCGAAGACCTTGGCGGCACGGCTGATCACATCGAGATGCCCGTTGGTCACCGGGTCATAGCTCCCCGGGCAGATCGCAACCCTCGCGTTCTCTTCACTCATCGCTGATCTCCATAGATCCTGATCATCGTGTCTCCGTAGGTCCGCTCGGTGAGTAGGGGCAGTTCGAGGTCCATGGGCCGCACGGGCGAGGATTCGGTCATCGCCCGGCCACCCGCGGCGAGCACCCCCGGTATGAGCTGGACGAGATCGGCGGCAAGGGGGTCGGCGAGTCTATAGGGCGGATCGCAGAGCACGAGATCGAAGGATTCCGGCTGGGCCCGGCGCAGGAAGCGCACCGCGTCCGCCCGTACCACCTCCGCCCTGTCGCCGAGATCGAGGGACTCGAGGTTCCGGCGAGCCGTGGCCGGGCGCGTATCCACGAGCGTCGCCTCGGAGGCACCCCTGGAGAGAGCCTCGATCGCCAGCGCGCCGCTGCCACTGAACAGATCCAGCACCCGGGCGCCCGAGATGTCCCCGAGGATCGAGAAGACCGCCTCCCGAACGCGCTCCGTCGTCGGTCGCAGGTCAGGGGCACCCTTGGGCACCCGGATCCGCCGGCCGCCCAGCTCGCCCGCCGTGATCCGAAGCTCGGGCATCTACGCAGCGATCTGCTCCCGCCGCTCATCCCCGAAACGGCGCCGCGCCTCGTCCATCAGCGGTCCGAGCGACGCGGCCTCCAGCGAGCCGTGGCGCTCGCGCAACTCGAGAACCCTGCGACGCGCTTCGAGCAGGAGGGCGGTGTCCTCGGGCAGCGTGGCGGCGCGGAAGCGGGGCAGGCCGTGCTGACGGGTGCCGAGGATCTCGCCCTCGCCGCGGATCGAGAGGTCGACCTCGGCCAGGGCGAAGCCGTCTCCCTCCTCGGCGATCGCGTCCAGCCGGGCGCGTGCCGCGTCGGACTCCGGGTCGCCGAAGAGAATGCAGAAGGACTCGTGCTCGCCGCGGCCCACCCGGCCGCGCAGCTGGTGGAGCTGTGACAGGCCGAAGCGCTCCGCTCCCTCGACGAGCATCACGGTCGCGTTGGGAACGTCGATGCCGACCTCGATCACCGTGGTCGCCACCAGAACGTCGGCCTTGCCCGAGGCGAAGGCTTCCATCGCGCGTCCCTTCTGCTCGGAGGACATCTGGCCGTGAAGCAGGGCGACGCGGAAGTCGCGCAGGTCGGTCGCGGCGAGCCGCTTCGCCTCCGCCTCGGCGGCCTTCGCCTGGACCGCCTCCGAGTCGGCGACCAGCGGGCAGACGACGAACGCCTGTCGGCCCTCGCGCAGCCGGGCGCGGATGAAGTCATAGGCGGCCGGGCGGCTCTCCTCGTCCACGACCCGTGTCCGGATCGGCTGTCGGCCGGCGGGCAGCTCGCGCAGGGCCGTGGTGTCGAGATCGCCGTACGCGGTCAGCGACAGCGTGCGCGGGATCGGCGTGGCGGTCATGTGGAGAACGTGCGGGAGTCGACCACCCGGTCCCTTCGCATCGAGCGCGGCGCGCTGACGGACGCCGAAGCGATGCTGCTCGTCGACGACCGCGACCGCCAGCGACGAGAACTTCACGGCCTCCTCGATCAGGGCGTGAGTTCCGACCACCAGCTGGGGCTGACCGGCGGCGAGCGAGTCGAGCAGCTCACGACGCCGGGCGGTTGGAGTCGCCGAGGTGAGAAGGGTCGCGGTGATGCGAGGGTGTGATGCGAGGGCGCTCCGCGAGGAGCGACCCGTTTCATGCGGAGGCGAGGAGCAACCCGTTTCATGATGGGCTGCGAGCAGCGTCTCCAGCGTGCGGAAGTGCTGTTCGGCGAGGGTCTCGGTGGGTGCCATCAGGGCGGCCTGGTGCCCGGCCTCGATCGCGCGGAGCATCGCGTGGACGCAGACCACGGTCTTGCCGGAACCCACTTCCCCCATCAGCAGACGCTGCATGGGCTGCGCCGCGGCGAGGTCCTCGTCGATCTCCTCGATTGCCCGCTGCTGGTCGCTAGTCAGCTCGAAGGGCAGAGAGTCGATCCATGCTGCGGCCTGCCCGTCCCGCTCAGGAAGCCGGATGCCACGCTTGCCGGAGACGCGGCGACCCCGTCGCGATACCAGGGCCGCCTGGTAGAGAAAGAGCTCCTCGAAGGCGAGCCGTTCCCGGGCCGCCTCGGCGGCGTGCTCATCGGGCGGGAAGTGGGAGGCCACTAGCGCGTCCTCTGCCCCGGCCAGCCGCAGCTCACGGCGCAGCCGCCCCGGCACGGGCTCGACGGCGTGGCGGGCCAGTGGGATCGCCTGCCAGGCCCACTCGCGGATCCGCTGCGGGCGCAGCCGCTCGCTGGCCGCGTGGACCGGGACGATCCCGGTCGTGTGCAGGCCGGCCTCTGATGAGTCGAGAAACTCGTGCTCGGCGACATTGAAGCCGCGCTTCTCGAGCTTGCCGTGCAGGAAAAGCCTGGTCCCGGGCTGAAGCCGATCGGCGAGCCAGGCTCGGTTGAACCAGATCGCCTTCGCCTGGCCCGTCGCGTCCCTCACATCCGCTTCGAGAATGGTCAGCCGGCGGCGGCGCGTCGGGCGAACCCTCGCCCGGCTCACCTCGACCTTCACCGTCGCCTCCTCTCCCAGCTTCAGCTCCGCGAGCCCGACCGGCTCAGCGCGGTCGCGGTAGCCGCGCGGAAGATGACGGAGCAGGTCGCCCAGGCTGGAGATCCCCATCTCCGCGGCCGCTTCCGCGAGCTTCGGGCCGGCTCCGCGCAGCTTGGTGATCGGGGCGTCGAGGATCGTGGGCCTGGGCAGCGTCTTCAACGGTGCGACGAGAAGCCGCTCGCGGTCGAGCGGCTCACCGCTCCCCAGTGCTCGCGGGACGTAGACCGCGGCGGGTTCGGGTTGCTGCTCCAGTACGGCCTCCATCCCGACCAAAGGCTAGGCGTAACGTTGGATGGTCCTCGAGGACATCGATACATGAAGACGCAGAGAGCCAAGGAATCCGTCTGGGACTACCCCCGCCCGCCGCGCGTTGAGCCGCTCGACCGTCACGTCCGCGTGGTGCTCGGTGGCGAAACCATCGCCGAGAGCGACCGGGCGCTGCGGGTGCTCGAGACGGCCAGTCCCCCGACGATCTACATCCCACGTGCCGACGTCCGCGAGGAGGTTTTGATCGACGCCGGGGACGCGCACACCTACTGCGAGTGGAAGGGCACCGCCTCCTACGTGCACGCCGAGGCCGGCGGCAAGAGGGCCAACAGGGTCGCCTGGTTCTACCCCGAGCCGAAGCCCGGATTCGAGCAGCTCCGGAACCATCTCGCCTTCTACCCGCGGCGCGTGGACGCCGCCTACCTCGACGACGAGTTGGTCACCCCGCAACCTGGCGCCTACTACGGCGGCTGGATCACCGAGGAGATCGAGGGACCATTCAAGGGAGAGCCGGGCTCCGAGGGCTGGTGATCAGACGGCCGCGGAGGTGCCGCGGTGCCGCCTCCAGGTCTCCGAGATCCAGTCGAGCGCGGGGTGATCGCGAATCGGCTCGAGGAACTCCCACTGCCGCGCCTCAGGAAGCTCGTACGGAAATTCCGGTGGCCAGACCATCGGGTAAAGCAGGGCCGCGGCGGTGAGATCGGCGACCGTGAAGCTGTCGCCGACCAGGTGGTCGCGGCTCGCGCGCTCCGACTCGATCCGGTCGAGCGCGGTGGCAATCGTCTGCCTGCTGCGCTCGACCGCCGCCTGGGTGAACTCGTAGCGCCGGTTCATGTACCACCAGACGACCGGAAACGTGAGCCGCAGCCGCGCCCGTGCAAGGGCCGCCCTGGGTCTCGGCTGGTCGGTCGTCATGAAGGCGAGCCCGTAGCCCAGGTTGTCCCGGAGCTCCCAGAAGCCGACGCGGCGCATGTCGTGTCCGGCGTGCTCGTCGAAGAAGTCCTCGAGCTCGAGCGCCCGCCGGCGCTCCTCCGGGTCCGCCGGATATAGGGCGGGCTCGGGATCGCGCTCCTCGAGCGTGGCGATGATCCGCGTCGAGTCGAGGATTCGTCTGCCGTCCAGGTCCATGGCCGGCAGGGTCCGATCGCCCCGCGACATCCAGAGCCCCCGAAATCCGCCCGGCATGACCGATCGCCGGCGGTGCCGTAACCCCTTGAAGTCGAGCGCCCAGCGGGCCTTCTCGTTGTAGTTCGAGAAGCTGTACTGCCAGAGGACCGGCCGCCCGTCGCTCACATCACTGGGCGGCGAGAAGCCACCAGTAGTTCGGCTGGCCGCCGTCGTGGAGCTCCACCTCGATGTCCTCGGGCAAGGGCCCGTCGAGCTCCCCGAGCGCCATCGGGGCGCCCTCTCCCGCGATCACCGTGACGATCTCCGCGCCCTCGGCGAGGCGGGCGATCGTCTCGCCCAAGGTCGACCCGGCGCCGCCCCAGGCAACGATCTCGTCTTCCACGAAGCCGACGGCGTCCCCGGTCACGAACCGGCCTTTCGTATCGTCGCGGGAAGCCGGGGCGACCGAGCCGGCACGGATCCCGGTCAGCGCGGAGCCGACCCTCTCCTCGTTCTCGTCGATGGAAGCGGTGGGGTTGAGTTCGACCAGCGCCGCCACACCCGCCTGCTGAGAGGTGCAGGGGACCACCCGTGCCTGCTTGTCCGAGAGCTCCGCCGCCCGCTCCGCGGCCATCACCACGTTCGGGTTGTTGGGGAAGACCAGGACCTCCTCGGCGGGCACCTCGTGAATCGCCGCGAGCAGGTCGTAGATCGAGGGATTGAAGGTCTCGCCGCCGTCGACCACGAATGCGCCCAGCCCCTCGTAGAGCTCGCGAACCCCGTGGCCCGAGACCACCGCGACCGCGGCGCACCGGCCCGCCTGCAGCCGCGCCGTTCGCTCTGCGATCTGCTCGCGCATGTCCGCCACGTCGAGCTGTGAGACCTGGCCGGTCCCCTCGAAGAGGGCCATTGCGGCCTCCGGCTCGTCCGTGTGAACGTGGACCTTGAGGGTCGCCTCGTCTCCGACGACGAGAACGGAGTCGCCGAGCTCCTCGAGGCGGCTGCCAAAGGAGCGGCTGTCGAGGCCCATGCCGGTGACGATGAAGTTCGTGCAATAGCGGTAGCGGCTGTCGGCGTGGTGCGGGCGCGTGTCGGTCGCGGGCGCGTAGTGCGGCACTCCGGACGGGAGGGTGGAATCTCCGCGCAGACCCGCGACCACGCCGGCGAGGATCACGACGAGCCCGTAAGCCCCGGCGTCGACGACGCCGGACTCGCGCAGGATCTCGAGCTGATCGGGAGTCCTGGCAACCGCGGCCTCCCCGTCGCGGACCGCCTCCTCGAGCAGCTCCGCGAGCAAGACATCCTGCTCGATGGGACTGGCGTCGGGCGCGAGCCGGATCTCGTCCATGTGGGCGAGGCGGCGGGAGATCGAGTGCGCCATCTCGCGGAAGACGGTCAGCATCGTTCCCTCCGCCGGCTCGCGCACGGATTCGTAGGCTGCATCGGCGGCGCGGGCGAATGCCGCAGCAACCAACATCGGGTCGACGAGCTCGCCCGGCCGGCTCGCCAGCTCCTCCGCCGCACCGCGGACGATTTGGCTGAGGATGACGCCGGAGTTGCCTCTGGCACCCATCAGCGCAGCGCGCGCCAGAGCGTTGACCAACTCGGTGCGACCGATCTCATCGACCATCTGCCCGTCGAGGCGGTCGAGCTCGTCGCTCACGGCGCGCAAGGTGAGCGCCATGTTGTCGCCCGTGTCGCCATCGGCGACCGGGAAGACATTGAGGTCGTTGACCTCCTTGCGGCGCTCCTCCAGATGGGCCGCCGCGGCACTGACGACTCGCCGGAATCGCTCTATCGAGGGATCGGCCATGGGGACCAGCCGAAACCCTAGAGCTAAGCGGCCTTCGTCACCTTGTTCGACTTCAGGCAGCGCGCGCAGACGTAGACGCGCCGGGTGCGGCCGTTGTCCTCCTGGATGCGGACCTTCTGGAGGTTCGGGTTGAAGCGCCTCCTTGTCGCGACCATCGAATGACTGCGCGAATTGCCGAAGGCGGGGTGCTTTCCGCAGCTGTGACAGACCTTGGCCATGGGCGCGTGATGGTAGCTAGATCGAATCGCGAAGCAGCGACATCCGCATCGCAACGACGGCGGCGCCCCGGCCCTGATCACGCTTGTCCCCACCGGATCGGGCCAGGGCCTGGTCCATGTTCTCGGCGGTGATCACCCCGAAGGCGCAGGGCACCCCGGTGTCGAGTTGGACGCGCTGGATCCCCGAGGCGACCTCGTTGGTGACGTGGTCGTAGTGGCTGGTCTCGCCACGGAGGACGACGCCGAGGCAGGCGATCCCGGCGAAGCGGCCGGACTCGGCGCAGAGCTTTGCGGCAAAGGGAAGCTCGAAGGACCCCGGCACTCGATAGGTGTGAACGGACGCCTCGCTGACGTTCCCAAGATCGAAGCCCACGGCGGCGCCGTTCAGCAGCCGCTCGGCGATGTCCTCGTAGAAGGTCGCGACGCAGACCGCGAACTCGCTGCGGGACAGCGCCTCCCGCTCCTCGTCGGTGAACTGCTCGTAGGAGTTCTCGTCAGTCACCGGGCGGGTATTCGCCGGAGCCGCCGTCCCGGCGGTTCTCCTCGTCCTTGCGGTGCTCCTCGTAGAGCAGCTGCTCGTCGAGCGGCAGGCCCTGGTGATGGAGCGCGTGGCCCATCCGCTCGCGCTTCGCTCGCAGGTAGGCCTCGTTGTGGGGGTTGGGGACCGCCTGGATCGGCACCTGGTCGGTCACCGAGAGACCGTAGCCCTCGAGGCCGAGGATCTTCTTCGGGTTGTTGGTGAGGATGCGGATGCTCGACAACCCGAGGTCCACCAGGATCTGCGCGCCGATCCCGTAGTCGCGAAGGTCGGCCGGCAGTCCGAGCTTGAGGTTGGCGTCGACGGTGTCGAGGCCCTCCTCCTGCAGCTTGTAGGCGCGGAGCTTGTTGAGCAGCCCGATGCCGCGCCCCTCCTGCGAGAGGTAGAGCAGCACGCCCTTTCCCTCCTCCTCGATGTTCGCGAGCGCCGCCTCGAGCTGCTCGCCGCAGTCGCAGCGCAGGGAGTGGAAGACGTCGCCGGTGAGGCACTCCGAATGAACCCGGACCAGGACATCCTCCCGGCCGGACACGTCGCCCTTGACCATCGCGACGTGGTGCTTGTCGTCGATCAGCGAGCGGTAGCCGACGGCCGTGAACTCACCGAAGGCGGTCGGCAGCTTGGTCGAGACGATTCGCTCGACGAGCTTCTCCGTGCGCCGTCGGTACGCGATCAGGTCGGCGACGGTGATCATCTTCAGGTCGTGCCTGGTGCAGTAGTCGACGAGGTCAGGCACCCGCGCCATGGTCCCGTCCTCGTTCATCACCTCGCAGATCACCCCGGCGGGGATCAGGCCCGCTAGCCGTGCGAGGTCGACGGCGGCCTCGGTCTGACCGGTCCGCTCCAGCACGCCGCCGTCCTTCGCCTTCAGCGGAAAGACGTGGCCAGGCTGGACCAGGTCCTGGGGCTGCGAGTGGGGGTCGATCGCGACCTGGATCGTCCGAGCGCGGTCCCCGGCCGAGATCCCGGTG
Source organism: uncultured Solirubrobacterales bacterium (assembly GCA_963695805.1). Classification (GTDB taxonomy): domain Bacteria; phylum Actinomycetota; class Thermoleophilia; order Solirubrobacterales; family 70-9; genus DASUPK01. Next base: position 60,448 of record CAVOHV010000005.1, on the reverse strand, counting down.
GTGACTCCCTCCCGCGCCTCCACGGAGACGGTGAAGGCGGTCTGGAAAGGAGCCTCGTTCTTGGCCGCCATCAGGTTGAGGCCGAGCTCCTGGCAGCGCTCGTCGGTGAGCGCGAGGCAGATCAGGCCGCGGCCGTGCTTGGCCATGAAGTTGATGGCCTCGGGGGTCGCGAACTGCGCCGCCATGGTGAGGTCGCCCTCGTTCTCCCGGTTCTCGTCGTCGCAGACCACCACCATCCGCCCCCGGCGGATGTCCTCGATCGCCTCCTCGATCGTGGCGAACCGCGAGTCGGTCTTCGTCTCGGTCGTTGTCTGCTGGGTGCGCTTGGCCATCTCGATTACTCCTCGGATAAGGGTGACAGGCGCGAATCGGTTTCAAGCTGGCGGCGGACGTAGCGGGCCAGGACGTCGCACTCGATGTTCAGGCGGTCACCGGGCTCGGCAGCCCCAAGTGTCGTGCGCTCGAGGGTCTCGGGGATCAGCGAGACCTCGACGGCGTCATCGGTGAGCGCCGCGATGGTCAGGCTGATGCCCTGGATCGCGATCGAGCCATGCTCGACGACGTATGGCAGGAGCTCCTCCGGCAGCTCGATGCGGACCCGCTTCGAAAAGCCGTCGTCCGAGATCTTGGCGACCGCGCCGGTCCCGTCGACATGCCCCTGCACGACGTGGCCGCCGAGCCGATCCGAGGCGCGCAGCGGGAGCTCGAGGTTGACCCGCGAGCCCGGCTCGAGCGCTCCGAGGGTGGTCAACTCGAGCGTCTGATGCATGACGTCCGCGTCGAAGGCGTCGCCGGTCACCGAGGTCGCCGTAAGGCAGGCCCCGTCCACCGCGACCGAGTCGCCCTCGCCGAGCTCCGCCGCCAGCTCGGCGCGGATGCGCAGACGCGCGCCGTCCGGGGAGCTCTCCACGGCGGCCACCTCACCCAGCTCCTTGATGATCCCGGTGAACATCAGCCGGTCACCATTCCCGCAGCCTCGCGCGGACCAGGATGTCCTCGCCCACCTGCTCGAAGCTCGTCGCCAATGGCCGGGCGCCGTCGGCGATCCGGGCGACTCCTTCGCCCTCGAGGACGGCCCTCGCCTGGGCAGCGCCGACCAGCACCGGGGCGATGAAGAGACGGACTTCGTCGATCTCGCCGGCGTCGAATAGGGCGCCGGCGAGGGTCGGGCCGCCCTCGACCAGGAGGTCCTGGATCTCGCGGCGCCCGAGCTCGTCGAGCGCGGCCTCGAGCCTCGCCCGCGGCGTCCGGCCGGGAGCCACGATCACCTCGGCACCGGCGCGCTCCAGCGCGTCTCGCTGGGCGGAGGGCGCCTCGGGCGCGCAGATCACGATCAGCTGGGCCTCGTCGATCGAGTTCACCAGGGCGGAATCGACCGGCAGCCTCGCGTGGGAGTCGAAGACGACCCGGGCGGGCTGTGGTGGGGTCTGATCGAGCCTGGCGGTGAGCAGCGGGTCATCGGCGAGCGCCGTGCCGATGCCGACCGCGACGGCGTCGCACTCAGCTCGCCAGCGGTGGACGAGCTCGCGGCTCTCGACGCTCGAGATCCAGCGGGAGTCGCCGGTGGGTGAGGCGACGCGGCCGTCGAGTGACATGGCTGCCTTGTAGGTCACCAGGGGCCGGCCGGCGCGAGCGCGCTTGCGGAAGGCCTGGTTGAGCAGACGGGCCGAGGCCGCCTCGGGGCCGCCGGCCAACTCGACGGCCACACCGCCGTCGCGGAGCATGCCGGGCCCGCGGCCGGCAGCCTTCTCCGTCGGGTCCTCCGACGCGTAGACGACACGGGAGATCCCCGCCTCCAGGATCGCCTCGGTGCAGGGCGGCTGCCTGCCGGTGTGAGCGCAGGGCTCGAGCGTCACGTAGATGGTCGACCCCACCGGGTCCTGGCCGCGCGCCCGGGCGTCCTCGATCGCCGCCCGCTCGGCGTGCAGTTCGCCGCGGACGGCGTGGAAGCCCTCGCCGATCACCTGCTCATCGCGAACGAGCACCGCGCCGACCATTGGATTGGGGCTGACACGCCCGCGTCCGCCCTCGGCGAGCTCCAGCGCCCGGCGCAGGTGGGGAGTGTCCTGTTCGGTGCTGACCTCTGGCAACCGCGCCTCCTGTAATGCGAGGGTGCTCCGCAAGCGAAGCTGAGGAGAAACCCGTTTGATGAGGGTTGCGACTGATTGACTGGTCAGTCAGCCAGTAATTGTACGGCAGTAGAGTCCGCCGTCATGCCGAGGGCGAGGCGGGTTCAGGCGACGGACGAGGCGAGGAGCTACGGGCGCCGCGCCAGCCTGCTCTCCATCGGTGTCGCCATCACGGGGCTGATCACCTACCTCTACTTCGCGATCGCTTCGCATGAGCTCTCGCGCGAACAGTACGGGCAGGTGGCGGTGCTCTGGTCGGCGGTATTCATCGTCGTCTCGGTCCTGCAGCGGCCGGTCGAGCAGCTGCTGTCGCGGACCGTCTCCGAGAACCTGGCTCACGACGTGCCGATCGGCCGGACCGTCCGGGTCGCGGCCACGATCCAGCTCGGAGTGGCGGTCGGCTTCGACATCGTCGCGCTGGCCCTGCGCACCCCGATTCAGGACCACCTCCTGGACGGCAACTCGACGCTCTACTGGATCGGGGTGGCGGCGATCACTGCGTATGGCGCGAGCTACTTCGCGCGCGGCTTCCTCGCCGGCAGCCACCGGCTGACGATCTATGCGCTCCAGATCATCAGCGAGTCGGTGGCGAGGACCGCGTTTCCTCTCGCGGTGGCCCTGGGGATCGCATCCGGCCAGACCGCGGTTGCCCTCGGCATCGTCGCCGCGCCAACCCTCTCGCTGGTCGTCGTGCCATTCGCCTTCCTGCGCCGGTTCGGCGGGCAGGAGGCGGCGGCACCGGCGCTCGCGGCTGAGTCGCCGCCGGGCGACGCCCCCACGGACGAGTTCACATTGGCTCGCGGAGGGCGCTTCGCGGCTGCCGTCTTCCTGATCATGCTCAGCGAGCAGACCTTCCTCAATGCGGGGGTCCTGCTCACGAATGCCACCGCCGACGCGGCCGCAGCGGGCTTCGTCTTCAACATCCTGATGATCGCCCGGGCGCCCCTTCAGCTCTTCCAGGCGGTTCAGACCAGCCTTCTCCCCCACCTGACGACGCTGGGCTCGCGTGGAGACGAGAAGGACTTCCGCGCCTCGATCCGGGTGACGCTGGTGGCGATCGCGGGCTTTGCGGCGCTGGTCGCCCTCGCGATGCTGATCGCCGGGCCGCACATCATGCAGATCGCCTTCGGCAAGAATCACACCTACGACCGGGCCGACCTCGTGACCGTCGCGGTGGGCATGGGCCTCTACCTCTCCGCGGCCACTCTCAACCAGGCGGCGCTCGCGCGTGGGCAGGTCCGCCGGGCCTCCTTCTGCTGGATCGGCTGCGCGATCGCGTTCGTCGTCTGGACGGTTGTCCCGATCGTCCCCAGCGAGGTCACCCGCGTGGTCGTCGGCTATCTGGGTGCAGCCGCCCTGCTGTGCTCGCTGCTCTACTGGCTCTACAGCCAGCCCCTGCTGCGCCGCGAGGAGCGGGTCGAACCGGGCTCGCCCGAGGAAGTCGAGCTTCAGCTCGCCTCGGCGGACGAGGCCGGCTGAGCGGACATCGTCGTACCCGGCCTTGTGGGCGTGGAGATCAGTGCTCCCGCCTATACAGCGCCCGCGGCCTCCACGATGGCGTTGTAAGCGGCCGCGGGGTCGCCCGCGCCGAACACCGCCGATCCGGCGACGAAGAGGCCAGCGCCGGCGTCGGCCACGCTCCCGGCGGTGCCCGGGTCGATCCCGCCGTCTACCCCGATGGTGCCGTCGCCGACAAGCGAGGCGAGCCTTCTCACCTTGTCCGGGGAGTCGGCGATGAAGGGCTGCCCTCCCCAGCCCGGGTTGACGGTCATGCAGAGGAAGACGTCCGCGTCGTGGATCGACTCCCCGACCGCTCCGACCGGCGTGCCTGGGTTGATCGCGAGCCCGGCGAGACAGCCCAATTCCTTGATGGCGTTCAGCGTCCGGTTGATGTGGGGCGTCGCCTCGGCGTGGAAGGTGATCGAGTCCGCTCCGGCCTTGGCGAACTCGTCGATGTGTTGGTCGGGGCGCTCGATCATCAGGTGGACGTCGATCGCGCCGCCGGCCTGGTGGACCGGATCGGAGATCGAGCTCGCGACGAGGGGGCCGATCGTGATCGGGGGGACGAAGTGGCCGTCCATCACGTCGACGTGGATGATCCGCGCTCCCGCGGCCATTACCTCCTCGACCTGCGCGCCAAGGCGTGAGAAGTCGGCCGAAAGGATCGAGGGGGCGACCCGCTTGCTCGCGTAGAGGTCACGCCGCGTGGCCGAGGCCTTATCGGTGGCGGCTTCCATCCCGGGAGCTCAGATGCTCCGCAGCATCGAGTGGCCGCAGTGCTGGCACTTCATGTCCTCGGTCCGGCTCATCCGGGAGATCGTCTGATGCTCGCCGCAGTTCGGGCACTGGGAAACCAGCTCGAAGCGGCGAAGGCAGTAGACGCAGACGAAGCGCCCAGGGAGCTGGGCGGGCCGCAACCAGGGCTCGCCGCATCCCGGGCAGTCCGGGCGCCGAAGGGCACCCTCGCCCGCGTTCTCCGTGTCGGCCGAATTGCCCAGGCCGCTTTCGATTCGTTCGGCCACGTAACGAGAGTAGCGAGCGGCTAGATCGCTTTGGCCGGGACGTCGTAGCCGCGCAGGAAATCCGCCGCGCTCATCGGGTTCTTTCCGGGTGGTTGGACGACGTCGAGCCGTAGGAGGCCGTCGGGGCCGACGAGCTGAAGCTCGCCATTCTCAGTGAGGATGGTCCCGGGCTCCGCCGATCCGGCCCAACCGGAAACGTATCCCGGCTCTGCCGAACGCACTCCCAGCCGACTCCCATCCTCCAGCTCGAGATAGGCGCCGACGTGCGGCGTCAACGCCCTCACGCGCCGCCCGAGCTCGTCGACCGGGCGGGACGGATCGAGTCGCCGCTCCTCGGGCGCAACCTTGTCTGCGTAGGTCGCATGCGCGTCGTTCTGCTCGGTGAATTCAAGGTTCCCCCCGTCGAGGAGGTCGAGAGCCCGCAGCACGAGTTCCCCAGCCGTCGAAGCGAGCCGGGCCGACAGCGACGCGTAGTCGTCTTCGGCGTCGACACGGATCTCATCTGCCAGGGCGACCGGCCCGGAATCGAGTCCCGCGGTCACCCGCATGATGGTCACTCCGGTCAGCCCCTCCCCCGCCATCAGCACCCGCTCGATCGGCGCGGCACCCCGCCAGCGTGGGATCAGCGACGGGTGCACGTTCAGCATCAGGAACTCGCTCAGCAGCGGCTCCTTGATCAGCTGGCCGAAGGCGCAGACGACGATGGCCTCCGGCTTGGCCGCTCGGATCGCGGCCAGGGACTCCTCCGAGTTCACGTCCGCGGTCTGATGCAGCCCGAGGTCCAGCTCCCGCGCGGCCTCTGCGGCCGGCGGCGATGCAAGCTTCCGTCCCCTCCCCCGGCGGCTGTCCGGCGGGGTGACCACGAGCGCAGGGCGATGACGGCTGTCGGCGAGGCGGCGCAGGACCGTCGCCGCGAACTCGTTGGTTCCGAGGTAGGCGGTCCTCAAGCTCTGGTGCCGGACGGCTGCGCCATCAAACGGGTGACTCCTCCGACCCCTCACGGGTCGCGCTGTCGCCCGCGCTCGCATCATCGGAGTCCCCTCGCGCCTCGGGCGCGTAGGTACCGCCCTCGCGGAGGGCGCGCAGCGCGCCCTTGCGCTGGTCCTTCTCGGTTCGGTCGAGCATCAGGACGCCGTCGAGGTGGTCCACCTCGTGCTGGATCACCCGAGCCTCGAGGCCCGAGGCCTCAACGGTCAGCGGCTCGCCACGGACGTCGAGAGCGCGGGCCCGGACGAAGAGCGGCCGCTCGACGTCCACCACCACGCCCGGAATGCTGAGACAGCCCTCCTCCGCGGTGGCCGAGTCCTCGGAGCGCCACTCGATCTCCGGATTGACCAGAACGGTCGGCTCAGCGGCCGTGCCGACCTGGAAGACCAGCATCCGCCGCAGGACTCCGAGCTGGGTTGCCGCCAGGCCGACGCCGATCGCGTCGCGCATCAGGCGGATCATCCGCTCAGCGTCCTCCGCCAGCTGGTCGTCGAACTCGCTGACCGGCGAGGCCACCGACTTGAGCACCGGCTCGCCGAACTTGACGACCTGAGATAGCGCGGCGCTGCGCCGGTCGAGCGCCTCCTGGTCGAGGCCGTCGGGCGCCTCAGCCTCGGTGGCGAGCTCGTCGTCGAGCTCCTCCAGGGGCGTCGATGTCGTTTCGTCACTCACGGTTTCGAGTCTAGTGGCGTCGTCTCGAGGGAACTTCGGCAATGAATGGGCGCAGGTTTCACCGTCTCGTGACATTTCAGCGCCGAGGATCGACCTCATGCCCCTTCTTCGTCGAGTCATGTCCGACAGTCGGACACAGATCGACGTAGAAGCTCTCGACGCACTGGTCGTCAGGCAGCAGGGCGTCGCGAGCCGGAGGCAGCTCAGGGAAGCCGGCCTGAGCGACACCATGATCGCCCGGTGGCTCCGAACCGGTCGACTTCATCGACTTCATCGCCGGGTTTTCGCCGTTGGGCACACGGCAGTGTCGCTCGATGGGCGCCTCTTCGCCGCACTTCTCTACGCCGGGTCGGACGCCGTCCTCAGCCACACCACCGCCGCCTGGATCTGGTCGTTGATCGACTCCGAACCGACGCGGATCCATCTCACGACTCCGGCCCGCCGCTCTTCATTGCCCGATGTTCGTATCCACCACTCCCGACGGGTCGAAGCGGTCGAGCACCGAGGCTTCCGGTTGACGCCCGTGGCCCGGACACTGCTAGATCTGGCCTCGCTCGTCGGCGGGCGCCAGCTACGACGAGCCCTGGCTGAGGCCGATTACCGCCGGGTGCTCGACCCGGTGGAGCTCGAATCCGTGCTCGGGAAAGGCCGCATCGGCTCGCGTGCACTCAGGGCGGCTTGGGACGCCCACCTTCCCCAGCTCGCGAAGACCGTCAGCGTCCTCGAGGAGCGCTTCCTCGACCTCTGCCAGCAGGCCGGAATTGCGACGCCCGAAGTCAACGGCCAGGTTGGCCGCATTCGGGTCGACGCCCTCTGGCGCGAGCATCGACTTGCGGTGGAGCTCGACGGCGCTGCGGCCCATTCGAGCTGGGCGCAGATCAAGCGGGACCGCCACCGCGAGATTGCCCTCCGGGCGAAGGGCTTCCAGGTCGTTCGATACACCTGGGATCAGGTCTCCGGTCGCTCGGACGAAGTGGCTGCCGACCTTCGCCGGTTGCTGGGGTTGTGAGTGGCCGGCGCCTACTGCGGGTCGACGTCCACCGAGATCGCTAGCTCGCGGAGGGCGCGCTCACGCACCGCGGTCGCAACCGCCTCCCGCACGGCCGTCACGGTCTCGTGTCGGCGCTCCGACTTGATCAGGAGGCGGCGGCGATGCCGCCCCCGGAGGCGGAAGAGCGGGGCCGGGCCGAGCAGCTCGTCGTCGGCCGAGATCCGCTCGGCGACCAGGTCGCGCACGATCTCGGCGGAACGCTCGACGCGCGCTTCGTCCGTGCCTCCGAGCGCGATCTCGACCAGGTGAGAGAACGGCGGGTACCGCAACGCCCGCCGGCGCTCGAGCTCCTGCGCGAGGAAGCCGGCCGAGTCGTGCTGCGCTGCGTGGCGGATGCTCGGCGCCCCCGTGGCGAGCGCCTGGACCAGGACCCGCCCGCCCGCCTCGCCTCGCCCGCTCCGGCCGGCGAGCTGGGTGATCAGCGCAAAGGTGCGCTCCTCGGAGCGGAAGTCGGGAAGCCGCAGCGCGCCGTCGGCGTCGAGGATCACGCTCAGGGTCACGTCGGGGAAGTCATGGCCCTTGGCGACCATCTGGGTGCCGACCAGCACCCCGGACTCCGCCCGTTCGAAGCGACCGAGGACCTCGGCGTGGCCGCGGCTGGCCGCGCTGTCTGAGTCGAGCCGGAAGATCTCGAGGGGCGCCAGCATCTCCATCAGCTCGGCCTCGACCCGCTGGGTCCCGGACCCGACCCGCGCGATCGTCACCGACGAGCACTCGGGGCAGGACTCAGGCTTCGGCTCCGCGTGGCCGCAGTGATGACAGCGGAGGCCGCCGTCGCGATGGAGGACGAGCGAGACGTCGCAGTCCGGGCACTCCCAGGCGTGCCCGCAGGAGCGGCAGGTGAGATGAGTCGACCATCCGCGACGGTTGACCAGCAGGATCGCCTTGCCCCCCTGCCGCGCGACCTCGTTGAACGCCTCGCGGGTCCTCGGGTGAAGCGGACCCGGAATGCCTCCGCGCATATCGACGACCTCGACCGGCGGCAGGGGCCGGCCGTCGACGCGTTGCGGAAGCTCGAGCCGATCGAGCTCGTGCCAGCTCTCGGGGCGCGGAGTCGCCGTCCCGCAGATCAGCAACGCGCCCGCGTCGGCGGCCCGCCGCCTCGCCACCTCTCTGGCGTCATAGCGCGGGTCGCTCTCCTGCTTGTAGGAGGAATCGTGCTCCTCATCGATCACGATCAGGCCGAGATCGCGTACCGGCGCGAAGACGGCTGAGCGCGGTCCGACGCAGATTCGGGCCTCCCCGGAGCGCAGGCGCCGCCACTCGTCGTACCGCGCCCCCGCGGGCATGCGCGAGTGGAGCAGTGCAACCGAGTCCCCGAAGCGGCGGCGGAAGCGATCCATCGTCTGCGGGGTGAGGGCGATCTCGGGGACGAGCACGATCGCGCCGCGGCCGCGGGCGAGCGCCTCCCTGGCGGCCTCCAGGTACACCTCGGTCTTCCCCGAGCCGGTCACGCCGTGGAGGAGGAAGGACGGCGTGGACGGACCATCGCTCGGAGCGGAGAGGGACGCGACCACGGTCTCGAGTGCGGTCTCCTGGTCGCCGGTGAGCTCGATGCCCTCCCGAACGGCCCCGATTCCCGGTGACCGGTGACGCCGGCGGCGCTCGACCTCCCGCGTGACGACCAGCCCCCGGGCCTCGAGCCGCCTCAGAGTCGCGCGGTCCGACCCCGCGCTCGCAGCCAGCCGCCGCGCCAGCTTGGGTCCCGCCACGAGGGCGCGCAGCACCGCCCGCTGTCGCAGCCCGAGCCGCTCGCCACCGGAGATCGAGTCGAGCCCCCTCTCAGTCGCCTCGACCTCGAGTTCAACCAGCGGCCGGACGCGGCGAGCCTCGGCCCCCGTCCCCACGCCGGGCGGGAGCACCAGTCCGAGGCCGCGAGCCGGGGTCGAGCAGTAGTCCTCTCCGACCCAGCGGCCGAGCGCGACCAGCTCGGGCGGCACACCCGCCTCCAGTGCCTCGAGAGGCTCAGCGAGGCGGTCCTGTGGCAGGTCGCTCCGATCCGCGAGCCCGACGACTACGCCGACCACCCGCCGCCGCCCGAACGGCACGACCAGCACCGAACCCACCTCGACCTCGCTCATCGTCTCGGGCAGGCGGTAGTCGAAGGGCCCGGACACGTTCCGGGTCGTCAGCAGCGGCTCAACCTTGGCGATCGCCATTCTGAGGTCAGGCTAGGCGGACGACCGGCGGCGCGGCTAGGCTGCGCCCGTGGACCTGCAGCCCGGGGAGCGGGTGATCTACCAGGGGCACCCGTCCTGGCGGGCGATTCTGGGCTTCTACATCAAGGGGCTCCTCGTCGCGGCCGCCGCCGCGATTCTTGCCGGGCTGATCAACGAGGGTGTCGGCCTCGGGATCGTCGCCTTCGCCGTGATCGCGGCCATCGTCGTCCTGGCCGGGTTCGTCAAGCGGGTGGCGACCGTCTACACGATCACCGACCGCCGCCTCAACATCAAGGTGGGGATCATCGCCCGCAAGGTTCAGGAGACCCGCCTGCAGCGGGTCCAGAACGTGAACTACAGCCAGGGCGTCTACGAGCGGGCCATGCGGATCGGCGACGTCGAGTTCACTACGGCCGGGACCGACGAGTCGAACTTCGTCTTCGCGGGCGTCGCGCAGCCGGAGCAGGTCGTCCAGCAGGTGGAGCATGCCACGCCGGTCCTCGCCGGCCTCCAGGGCGAGGCCGAGCCGAAGACCCGAACCTAGGCCGGCGCCTCGGCCTTCGTCGCCAGCCCCGCCGCCTCGCGGAGCTGGTCGGCGCGGTCCGTGCGCTCCCAGGTGAAGTCCGCGTCCTCGCGGCCGAAGTGGCCGTAGGCCGCGGTCTTCTGGAAGATCGGCCGGTGCAGGTCCAGGTAGCGGCGGAAGGCTGCCGGGCGCAGGTCGAAGGTCTCCTCCACGACCCTGGCGATCTCCGAGTCGGCCAGCTTGCCCGTGCCGAAGGTCTGCACCATGATCGAGACCGGATGGGCGACGCCGATCGCGTAGGCGACCTGCAGCTCGCAGCGGTCAGCCAGTCCGGCGGCAACGACGTTCTTGGCCACGTACCGGGCCGCGTAGGCGGCTGAACGGTCCACCTTCGAAGGGTCCTTGCCGGAGAAGGCGCCACCACCGTGGCGGGCGGACCCGCCGTAGGTGTCGACGATGATCTTGCGGCCTGTCAGGCCGGCGTCTCCGACGGGTCCGCCGATCACGAACTTGCCCGTCGGGTTGACCATGAAGTTCTCGAGCAGCTCCTTCTCGGTGTAGAGCTCCTTGTATTCGGTGTGGAGCACCGGCTCGAGGACGTGCTCCCAGAGGTCGTTGCGGATCATCTGCTCCCCCGCCTCCTCGCGATGCTGGGTGGAGATCAGCACCTTGGCGATCTCGACCGGCCGATCGTTCTCATATCGGATCGTGACCTGTGTCTTGCCGTCCGGGCCGAGGTAGGGGATCACGGCCGCCTTGCGGACCTCGGCGAGCTGGCGTGCGAGCTGGTGGGCGAGCTGGATCGGCATCGGCATCAGTGCCTTCGTCTCCCGCGACGCGTAGCCGAACATCATCCCCTGGTCGCCTGCGCCGGCGGAATCGAGCTCGTCCGAGGACTCCCCCTCGCGCTGCTCGAGCCCGACGTCGACACCCTGGGCGATGTCGGGGGACTGCTCGTCGATCGCGGTAAGCACGGCACAAGCCTTGTGGTCAAATCCGTAGCGCGGGTCGTCGTAGCCGATCCGGCGAATCGTCTCGCGGGCGATCGCCGGGATGTCGACATACGTCTCGGTGGTGATCTCTCCCGAGACGACGACCAGGCCCGTGTTCACCAGGCACTCGCAGGCGACCCGCCCCATCGGGTCGCTCGCCATCACCGCATCGAGGACGCCGTCCGAGATCTGGTCGCAGACCTTGTCGGGGTGGCCCTCGGTCACCGATTCGGATGTGAACAGGTACTCCTTCTCTGAAAGCTTCTGCATTGGTTCCTCAGTCGTGGATGGCCAGGAAGAGCTCGGATTGAAGTTCGTCGTCGCTGCCGTTCACGGCTAGGCCGAGAGAGCCGACGCGCGAGATGTCTTCGCTGAGCGAGGCATACAGTGGATTGTCCGCCAGGCCGGCCCGTTGCGCCAGTCCCAGGACCTCATCGAGGTTGAGGAAGACTAGCGCCGAGACCCGGTCCGGGAGCCGATCGGTCGCGTCCTCGAATGCGCTCGTGCCGGCCAGATCGTCACCGCTCGAGCGCACCTGGGAGATCCCCTCCGGCTGAGTCGAGACGACCAGCTTGCCGTCGAAGATCGCGTAGGAGAGGTTGATCGTGGGCGAGACCAGGAGGGAATGCACGGCCACGCCGTCGACCTCCCTGGTCTGGACGCTGGGTACCCGCCCGCCCCGCGTGCCGAGGGAGCGGAGCAGGGGGGGCTGCAGCGAGGCGAGGGCGTCGCCCGCCTTCTCCTCGTCGACGCCGTCGACGATCAGGCTCGCGTAGGGAGCGGCATTCGTCGGCTCGACGATCAGGGCGGCCTGGCCGCCGAGCGCCGGCAGCAGGTCCTTCAGCGGATCCACCCCGGCCTCCTGCTGGAGGCGCTGGGCCAGGCCTCTGAGCGATCCCGCCAGCCCCTGGGCGCCGACGCCCGCGGTGGCGAGCGCGTTATTGATCGCGGGCCCGAGGTCGCCGACCCCGATGTAACCGAGGGCGCGCGGGCCCGCCTCGTTTGCGAGCTCCGGCTCGAATTCGGGCAGGCTCGCGAACACGGTTGGGCTGCGCTGCTCGAGCGTCGGGTCCAGATGGCTCACCAGGTTGATCTGGACGCCGTCGTCGCCCGCCCTCGCGGCTGCGGCCATCCCGCTGGTGGCGCCGTAGTCCACGAACGTGTTGAGCTGGGACGCGCCGGTCGCCCTCGGCGGAAGGAATCGCTGCACCCCTGCGCGGGAGAGGTAGACCTCGGCGAAGCGGATATCCGGCAGCTGCTCACGCGGCCTGTCCTGGTCGGATCCCTGAAGTCCGGGTGATACATCGGCTTCCGCTGCAAGGGCGGCCCGCACCGCTGCGAGGTTGCCGAAGAGAAGCTCGTCTCCATTTCGGGCTGTGGCAACGCCGTTTGGGGAAATCGAGATAGAGGTGCCGCCAACCTCCATCTTTATTTCAAGTGCCGCACCGCCAGTGAGACGCGTTATGAACTGGTTGGCCTTGTCACCGTCTCCTACGCCCGCGATGTAGGTCTCGGGCGTGGTTCCCTTCGGCCCCGGCACGCCGAGCAGCGCGAAGTCGTCCTTGACCCAGGGGAGCACCTCTTGCGAGAGGTCGACGGCCCTGCCCGCCGGCCCGGTCAGCGCCCTCGTGTCGCTCTGGAGCAGAGCGGTGAAGCCGGGCAGCGTCTTCGCCAGGTCCTGCTCGAGATCCCACTGATGGCTCTCGCTGTTGACCGTCAGATGCACGTAGAGAGCGGCGTTGCGTGGGACGTAGGCGATCGTGTTGTTCGACGGCGCGCACTCCTTCGCGGCCGAGATCTCGCAGGGCACCCCGGGCACTGACACGAGCTTGATGATCAGGTAGAGGACGAGGATGCCGGCGACCGCGCCGACGCGGATCTTGGTGCCCCGCGAGCGTCTCGCCCACCAGGCGGCGGACTCCGCCGAGGCCCGTTTCAGCCAGCGCCACGCGATCTGTCCCTTCTCGCGCAGCCAGTAGCCGATCGCCCGCAAGCGCGTCCTCGCCTTGAAGGCCAGCTCGCTGGAGCGATTGGGCTTCCTCTCCTCCTCCGGTGGGTCCAGGGAGAAGAGGGGCTTGGTCGGGGTGGGCGCCGGGCCCTCCGGCAGTGGCGGTTCCTTCGACTCGGTTGAAGCTTGCCCCTCTGGAGGGGTCTCCGGCCTGGAGGGCTCGCTGCGCCCTGGGCTCAGCCTTCGGCGAAGCCGGGCGAGGCGAGATTCCTCGCCGCCGTTGCTCTTGGCGCCGGCTTCGCTCGAGGCATCCTCTCCTCCAGGGCCACCGGCTTCGGGCGCGCTCACGAACCGCCCCTTATAGCCGCCCCGCCCGTTGCGCGCTCCGGTTCCTCCTGCCCTTGCGGGGCACGTAGTCGATGACGAGCGGGACTCCCTGGAGGTCGTAGGCATCGCGCAGGCGGTTCTCGAGATGGAACGCCCAGTCGCGGTTGATCAGCCTGCGGTCGTTGACCTGCAGGGCGAAGCGCGGTGGCCGCCGCCCCACCTGCGCGGCGTAGTAGATGCGCAGGCGCCTGCCGTGCCGCTGCGGCGGCGGCCGATTGGCGACCACCCCGGAGATGAACCTGTTGAGCTCCGGCGTCGGGATCCGGTCCGCGGCACGGTGGGCGAGCCTGATCGCCTCGCGCAGCAGAGCGGCGACGTTGCGCCCGGTGAGCGCGGAGGAGGTGATCACCGGCGGCCGCAGCCGCAGCTTCTGCGTCGCCCGCGCCCGAGCGTCGTCGATGTCAGTCCGCGAGATGTCCCACTTATTCATGGCGAGAACCGTGGCGCAGCCGGAGCGCATGGCGACCTCGGCCACTCGCAGGTCCTCGGCGGTGAGCCCCTCGCTCGCGTCGCAGACGACGATGGCGGCATCCGCACGCTCGGCCGCGCGCTCGGAGCGCAACTGCGCGTAGTAGCCGACACTCCCCGCGACCTTCCCCAGGCGTCGCAGCCCAGCGGTATCGACCAGGACGACGCGCTCGCCATCCACCTCGGCCTCAGTGTCGACCGGATCGCGGGTCGTCCCGGCCCGCTCGCTGACGATCACCCGGTCGGAGCCGAGCATCGCATTGAAGAGTGAGGACTTGCCCACGTTCGGTCGCCCGAGGATCGCGATCCGCGGCGATTCCTCTTCCTCAGTGCCAGTCTCCTCGGGAAGATGGCGTCGCAGCTCCTCCACCAGCCGATCGAGCAGGTCGCCGGTGCCGAGGCCGTGGCTCGCCGAGACCGGCATCGGCTCGCCGAGGCCGAGCGCGTTCAGCTCGGCCGCCAGCGCCTCGTCCTCCGGCCGATCGATCTTGTTGGCCGCCACGATCACCGGGCGACTCGACCGGCGCAGCAGATCGGCGAGATCCGCATCGCCCGGACCGAGGCCGCTGCGCGCGTCGACGACGAGCAGGATCACCTCGGCGTCCTCGATCGCCGCTCGAGCCTGCGCCTGGACCGCCCTGGCGAGCTCATCGGAGTCGGCCAGGTCGACGCCGCCGGTGTCGATCAGGTCGAACTTGAGCCCGTTCCACTCGCACTCGAGGGCCCGCCGGTCCCGCGTCACACCGGGCTCCGCATCTGTGACCGCCTCGCGGCCGCCCGCCAACCGGTTGACGAGCGTGCTCTTGCCGACGTTTGGGAATCCCACCACTGCCACGGCCGGGCGACGCCGCAGCGCGCGTGCCAGCGGGCGACTATCTGCACCACCTTCCATCAGCCGACACCCCGCTCGCGCGCCAGCTTCGCGATCTCCTCGACGACCTCATCCCGGGTGAGATCGGTCGTGTCGATGTGGACCGCACCCGGCGCCCTGCGCAGTGGGCTGTCCGCCCGTTCCTTATCCCGCCTGTCGCGATCCCCGATTGCCTGTCTCACCTCGTCGACGGGCTCCCCGCTGTCCACGGCGCGGCGGCGAGCTCGCTCCTGCTCATCCGCCGTCAGAAAGACCTTGAGCGGCGACTCGGGGCTGACCACGGTTCCGATGTCCCGTCCCTCTGCGACGTAATCGCCGGAGGCGATCAGCTCTCGCTGGCGCTTCACCATCGCCTGCCTGACCTGGGGATGGACCGAGACGTGTGAGGCCGCCACCGTGACCTCCGGCGAACGGATCCTTCCCTCGACCGGCTTGCCGTCGAGATGGATGGTGCCGCCGACGAAATTGATGTCGAGGTCCCAGGCCAGCTCGCCGAGTCCCTCGCCGTCGTCGAGGTCGATTCCACGCTCCAGCGCCGCCAGCGCGACGGCGCGGTACATCGCCCCCGAATCGAGATAGGTGAAGCCGAGCGCCCGCGCGACGCCCTTCGCCACCGTTGACTTCCCGGCCCCGGCTGGGCCGTCGATCGCGATCACCATGGCCCCATTAAACGGTTTCACCCCCTTGCGGCGGATATAGAGTGCCGCGTGAACATGGACAGCTGGAACCTGAACGAGTTCGAGGTGCTGCCGCGTCAGCCGGAGGTGCTCGACTCCGAGTCGGAGGGCCGGGCGATTCTGATCAACCTGCCGAAGGGCGATCAGCTCCAGGAGCATCAGGTGCACGAGCGCGCCTGGCTGCTGGTGATCGACGGCAACGTCGAGCTGAACACGCCAGACGGCAAGTGGGCAGCCGGCGGCCCGGGCCTGCTGGCGATCTTCGATCCGTCGGAGCGCCACGAGGTGCTGGCGGTGGAGGACTCCCGGATCCTGCTCGTGCTCTCACCCTGGCCCGGGGATGGGCACCCCTCACAGCCCGAGGAAGTGGAGGAGCGAGCCGGCGAGTAATCCCGGTCAGGTGAGCAGCGACCGAAGGTCGCGCTCGAAGCCGGGGTAGCTGACCTCGACCGACTCGAAGTCCGTGACCTCGACTCCCTCGCGGGAGGCGAGCCCGGCGACAGCCCCCACCATCGCCAGGCGGTGATCGCCGCGCGCATCGAGCGTGCCGCCGCGGAGCCCGCTCGTGCCGCGGACTGCGAAGCCGTCCGGCCGGCCCTCGATCTCCGCGCCGAGCCCGGCGAGGCCCTCGACGATCCCCGCGATCCGGTCGGACTCCTTGGCGCGCAGCTCGGCGGCGCCGCTGACCACGGTCTCGCCGTCGGCGAAACAACCCAGCAGCGCGACCAGCGGGATCTCGTCGATGGCGGAAGGAACGTCGTCGGCCGTGATCGCCGCGCCCCTCAGGGGGGCGGACCGGACATTGAGGCGTGCGATCGGCTCAGGACCGGGCTCGTGGATCTCCTCGATGGTGATCGCAGGCGGCTCACGGGTCGTGCCCTCGGCTCGCCCGTGCTTCAGGTGGGCGCCTCCCATCTCGACTCCCATGCGGGAGAGGATGGAAAGCAGGCCGATCCGGGCACGGTTGATGCCGACCTCGCGGAGTCCGAGCTCGCTTCCCGGCACGATCAGGGCCGCGACCAGGAAGAAGGCGGCCGAGGAGAAGTCGCCCGGCACCGGCACGTCTCCCGCCTCCAGCCGCTCGGTCGGGGAGACGGTGATGTTGCCGCCATCCCGACGGATCTCGGCGCCGGCCGATGCCAGGAGCCGCTCGGTGTGGTCCCGCGTCCAGTGCGGCTCGTGGACGCTCGTGGTGCCCTCCGCCAGCAGGCCCGCGAGCAGTACGCACGACTTGACCTGCGCGCTGGCGACGGGCAGCTCGTAGTCGATGCCTCTCAGGAGCGCTCCGCGAACGCGCAGCGGCGGCAGGCGGCCGTCGCGGGCCTCGACGTCGGCTCCCATCAGGCGAAGGGGCTCCGCGATCCGGTCGACCGGGCGGCGGCGAATCGACTCGTCCCCGTCCAGGGTCCATTCACCATCGGCCTGCCCCGCCAGCCACCCGGGCATCAGGCGCAGAAGAGTCCCCGCGTTCGCGACGTCGATCTCGGCCGGACGCGGGCCGCGCAACCCGATGCCCTCGACCTCGACGAACAGGCCCCCATTGCCGTCGGGCTCGCCCTCCCTGACGTCGGCGCCGACAGCCGCGACGGCGCGCAGCGTCGCGCGCGTGTCGGCGGAATCGAGGTAGCCGCTGATCCGGGTCGGGCCCTCGGCCATCGCGCCGATCAGCGCGGCCCGGTGGGAGACCGACTTGTCCGGCGGCGGATTGAGATCCCCGTGGAGGGGACCTGCCGGCTCGAACCTCATTGCACCCGGGAGACGTCGTGCCCGAGCCCGCGGAGCAGCTTCTCGGCCCGTTCCGCCTGCTCGTCGCCGGCGACATAGAGCGAGATCGCGCCGGAGGTCATGTCGGGGGCGGGATATAGGGCCATGTCCTCGATGTTGACGCCCGCTTGCCCGAGCTCGAGCGCCACCTCGGCGACGATCCCCGGCCGATTGGGCACCAGGACGCGCAGCTCGTGAAGCGGCCCGCCCGCGATCTCGGTATCGATCAGCTCGCGGCGACGCCGGCCGGCCTGCTCGTGCCAGGCGCCGAGGGCGTCGCGATCTCCGGCGCGGAGCAACTCGGCCGTCTCGCCGAGACGGGCAATGACTCCGTCGATCTCCGACGCGACCGCCTCACGGTTTCCCGCGAAGATGTCCGGCCAGATCGCCGGATTCGCACCGGCAACCCGGGTGGCGTCGCGGAAGCTCGGCCCGACCTCGGGCAGGTGCTCGGCTTCCTCGCTGAGGGCCGTCGTGGCCTGGGTGACGAGCACATTGGCGAGCACGTGCGGAAGGTGGCTGACCGTGGCCATCAGGCGGTCGTGGGTCTCAGCCTCGATCGCCTGCGGCCTCGCGCCAATCTCTGAGATCACTCGCTGAACCCGGTCGTAGAGCATGCCGCCGCTGTTCGGAGTCGGGGTGAGGTACCACCGGGCGCCCTCGAAGAGATCGTCGCGCGCGTTCTCCACTCCGGCGGTCTCCGCGCCCGCCAGCGGGTGTCCGCCGATGAACCGGCTCTCCGATCCGAGCGCCGCGATCACGTCCCGCTTCACAGAGCCGACATCGGTCACGGCGCAATCCTCGCCAGCCGCGTCGAGCGCCTCCGCGGCCAACCCCGGCAGTGCGGTGACCGGCGCGGCGCAGAAGACGAGCTCGGCCCCCTCCACCGCGGCCGCAGCGCTCTGGTGCACGGAATCGATTGCCCCGAGCTCCTCGGCGCGAGCGAGCAGCTCACGATCGGGATCGAAGCCCGCAACATCGGCCTCCAGCCTGCGGCGGGCGGCCAGGCCGATCGAGCCTCCGATCAGGCCGACGCCGAGGACGGCTATCCGCATCGAGTCAGGTCAGCCGGCCTCGCGCCGCTTCCGCACCGCCGAGGCGAGCCGGTCGAGGGTCAGCACGGTGTGGTCCCAGTCCATGCAGGCGTCGGTGATCGACTGGCCGTAGACCAGCGGCTCGCCGGACTCGAGGTCCTGGCGCCCCGCAACCAGGAACGACTCCATCATCACCCCGACGATGGCGCCGTTGCCGGCGGCGATCTGATCGGCGATCTCACTGACGACGTCGGGCTGCCGCTCGTGGTCCTTGCCGCTGTTGTCGTGGGAGGCGTCGATCACGAGCCGCTCGGCGAGGCCGGCTGCGCGCAGCTGCTCCAGTGTCCGATCCACGGAGTCGGCGTCGTAGTTGGGCGCGCCGCGGCCTCCCCTGAGGATCACATGGCAGTCCTCGTTTCCCTCGGTGTAGAGAATCGCCGGCTTGCCGCTGACGTCGACTCCCGCGAAGGCATGTGGTGCGGCAGCAGCCCGGACGGCGTCGACGGCGAGCCTGACGCTCCCCGCCGTGCCGTTCTTGAAGCCGACCGGCATCGAGAGGCCGGAGGCGAGCTGGCGGTGAATCTGGCTCTCGGTCGTACGCGCGCCGATCGCTCCCCAGGCGACGACGTCGGAGATGTACTGCGGGGTGATCGGGTCGAGGAATTCGCAGCCGATCGGCAGCCCGAGGTCGGTGACCTCGATGAGGAGGCTGCGGGCGGTGTGGAGTCCGACGTTGACGTCCCGCGATCCGTCCAGGTGCGGATCGTTGATCAGACCCTTCCAGCCGGTGGTCGTGCGGGGCTTCTCGAAGTAGACCCGCATCGCGACGCAGAGGTGATCGCGCAGGTCGCGGGCCTGCTCGGCCAGTCGCTGCGCGTAGTCGGTCGCGGCCTCGGGGTCGTGGACACTGCAGGGGCCGACGACCACCAGCACGCGATCGTCGTCGCGGTCGAGGATCGACTTCACCTCGGCGCGGTGGGCGAGCACCGCGTCCTCCCGCTCCCTCCCCAGTGGCACGTCCTCCAGGATCTCCGCGGGGGCGACCAGCTCGACCACGCGCTCGATGCGCTGGTCCCGGACCCGGTCCGCCGGCTGTCTGGGTATCTCCTTCATCTCGAAATTCATCCTGCTTGTCCCTTCTTTCTACTGGTCTGGCGGGGGTCCTTGCGGACGGATCAACCGTGGGAGGCGGCGCCCGGCGGGAAAGCTTCTGCGTCAGCGGCTTGGGGCAGCCGCGGGCCGGACGCCTAGGTAAATCGCCAGAAGTAGAAATAGGCACGCCGGGGAGCCGCGATGCGGCCCGAGGGAGAAGCGGTGTGCGTGCCGTGCTTCATGCGCGCCACATTGAAGCAGACCGCACGTGGCCCGGCGAGAGATTCAGTCCGCGATCGGCCGCAACGCCTCGAGGAAGCGCTCGTTCTCGGCGCGGGTCCCGTAGGTGACTCGCAGATGGCCTGGGCCGCCGAGCGGCGTGCCCGGCCGAACGGCGACGCCCGCCTTGGCAAGTGACTCCACCACCTCGTCCTCGTCGAGCTCGCCCAGGTCGATCCAGGTGAAGTTGGCCTGCGACTCCGCCGTCTCGAATCCCATCTCGCGGAGCTGCTCCTCGACGAGGACCCGCTCGATCACGTTCTTCTCAACGCGGTCGGCGACGTCGTCCTGATGCCGGATCGCCTCGGTCGCCGCGGCCTGCGCCAGCGCGTTCACGCTGAACGGCTGGCGCACCGCGTCGACGGCCGCGCGGAACTGTGGCGAGCAGAGCGCATAGCCGACCCGTAGCCCGGCGAGCCCGTGGCACTTGCTGAAGGTGCGCAGGAGCACGACGTTCGGGTGCCTGGCGAGCAGATCGATTGTGGTGTCGGGGTCGTCGTTCGTCTGATACTCGATGTAGGCCTCGTCGAGGATGATCGTCGTGCGGTCGGGAACGCTCTCCACGAAGGCGCCGATCCGGTCCGCAGGGATATGGGTCCCGGTCGGGTTGTTGGGGTTGCAGACGATCAGTAGCTGGGTCGCGGCCGTGACCTCCTCGAACATCGCGTCGAGGTCGTGGACGTCAGCCTCCCCAAGCGGGACCCGGATCTCCCTCGCTCCGCAGAGCGGCGCCAGGTACGGGTAGATCGAGAAGGAGGGCCAGGCGAACTGGATCTCGTCGCCCTCCTCGCAGAGGGCGAGCGCGGCGGCGAGCAGGAGCTCGCAGGAGCCGTTGGACACGGCGATCCGAGCCGGATCGGTCTCGTGGTGATCGGCGATCGCGCGCCGGAGTGCACGAGCGTCCGGATCCGGGTAGCGGTTGGCGCCGGCGGCCGCCCGGGTGATCGCCTCGATCACCGCGGGGTGCGGCGGGAACGGCGACTCGTTCGAGGCGAGCTTGATCGCATCCGCGGTCTCGGCGCGCGCCTTGGCGTCGTCGAGCGAGGTCCCGGGTTCGTAGTGAGGGATCCGCCCGAGCTTCTCGGCGAAGGTGACGGTCATGTGCAGGGCATTGTTGCGAAGCCGCTCAGGGCGTCGGGTGCCGGAATCTGACCGCCAGCGCCTGCGAGCGAGGGTGCATCTTCTTGTCCCCGTCGGCCCTCCACCCGTGGCGCTCGTAGAAGGCGATCGCGGGCGCGTTCTCCTTGAACGTCCAGAGGAAGACCTCGTCGTAGGGAAGCTTCGAGAGGCGATCCATCGCAGCGCGCATCAGGGCAGTTCCGGCACCCTGCCCCCAGCGGTCGGGCGCCACGTAGATGGCGACGAGCTCGGCGACGTTCGGCCCCAGCTCCGCCTCCCTGGAGGGGGCGGCGACGAAGCAGTACCCGGCGAACTCGCCATCGACCTCGGCCACGTAGCTGAATGCGTCCTCGACCGGGCGGCGCAGCCCGACGTGCACTTCGTGGCGCCAGCGTGGGACCGGCAGGTCGGCGAGTCGCTCCTGAGCGACGATGTCGCGGTAGGCGGTGCGCCAGCCCGCCACCGTGACGGCGACGATCGCATCGGTGTCGTCCGGTGTCGCCTCGCGGACCCGGACCGGCCCGCCCTCCACTACTGCGCCGCCTTCAGATCCGAGCGCAGCTCCTGGGCCTCACCGAGATACGCATGGGCCGGGGTGTGATCATCGGGACCGTAGTAGTGGACCAGGGTGCGGATCACCGAAGGCATCGCGCCGGGGACGTCCACCTCCTGCGCGCAGAGCAGCGGAACCCGGTCGAGCCCCAGGTTACGCGCCGCGACGGCAGGGAACTGTGCGTTGAGATCGTGGGTCGAGGTGAAGATGCAGCTCACTATCCGATCGGATGTGAGGTCGTTGCGCGAGATCAGCTCGCGCATCAGCTCCTCGGTCGCCTCAACGATCGCCTCCGGATCGTTCCTCTCGGCCTTCGTCGCGCCCCGGACGGCCCACAGTCTCCGCTCCTCACTCATGGCGCGGAATCTTTCCAGAGTGCTGCGATCTCCCTGCGATCGAGCCGCCGAGCCTCCCCGCGGCGGAGATCGCCGAGGTCGAGCGGGCCGATCCGGATCCGGGTGAGCGCCTCCGCCTCATTGCCGATCGCCTCGGCCATCCGCCGCACCTGACGCTTGCGGCCCTCCCGGATCGTGATCTCGATCTGGCGCTCGCCGAGTCGCTCCACCTCGGCCGGAGCCGCCGGGCCGTCCTCGAGCCGGACCCCCTGCCGCAGCCGGTCGAGATCGGGCTCCGAGGGCGGGCGAGCGAGCTCGAGGAGATAGGTCTTCGGCACGCCGTAGCGCGGGTGCGTGAGCCGGTTGGCCAGCTCGCCGTCATTGGTCAGCAGGATCAGGCCGGTCGAGTCGGCGTCGAGCCGCCCGACCGGATAGAGCCGCCGGGGGGAGTCCACCAGCTCGGTGACGGCGCGCCTTCTCCCCAGCTCTCGGGCCGTGGAGACCACCCCCTTGGGCTTGTTCACCGCCCACACCTCGCGGGGTTCGGGCGAGATCCGCTTGCCGTCGACCGCGACCTCGGATGATTCGTCGACGTCCCTCGCCGGGTCATTGACCAGCTCGCCTCCGACGCGCACCCTGCCGGCGGCGATCAGCTCCTCGGCGGAGCGCCGGGAGGCGACTCCCGCGTGAGCGAGGTACTTGGCGAGGCGCACCCCCCGATTGAAGCCGAGCGGGCGGTGGGACGGCCCGCCGGTCTTGGCCGGGAGGAAATTCGCGAGCGGCTCAGCAGGCGCCGAGCTTGGTCAGATCCGAGCGGTAGATATTCATGTCCGCACGGTTCCAGTCCTGGTGGGTCTGTCCCTTGAAGCGCGGGTCGAGCTCCTTGTAAAAGGGCGAGGAGAGGCTCTCGTTGTGCCCGATCACCTGGTTGATCGGGAGCCCGAGCCGGCAGCGCAGCCACTGGGTCAGCTCGAGCGAGGCGTTCAACTGCGCCGGCCGGTTGAGGATGTCCTGGTCGGAGAAGCCGACGTGCTCGATTCCTACCGCCGTCCAATTGAGCCCCACGACGTGGCGACAACGGATGTTGATCGGTACGAACTTGTAGATCGCTCCGTTCGCCGCGACCGCGTAATGCGAGCAGACACCCGGCAGCTCGTGGAACTCCACATCCGGGCGGTCGGGCTTGAAGGTGTTGTAGATCGCCGAGATGCTCCCGGCGGCTGCGTAATGCTCGACGACCAGGTTCGGGTTGTTGAGGCGCCACTTGTACTGGCCGTAGTGATGCTTGGAATAGGCGGCCATCTCCCGCTTGCGCTTCTTCGGATACGGGATCAACATCTTGTGGATACGCGGCTTGGTGACTGCGGACGGAGACGCGGCCGGGGACGACGCTCCCGCGCCGGCCACGGCGCCCAGCGACACCGCCACCACGACGGTCGCGACTGCGGCGATCAGCCGGGTCACCTCAGCGGCCCTCCGCGACCGTCACGGCGCCTCGGGCCTGCTTCAGGGCCGAGCTCCCGCTGATCTCCCCCGGCGGCATCTCGACCACGAATGCGCTGCTCCCGGGGACGGTGTGGGTCTCCCAGCTGATCGCGGTGCCGCGAAGTCGTGCCCCCCTGCAGCTCGTGGCCATGCCGACCAGTCTCGCGTACTCCACCGCGACCCGCGGGTTGCCGCGGCAGGCGAGGACAGCGCCCCAGGGCTGGTGGTACCAGATCGAGAGATCCGGTTGGAGACGCCGGACGAACGCCATCACAGCCCGGGTCTCCGGCTCGGAAGCCGGCCTCGGTCCAGGGTAGTAACCGCTCGAGTGTGGGACGTTGCCCTGCCATCGGTACGGGAGGTTCCGGTTCAGGTCCACCCCGTGCGCGTTCTTGCGGGTGTGCGCCCTGAGCCCATCCGGGTTAACCGTCGCGATTGCCCAGAGTTGCGTGCCTGCCAGCCCACCCTGATTCCGCGATGCCTCCCGCTTGATCGTGCGCACGATCCGCAGCCCGGCGCGCTCATCCCCGTGGATCACCCCGACGACGAGGGCGACGCGCGTCCCAGCTGGATCGCCGACCTGCACCGCGGTGATCGCCCTCTTCTGGACCGACCGGCCGAGGACCTCCTGCTGTGTCGCAGTGGATGCCGGCGGATCGGCCGCCGCCCCGCCACCGGCGGCACCCGCCGCGAGCGCGGCCAGCGCCAGGGCCGCGGCGACACTGACCTTCACTCGGCCCGCTGCTCACCCGCCTTGAGCAGGCGCTCGCGCAACTCGCGCTCGTCCTCGGGCGTCGGATCGAACTGAGCCGGGTCGGGCAGGGCATCTAGCCCGGAGAGGCCGAAGAGCTTTTCGAAGAGCGGTGTCGTGCCGTAGGTGACGGCCCCGAAACGGCTCCTGCCCCGTTCCTCGATCATCCCGCGCTCGGTGAGGCTGGATACCGCCGAATCCGAGGAGACGCCGCGGATCCGGGCGATCTCGGGCCGCGTTACCGGCTGCAGGTAGGCGGCGATCGCCAGCACCTCGGCCTGGGCCTGGGTCAGTGGCGGCGTCCGCGGCTTCGCGAGCAGGCGACGGGCGGACGCCTCGGCCTCGGGGACGGCGGCCAGCGTGACGCCGCCGGCAACGCGGCGGAGCCGGATGCCCCTTTCATCGGCCGCCAACCGCTCCTCGAGCTCGTCGATCGCCTGGGCGATGGCCTCCTCGTCGACCTCGATCGCCTCGGCGAGCTCAGCGGCCGAGACCGGCTCCGGCGAGAGGAAGAGCAGCGCCTCGATTGGTTTGCCGAGCCCGTCCGCGCTCACAGCGCTTCCACCTCGATCCGGCCGAAGGTCTCCTTCTGGGTCCAGGTCGCCTCGCCGCGGCGGTAGAGCTCGAGCAGGGCGAACAGCGTGACTGCCTGGGTGAAGCGGTCCTCTCGGCCGAAGGCATCGTCGAAGTCGAGCGTCCTGCGGGAGCGGAGCAGGTCGCGGACCACGCCGAGACGGCGCTGCAGCGAGACGGTGGTGCGGATGTGCTGCGTGTCCGGCTCGGGGGGCAGCGCGAGAAGATCGCGCAGCGCGACCCCGAGACGATCGGGTTCGTACGCCTGCTTGGCCGCATCGAGCGCCGCTCGCCGCAGCTCCGGGGGCGGCGCCGCCGAGCGATACATGACAGCGCTCTCCCTCTCGAACAGCCCGCTGAGCAACCTCGCGGCCTCGCTGTAGCGGCGGTATTCGAGCATGCGGGCGAGCAGCTCGTCCGCCGCCTCCTCGGGCCCCAGCTCGGCGGGCCCGTCCTCATTGGGCAGCAGCAGCCGCGACTTGAGCTCGCAGAGGGCCGCGATCAGGACGAGGAACTCGGTGACGGTGTCGAGGTCGAGATCCCCGGTCTCCCCGAGGTGATCGACGTAGGAAACGACGATCTCCCCCAGCGGCACCTCCGCGAGCGAGATCTCCTCGCGCAGGAGCACCGCGAGCAGCAGGTCGAACGGACCCTGGAAGACGTCCAGGTCGAGGTCGAGCTCGGCGACCGAGGTCATCGGCGCCTCACCTTAGAGGGCAGGTCGGCTAGCGGGAGCGGGCTACTTGCGCTTCTTCTTCCGGTTTTGGCGGATCAGCTCGGCCCGATGCCGATCGCCGATCGCACCTCGGCGAGTGTCCCGGAGGCGATCGCGCGCGCCTTCTCTGCGCCGGCCGTGAGTGTCGCCTCGAGCGCGGCCTCGTCCGGGCGCAGCTCCTCGTAGCGCTCTCGGACCGGGGCCAGAAGATCGACAACCGCCTCTGCCACGGCCCCCTTGAAGTCGCCGTAGCCGGAGCCCTCGAACTCCCGCTCAATCTCCTCCTCCGCGGTACCCCGGGCCACGGCGAGGATCTCGATCAGGTTGGCGATGCCCTCCTTGCCATCGCCGCGCTTCACCTCGGAGCCCGAATCCGTGACCGCGCTCTTGACCTTCTTCGTGACCGTCTTCGGGTCGTCCAGGACGAGAACCGTCCCGGTCTCCGTGCCGCCCGTGGTCGACATCTTGTTCGTGGGCTCCTGGAGGTCCATGATGCGCGCGCCGACCTCCGGGACCCGCAGTCGCGGCTCCACCAGGATCTCGCCGAAGCGCTCGTTGAAGCGACGGGCGATCTCCCGCGTCAGCTCGATGTGCTGGCGCTGGTCCTCGCCGACGGGGACCTCGCCCGTCTTGTAGGCGAGCACGTCCGCGGCCTGCAGCACCGGGTAGAAGAAGAGTCCGGCCGAGACCAGCTCCCGTTGCTTCGCCGACTTCTCCTTGAACTGGGTCATGCGGTTGAGGTCCCCGTGGGCCGTCAGCGCGGCCAGGTACCAGGTGAGCTCGGTGTGTTCGCGGACGTCGGACTGGCGGAAGAGGATGCAGCGCTCGGGGTCGAGTCCGGCCGCGATCAGGATCGCGGTCGTGTCGTAGACGCTCTCGCGCAGCGCCTCCGGATCCCACGGCACGGTGATCGCGTGCAGGTCGACGATGCAGTAGATCGCCGGGTCCCCCCTGTCCTGTCCCTCGACGTACTGCCGGATCGCCCCGATGTAGTTCCCGAGGTGCTTTCGCCCGGTTGGCTGGATGCCGCTGAAGATGCGCACGGGGCGCGGACTATAGGAAGCGCACGATGGTGCCCGTCAGACGGGCTGCCCGGCCCACGGCCCAAGTCCGCCGATCCGCTCGGGGGTCGTGCGGATCACGTAGCCGGGCGGCGGATTGTCCATCGGCGGGAACTTGACGTCGGGACCGAGGTAGACGTACGCGAGCTGTTGGAGCAGCTCGGGGGCTCCGCCCTGCTCGACGCGGGCGTGGCCGCGCACGACTAGGTACTCGCGCAACCCGACCTCGTTGTCGTCCGCGCCCTCGATCGAGATCACGACGCGCGGGTCCCGCTCGACGTTCTTGACCTTCTGATTGCGCGGCAGATGGCCGCTGACGATCTCGTCGCCGTCGAGCCCCACCCAGATGCAGGTCACCTGGGGGGTCCCATCGGGATTGATGGTCGCCATGTGCGCCAGGCGGTTCGATTCGACCAGCACACGGGCCTCGGGGGGAAGGTTCGACAACGCCGTCAGCCTACGCCGGCTCCGCGAGCCGCTCGCGCTCTTGGTCCGGCGTCTCCTCGAGGTGATCGGGGCTATGAGCGCACTCCCCGGCTGCGGCGGCGCGCGGCGGGTCGTAGGCCGTCTCGCGTGGCGGGTTCCGGAGCCCGATTCCGGCGACCACGCCGCCGACGATCATCAGCGTGCCCGCCGCCATCATCGCCAGGTGGAAGCCGTCCTCGGCCCCCGCCACGGTGGCGCTCTCGACCTCGGCGGCCTCAGCGGGCGGCAGCCGATCGGTGTCTGGCCGCTGGAGAGGGTTGTCCTTCGCCTTGCTGATCTCGCGATCGGCCTGCGCGGACAGGTTGGAGCCCGAGACCTTGCCGTCCACGGTCGACCCGAACTTCCCGGCGATCAGGGCACCGAAGATCGCAATCGCGAGCACACCTGCCACCCGCGAGACCGCGTTGTTGATTCCCGACGCGACACCGACGCGGTTCTCCGCCACCGAGTTGAGCGCTGTGGCGGTCAGCGGCGCGACCGTCGCCGAGAGGCCGAGACCGAACACGATCACTCCGGGGAGCACATCGGTCAGGTAGTTCGCGTTCGCATCGATGCGAGTGATCAGTAACAGCCCGATTCCTCCCACGATCGGTCCCACGCACATCGGCACCCGAGGGCCTGTACTAGTCGCGATCCTGCCGAACACGGGCGAGAGGGCGAAGAGGATCAAGGAGATCGGGGTGGTCGCGAAGCCGGCGGCCAGAGGCGAGTAGCCGACGGTCTGCTGCAGGAACAGCGTGACGAAGAAGAAGGCTCCGATCAGGCCCGAGTAGACGATCAGCGTCTCGAGGTTCGTCACGGCGAAGTTTCGAACTCGGAAGAGGCGGAGGTCGAGCATCGAGTGCCGGTAGCGCGACTCCCAGACGAGGAAGAGCGCGAAGAGCAGGGCGCCCCCGAAGAGCGGGATCGAGACGATCGGGTCGCTCCAGCCGTGTGTCGGCTGCTCGATGAACCCGAAGACGACCCCTCCGAGGCCGGCCGCGGACAGCAGGATCCCGAGCCAGTCGATCGCGCGATCCGCCTCCGGGTCGAGGCTCTCCTGCACCTGGGAGCGAGTCAGCAGCACCGTGAAGATCACCAGCGGGACGTTCACCCAGAAGATCGCGCGCCAAGAGATCGCCTCGACGAGCGCTCCTCCCCCCGCCGGCCCGATCACCGTCGCGATCCCGGTCCAGGCCGTCCAGGTACCCACAGCCTTGCCCCGCTCGGCGCCCTCGAAGGTCGCCGCGATGATCGCCAGCGAGCCCGGCACCAGCAGGGCGCCGGTCAGGCCCTGCAGCCCGCGGGCGGCGATCAGCATCGTGCTGGACGGAGCGAGGGCGCAGAGGATGGAGGTGATCCCGAAGCCGATCAGCCCGATCGTGAAGATCCGACGGCGCCCGAACTGGTCGCCGAGTGCCCCGCCGACCAGGAGCAGCGCAACGGTGGCCAGGGCGTAGGCCTCGACGACCCACTGCTGGTCCGCGAGCCCGGCGTTGAGGTCGTCCGAGATCGCAGGGAGGGCGACGTTGACGACCGTGGCATCGAGAAACACGATCGTCGAGCCGAGGATCGTCGCGATCATCGTGTAGCGCTTGCGGCGACGGTCGTCGGCCAAGACCAGCTCAGTTTACGGAGGGGGCGGCTCCCGCAATTGATGCGCCGGAGTGAAGAAGTTGCGGCGCGCGAGCGTGATCGCCATCAGAGCCGCGATCGAGACCGCGCCGAGCAGCACGTAGAGCAGGATCAGCTGGAGGCGGACGGCGTCGGTCGGGTCGGCCCCCGCCAACAGCATCCCCACCATCGTCCCCGGGAAGAAGATCAGGCCGGTGGTCTTCGTCGAATCGACGAGCGTGATCATTCCCGAGCGCAGGCTGCGGCGGACGAGCGGCGCGACCGCCTCCGTGGAGGTGGCGCCGAGGGCCAGGGTGGCCTCGATCCGCCGACCCTGATCGTGGACGTCCTCGCCAAGCCGGTTGAGGGCGACCGCAGCGGAGGTCATCGAGTTGCCCACCACCATCCCTCCGACGGGAACGACGTACCGCGGGGTCGCCGGGAAGATGCCGAGGCCCAGGACCAGGCCGAGCGTCGCGGCGGCGGCCACCCCGAGGGAGACGAGCAGCGGCCAGAACGCGCCCGGCACCAGCTGCGCGCGACTCCGGGCCGTGAAGGCGCCGAAGACGACCATCACGGCGATCAGGGCGATCACCAGCACCGCCGAGTCCTCGTCGAAGATCACGGTGATCACGTAGCCGATCGCGGTGAGCTGGAGGAACGAGCGGACCACCGCGATGCCGATGTCTTCCTCGAGTCCCGCGTGCCAGGCCCGCGATGCGATCGCCGCGATGGCGACCAGGGCGAGAGCCGCCGCCACCTCGCCGAGGGTGACGTTGATCGAGGAGGCGGCTACGGGAACCATCAGGTGGCGTCCTCTGCAGCTGCGTTCATGCGAGGGGGCGCCGCAGCCGAAGGCGAGGCGCCACCCGTTTCATGTTGGATGTACTCGGCGAGCAGTTCGGCTGCCGGCCCCTGGGCGATCACCTTGCCCGACTCGATCCGCACCACATACTCGGCCAGCCGCCTGGCCTGTGCGATGTCGTGGGTGACCACGACGAGCGAGATCGCGGTCCGGGCGCGCAGCTGGCGCAGGGTTCCCTCAACGGCATCGCGGGTAGCTTGGTCGAGCGCCGAGGTGGGCTCGTCGAGGAGCAGAACCCGTGGCTCGAGCGCGAGCGCACGCGCCAGCATCACGCGCTGCTGCTCACCCACCGAGAGCTTGGAGGCGTCCCGGTCCTCGTACGCCGGGTCGAGGCCGGCGAGTTCGAGGCAGCTGCGGGCGTTGAAGCTGCGCCCGGCCAGTCGGGGGCCGTAGGCGACGTTGTCGTGAACGGTGCCTTCGATCAGTGCCGGAAGCTGGGGGACAAGGCTGACTTCGCGGCGCAGAGCAAGCGGGTCGTACTCCGACACGTCCCGGCCCTCATGGAGCACGCGCCCGGAGTCCGGGTCGGCGAGCCGATTGAGCAGCCGCAGCAGGGTCGACTTGCCGCTGCCGGAGGGACCGAGCAGCGAGCTGGCGCCGACCGGGAGACGGGCGTTAACGTCCCTGAGCACTACCTCGCCGCCGCGCGAGTAGGTGACGTCCTCGAGTTCGAAGAGCACACGGTCGATTATCCGACCGCGGCGCAAAGCACCCGCATAATCGGATGCTGTGCCCGAGACGAAGCGGGAATCCATCCTCGAGCAGGCCCCGCGCGAGGACATGCCGAGCCGGCTGGAGCCGATGCTGGCCAAGCCCGGGCTCATCCCCGAGTCGGACTCGGCTGACTGGGCCTACGAGATCAAGTGGGACGGGATCCGCGCCCTGGGCTACGCGGACCACGGCCGCTGGTCCATGCTCAGCCGACGCCTCGAGGACGTCACGGCGCGCTATCCCGAGCTCGCGCCGCTCGGGGAGGCGCTCGCCGACCGGGCGGCGATCCTCGATGGCGAGGTGGTCGCGCTCGATCCCGACGGCAAGCCGCGCTTCCAGTTGATCCAGAGCCGCATGGGCCTGACGTCCCCGGCCGCGATCAGCGCGCGCGCCGCGAAGACGCCGGTCGACTACGTGATCTTCGACCTCCTGCACCTCGACGGCCGCCGCGTCCGGGATCTCACCTACCTCCAGCGCCGCGAACTGCTCGAGGAGCTCGAACTCGAGGGCCCCCGCTGGCGGACGCCCCGCTACCGGCAGGGCGGGGGCGCCGGCCTGCTCGAGGCCGCCCGCCGGCAGGGACTGGAGGGCATCGTCGCTAAGCGCTCCGACAGCCCCTACCGGCCCGGCAGGCGCAGTGGAGAGTGGATCAAGGAGCGCGTCTGGCGCCGCCAGGAGTTCGTGATCGGCGGCTTCATCCCCGGGGAGGGCCGGCGGACCAATCGCGTCGGCTCGCTGCTGGTCGGCTACTACGACCGCCGTGCCTCGGAGCTCCGCAAGGGCGAGGCCCAGGCGCTCCACTTCGCCGGCGGCGCCGGCTCGGGCCTGACGGAGGAGCTCATCGGTCGACTCACCCGCGAACTCGGTGCCCGCGAGCGCCCCGACACCCCGTTCGACGTCGGCGCCCCGAGCGGACCGAAGGCCCGCCACGCCGTCTGGTGCGAGCCGGAGCTGGTCTGCGAGGTCTCCTGGACCGAATGGACCGACGAGGGAACCCTCCGCCAGCCGGCGTTCAAGGGCATGGTCGAGGACAAGGACCCTCGCGAGGTCGTCAGAGAGCGGTAGGAGCGATGAATTTCGGCTTCCGCGCCGGTCTCTGTGTGCATGGACGCAAGCTTGCGCCCGGTTCGGGGAACCCCCCCAGGGGTAACCTGAGGGGTGTCGAAGGATCCAGGATCGAGGTGATCACGAGTGGCTAGGGCGATATGGAGCGGTTCGATCAGTTTCGGGCTGCTGAACGTGCCGGTGAGGCTGTACAGCGCCGTCTCGAAGCAGACGGTGCGCTTCCGCGAACTCCGCGAGGGCGATGGCTCGCGGGTGAAGCACAAGCGCGTCGCGGAGTCAGACGGCAAGGAGGTCCCCTACGAGAAGATCGTGAAGGGCTACGAGTACGCACCGGATCAGTACGTGGTCCTCAGTCGCGATGAGCTCTCGGAGCTCGAGCCGCAGCGGAGCCGCGCGATCGAGATCCAGGACTTCGTCGACCTCGACGAGATCGATCCCATCTACTTCGAGCAGCCCTACTACCTCGGTCCGGACAAGGGTGCCGAGCGCGCCTACGCCCTCCTCGTCCAGGCGATGAAAGATGCACGGAAGGTCGCGGTCGCCCGCTTCGTCCTCCGCAACAAGGAGCACCTGGCGGCGATCCGCCCGATGGGCGATGTCCTCACCCTGACGACGATGCGCTTCCACGACGAAGTCTCATCCCCCCAGGACCTCGACGGCGAGGTCTTCGAGGAGGCCAAGCCGAAGAAGCCCGAGAAGCGCGAGCTCGAAATGGCCACGCAGCTGATCGAGTCCCTGACCAGCGACTTCGACCCCGATAAGTACCGCGACGAGTACCGCGAGGAGCTGCTCGACCTGCTCGAGCGCAAGGCCGAGGGCAAGGAGGTCGTCTCCGCCCCGACTGAGGAGCCGAAGCCCACCAAGGCCCCGGACCTGATGGCCGCCCTCGAGGAGAGCCTCGCCGCCGTCAAGGGAGAGGAAGCGGACACGGACGGCAAGGCGTCGAAGGCCAAGGCCAAGTCATCGCCCCGGTCGAAGAGCTCAACCAAATCGAAAAGCTCATCCAGCAACGGGCGCCGCAAGAGCAGCACCTCTCGCAAGAAGGCCAAGGCTTAGATCCAGCGGCCGAGGTTGCCCGCTAAGGCAAAGAAGCGGGACCAGGAGGTCACGGTCGGCAACCGCCGGCTGAAGCTGACCAACCTCGACAAGGTCCTCTACCCGAAGACGAAGACCACCAAGGCGCAGGTGATCGACTACTACGCCCGCGTCGCGGACGTGATGCTCCCGCATCTGAAGGGGCGCCCGCTCACCCTCCGGCGTTTCCCCGAGGGCGTCGGGAACCCCCAGACCTCCTTCTTCGAGAAGAACTGCCCCAAGCACCGCCCCGAATGGGTGAAGACGACGCCGATCTACGTCGACAGGCGCGCGGGCGAGATCGACTTCTGCCTGTGCGAGAACCGGGCGACGCTGGCCTGGATGGCACAGCTCGCCGCCCTCGAGCTCCATCCCTCGCTGTCGAAGGCGACGCGGATGGAGCAGCCAACCGTCCTCGTCTTCGACCTCGATCCCGGAGCGCCGGCGGGACTGGTCGAGTGTTGCCAGGTTGCGCTGCGGGTCCGAAAGCTCTTCGGGGCGTTCGGGCTCGAGGGGTTGCCGAAGGTATCCGGCGGGAAGGGCATGCAGGTCTACTTCCCTCTCAACACCAAGGTCACCTACGAGCAGACCGGTCCCTTCGCCAAGGCCGTCGCACAGCTGCTCGAAAAGGAGACCCCGAAGGACGTCGTCTCGAAGATGGCCAAGGTGGACCGCCGCGGGAAGATCTTCGTCGACTGGAGCCAGAACCACCAGAAGAAGACGACGATCGCGGTCTATTCGCTGCGTGCGCGGGAGCACCCCACCGCCTCGATCCCTCTCCACTGGCGCGAGGTGGAGCGCACCGCCAAGGGCGGCGACACCGAGAAGATCCGCTTCGAGATCCCCGATGCGATCAAGCGGATCGAGAAGGAGGGCGACCTCTTCGAGCCGGTCCTCAAGCTGAAGCAGAAGCTCCCCGCGCTCGAGCGCCTCGAAGACGCCTGAACATCCGCGGATGTCAACCACGCCGAATCACGGCGCTCAAGGTTCCCGGGGTGATGGTGGTCCGGGGCTAGCTCGAGGCTCTACAGAGGCTGGCGGACGACGGGATTCCGGTTGGCCGCCACCTCGTCGAGCCGGCGGACCGGGGTCGTGTAGGGCGCGCCCTGCGCGATCCCCGGATCCTCCGCCGCCTCCTCAAGAATCGCGTCGATCGCCTCGGCGAACGCGTCGAGCGTCTCCCGGGTCTCCGTCTCAGTGGGCTCGACCATCAGCGCCTCGTCGACCAGCAGCGGGAAGTAGACCGTCGGCGGGTGCATGCCGTAGTCGAGCAACCGCTTGGCGATGTCGGTGGTCTTGACCCCGAGCTCCCGCTTCGCCGGCGCGCCCGAGAGGACGAACTCATGCATGCAGCGCCGGTCGAAGGCGACCGGCGTGTACCTGCCGGCCGCGCCCTGGCTCATGCGGGCGAGCAGATAGTTGGCGTTGAGCACGGCGGTCTCCGAAGCCTCCTGGAGACCGTCGCCGCCGAGGCTGAGGATGTAGGCGTAGGAGCGCACGAAGACGCCGAAGTTCCCCTGGAAGCCGCGCAGCCGCCCGATCGACTTCGGCCGGTCGTGGTCGAGGTCGAAGCTCGGCTCTCCCCCGTTCTGGGCCTCTCGCCGGACCACCTGGGGCTTCGGCAAATACGGCTCGATCCGCTCCGAGCAGGCGATCGGCCCGGCACCGGGGCCACCGCCGCCGTGCGGCTGCGAGAAGGACTTGTGGAGGTTGACGTGGACGATGTCGAAGCCCATGTCGCCCGGCCGCGTGTGGCCCATGATCGCGTTCAGGTTGGCGCCGTCGTAGTAGAGCGTCCCTCCTGCGGAGTGGACGATCTCTGCGATCTCGGCGATGTTCTCGTCGAATAGCCCGAGCGTGTTGGGGTTCGTGAGCATCAGGCAGGCCGTGTCGTCGTCCGCCTTGGAGCGCAGGTCGTCGAGGTCGATGCCGCCGCGCTCGTTCGAGGCCAGCTTCACCACCTCGTAGCCGGCCATCGTCACGGTGGCGGGGTTGGTGCCATGCGCCGTGTCCGGGGTGAGCACCTTGGTTCGCTCCTCGCCGCGATCGTCGTGGTAGGCGCGGGTGAGCAGCAGCCCCGCGAGCTCGCCGTGCGAACCCGCCGAGGGCTGGAGGCTGACGTGCGGGAGGCCGCAGATCTCGGCCAGGGACCGCTGCAGCAGCCACATCAGCTCGAGGGCACCCTGCGCGCGTTTCGGCTGCTGCGCCGGGTGGAGACGAGCGTGGCCCGGCAGAGCCGCCACCCGCTCATTGAGCCGCGGGTTGTGCTTCATCGTGCAGGAACCGAGCGGGTAGAAGCCGGTATCGAGATCGAAGTTCCGGCGGGAGATCCGGTTGTAGTGGCGGAGGATCTCGGGCTCGGAGACCTCGGGAAGCTCTGCTGGGCGCTCGCGCAGCAGGTTCTTCGGGATCAGCTCTTCGAGCGGCGTCTCGGGCACACCGGTGTCTGGCATCGTGGCCGCTCGGCGTCCCTCCACGGAGCGCTCGTAGATCGTCCGAGCCGGATCGCGCTGCATCGATGAGCCGCCGTCGACGGAGCGCGGGGTACGTGGAAGGTCGCTCATGAGGCGACTCCCTCTGGGACCTTGGCCCCCCTGAGATCGGCCACTGCTGCGGCGAGGACGTCCGCGAGGCGGTCGATGTCCTGACGGCTGCGGCGCTCAGTCAGCGCGATCAGCAGCCCGTTCTCGTACTCCGGGTAGTCGCGGCCGAGCGGATACCCGGCAGCGATCCCCTGGGCGGCGCACCGGTCCAGCACAGCGGTCACGGGCGCATCCACTGTGACGGCGAACTCCCTCACCACCGGGGCCTCATGCAGCACCTCGACGCCGTCGACAGCCCCCAGGAGCTCCCTCGCATAG
Organism: uncultured Solirubrobacterales bacterium; assembly: GCA_963695805.1. GTDB lineage: Bacteria > Actinomycetota > Thermoleophilia > Solirubrobacterales > 70-9 > DASUPK01. The sequence goes on along the minus strand of CAVOHV010000005.1, from coordinate 25,646 downwards.
GCGGTGCGGCGGCCGAGCAGCTCGCCGAGCTCCACGAATCCCCGCTTCCCGAGCCAGGCGAGATGGACCATCCCGGCCAGGGCGTTGAGCGCCTGTGCGGTGCAAATGTTGTGGGTCGCCTTCTCGCGGCGGATGTGCTGCTCGCGGGTCTGCAGGGTGAGGACGAACCCGCGGCGGCCGTCGACGTCAGTGGTCTCCCCAGCGATCCGGCCGGGCATGCGGCGGATGTGCTCCTCGGCCGCGCAGAAGAAGCCGAACGAGGGCCCGCCGTAGTCGAGCCGGTTGCCGAGCGGCTGCCCCTCGCCCACCGCGATGTCCGCACCGCACTCGCCCGGGGGCCGCAGGATGGAGAGCGCGATCGGGTCGCAGGCGACGACCAGCAGCGCCCCGTGATCCTTCGCGGCAGCGCCGAGCGCCTCGATGTCCTCCACGGCGCCCAGGAAGTTCGGCTGCTGCAGGAAGACCGCTGCGGTCTCGTCGTCGATCGCCTCGGCCAGGGCGGCGGCGTCGGTGACGCCGTCCACGAGCGGGACCTCGACCAGGTCGGTTCCGTAGCCGGCGCCGTAGGTGCCGAGCGACTGGCGGCTGTGCGGATGGACCCCCCGAGAGGCCACCAGCTTTCTGCGTCCGGTCGCGCCGATCGCCAGGTAGCCCGCCGAGGCAACGGCGGATGGCCCCTCATAGAGAGCCGCGTTCGAGACGGGCAGCCCGGTGAGCTCCGACATCGCGGTCTGAAACTCGAACATCACCTGCAGCCCGCCCTGCGAGACCTCGGGCTGGTACGGCGTGTACGGGGTCAGGAACTCCGAGCGGCTCGTGATCGCGTCGACGATCGCCGGGACGTAGTGGTCGTACATGCCGGCGCCCAGGAAGCTCGTCTCCGCCTCTGCATGGGCATTCCTCGCCGCAAGCGCGGAGAGCCGGTCGTAGACCTCCGTCTCCGGCTTGCCGTCCGGCAGCTCGAGCGGACGGCCGAGTCGCAGCCCCTCGGGGATGTCCTCGAACAGCTCGTCGATGGAGCCGACGCCGATCGCGTCGAGCATCGCGCGGCGATCCTGATCGGTTGCGGAGGTGTACCGACTCATGGGTCAACCATCGTAGTCAGCGGCCCTGATCGTCCTTTCGCGCCTCGCGCCAGATCGAGAGGGCCAGCAGGAGCCCGACGGCGATCGGCATCACGAACCATGCCGACTCCCGCTCGCTGATGAGCGCGGTCAGGCCGAGCGCGAGGACGACGCCTGCTGCGGTGAGCCAGTCGTCCCCGACGACGAAGTCCCACACCCCCAGCAGGGCCGCTCGCACCCTCGTCACGCCTGGGCCGCCTGGGTTCCGGACGGGCTCGAGCGGAACATGCGAACCAGAGCGAGTGAGAACACCAGCACCGTCGGTACGAGCACCAGGAGGGCGAGGTCCCCGCCGGGCCAGCTCGCCCCGGCTCCCTCGGAGCCCCAGAAGATCCCGAACGAAGTCAGCATCACCCCCACCCCGAACTTCATCGCGTTCTCCGGGACCCGCGCCAACGGAGCGCGGATCAGGATCCCCGCCGCGACGACGAGCACGACGGCGGCCGCGGCCGCGGCGGCCGCGAGGCCGAGGCGATCCTGGTTCGCGCCGAAGGTGAGGGCGATGAAGACGACCTCGAGCCCCTCCAGCAGCACTCCCTTGAAGGCAATCGTGAACGAGTAGCCGTCGAAGCGCTCGTCCGGCATCCCCGCCGCCCCGGCCGCCGCCCTCTCCTCGAGATAGATCTCCTCCTCGTCGTGCAGCGACTTCAACCCGGCGCCGCGGAGAATCGCCTTGCGAAGCCACTGCAGCCCAAAGACCAGCAGGAGGCCGCCGACGATCAGGCGAAGGGTGTCGATCGGCAGGGAGGTGAGACCGGGCCCGACGAGGGCGGTGATCGCCGCCAGCACCACCAGGGCGACCGCCACTCCGATCAGGGTCGAGCGCCAGCTGCGCGTCGTCCCGACTGCGAGCACGATGGTGAGCGCCTCGACCGCCTCGACGGCACAGGCGAGAAAGACCGAGACCGCCAGTCCGACGGCTTGGCCGGTCATGACCTCATGGCTCGACCGCGAGCATCATCGCTCGCGCCGACGGTAGCGCCTCAGGACTCCTGCTCGAGCAGCTTCCGGTAGGCCGCCGCATCCATCAGCTCGTCGGCCTCGGAGGGGCTCGAGAGCTTCACCTTGACCATCCAGCCCTCGCCATAGGGGTCCTGGTTGATCGTCTCGGGCTTCTCCGAGAGCGCTGGATTCACCTCGGTGACCTCGCCCGAGAGCGGCGCGTAGACGTCGGAGACGGCCTTCACCGACTCGACCTCGGCGTAGGCCTCGTCCTTGGTCACCTGCTTGCCCACCTCGGGGGGCTCGTAGAAGACCACCTCCCCGAGCGCGTCCTGCGCATACCAGGTGACCCCGAAGGTCGCGACGTCGCCCTCGATGCGCGCCCAGTCGTGCTCCGAGTGGTAGCGAAGATCCTCGGGGTAGCTCTCGTCCGCCACGCCAGAAACCTATCGAGCCGCTCAGTCCTTCGAGTAGAGCGGGCGCTCGCGGATCTCGGCTGGGCGGAGCGTCCCCCGCACGTCGATCTCGATTCCGGTCCCCGGCTCGGCCAGGTCGGCGCGGACGTAGCCCATCCCGATCCCGACCTCGAGCGAGGGGGACATGGTCCCGCTGGTCACCTCGCCGGCCCGCTCGCCGTTCGCAAGGATCGGGTTGCCCTGGCGCGGGATGCCTCGACCGGTCATCACGAAGGGCTCGAGGCGCTCTCCAGTGCCCTCCTCCCGGACCCGCCGGCAGGCCTCGGAGCCGACGAAGCCCGTGTCCTCCTTGACGCACCAGCCGAGCCCGGCCTCGATCGGGGTGCGCTCCTCCGTCAGGTCGTTGCCGTACAGGCAGTAGTTGACCTCCAGCCGCAGCGTGTCTCGCGCCCCGAGCCCCGCGGGGCCGCTGCCGCCCCCGATGAGCGCGTCCCAGACGGTCCTGGCGTCCTCGGGCGGCATCAACAGCTCCACGCCGTCCTCGCCGGTGTATCCCGTGCCGCAGACCAGGGTCGGGCAATCCGCGACGGGCAGCTCGGCCGTCTTGAAGCGCGGCGGCAGCTCGCCGTCAGTGAGGCGCTGCACGATCGGACGCGCCTGTGGGCCCTGGACTGCCAGCATTGCGAAGGCCTCGATGCGGTCGCGCACCTCGGCCTCGAACTCGACGGCGTGGGCCTCGAACCACTCGAGGTCCCGCTCGTGGTTGGCGGCGTTGGTGACCGTCAGGTAGCGGTCTTCGCTCAGCCGGTAGGTGAAGAGGTCGTCGAGCACCCCGCCGTCCTCCCGGCAGAGGCACGAGTACTGGGCGCCGCCGAGCTGGATCTTCGAAACGTCGTTGGAGAGCAGCCGCTGCAGCAGCTCGGCCGCCTGGGGGCCCTCCGTTTCGATCTCGCCCATGTGCGAGACGTCGAAGACCCCGCACGAGCTCCGCACGCGGAGGTGCTCCGCGCGAATCCCGTCGTACTCCACCGGCATCTCCCAGCCGGCGAAGTCGACCAGCTTCGCCCCGGCGGCGACGTGGGCCTCATACAAGGGGGTTCTTTTCAGCGTCCCCGCTTCCACGTCGGCCACGATACTGGCGGACATGCCAGTCCCAGAAAACGAGCTGATCGATCGGCTGCGGCGGGGATACGACGCCTTCAACCGCGGTGACTATGAGGCCGCGACCGAGTGGGTCCATCCGGACGTCGTCTTCGTCAGTCTCAGCCCCGGCCGGACGGAGTACCGGGGGGCTGAGGCTCTCCGGGTATGGATGGAGCCGGACGCCTTCGAGTGGCAGGTGACCGAGCCGCTCGAGATCGAGATAACAGGCAATAGAGCGCTGATCCGTCAGCTAACGAGGGCGCGCGGCGCCGGCAGCGGCATCGAGGTGGAGGTCGAAGCGTGGGCCGTCTGGACCATCGACGACGACGGCAGGGTGACCCGCATGGAGAACTTCCTCGAGCACCAAGAGGAAGAAGCTCGCCATGCGCTCGAAGCGAACTGAGATCGGCTACTTCAGGAAGTCCGGGACGTCGATCTCGGACTCTGAGATCCGCAGATCGCTCAGTCCCTCGCGCCCGCCGCGGACCGGGGCCGGGCGGCGCTCCGCCGCCCGCGCGGTGAACTCCGGCGCCCGGGCGATCATCTCGAAGCCCTCGAAGCCCGTCGCGATCACGGTGACGCGAACCTCCTCGTGCATCGAGGAGTCGACCACAGCTCCGAAGACGATGTTGGCGTTGGTGTCGGCGGCCTGAATTGCGAGGCGCGCGGCCTCGTTCACCTCGAAGAGGCCGAGGTCCTCGCCGCCGGTGACGTTGAGCAGCATGCCCTTCGCCCCGTCGATCTGCTCCTCGATCAGCGGCGAGGTGATCGCGGCCTTGGCGGCCTCCACGGCCCGGTTCTCACCGGTGCCCGTGCCCACACCCATCAGTGCGGAGCCGGCCTGGTGCATGACCAGCCGGACGTCCGCGAAGTCGAGGTTGATCAGCCCGGGGATCGTGATCAGGTCGGTGATCCCCTGGACGCCCTGGCGCAGGATGTCGTCCGCCTCACGGAAGGCCTCGAGGATCGTGGTCCGCCGCTCGACGATCTGAAGCAGCTTCTCGTTGGGCACCGTGATCAGGGTGTCGACCTCCTTGCGGAGGCGGTCGATGCCCTCCTCGGCCTGGGCCATCCGCTTCTTGCCCTCGAACTCGAACGGCTTGGTGACCGCGCCGACGGTGAGGGCGCCGATCTCCTGCTTGGCGATCTCGGCGATCACCGGGGCGGCGCCGGTACCAGTGCCGCCACCCTCGCCGCAGGTGATGAAGATCATGTCGGCGCCCTTCAGCGCGTCCTTGATCTCATCGCGCGACTCGGCCGCCGCACCCGCCCCGACCTCGGGGTTGGCGCCGGCGCCCAGGCCCTTGGTCAGGTTGTGACCGATGCCGATCTTGACGTCGGCGTCAGCTGCCTGCAGCGCCTGCGCGTCAGTGTTGACGGCGACGAACTCGACGCCCCGCAGGCCAGCATCGATCATCCGGCTGACGGCATTCGAGCCACCGCCACCGACGCCGACGACCTTGATTACGGCCAGATATGAAGTCTCCATTAGCTGGTCCTGCTCCGAGCCCAGCCGCGAATCGGCTATTGGGCGATTCCGAAACTAGGGCAAAGCTTACGCACTGTCAACGGCAGTTCACGCCCGAACTCTCAAGTCCCCCTTGAGAGTTGCCATAGGGTGAGTCTCGTCTACAGATCTAGGGACAGGGTTGGTAGAGGGTCGTAGAAATCCCCGCAAATCAGCGTATTCCGGGGGCCATCGTGCGGTCTCATTTCGGTGCCCGTCGGCGATCGCCTGTGGGGGGAAATACGCGTGAATGTCGCGTTGCAGAGCTCGGGATCCGGCGGCGGCGTTTTCAGCCGCCGGAGACGGGGCGGTCCGGCACGCTGATGTCGAGATAGGAGGGCGAGCCGTGCTCGGAGCTGGAGAGCACCGCGACCGCGGCGGTCCACTTGTCGCGGGCCCCCGAGCCATCGCCGAAACGCAGGTCGGGGCCTCCGTCAAGGCTCACCACCACCCCGCCCTGGGCGTCGTCCCAGCTCGAGCCGGTGACACGATCGCGAAGCGGCGCCGGGATTGCGCCGAGGATGGCCGCCTCCGCCGCCAAGTCGCCGTCGAGCCGCGGCGCGCCTCCGGTGACTCCTTCGATCCGAGGCAGGTGCTTGGGATCGAAGCTCGCCCCGACCAGCAGATAGCCGTCCCCGGAGACCGCGGTCCGCCTCGGGCCGACCTTGATGAAAGCGACGGGCAGCCGCTCGGTGATCGTCACGTGCATCGAGTGCGGAAAGCTTGTGCTGGCGCCCACGGAGGCGACGGTGGGGAACTGAGCGACGGCATCGCGGAGCTCGCCATCCTTGAGGTGCAGGGTCGTCATGCCCCGCGCGGCCTGCTCGACCGCCGCCCTGATCTCACTCTCATTCGTCGTGGCGCCGGCGATGGTGACCTCGTCGACCGCGAAGAGGGAAAGGTTCCGGAACCAGAGCATGTAGCCCGCATAGAGCGCCACCAGGACTATGGCGGCGGCGATCACCCGGCGGCGGACCACCCGCCCCGTGGACGCCGGCCGCGGACGAGGGGCGGCACGACGAGAGGGCCGCGCCGGGGCACGGGCGCCCGGTCGTCTGGGGTTCAGCGCTCTGGTTGCCATGCCTGCCGATTCACCGCCCGCGCCGCCATTCCTGCGCGCTCAGCTCGCTTCTTCCAGCTCCCACTCCTCGGGCCAGTTCACCTCGCCGAGGATCTGCACCTCCGGCTCGAGCACCACACCGAAGCGCTCGTACACCCTGCGCCTGGCGGCGGCCATCACTGCGAGGATGTCGGCCGTCGTCGCGGTGCCCGTGTTCTCCACGAAGTTGGCGTGCTTCGGCGAGAGGCGGGCCCCGCCGATCGCCAGCCCGCCGCAGCCGGCCGCCTCGAGCAGCTGGCCGGCGGAGTGGCCCTCAGCCCGGGGATCAGCGGGATTCACGAAGGTCGATCCGAAGGTCTTGATTCCGGATGGCTGGGCCTCCTTTCTCCTCCGCCGCATCTCCCCCATGGTGGCCTTGACCTCGGCCGGATCCGCCTCCCGGAGGGCGAATGTTGCCCCAGTGACCACCTCCCTCTCGCCGAGGTCGGAGCCGCGGTAGCGGAGGCCGAGCTGGTCGGGCTGCCTGCCCTCGGAGCCGGCGGCGGTGGAGACCGTGACCACGTCGAGCACCTTGCCGAGCTCGCCGCCGTAGGCGTTGGCATTCATCCGGACCGCCCCGCCGACGGTCCCCGGGATGTTCACGCCGAACTCGAGATCCGCGAGGCCCCACCCCGCCGCCTTCGCGGCCGCCGACGGGAGCCGTGCGCCGCCGCCGGCATGAACCCGCGTCCCGTCCCGTTCGATCCGGGTCAGGTCGCCGGCCAGCTTGATCGCCAGGCCTCGGAATCCCTCGTCTGCGACGAGCAAGTTGGAGCCGGATCCGAGGACGCCGACAGGGATTCCCTCCCGCTCCGCCCAGGCGAGCAGCTCCACCACCTCCTGATCCGATGACGGCCGCGCGAAGTAGTCCGCGGAGCCGCCCGCTCGCACGGTGGTCAGTCCGGAGAGCGGGTACCCGCGCTCGACGCCCGCGGGCGCGCTCACCCCTCACCTCCTTCGTCCACCAGCGCGTCGGCCAGCTTGTTGATGTCCCCGGCGCCGATCGTGATCAGGAGATCGCCCTGGTTCAGGCTCGTACCGAGCGCCTGTGCCGCCTGCTCGGCGGTGGGCAGCCACCAGACGCGTCCGCCGCGGGCATGGTCGGCGGCCTCTTCGGCGATCATCAGGCCGCTGACTCCGGTGAGCGGGCCGACCGGCTCCTCGCGCGCCGGGTAGACGTCGAGCACCGCCACCTCGTCGGCTTCGGCCAGGGCTGCGCCCAGCTCGGGCGCAAGAGCCTTGGTGCGCGAGTAGAGATGGGGCTGGAAGGCCGCGATCACCCGGCGTGAGCCGAGCTCGCGTGCCGCCTCGATCGTGGCCGAGATCTCCGTCGGATGGTGGGCGTAGTCATCGTAGATCCGGGCGCCGTTGCGCTCGCCCTTGAACTCGAAGCGGCGGGCGACCCCCGGGAACCCGGCGAGCGCCTCAGCGCAGGCGTCAGTGTCGAAGCCGGCCAGCGACAGCCCGCCGAGCGCCGCCAGCGCATTGGACACGTTGTGGCGCCCCGGAACCCGAAGGACGACCTCGGCGTCGATTCCGGCGCCGTGGGCGCGAAACCCGATGCCCCCGGCCGGCTCGGTCCGGACGTCGGTGGCGATCAGCTCGGCGTCCGGCGTTGGCCCGCCGCCGCTGGGATCCAGGGCGAAACGGACGACACGTCGCCCTTCTTGCCCCGGCAAGCGCACGTCGGCGCCATAGACGAGGGCGGCCGCAGGCGCCGCGAAGGCGGCGAAGGCCTCCGAAAGCTCCGCAAGCGAGCCCCAGCGGGCGTGGTGATCGAGCTCCAGGTTGGTGATCACCGCGATCTCGGGACGAAGCTCGAGGAAGCTGGCATCGCTCTCGTCGGCCTCGGCCACAACCCACTCGCCCTCTCCCCAAGCGGCGTTCGCGGGCGCGCCGCCGGGTCCCGCGCCCGCCAGCTCTCCACCCAGGAAGAAGGCCGGGTCGGCGCCGATCCCGCGAAGCGCCCAGACGCACATCGCGGTCGTCGTGGTCTTGCCGTGGGTCCCGGCGATGGCCAGAAGCCGGCGCTGAGCGCAGAGCTCGGCCAGGAGCTCGCCCCGGTGGATAACGCGCTGACCGCGCTCCCGCGCCCGAACCAGCTCCGGGTTGTCCTCGGGAACCGCGGTGGAGACGACCACCTCGGCGTCCGGCGGGACGTGTGCGGGGTCGTGGCCGAGCTGCGGCTCGATCCCGGCGGCACGAAGGCGCTCCAGGTAGGAGGACTCGGCCCGGTCGGATCCGGTCACCTCCGCCCCGAGCGTGCTCGCGACCAGCGCGAGTCCGCTCATCCCGGTACCCCCGATCGCGATGAAGTGGAGCCTGCGGCCCTTCATCGGCTCATCCATCGCTTGCCCTCAGGACCTCGCGCGCGATCCGCTCCGCCGCATCGGGCTTTGCCAGACGGCGCGCCGCGGTCGACATCGCGCGGAGGCGGTCCTCGTCGGCGAGCAGCTCGGCGATCGCCGCGCTGAGCCGCTGCGGGCTCAGCTCCCGGTCCGGGATCACCACCGCCGCACCGCCATCGGCCATCCAGCGGGCATTGGTGGTCTGATGGTCTCCGGTCGCGTGCGGGTACGGAATGAGGATCGCGGGGCGGCCGGCCGCGGCGATCTCCATCACCGAGCCGCCCGCGCGGGCGACGACGAGGTCGGCCGCGGCCAGGACGTCGCCGAGGTTCGGCTCGTACTGGATCAGCGCGTATCTCTCGGGACTCCCCTGCTCGTCCCAGCGCCGTCGCAGCTCCGCGTAGTCGCGGCGGCCGGCCACGTGCAGGATCCAGGGCTCGCCGACGTGGTCGTGGGGCAGGCCTCGGGAGAGACGCGTGAAGGCATCGAACGCCGCGAGATTGATCGAGCGCGCCCCGAGGCTGCCGCCGACGATGGTCACGCAGTCCGCGGGCTCCGGTATGCCGAAGCGCCTCCGGGCGACGGTCGGGTCCGCCTCGAGCACCGCGCGTGGCACCGGTCGGCCGGTGACCACGTAGGGGCCGCCGTCCCGGCCGGAGATCGGGAAGGCGAGGCAGACCCGCCTGGCGCGGCGGGCGAGCAGGCGATTGGCGAGCCCGAGGTGGCTGTCGGCCTCGGTCAGCACCAGCGGCAGCCCAATCCGGACCGCCGCGAAGCCCACGGGACCGGCGACGTATCCGCCCCCTCCGAGGACGACGTCGGCCCGCCGCGCGCTCAGCAGCCTCCGCGCCGCACCCACGGCGCGGACAGCGCGCCCAGCCGCGATTGCGGCCTTGATCGGGTTGCGCCGGTCGAGTCCGCTGACGCGGAGGTAATCGATCTCGTAGCCCGCGGCCGGCACGAGTTCCGCCTCAGCCCGCTCGCGGGTGCCGACGAAGCTGACCTCCGCGCCCTCAGCGCGAAGCGCGTCGGCGACGGCGATCGCCGGTACGACGTGCCCCGCCGTGCCGCCGGCCGCTATCACGATTCTTGCCATTGCTCGCTGTGCGCTTCCTCCTGGTGTCAGTTCGGCCCTCGACCACGCGCAGTCTCGCAGGGCCCCCGGCCGTGCGGCTCCCACCGCTGCGCGAGTGGCCGGAGCGAGTGCGTCCCGCGGCCTTGGCGCGGGCGGGTCGGCGTGCGACGTTGAGGATCAGCCCGGCCGCGGCCAGCGTCATCACCAGACTCGTCCCTCCGTACGAGACGAATGGCAGGGGTACTCCGGTGAGTGGCGCCAGTCCGAGCACGGCGAACAGGTTGAGGGCAGCCTGGGCCAAGATCAGCGAGGTGAGTCCCGCCGCGAGCAGCTTGCTGAAGCGGTCGCGGGCGCGGTGCGCCGCCCGGAGCCCGGCGTAGCCGAACATCCCGAACAGCCCGATCAGCAGGAACATCCCGGCCAACCCCAGCTCCTCGCCGATCACCGCCGCGATCATGTCGGTGTGAGCCTCGGGCAGATAGGAGGCCTTCTGCACGCTCTCTCCGAGGCCGACCCCGAACATCCCCCCGGAGCCGATCGCGATCGTGGCCTGCTTCGCCTGGAAACCGGCCCCGCCCGTGTCGCTGTTGGGATGGAGGAAGCCCGTCAGACGGGCCTCCTGGTAGGGATTCATGGCGACCATCCCGACGCCGATCACCGCGATGGCAATCCCGACGGGCGCCAGGGTCCGGGGCCTCACACCTCCGAGGAAGAGAACGCAGCAGACCGCGGTCGAGGCGATGATCGTGGTGCCGAGATCCGGCTCCTTCGCGATCAGCAGCAGGGCGAGACCCACGATCAGCAGGTATGGCCCGAGGCCGCCCAGCGTCCGGGCGCGCTTCGGCTCCTTCGAGAGCAGGAACGCGCCGTAGAGCACCAGCGCGAGCTTCGCTAGCTCGGAGGGCTGGAACTGCACGATCCCTGCGCCGATCCAGCGCTGTGAGCCGTTCACCTGATGACCGACCCCGGGCAGCAGCACCGCGAACAGGAAGAACAGGGATACGCCCAGGATCAGCGGAGTGAGGACCTTGACGGCCGCGACCCCGCGAACTGCGGCGACCCTCATCGCCACCAGTCCGATCGCCCCGAACAGCAGGGTGCGCTCCAGGTAGTAGAAGCCGCTGCCACCGTGGTTCAGCAGCGAGCGGGCGGAGCTCGCGCTGAACACCATCACCGCGCCGATGGCGAGCAGGCAGAGCGTCGCCGTCAACAGCAGCGAGTACTCCAATGGCGGCGCGGTCGGCTTCCCGCCTCTCACGGGTCGCGCTTTCGCGCGCCCTCGCATCGACTTGCTCACGGCAGGGCCTCGACCAGCTGACGGAAGCGGTCCCCCCGCGCCTCGAAGTCCTTGAACGCATCGAAGCTCGCGCAAGCCGGGGAAAGCAGGACGACCTCGCCCGGCGTGGCCTCGGCCGCCGCGACCTCGACGGCCCGCTCCAGCGTGCCCACATCCGCGACCTCGACGCCGGCCTCGGCCGCCGGCGCGAGCCCGGCGCCCATTCGCTCCACCGCCTCGCCGATCAGGTAGCACGCGACGCAGCGCTCGGCGACCACAGGGGCGAGAGGCTCGAAGCTCTCCTGCTTCGGCCGCCCACCCGCGATCAGCCGGACGCCGCCGTCGAACGCCCGGATCCCCGCCAGCGCGGAGGCCACGTTCGTCGCCTTCGAGTCGTTGACCCAGAGCACGCCGCCCCGCTCGCGGATCCGCTCGAGGCGGTGGCGGACGCCGGGGAAGCTCCGCAGGCCCTCAGCCACCGCGTCGCGCGGCAGGCCGGAGGCGAGCGCCGCCGCGGCCGCGGCCATCGCGTTCTCGACGTTGTGGGAGCCGAGCAGCTGGAGCTCGTCGGCCCGGATCAGCGGCTCATCGGCCGCGAAGATCACTCCGTCGCGGAGGCTGATCTCGCAGTCCGGGTCGGCAGCCTCTCCCTCCACCGGGCAGAAGCGGACGAGGCGGGCACAACCACCCAGGTCGCGCCCCCGCAGTTCCTCTGTGTCGCCGTTGTAGACGGCGACGTCGTCGTTGCCCTGGTTGGCGAAGATCCGCAGCTTCGCGGCGAGATAGTTCTCGAGCGTGCCGTGGCGGTCCAGGTGATCCGCGGCGAGGTTGATGAAGACAGCGCACTCCGGGCCGAAGAAGGAGGTGTCCTCGAGCTGGAAGCTGGAGGCCTCGCAGACCACCGTGGCGTCGGAGTCGACGGCGCCGACCAGCGAGGCCAGCGGCGTTCCGACGTTGCCCGCGACGACGACCGGCCGGCCCGCCGTCCGGTGGAGATGGGCGATCAGCTCGCTCGTCGTGGTCTTGCCGTTCGTCCCCGTGACAGCGCAGAAGGCGTTCGGGATCAACCGCCAGGCGAGCTCGAGCTCGCCGGTGACCTCGATGCCGAGCTTCCTGGCCGCCTCGACCACGGGCGCGTCCTGCGCCACGCCGGGGCTCTTGACCAGCGTTCGGGCACGATCGAGTTGCCGTGTTCCTTCCACGCCCAAGCTGACTTCGACGCCCGCCTGCTCCAGCCCTGCCGCCTCCTCGGGACTGCCCGAATCCACGCCGATGACCCTCTGGCCGCGCTCGGCGAGAACCGTCGCGATCGCGGCTCCGGACCGCGCCAGCCCGACGACCAGAAACGGCCCCGCAGGCAGGGGCGGGCGCGGTTTCGTGCCTGAGTTCACATAACCACCAACCTCGTATTTTCGCTGCGAGCCTCAAAACCCCTTGCGAAGCCAAAAACCGCTCTGCCATGCGGAATCGGAAGACCCGAATAAAGGCCTAGCGAGGCAACCAGCAAGGACGGGACACTGCGCAGGTCATGTCGAAGAACGTCGAGCTTGTGGCGAATTCCCTCAACGCATGGATCGAGGTCGATGAGGGGATGGCCGAGCCGGGGCAAATGGCCGAGTTCTTTACGCCGGATGTGACTTTCGCTATCGAGGAAGACTTCCCAAATAGCGGTGAGCTTCATGGCCTCGATGAGTTCCTCAAATGGCGAGCCGACTGGATCGCATCATTTGACGATTTGTGGTACAGGCCAGTCAAGATCCTTGACGCCGGAGCGAACCGAGTTGTTGCCCTTTTCTCCCAACGTGGCAAGCTGCGTGGCACCGACTCGTGGGCCGAGATGGACTACGGCATCGTCTACTACCTGGAGGGGGGCTTGATTACGGGAGAGAAGATGTACCTAACTCCCGAGGGAGCCCTCGAAGCCGCCGGACTGACGGAGTAGGTGCGGTAGCAACTAGAGGCGGTGTCTCGACGGTCTGTAGTCCGGGTCCTGGTCGCGACGCTCAGTCGCCTCGCTGCGTGTTGTCAGCTGACGGGTCGAGCATGATTCGGGGCGCCTCACGGTAGGGGTTACTACCTTCGGCCATGGCACTGGCCCCCAATCCCAAGTCGCTTCCACCGATCAACGGACCTTTTCGCCTCCACGGCGCTTGGTGGGGCCAAGAGCTTCGTCGGTCCGGCCGACGACCCGTTCTTCGTCGATCGCGGTGTGGTGTTCGATGGAATTCCCGTGGTCTTCGACGGAATCAACATCGACAAGCCCGGACGTCCGATGATCGGCCTCGGCAATCAGGGAGGCGGCCGGGACGACGTCGCCGGCTTCATCGCAACCTCCCCTTCCGACGACCTGAAGAACTTCGGCGCCCCGGCGCTGAATCCCGAGCCGGCTCGGACCCTGAACGTGTGCGGTCCGTGTGGCATGGACGGGGGGACGGGCATGGAACTGCTCTTCAACGCCATCATTGGGCCGGACATCGACGCGGACGGCCTTGGCGACGAGACGCAGGATCCCGACGGCGGTGGCCTTGGCCAGAACTGGGAGGAGGACTGGTTCGAGGACTACGGGAGTGGCGACCAGCTCGACGAGTTCGCACTCGTCAATTCGGAACCTCTCGGTGGGTCACCGACGCCCACCTCGAATCCCGTCTTGGCGGCAGCGCTGACGTAGAGGTCGGCGGATTGCCGCGTTAGTAGCGGCCGTCCTAGGTACCGATCGCCTGCTGGTACAGCGTGAAGCCGATCCCCGCGCAGACCGCGGCCACGATCCAGAAGCGCAGCATGATCTTGGTCTCCGACCAGGCCATCAGCTCGAAGTGATGGTGGACCGGCGCCATCAGCAGCACGCGGCGGCGGAGCGTCTTGAAGGTGGCAACCTGGAGCGCCACCGAGAGCGCCTCGATCACGAAGATCCCGCCGGTGATGATCAGGAGGATCTCCGTCTGGGTCATCACCGCCAACGCCCCGATCGCACCCCCCAGCCCGAGCGAGCCGGTGTCCCCCATGAAGATCGACGCCGGGAACGCGTTGAACCAGAGAAAGCCGATGCAGCCCCCTACGAGCGTCGCCGAGAGCAGGGAGAGATCGTGCTCGCCGGAGGTGATGAAGGTGATCGCGATGTAGGCGAGCAGGACGATCGCGCAACAGCCCGCGGCGAGGCCATCGAGGCCGTCTGTGAGGTTGACCGCGTTGGCCGAGCCGGCGATCACGAGGAAGATCACGATCGGATAGACCCAGTCCGGGATGTCCAGCGAGGCATCCGAGATGCGCAGCTCGAGGCTCGAGTCGAGCCCCACCGAATGCTTGGCGACGTACCAGAGGCCGAGCGCGAGAGCTGCCTGGAAGAGCAGCTTGTACCGGGCCGAGAGCCCGAGTGAGCGCCGGCGCGTGATCTTCAGGAAGTCGTCGACGAAGCCGATCAGGGCGCAGCCGAGTGCCACGCCGAACACCGCGAGGCTCGCCGTGCTGCGATCCGAGAGGACGAGATACGGGATCGCGATCGCGGTGAAGATGATCAGCCCGCCCATCGTGGGTGTCCCCGCCTTCTCGTGGTGCTCCTCGGGACCCTCCTCACGGATCTGCTGGCCGAACTCCCGCAGGCGCAGGTACTCGATGAACTTCGGGCCGAGGAAGATGCAGATCAGCATCGCGGCCATCCCCGCGATCAGGATCTCGCCGAGCATCTAGCTATCCGATTCCGCGAGCTTCTCCGCGACCCGCTCCAGGCCAACGGCGCGCGAGCCCTTGACGAGGACGGCATCGCCCGGCGCAAGCACGGCGGCGAGCGCGTCGGCGGCTGTCTCGGCATCCTCCACCTGCTGATCGGGCTCGTATGCGGAGGCCTGCTCGCCGACGCCGATGATCAGCTCGACGCCGCGCTCCCTCGCGTACTCCCCGATCTCGCGGTGATAGGCGGCCGCGTCCGGGCCGAGCTCGCGCATCTCGCCCAGCACGGCGACACGCCGGCCTCCCGCGTCGAGTGAGGCGAGATGGTCCAGCGCCGCCCGCATCGAGATGGGGTTGGCGTTGTAGGAGTCGTTGATCAGGATGGCGTCCTCCGGGAGCTCCACCAGCTCCCCACGAAGCCGCGAGAAGACTATCCCGGGCGCCAGACCGGCCATCTCGTCCAGCGGGAGACCGAGTGCGACGCCCGCCGCGATCGCGGCCAGGGCGTTGACGAGATTGTGCGCCTCGACGAATGGAAACTTGAAGCGCTGCTCGCCTACGGGGGTGCGGACGAGCGCGTCGGTCTCCCCCGCCTCGGCATCCACGTCCACTGCCTCCACGTCGCCGCCGGCCCCGAAGCGCAAGAGCTTCGGCGCGCGGTCGAGGTGGGGCGCCAGGGGACCCGGATCGGCTGGGACGACGGCGGTGCCGCCCGGTCGGAGGCCACTGATGATCTCGGCCTTGGTCGCGGCGATCGCTTCGATCGAACGCAGGAGCTCCACGTGGACCGGGCCCACGTTGGTGATTACGCCGACGTCGGGCTCGGCGATCGCGCAGAGCTCGGCGATCTGGCCGGGGCCCCGCATCGCCATCTCGAGGACGAGCACATCGGTGCCCTCCGGAGCCCCCAGCATGGCCAGCGGCATGCCGATCTCGGTGTTGAAGTTCTCGGGACTGGCGTGCACCTCCCCGGGCAGGAGGGTGCGGCAGACGTCTTTCACCGAGGTCTTGCCCGTCGATCCGGTGATCCCGACGACCTGGCAGGCCAGCTCCTCCCGCCAAGCTCGGGCGAGTGACTGCAGCGAGGCGAGGGGGTCAGCCGCGCCGAGCACCCACCCCGTCCCCTTCTCCGTGGCGCCGACGTCGCGCTGCATCGCGAGCTCGCGCCCCCACTGAGTCGGCACCAGGATGCCCCAGGCCCCTCGGCGCAGCGCCTCAGCCCCGAACTCGCCGCCGTCATAGCGCTCCCCGGGCAGACCGACGAAGAGGTCACCCTCGCGGACCTCCCGCGAGTCGATCACGGCGCGCGCGGGACCGCCTTCGGCGCCTCTGGCGAGCACCTCCGCGCCTGCCGCAGAGGCGAGTCGTTCACCGTCGAGCGTCTTCAACCCGCGGCGGCCTTCAGGTTGCGCAGCTCGTCCCGGGCCACGTCGCGGTCGTCGAAGGGCACCTTGCGCCCGCCCTCGAACTCCTGCCCCTGCTCATGTCCCTTGCCGGCGATCACCACCAGGTCACCCTCGCTCGCCCGCCCGAGCGCGAGCGCAATTGCCGCGCGGCGGTCCTGCTCGACGATCACCTCCGCCGGAGCGCTCTCCTCGATCCCCGCCTCGATCTGCTCGATGATCGCGGCGGGGTCCTCGGAGCGCGGGTTGTCGGATGTGACCACGGCCAGGTCGGAGAGCTCCGCCCCCGCCCGCCCCATCAGCGGCCGCTTCTCCCGGTCGCGGTCCCCGCCGGCGCCGAAGACGCAGATCAGGCGCCCCTCGGTCACCCGCCGAGCGGCCTCGAGCACGTTCTCCAGCGAGTCGGGCGTGTGCGCGTAGTCGACCACGACGGCGAAGGGCTGCCCCTCGTCGATCGACTCGAAGCGGCCGGGCACCTGCTCCGCCGAACCGAGGGCCGCAGCGGCACCGGCGAGGTCGATCCCCAGGGCGCGGGCGACGCCGAGCGCGGCCAGCGCGTTCGCAACGTTGAAATCGCCCGGGAGCGGGATCCCCACCTCGAGCTCTCCCTCCGGCGTCACGCAGGTGAAGCGCGAGCCGGAGGCGTCGAAGGCGACGTCCCTGGCGCTCAGATCGGCGTGGCCACCCCCCGGTGAGTAGCCGACGCACTCGCTTCCCGAACCGCAATCGATGCCCTCGGCGAGGCGCCGACCGTACGGATCGTCGATGTTAATCACCGAGACCCCGCCCTCCAGCTCGATGATCGGCGCGCCTCCCTCGCCGGAGAAGAGCAGCCGCTTGGCCTCGAAGTAGTCCTCCATGTCCGCGTGGAAGTCGAGGTGGTCCTGGCTCAGGTTGGTGAATACCTTGGCGGCGAAGTGGATGGAGTCGGCGCGGTGCAGGACGAGGGCGTGCGAGGAGACCTCCATCGCGCAGTACTCGTCGCCCGATTCGAGCATCCGGTCGAAGGTGTGCTGCAGATCGATCGCCTCCGGCGTGGTCCGCTCGACCTCCTCGACTCGGCCGCCGACCACCTGCTGGACCGTGCCCAGCAGCCCGCAGCGGTGGCCCGCCGACTCGAGCAGGTGTCTGACCAGGAAGGCCGTCGTCGTCTTGCCGTTCGTGCCGGTGATGCCGACGACGCCGAGCTCCGAGGTCGGATCGCCGTTGAAGGTCGCCGCGATGGGCGCCATGGCCGCACGGGCGTCCTCGACCTGGGCCTGGGGCACGTCTAGCTCGAGCGGACGCTCGACGACGAGCGCCGAGGCGCCCGCCTCCACCGCAGCCGGTGCGAAGTCGTGCCCGTCGGTCCGCTCGCCCGGAAAGCAGAAGAACAGCGTGCCCGCGCCGACACGCCGGCTGTCGTAGGCCAGATCGCGGATCTCCGCGGACGGATCGCCGTGCAGCTCCGCGGCCACCCTGGAGGCTCTCAGCAGCTCTCCCAGCTCCATGCTGGCGATTCTAGGAGCGACCCTGCCGCGCGGCCCGCCCGCCGCCTCACAGCGATGAATTTGGGGCCGTTCACGAGTCAGACTGATTGGAACCCGAAACGGCGAGAGCCGGGAGGTGGGCAAGCTGCGCAGCGAACTGATCCTCAACGCCAACGGCGTCACGCTCTGCGCCGAAACCTTCGGCGAGCGCCGCGACCCGGCCGTCTTGCTGATCATGGGCTCGGCGGCGTCGATGGACTGGTGGGACGAGGAGCTCTGTGCCCGGATCGCCGCCGGCGGGCGATTCGTGATCCGCTACGACCACCGCGACACGGGTCGGTCCCTCAACTATCCGCCCGGCGAGCCCGGTTACAGCGGAGGCGATCTGGTCCGGGACGCGATCGGCATCCTCGACGCGCTGGGCGTCCGGGCCGCACACCTGATGGGCATGTCGATGGGCGGCGCGATCGCCCAGGTGATCGCGCTCGACCACCCGGACAGGGTCGCCTCCCTGGCGCTGATCTCGACCAGCTTCGCCGACCGCGACCGCTCGGACCTGCCGTCAATGAGCGAGCAGGACGCCGCGCGCTTCGCGGTCGAGCGGCCCGACTGGACCGACCGCGGACAGGTGATCGACTATCTGGTCGAGCTGCAACGCGCCTGCGCCAGCGTTTCGGCCCCGCTGGACGAGGACGAGGTGCGCAGGGCGGCGACGAGGATGTTCGATCGGACCACGGACATCGAAGCGGCGCTCACCAACCATGATCTGATCGATCCGGCGGATCCGCCGCGTCGGCGGCTCGAGGAGCTCGCCATTCCCACGGTCGTGATCCACGGCCGGGAGGATCCGATGTTCCCGTTCGAGCACGGTCCCGCGCTCGCCGAAGCCATCCCGTCGGCCGAGCTGCTCGCCCTCGAGGACGTCGGCCACGAGCTCCCCAGGCGTTCCTGGGACCTCGTCGTCCCGGCGGTCCTCGCCAGCTCATCGGAGTCCGCCCCCGTTCCCTAGTTGGGAGAGATGCCCAGGTAGGGAAGGGCGAAGGCGGCGATCTGGCCGAACACGGGCGCCGCGACGGCTCCGCCGACATGGACGTACTGCGGCTCGTCCACCACCACGGCGACCAGCAGCTTCGGGTGCTGAGCCGGGGCGAAGCCGACGAATGAGGCGACGTACTTGGTGTCCGAGTACGTGCCGTTCTCGACCTTCTGGGCCGTTCCGGTCTTGCCCGCCAGCACGTAGCCGGGAACGCTCACGGCCGACGCCGTGCCGCCCGGCTCGAGCACTCCCTCCAGCATCCGCCGGAGCTGCCCCGCGACCCGCGGGCTGATCACCCGGTGCGGATCGGCGTCTTCCTCCGCCGGCTGCCCGCCGACCGACTTGATCAGGGTGGGGCGCCGCAGGATGCCGCCGTTGGCGATCGCCGCGTAGGCGGTCGCTATCTGCATCGGCGTCACCGCTAGCCCCTGGCCGATCGGCAGGTTGCCCATGGTCGAGCCCGAGTAGTCCTTCAGGTCGGGGACGATGCCGCGCTCCTCGCCCGGGTAGTCAAGGCCCGTCGGCCGGCCGAAGCCGAAGCGGTTGATCCACTGCGAGAACCGCGTGGCCCCCTCCTTCATCCCGATCGTCACCGCGCCGACGTTCGAGGACTGAGCGAGGATCTGGGCGGTGGTCAGGGTGATCGCCCCGCGCTCATGTGCCTCGCCGATGGTCCGGTCGTAGACGCGGATCTCGGGCGGGAGGTAGAAGCTCGAATTCGGCGTCACTACGTGGTCGGAGAGCGCGGAGGCGACGGTGAAGGCCTTGAAGGTCGACCCGGGCTCGTAGGTGAAGCCGGTCGCCCGGTTCTCGAGCTCGTCAGGGGTCGCGTCCTGGAGGTCGGAGGGGTCGAAGCCCGGCCAGTTGGCCATCGCCAGGACCTCTCCGGTGTTGGGGTTCATGACGATCGCGGTCGCGCCCTTTGCTCCGTAGTTCTCTGCCGCCTGCGAGAGGGCCTCCTCGGTCTTTCCCTGGATCGCCGCGTCGATCGTCGTCTGGATGTCCTCCCCGACGCTCGCGGGCTTCACGGTGTCCATCCGGAGCGGTCGCCCCATCGCGTCGTGCACCACGTCCTGCTCCCCGTTCGCTCCGCCGAGTGCGTCGTTCTCGGAATGCTCGAGCCCGGTGAGGCCCTGGTTGTCCGTCCCGACCGCACCGATCACCTGCGCGGCGAGCTCGCCCTGCGGGTAGAGACGGCGGCTCGTCGGCACCGTCGAGACCCCGGCGATGTTGAGGTTCTTGATCGTGGCGGCGGTGTCCGAGTCCACCTTCCGCGCCAGGTACTCGAAGCCGGAGCTGCGGTCGGCGAGCTTGGAGACCAGGTCGGGGGTGGGCACCGCCAGGAGGTCGTGCAGCCGGAGAGCCGTCTGCCCCGGATTCTTGACCTGGTACGGAGTGGCGATCACGTCGGCTGCATCTTCGGAGGACGCCAGCACCTTGCCGTTGCGATCCAGCACGCGGCCCCGCTGACCCGGAACCGTCACCTCCGTGACCTGCTGGCTGTGTGCCTCGGCCCGCAGGGTGCCGCCCCGCACCCCCTGGAGCCAGAACGAGCGCGCGACCGCGAACGAGAAGATCAGCAGGAATCCGCAGAAGAGCACCCCCAGCCGGCGGTCGATGCCCCGCATCGCCTCAGGGCCCTAGAGCCCCACTCCTCCGGTCGTGGCCGTCGACGATCCGCTCGAGGTGCCGCTGGTCGACGTCCCACTGCCCGAGGTCGCACTCGCCCCACTCGGAGCCTCTGCGGTGCTCGGCGGCACGGTGGTCGTCGGCGCCGCGGTGGTTTGGGTCGTTGGGGTGGTTGTGGTGGTAGGGCTCGTCGTCGGAATCGGCGCGTAGGAGGTCCCGGGGGCCGGATAGCTCGACGGCAGGCTGGGCGCCAGGAGGAAGCCGTCGGTGGCGAGCAGATGCGCCACGCGCCCGGCGTCGGCGTCGGACGCGCTCAGGAAGGTGATCGCCTTGGGGTCGGGGTTCGCCAGCCCGAGCCTCAAGGCCTCCGCCTCGACCTTGCTGGCGGAGAGCTTCTCCTCGATCTGGGCCTGGAGCCCGGAGACCTGGGTCTTCAGCTCGTCGATCTCCAGCGAGGTGCGGCCGGAGCCCGCGGTGAGGCTGAGGCTGAGCACGTTGAGGGCGACGATTCCGCCGAGCAGCGCGCAGAGCACGGCGATCCAACCGCGACCCCGTGTCAGGCGGACGATCAGGCTCGAGTCCGAGAAGTCGCGGACCGCGCCCGCGCTGCGCATCGCGGCCTGCGGGAAGAGCGCTGCGCCCGCCATCGCGGGACGAATCAACCTGCCCGCCGGGGCCTGCTGGGCCCTCGCTGAAGACCTGGCCGGGCGCGCTCGCCGCTTGGTGCGAGGGCGCTCCGCAGGCGAAGCCGAGGAGCGACCCGTCCTGTGTGGCGCCTTCCGACGCGGCTTGGTCCGCGGCGCGGGTCTCGCGGCGGGAGCGGTGCGTGCCGTTGCCGCCTCCATCAGTTCCCTTCCTCCTCGCGGATCTTGAGCGCCGCTCGCAGATGGGCCGAACCGGCGCGCGGGTTCCGCTCGAGCTCCTCGGCGCCCGGTGAGACGGCGCGCTTGGTGAGCAGGTCGGCCTCGGGCTCACGCCCGCAGACGCAGACCGGGAGCTCGGGCGGACAGACGCAGCCGCGGGCGCGGTCGGCGAGGAAGCGCTTGACCCGCCGGTCCTCGAGCGAGTGGAACGAGATCCCGCCGAGACGCCCGCCGACCCTGAGGATGTCCCAGGCGAGCGGCAGCGCACGGTCGAGCGACTCGAGCTCACCGTTCACCGCGATCCGGATGGCCTGGAAGGTGCGCTTGGCCGGATGCCCACGCCCGAAGCGCTCGGAGGGCGGAATCGCGGCCTTGATCGCGGTGACCAGCTGCGAGGTCGTCTCGATCGGTCGGCGCTTGACGATCTCACGGGCGATGGAGCCGGCTCGGCGTTCTTCGCCGAACTCGCGGATCGCGCGAGCCAGGCGGTCCTGGGGCCAATCGTTGACGACGGTCGCGGCCGACAGGCTCTGGGTTGGGTCCATCCGCATGTCGAGGGGCGCGTCGTAGGAGTAGGAGAAGCCACGCTCCCAGGCGTCCACCTGCATCGAGGACATGCCGAGGTCGAAGACGATGCCATCGGGCCGGACACCCTCGCCCCGCAATCCCTCGAGGGCCGCAACGAAGTCGGCGCGCAGGAAACGGGCCCGGGTGGGCGCGTCAGCGGCGAACTCCCGCCAGCGCTCCTCCGAAGTGGGGTCGCGGTCGACGGCGATCAGCTCGCCGTCGGATCCGAGCCGCTCTGCGATCAGGCGCGCGTGGCCACCGCCGCCGAAGGTGCAGTCGACGAAGGTCTCGCCCGGGCGGGGGTCGAGCAGGTCGATCAGCTCCTCGGCGAGGACGGGTTCGTGATCCTTGGGCACGTACGTAAGGTTCGCTGACTCGGCAAGGGATCCCACTGCGCGATGAGTTGCGGTGCCCGCCATCTCAGCCTCCTCGCTCGTCCTCGGAGAGGTTCTCCGCGACGTCGGAGACCTCCTCGTCCATTTCCTTCTCGTAGGCGGCCCAGCGCTCGGCGTTCCAGATCTCGAACCAGTCGTCGGAGCCAAGGACCACGCAGGGACCCTCCCCCAGGCCGGCGTGCTCGATCAGCTTCTTCGGCAGCCGGATGCGGCCCGCCGAGTCGAGGGTGTCGTCGAAGGCGCCGCCGTGAAAGTGGCGGCGCATCATCCGACCCTGCCTGCCGAGGGGATTGGTCTTGCCGAGGAACTGCTGGGTGAAGCGCTGGTAGCCCGCGGGCGCGAACACCCAGACGGAGGGTTCGAGTCCCTTGGCGAGAACGACTCCATCGGCGAGCGCCGCGCGGAACCTCGACGGGACCGTGAGACGGTCCTTCGCATCGAGGTTGTGCTCGTACTGACCGAGAAACGACAAGGTGGGCTTCCTCTCCGAAGATTGAGTTGGCTTCCCCTGGTTCGGAGCGGGCCGGGGTGGTGAGGTGGGAGGAGCCTCATCACCCCGGCCCTATGACCAACTCTTGGTCGCCACGCTAACCCACTCTGACCCACTTTGCAACACATCGTGGCCGGCGGAATTTGACTCGATCCGTCGGACGGAATTGCTACCCGGTCCCCGGAGGGCCTGAAAACGGCATTCCGATGCGGTTTGCGGCGATCGGGGCGATCGCCCGTTTGGACCGCGAGGCGGCCACTTCCTGCAAGGGCGGTTGCAGGAGGGAGGGATCGGGCACACCCTTCCAGCCCCCCGATGACCGAGTTCGAGCCGATTCGTTTCGGGCGGTGATCACCTGTCACAAGCCGGCTCCTCCGGGCGTTTCATCGGCGGAAGCAGAGCGGAAGGAGACCCGCAGATGGATTTCGAGCAGCGATACAGGGCGATGGAGACCAGGGATGAGACCCTCGCGGGCGAGTTCTTCGCGGCGGTGACGTCAACCGGCATCTACTGCCGGCCCGGCTGCCCCGCCCGCACGCCGAAGCGCGAGAACGTCCGCTTTTACCGCACCGCCGCCGCGGCGCGCAGTGATGGGTTCCGGGCCTGTCTGCGGTGCCACCCGGATCGGTTCATCTAGGTCAAAACCCGGCCATGAAGCGGTCGATGTTGGCGAGCAGGCCGGCGGCGATCATCAAGAGGACCGAGGGAACGAGCAGCAGGGCGACCGCGAGCTGGATCTTGGGCGCGGCACGGGCCGCCTCCTCCTCGATCCGGCGGCGCTGAACGCCGCGGAGTGCCGTCGCCTGCTCACGAAGCCGGTCCGAGAGCGGCGATCCGTAGCGCCGCGAGCGCTCGATCACCCCGCACATCGCCGCGACCTCCCGGACCGGAGCCCGGCGCCGCAGGGAGTCGAGAGCCTCGCTCTGGGCCAGGCCGCAGGAGCTTTCCGCGGACAGCATGGCGAGCTCGCGCGCCAGCGGCCCCTCCCCACTCCCGAGCTCGGCTAGCCCGGCAAGTGGGCTGCGGCCAGCGGCGGTGCCGACGGCCAGCAGATCGAGCGCATCGGGCAACCCGCCGCGCAGCGCCCGAAGTCGGCGCTGCGCTCGGCGCTCCAGCCATGCGTCGGGACCCAGGAACCCCGCCGCCGGAAGCGCGGCGACGATGATCCAGGCGAGGCGGCTCGGCGCCGCGGGCGCGAGCACCATGGCCCAGAGGGCGCCGGCCAGGCCGCCGCCCGCCTTGGCCACGAGCAGCGACGCGACTGCGATCCGGTCGGCGAGGCCCGCTCGTGCGATCCGGGCCGACAGGCCGAGCCGGGCGTCGAGGCTCCCGAGCGCCGACCAGGCGGCCAGCGAGTCGACCATGCCCTGTGCCGGATCGGCGCCCGCCGAAGGGCTCGGTGAGCGTCTTTTCCCGGGAAAGAGTTGGCTCACGGCGGCGAGGCCGAGAAGCAACGCGAGCGTGGCGAGAACGAGCGCCCCCGTCACCCCGACGGCCTTCCGAGTCGCCTGATCACAGCGAACCCCAGCACCTGCAGACTCGCGGCCGCGACGAGCATCGCTGCCGACGCGGGCTCGCCCATCACCCGCGAGATGAATCCGGGTTGCAGAAGCTCGGCGAACAGCGCCGCCCCGGCCGGCAGCGCGACCACCAGAAGCCCAGTGAATCGCGCCTGCGTGGTGGCGGCCCGGGCCTCATCGTCGACCCGGTCGCGCTCGGCGGCCGCCGCAGCCAACCGTCGCATCAGGGCGGCCACGTCGCCACCGGCCACCTGCTGGCTGAGCAACGCCGTCGAGAGGGAGTCCACCCGTTCCGAGCGGACCCTGCTGCGCATTCCCTCGAGAGCGACGACGGTGGAAGCGCCGAGCTCAAGATCGGCCGCCACCCGCTTGAGCTCAGCGGCCGACGGCCCCTCGAGTGACTCCGAGGCGGCCGCCAGCGCGCCCCGCACCGAATGGCCGCCGGAGATTGCGTCCGCGATCGCCAAGGCGATATCCGGGACCGAGCGCTCGACCGCTCGCCGGTAGCCCTCGCTCCTTCTCGCGACGATCGCCCCGACGCACCACGGGCCGGCCGCGGCGGCCACCGCCCACGGCCCGGGACCTGTGATCAGGACCGCCAGAGCGGCGATCGAGGCGCTGCCGAGCAGCGCGAGCCGCCGCTGCTCCTCCGCGCTTGGCACATGACCCTCGCTCGCGATGCGCCGCAGGGGCTCGACCGACTCGCACAGCCACTCCACGGCCCGGGGAGCCGAGAGGATCGCCTCGCGGATTGCCACGGCGACGAGCCCGCCGGCCAGCGCAGCGAGTGCGATCAGGGGCGCCGGGCCCATACGCCTCCCTCCGTCTCGGTGCCGAGCCTGAACAGGCCACGAACCCCGACGGACCCGGCCGCCCTGACCACCTCCGCGACCTCGACGACGCGGCGCGAGCCGTCGCTGAGACGAGCGAGGTGGATGACCAGGTCGAGACCGCGCCCAAGCTGATCGCGGATCGCCTCGTGCGGCAGCCCGACGCCGGCCATCAGGGCCAGGGTCTCCACGCGCCTGAGCGCGTCGTCGGGGGAGTTCGCGTGAACCGTCGAGAGGGCGCCCTCGTGGCCGGTGTTGAGCGCCATCAGCAGATCGAGCGCCTCGCCTCCTCGCACCTCACCGATCACGATCCGGTCGGGGCGCATTCTCAGTGCCCCGCGCAGCAGCTCGCGGATGGTGACGCGGCCGCGCCCCTCGACGTTGGACGGCCGGCTTTCGAGCCGCACGACGTGCGGCTGGCGCAGGCGAAGCTCTGCGGCGTCCTCGATCGTGATCACGCGCTCTTCCGGATCGATGAAGCCCGACAGCGCATTGAGCAGCGTCGTCTTGCCCGATCCGGTCCCGCCGCTCACCAGGATGCTGCGCCGCGCCCCGACCGCGGCACAGAGCTGGTCGTGGAGCTCCTCGGTGAGCGTGCCCAGCTCGACCAGCTCCCGCGGGCCGGGGCGCACGGCCGAGAAGCGGCGGATCGACATCGTCGGGCCGTCGACGGCGAGCGGCGGGATCACGACGTGCACCCGAGACCCGTCCTCGAGCCTTGCATCCACCATCGGACTGAGCTCGTCGACCCGGCGCCCCAGCGGCGTCAGGATCCTCTCGATCGCATCCCGCAGCGCTCCCTCGGACGGGAAGGTGACATCGGTCCGCTCGATCCGGCCGCGACGCTCGAC
>CAVOHV010000004.1:0-91591 GCA_963695805.1 uncultured Solirubrobacterales bacterium | reverse complement strand
TGTGGTCCAGGTGGTCGCCGGTTCGAGTCCGGTCGCTCACCCCTCATGAAGCCCCGCATCTGACCGGGGTTTCTATTGACCGGCCGGAACTCGATGGGCGGGCGGTGTGTGGAGGGTGTCTTCGACCTAGCGCACGTTCTCGCGTGAGGCAGAAGCGCGGGTCGTACCCGCCTCTCCGAGAGATATCGAGCTCGTTAGGCGGAGGTAGGGTCTGGCGCCCATGGCCCTCGACTCCACTGACGTCGTCTTTGGCGCGACTGGCGGGGTCGGCGGTGCCGTCGTTGCCGAGCTGTTGCGCCGGGGAGGGCGCGTGCGAGCCGTGAGCCGCGGGGGGCATGCACCCGAAGGAGCGGAGGGAGTGGCCGCCGATGCGGCCGACTCAGCTGAGGCAGCCGCGGTAGCGGAGGGAGCCGGAGTCGTCTATCACTGCGTAAGTCCTGATTACACGCGGTGGCCCGAGCTCTTGCCCCCGATCAGCCGTTCGATTCTCGGCGCCGCCGAGTCATCGGGCGCCAAACTTGTCTTCGCCGACAACCTCTACGCCTACGGCCCCGTCGAGGGTCCGCTGCGGGAGGACCTGCCTCCGACAGCGAGCGGCCCCAAGGGGCGGACCCGGGTCGAGGTCGCCGCCGCGATGCTCGCCGCGCACCAGGAGGGCCTGGTCCGGGTGACGATCGGGAGGGCCTCGGACTACTACGGGCCCGGCGGCACAAACTCCACCGCCGGGGAGACCGTCTTCGGGCGGGTCGTGGCGGGCAAGCGGCCGCAGTGGACCGGGGAGCTCGAAGTGCCCCACACTTTCCACTATCTGCCCGACATCGCTCGTGGGCTCGTCACCCTGGCGGAGCGCCCGGAGGCCGACGGCGAGGTCTGGCATCTGCCGGCCGCCGAGCCGCTCACCGCCCAGGAGTTCTTCGACCTCGTCTTCGAGGCCGCGGGACGGCCGACGCCAGCGAAAGCGCAAGTCATGGGTCCCGCGATGCTCGCCGTGGCCGGGATCTTTTCGCCGATGCTCCGGGAGCTGCGCGAGACCGCCTACCAGTTCCGGCGACCGTTCGTGATCGACTCGTCGAAGTTCGAAGATGCGTTCGGTCGGCTCGAGCCGACACCCCATCGTGAGGCGGTGGGGCGGACCGTCGAATGGTTCCGCTCCCGCTAACCGTCGGTTGAGTATCGGCCGTCTACGCCCTGAGGGCAGAAACACTCCAAGTTGCCGCCTCCGCTTCGGACGAGAAGCGGGGTCTGAGGGAAAGCGAGGCTCCGTCGAGAGATAATGACCGCAGTGGAGGAATCTCACGCATCTCACGTGGTGGGGCGATCTCTTGACCCCGAGGCGGCCTGGGGGGCGGTCCAGCTCGGCTTCGCTGAGATTCTCGATGTGAGAACCGGGATCGAGCGCCGCCGCTACGGAGCGCCGCCAGGGGCGAGACCGGTCTCGCTCGCCAAGCACATGGCAAGTCCGGAGGGCCCCGGCGCCATCTACCTCTGCCAACACGCCATCCGCTCGAAGGCGACCTTGCGCCGAGGGGCGGCCGAGGTGGCGGGCGGCTTCGCCGCGTGGATAAAGGCTGGCCTTCCAGTCGAGGAGATCGATTAGCGTCAGCTGCGGGAGAGCGGCTCGGTATCGCTTTGGACGAGAAGCGGCCTGCGCTCACCCCGTCACGTACTGCGCAAGTAGTAGCGCCGGGGGGGTCCCTCAGGGCGACGACGCGTAAGCGGCCAGGCGGGACCATGTACGGCGTGTTTCGTCTAGACGTCATTTGCGGCGCCCGCGTGTCGTGAGCGACCACGGGGCGGCGGACGCTCGCATCGAGCGCCTGGCCGGCGGCCTCGACCGCCAGACGATGGTGGTTGCCGGTGTGGCCACCCTCGGGTTGATCATGGCGGTCCTCGACACGACGATCGTCAACGTCGCGCTCGACACCCTCTCGAGGGACCTGCACGCTCCACTCAGCACCATCCAGTGGGTCTCGACCGGCTATCTGCTGTCGCTGGCGTCGGTGATCCCGCTCTCCGGCTGGATAACCGAGCGCTTTGGCTCCAAGCGGACCTGGATCGCCTCGATCGCGCTCTTCGCGGTCGGCTCGGCACTGTGCGCGCTGGCGACGTCGGCCGGCGAATTGATTGCCTTTCGTGTCCTGCAGGGAATCGGCGGCGGGATGCTGGTGCCGGTCGGATTCACCCTGATCGCGCAGAGCGCAGGACCGCAGCGCATCGGACGGGCGCTCGCGGTGGTCGGGGTGCCGATCCTGCTCGGGCCGATCTTCGGGCCGATCATCGGAGGGCTGATCGTCGACAACGCGGCATGGCAGTGGATCTTCGTCGTCAACGTCCCGATCGCCGCCCTGGCGATCGCCGTCGCAGCCCGATTGCTACGGGCGGACGCGGGGCGCGCCGACGCCGGCGCCCTCGACTGGGTCGGCGCAGCGCTGCTGAGCCCTGGGCTTGCGGGAATAGTCTTCGGCCTCTCGGAGACCGAGAGCCACGGCGGGATCGGTCACCCGATCGCCTTCGGCCCGATCGTCGCCGGGTTTGCCCTCGTCGGGCTATTCGTTTGGCACAGCCTGCGCGTGGCGCGACCGCTGATCGACGTGCGGTTGTTCCGGTCGCGGGGCTTCCGTGCCGCCACCACGACCACCTTCCTCCTCGGTGGAACCCTCTTCGGCACGCTGCTTGTGCTGCCGCTCTACTACCAGGTCGACCGGGGCGAGAGTGCGCTTAACGCCGGCCTGTTGCTGGCTCCACAGGGCCTTGGAGCGGCTGTGATGCTGCCAGTCAGCGGTCGGCTGACCGACCGCGTAGGCGGGGGTCCGGTGGTGGTCGCGGGCTGCAGCCTGATCGTCCTCGCAACCCTGCCATTGGTGTTCGTGACCAACCACACGTCGTTCGCGCTGCTGGGAGCTGTGCTCTTCGTGCGCGGGCTGGGCTTGGGCGCCTCGATCCAGCCCAGTACCGCCGCGGCCTACGCGATGCTCGACTCCTCTCAGGTCCCGCGTGCGACCGCGGCGCTCAACACCCTGCGCCAGATCGGCGGTTCGATCGGTACCGCGCTCCTGGCGGTGGTGCTCCAGCACGAGGCAACGGCTCATATGGCGTCGGCCGGCGGCGCCGGAGGACTGCTCGCCCCCCTCTCCACGAGCGCGCGGGCGGAGATCGGCGAGCCCTCTGGCCACCGCCTTCGGGCACACCATGATCTGGTCGCTGGGGATGTCGCTCCTGGCCCTGGGTGCCGCGGTCGTGCTGCTCAGAACCGAGCACGCCAGCCGGCCACTGGGCAAGTCCGCTCGCGCCGAGGAGGGCAATTCCGAGCTGGGAGTCCTCAAACCGGCCGTGCCTAGCTCCGGGATCGGTCGCGGAGTAGATTGACCTCTCTGCCCCCCGACTCGCCCGCTAACAGAACACCTCCGCCGAAGACGCACCCGAAGGGGTGGCGCGTGGATCCGGCCTCCGACGGGCGAGGGGCGCCGCCGGAGGAGAAGCCGCCCATGATCCCCCGGAGCAGGGCGTTCATCGCGTTCCTCGTCGGGCTGCTGGCGGTGAACCTCCTGATTTCGGTCCTCACCAGCGGGCCGGCGAGTCGTCCCCGCGTCCCGTACCAGCCGTTCTTCGTCAACCAGGTCACGGCCAACAACGTCGAGGACATCAGCTCGCAGGGCGACTCGATCGAGGGGACGCTCAAGAACCAGGCGACCTATGACCCGCCTGGTGACGCCAAGCCGGTCACGGTGGACAAGGACTTCAAGACCGAGGTGCCGTCCTTCATCGATCACAACTCGGTCACTCAGTTGCTCGCCCAGCACAACGTCGTCATCAACGCGAACCCACCGGACTCCGGCCGCTCCCTGATCGGCACGCTGCTGCTCGGGTTCCTGCCCACGATCCTGCTGATCGGCTTCTTTATCTGGCTCATTCGCCGCCAGATGGGTGGCGGAGGGGGAGGGATCCTCGGGGGCTTCGGCCGCTCGACCGCACGGCGGGTCCAACCCGGCGGGCAGGACCGAGTCACCTTTGACGACGTCGCCGGAATCGACGACGCCGAGGACGAGCTCGTCGAGGTCGTCGACTTTCTGAAGAACCCGCAGCGCTACACGAAGCTCGGAGCGCGGGTTCCGCACGGCGTCCTGCTCTACGGACCACCCGGGACCGGGAAGACGCTGCTCGCACGCGCGGTCGCCGGCGAGGCCAATGCGGCCTTCTTCTCGGCGTCTGCCTCGGAGTTCGTCGAGGCGATCGTCGGCGTGGGCGCCTCGCGGGTGCGTGATCTCTTCAAGCAGGCAAAGGAGGCAGCCCCGGCCATCGTCTTCGTCGACGAGTTGGACGCGATCGGGCGTTCGCGCTCGGGCAACGTGGCAGGACTCAGTGGCGGCAACGACGAGCGCGAGCAGACGCTCAACCAGATCCTCACTGAGATGGACGGCTTCGAGCCCGGCACGAACGTCATCGTCCTCGGAGCGACGAACCGCCCCGAGATCCTCGACCCCGCTCTGCTGCGCCCGGGGCGCTTCGACCGGCGCATCGCGGTCAACCCGCCCGACCGCCCGGGTCGCGTCGAGATCCTGAAGATCCACAGCCGGGGAGTGCCGCTGGCGCCCGACGTGGACCTGGACCGGATCGCGGCCTCGATTCCGGGGTCGACCGGCGCCGACATCGCCCTGCTCGTCAACGAGGCTGCCCTCTTCGCCGCCCGCCGCAACCACACCAAGGTCGAACAGAGCGACTTCACGGACTCGATCGAAAAGATCCTTCTGGGCGCCGAGCGCCAGGTGGTGATGACCGACGCCGACCGGCGACGCACCGCCTACCACGAGTCCGGCCACGCCCTGGTCGGCATGCTCACCCCGGGGGCGGATCCGGTGCGGAAGATCTCGATCATCCCGCGCGGCCAGGCGCTGGGTGTCACTCTCTCGACCCCGGACAGCGACCGCTACAACTACCGCCGGGAGGAGCTCGAGGCGCAGATCAAGGTTGCCCTCGGTGGCCGCGCTGCGGAGGAGGTCGTCTTCGACGACCTCTCGACCGGCGCGGAGTCCGACATCCAAAACCTCACCCAGGTCGCTCGCGGCATGGTCGGCCGCTGGGGGATGAGCGACGCGGTCGGCCCGATCGCCGTCACCGACGGGCGGCAGAATGGCCCGCTCCTCCCCGGCGCGATGGCTGCGTCCGAGCCCACCCAGGAGCTGGTCGACAAGGAGGTGCGGCGAATCGTCGATGAGGCGGAGCGGGACGTCATCAACCTCCTCGAGGAGCATCGCGACCAACTCGACGCCCTCGCCAACGCGCTGCTGGACCACGAGACACTCGACCAGCCGGAGGCCTACGAGGTCGCCGGCGTGCCCGTGCCCCAGGTCGATCCTGCTGAAGAGGCGAAGGCCGTCACGGCGGCCCCAGCCGAGTCTTCGTCGGTCGACTAGCCGAGCGGAACCTCGACCGCGGCGTCCTGGTTCGGGTAGTACTTCTTGACCTGATCCGCCCCGTACTTCGCGCTGAATTTCTCCAGGGTGTCCGCTATGGCCGCCTCATCTTCGATCGGCTTGGCGTTCGCGCGCGCCTCCGCTCCATCGGCCGCCAGCCCGACCTCCGGCGTCTTCACGAGGTTCCTGTACCAGTTGCTGGCTGACCCGCTCACAGGGAGCAGCAGCACCCGGTCCCCCTCCCCCACGAACCAGATGGGACGCGAGCTCTCGCGTCCGGACTTGCGACCGGTGACGGTCAGGTCGACCTCGCTCGTGTCCTGCAGGGCCTTTTTGAGTTCTTCGGCAGGCATCGTCACTCAATCGCCTCCAGTACCGCCGAGCAAGCCTCCTCGCAGCGCCTGCACTCCTCGGCGCAGATCCGGCAGTGTTCGTGATGGTCGGCATGGCGCTCGCACTCCTCGGCGCATGCGCGGCATAGCTCCCTGCACGAGGACACCTGCGCGCGGGCGGTTTCGGGGACGTACTCCGTCTGCCGCGTGAGGACACGGCCCGTGGCGGTGCAAACGTCCGCACAATCGAGGCACAGGCGGATCGATCTGCGGAGGTCATCGACGTCGTCCTCGGCGACACTCGCGTCGGCGCACGCTGTACATGACTGTTCGGAGGCGAGGCATTCGTCGATGCAGCGGACAAGGACATCCCGGTCGAGCTGAGCCGGCCAGGGGTGGGCTTCCAGCATCTCCCTCGACACAGTGGCTGTGGCCATGGCTCTCCTTTCGGGGTCGGAGTCCCGGCGGGGCTCTTGGTTTCGACAGTACTACGCCCTCCGGGACGTGGAAAGGGGGGTTCCAGAGAGATACTCAGCACGCACCGGGGCGGTCGATCAGCAGCCGGACCGTTGCGCCCGGGCGGACCGTCGAGTCCGCTGACGGCGAGGTCGCGCAGACCTCCCAGTCGGACGGGATCAGCACTCCGAAGATCCCACCGCCCTCCTCCGTCGAGCCTAGTCCAAGGTCGTCAAGCCGCCGCTCGGCGACATCCAGCGGCTGACCGGCGAGCGAAGGCACCGTGACGCCGTTCGGTTTGGGTGCGGGGTTGTCCGAGTCCGTCAGCTTCGGCACCGCGATCAGCGCGCCGAAGGTGAGGGCGGCGGCGACGAGAAGCGCGATCAGCGGGATCAGGATCCTGCGGAGGCGGCGGCGCCCGCGCCCCCGCGGCTGGCGCTCCGTGGGCGCCGTCGCCGCAGGCAGGGGAATCGTCTCTGCGGCTGGTGCGGCCTCCCCGACGCCGACCAGGTGCTCGG
Organism: uncultured Solirubrobacterales bacterium; assembly: GCA_963695805.1. GTDB lineage: Bacteria > Actinomycetota > Thermoleophilia > Solirubrobacterales > 70-9 > DASUPK01. The sequence goes on along the minus strand of CAVOHV010000004.1, from coordinate 84,874 downwards.
GCTCGGTGACCGCCTCGCCACGGGTTGCGGCCACGGCCGCTCGACCGAGGTCGCCGGCGGAGGGGAACCGGTCCGCGGGGTCCTTGGCCATCGCCCGGCGGATCACGGGGTCGAGTGCAGCTCGACCGCCCCCCCGGGATCCGAGGGCCGGCGGCGGCTCGTTGAGGTGGGCCCACATCTTGGCCGAGCTCTCACGCTCCGGGAACGGGACCTCGCCGGTGACCGCGTGGAAGAGGACGCAACCGAGGGCGTAGACGTCGGTCCGCGCGTCGACCCGGCCCCCCTCTATCTGCTCCGGCGCGATGTAGTCGACTGTGCCGATCACCTCGCCCGTGGCGGTCAGCCCGCTAGTCGAGGCCGCGATCTTCGCGAGTCCGAAGTCCGTGAGAAACGCCGCCGGGCCGTCGTCAGCAGGCCCGGATTCTCCGACGAGCACGTTCGCGGGCTTGACGTCGCGGTGCACGAGGCCGGCCGCATGGACCGCATCGAGTCCATCGGCCACCTCCGCGATCAGCGAGGCTGCCTCGGCGGCGGGCAGCGGGCCGTGGGCCGCGGTCAGCCGCCCGAGATCGCGCCCGGGCACGTATCGCATGGACACGAACAGCAGTCCGTCGCGCTCGCCGGCGCCGAAGACCGTGACCACCCGCGGATGCTCGATCGAGGCTGCGGTGCGCGTTTCCTCGCGGAACCGCGCTCGGAATCGCTCGTCCTCGGCGAGCTCCGTCCTGATCACCTTCAGCGCGACATCCCGGTCGAGCCGGAGCTCTCGGGCGAGGTAGACGATTCCCATCCCTCCGTGCCCGAGGGTGCGCTCGATCCTGAAGCCGGCGAACTCGGCGCCGGCGGGCAACCCGGAGCTGCCCCTGATCGTTCCCTCGGCCCACATCAGGGTCATCCAGTATGGACACCCACCGATCCGAATCGCTAGCTTGCGACCGGTCTTCAACGCGCGGGGTTGTCACGAATGACCGATCAGGCGAATGAGCAGACAGAGGCGCGGACGGACGGAACGGCGGTGGGGGCGGAGAGTCCCATCGTGCAGGCGATCGACGTCAGCCGGCGATATGGCGAGGGCGACGCCGCCGTCGATGCCCTTCGCGACGTCAGCGTCGACTTCGAGCGCGACCGGTTCACCGCGATCATGGGGCCGTCGGGCTCGGGGAAGTCGACGCTCCTGCATGTGCTCGCCGGGCTCGACCGCCCGACCAGCGGCCGGGTGCTGATCGATGGCACAGACATCACAACGCTCGACGACGGCGACCTGACCAAGCTGCGCCGCGACAAGCTGGGCTTCATCTTCCAGTTCTTCAACCTCCTGCCGGTTCTGACGGCGGAGGAGAACCTCGTGCTGCCGCTGTCGATCGCCGGCCGCAAGCCCGACAAGGCCTGGCTCGAGCAGCTGCTGAACACTGTGGGGCTACAGGACCGCCGTACCCACCTGCCCTCCGAGCTCTCCGGCGGGCAGCAGCAGCGGGTCGCCGTGGCCCGAGCCCTGATCTCGCGGCCGGCCGTCGTCTTTGCCGACGAGCCGACCGGCAACCTCGACTCCAAGGCCTCCGATGACGTCCTGCAGCTGCTCCGACAGGCGGTCGACGAGTTCGACCAGACGGTGGTGATGGTCACGCACGCGCCGGAGGCGGCGGCCTACGCGGACCGCCTGCTCACCCTGCGCGATGGCGAGATCGTCTCCGACGCGGCCCCGGGCTCGACGGACGACGTCATCGAGCTGATGAAGCAGCTTGGTTAGCGTGGCGATCAAGAGCCTCTGGGCGCGCAAGCTGCGCGCGCTCGGCACGACCGTCGCGGTGTTCGTCGGCGTCTCGCTGATCGCCGGCACGTACGTGATCACCGACACGATCAACAAGGCGTTCGACCAGATCTTCACCGACTCGCTGAAGGGCACCTCGGTGGTGATCACCAACAAGCAGCCGGTCACCCAGCAGACCAATACCTCCACCAGCTTCCCCGCCGGGGTCCTCAAGAAGGTGCAGGCGGTGCCGGGGGTGACGCTCGCCGCCGGGACGGTCTTCACCGGCGGCGGCATCTTCAATGGCGACAAGGAGGTGGGCACGCAGTTCGCTCCCAAGTTCATCTCCGCGGTGCTGCCGCCGCAGATCGAGTCTCTGAAGACGGTGGAGGGACACCGACCGACCAACGCCAACGAGGCCACACTCGACAAGGCGGCGGCCGACGACGCCGGCCTCTCGATCGGGGACCCGATCAGGATCGCGGGCGAGCGCCGAGTCCGCACCTACCGGCTGGTCGGTCTCACCGAGCTGGGTGGCACATCGTTCGGGGGCGCGAGCATTGCTCAGCTCACGCTGCCGGAGGCCCAGTTCATCACCGGCAACGTCGGCCGCTTCAATCAGATCTCGGTCGCGATCAACCCCGATGTCTCGTCGGACGAGTTGAAGGCGCGGATAGAGCGAGTGGTGCCGCCGACGCTTCGGGTGGAGACCGCGGAGCAGAACGCAAACCGATCATCCAACGAGATCCACGACGCGCTCAGCTTCCTGCCGATCTTCCTCGGCGTGTTCGCGGCCGTCGCGCTGATCGTCGGGGCCTTCGTCATCTTCAACACCTTCTCGATCACCGTGTCGCAGCGGATCCGCGAGTACGGGCTCCTGCGCACACTGGGCGCTTCGCGCAGACAGGTGCTCGCTTCCGTCTTCGTCGAAGCTGCGCTGATCGGCCTGGTCGGCGCGGTGGCTGGGGTTCTGGGCGGCCTGCTGTTCGCAAAGGGCATCGAGTCGCTGTTCGGTGCGCTAGGGATCGGCCTGCCGACCACGGCACTTGTCGTCGCAACGCGGACCGTGATCGTCTCGGTGGTCATCGGCATCGCAGTGACCCTGATCGCCGTTCTCAACCCGGCCCTTCGCTCGACCCGGGTGCCGCCGATCGCGGCGATGCAGAACCTCGACCTCACAACCAGCCGCCGCCGCTCCGTGGTCACAGCGATCATCGCCTGGGTTCTGATGCTCGGCGGCCTGGGCCTCGTCCTGGTTGGGCTGTTCGGCAACCAGAAGACCGGAGACGCGGCGCTGCTGCTCGGCGGCGGCGCCGCGGTGGTGCTGTTCGGCGTCTCGCTCTACAGCCCGCGGCTGGTGCGGCCCCTGGCCGGGGCCATCGGGGCACCGCTCGAGAAGCTCCGCGGGCTCACCGGCCGACTGGCGCGCGAGAACTCACAGCGGAATCCCTCCCGCACCGCGGCCACGGCGGCCGCGCTGATGATCGGGCTGGCGCTGGTTTCGTTCGTGACCGTATTCGCGGCCGGGCTCAAGGCCTCGATCGCCGACGCGATCGACAACAGCTTCCAGGGCGAGCTCGAGATCCAGAACACCAACGGCTTTGACCCGATCCCGAAGCCAATCGCGGGGACCGTCCGCCAGGTGCCCGGCGTACAGACGGTCTCGACGCTGCAGGCCACCCAGATCAAGATCGATGGAGTGGGGGGCAAGCCACGGGCCACCGGCCTCGACCCGGCCACCGCTTCCACGGTCCTGAAGTTCGACTTCCAGGGCGACACCACCGAGCAGACGCTGCGCAACCTGACCGACTCGCAGACGATCATCGACAAGAGCTTCGCCGACTCCAACGGGCTCGAAGTGGGGGACACGATTCAGACGCTGGGCCAGACCGGAATCCGGGCGAGCTTCAGGATCGTCGGCGAGGTCAAGGACAACGCCGACCTGCTCGGCAGCATGGTCGTCACCCAGGGGGCGATGGCCAGGGACTTCGCCGTAACCCAGGACACCTTCGACTTCGTGAAGCTGGCGCCGGGGGCGGATGCGTCCACGGTCCAGGACCGGATCGACGGCCTTCTCACCAAGCAGTTCCCCACCGCCGAGGTGATGAACCAGCAGGAGCTCAAGCAGAACCAGGAGGACCAGATCAATCCGCTGCTCGGGCTCGTCTACGCCCTGCTCTCGCTGGCGATCGTGGTCAGCCTGTTCGGCATCGCCAACACCCTGGCGCTCTCGATCTACGAGCGCACCCGCGAGCTCGGCATGCTGCGGGCGATCGGCATGTCGCGCCGCCAGGTCCGCCGCATGATCCGCTACGAGTCGGTGATCACCGCGCTGATCGGCGCAGTGCTCGGCATGGTTCTCGGCCTGATCTTCGCCGCCCTGTTGTCGGTGCCGCTGCAGGACCAGGGCTTCGTGCTCAGCTACCCCGTCGGCCAGCTCGTCTTCATCCTGGTCGTCGCCGCGCTCGCCGGGGTGATTGCGGCGATCGCACCGGCCCGCCGTGCCGCCCGGCTCGACGTGCTTCAGGCGCTGGCGTACGAGTAGAGAGCGGCTCTAGGGCTGGGTCACCGGCACGGGTACTTCCGCGCCGGCCTCGGGCGTGACCAGGATCGCCCCCTCGCCGCTCGGGTATGCCTCCTCGCCGTGGTAGATGGAGTCCATCCCGATCGACTCGTCGTGCTCCGGGCCGCGCAGCGGCATCACCGCGCCGATGGCCTTGAGCAGGATGAAGGTCATCCCGAACGCGTAGAGCGGCGTGACCAGCGCGGCCAGGGCCTGGTCCCCGAGCTGACTGATGTTCCCGTAGAATCAGCCGTCGGAGATGCCGTTCCACGATTGCTGGGCGACGAATCCGATGAAGAGAATCCCCAGGAATCCCGCCGTGCCATGGGCGGCAAGGACGTCAAGGGTCTCGTCGACCCGTGTCCGCGGCCGGTAGACGATCACGAAATAGACCGGAATGGCCCCGAGCACTCCGAGGACGAGAGCCCAGCCAGGGCTGATGAAGCCGCCCGCGGGCGTGATCAGCACGCAGCCGGCGATGATCGCAGTCGCGGCGCCCACCGCCGTCACCTTCCTGTCGCGGATCAGGTCGAGAATCATCCAGGTGAACAGGGTGGCTGCGGGGCAGAGGAGCGTGTTCGTGAACGCCAGCACGCTCGGATCCCCCGTTCCGAACCCGCTGCCGCCATTGAAGCCGAACCAACCGAACCACAGCAGTCCGCCGCCGAGCAGGACCAGCACCGAGTTGTGCGGCAGGAGTCCGATGCGGCCGTAGTCCTTTCGGGCCCCGACGACGATCGCGGCCGCCACCGCGGAGAAGCCCGAGGCCATCTCGACCGCGATGCCCCCCGCGAAGTCGAGCGTCCCACCCTCCTGCAGCCAGCCGCCTCCGAAGCCCCAGTGGGCGAGCACGGAATAGACCAGCACCGACCAGAGCGCCGCGAACACCATCCATGGCCCGAAGCGCATCCGCTCCACGACCGCCCCGGAGATCAGCGCCACCGTGATGATGCAGAAGGTCGCCTGGAAGGCGAAGAACACCAGGTGGGGGATCGTGGTCCCATCCCGCGGGGCGAAGGTGACGTCGTGGAGCCCCACATAATTGAGCCCGCCGATCAGATCCCCGGTGCCGTCGAAGGCCAGCGAGTAGCCGATCAGCGCCCACACGACGCCCGCGATCGCAATTGCGCTGACGCTCATCATGAAGGTGTTCAGTGCGTTCTTGGCTCGGACCAAGCCGGCATAGAAGAGCCCCAGCGCGACGGTCATCATCAGGACGAGCGCGGTCGACGCCAGCATCCACGCGGTGTCTCCGGTGTCGACCTGGGTTGCCTGGGCAAGTACCGGCGCGTCCATCAGGCATCCACCGGGGTCACAGCGGCCTCATCGGTCTCGCCGGTTCTTATCCGGACCGCCCGCTCGCAGGGGACGACGAAGATCTTGCCGTCGCCCACCTCACCCGTCCGCGCGCCCTCGCAGAGCGCGTCGATGGTGGGCTGGACGAACGGATCGGTCACCGCGATCTCGAAGCGGACCTTGTCGGAGAGCTCCACCTTCACGGTCGTTCCGCGGTAGGTCTCCACGCGGTCGAGCTCGCCGCCGTGGCCCTGAACCCGCGTCATCGAGATTCCACGGACCTCAGCTCGGTAGAGCGCCTCCAACACGTCGTTGGCCTTCTCGGGCCGGACGATGCCGATCACCAGCTTCACGATGGACCCCTCTCTTCGGACGCAACAACAGCGCCAGCCAGCCGCGCGCGGAAGCTATCGACGGCCTCCGACAGATCCTCCGACTTGCCGGCCGCCCATCGCTTAGGCTCGCCGTGTGTCTGCGGATGTCCGCGCCTGGTCGCTCGCTTCCGGCCTCGGCCGTGTGGTGATCGGCCTCGGCCTGTTGGCCGCGCCCGAGCCGTCAGCGCGCAAGCTCGGCTTCGAGGAGGTCAACCCGGCCACGGTGGCGGTCACCCGAGTCGCCGGCGTGCGGGACTTCGTACTCGGCATCGCGACGCTCGCTGCGCTCGCCGATCGCGACCGCCTCCGGGCGGCGACGCTTGCGAACGCCGCCGCCGACGCCGGGGACACGCTTGCTTTCGGAATGGCACTCGGGACCTCAGAGCGCCGGGCGGCCGTCCTTGGCCTCACCGCCGCGCTGCCCGCGGCTCTCGCCGGCATCTGGACCTCATGGCGGCTGAGTTAAGATCGGCCCGCGAACGCGAGGTCCTCGAGCGGATCCGCCAGATCCCCGAGGGACACGTCACCACCTACGGCGATCTCTCGCCTGGGGCCCCGCGGTTCGCCGGGCAGGTACTCTCGGCCTGCCACGACCCGAGCGTGCCCTGGCATCGGGTTGTCCGCGCCGATGGCTCGCTCGCCAAGGGCGATGGACAGCGCCGGCTGCTCGAGGCGGAGGGCGTTCCGTTCAAGGGCGCGCGGATCGACATGGACGCAGCCTGGGTACCGGGCGACGACCTTGGCTGAGTTGCGAGACACTCCAGGGCGATGACCGGCAAGGCAGACTTCACTGAGGAGGAGTGGAAGACGATCCTCGAGGCACCGCCGAGCGCGGGCCTCGTCGTGATCCTCTCCGACCGGGGGGGTTCGATTCGCGAGACCTTCTCGATGGCCAAGGCGTACACCGAGGCCCGCAAACAGCACGGTGACAGCGAGTTGCTCGATGAGATCGCCGCGACGAAGCCGGAGATGGATCGCGCCCGCGCCGGCTCGCCGGACGAGCTCAAGCAGCACAACCTCGACAACGTCAGGCAGGCGATCTCGGTGCTCAAGACAAAGGGGGGCGACGAAGAGGTCGAGGAGTACCGGAAGTTCATCCTCGGCCTGGCGGAGCGGGTTGCGGAGGCCCGCAAGGAGGGGTTCATGGGCCTCAGCGGCGAGCGGGTGAGCGACGCCGAGCGCGCTGCGATCGGCGAGATCGAAGCCGCTCTGAGCTGACGGCGGGAACGATGGCCTCTCCTCCTGTCCTGACCCCCACAGAGCGCGAATCCGCCGGCAAGGCCGCTCGTCGTCGGGCGCCTCGCTCCATTCAGGGCCGGTGGGAGCCGGGACCGGATCGCCCGGATCCCGTCGAGATCCTTCAGGAGGAGGACCGAAACCGCGTTCCGGAGCTGATCCCGATCCGGCACGGGCGAATGCTCGTCTCCGCGTTCACCTTCTATCGCGGGTCGGCGGGGATCATGGCGGCGGACCTCGGCGTGACCCCGCGGTCTGGCCTCGATGTCCAGCTTTGCGGCGACGCCCATCTCTCCAACTTCGGCGCCTTCGCCGCTCCGGACCGGCGGCTGATCTTCGACATCAACGACTTCGACGAGACGCACCCCGGACCGTTCGAATGGGACGTGAAGCGGCTTGCCGCGAGTTTCGCGGTCGCCGGCCGCGATCGCGGTTTCAAGAAGCGGGAGACCCGAGAGGTGGTGACCACGGCGGGCCGGGCATACCGGGAGGAGATGAGGCGCCTGGCCGCAGAGCGCAACATCGACGTCTGGTACGAGCGAGTCGATATCGAGGTCATCGAGCAGTACCGCTCGCAGGTGAGCCGCAAGGTTGCTCGGAACTTCGACAAGGCGAGGGCCAAGGCGGAGAGCAAAAACAGCATGCGCGCATTCACCAAGCTCACCCGTGAGGAAGACGGGGAACTGCGGATCGTCAGCGACCCTCCGCTGATCGTCCCGATCGAGGAGCTCGTGCCGAAGAACAAGCTCAAGGCGGTGCAGACCGGGTTGATCGAACTGGTGGACCAGTATCGAGGGAGCCTCGCCCCCGACATCCGGTATCTGGCGGACCGCTATCGCTTCGTCCACGTCGCCCACAAGGTGGTCGGTGTCGGCAGCGTCGGGACCCGCTGCTGGATCGTCCTGATGCTCGGTAGCGACTCGAACGATCCACTGTTTCTGCAGGTCAAGGAAGCCGGGCCTTCGGTGCTCGCGCCTTTCGCGAGCGGCGGCCGCTACAAGCACGAGGGCCGGCGGGTCGTCGAGGGACAGCGGCTGATGCAGGCGGCCAGCGACATTTTCCTCGGATGGCTCACCAACGAGGAGGGGATCGACGGCGGGCGGCACGATTTCTACGTCAGGCAGCTCTGGGACGGCAAGGGCTCGGCCGAGATCGAGACGATGACGGCGCACACGATGGGGCTGTACGCGCAGCTCTGCGGTGGCACGCTCGCCCGGGCGCACGCGCGGTCCGGCGACCCGATCGCGATCGCCTCGTACCTGGGCGGGGGCGATAGGTTCGACCGCGCCATGGACGACTTTGCGGAGGCATACGCGGACCAGAACGAGCGGGACTACGAGGCGGTCACCGCCGCCGTTGAATCGGGACTCCTGAAGGCCGAGCGAGACATCTGACGCTGGGCGGTTCCGTGCCGGGCGAAGGAAGCCCGGCGCGAGGGGGGAAGTGGGACCCGGAGCCGCACGATGATCGTCGACAGCGCCCACTACAAGGACGGCGTGCGCCAGCACGATGAGGCGCTCACGCCCGAACGGGCGGCGGAGCTGCGAAACGCAGCGGGGTCCGGCGAGTTCGTCTGGATCGGGATCCACGATCCGGAGCAAGGTGACCTCGAGCGACTTCAGAGCCTCTTCGGGCTCCACGAGCTCGCCGTTGACGACGCCCAGAATCCACACCAGCGACCGAAGATCGAGGACTATGGCGAGGACGTCTTCGTCGTCCTGAAGACGGCCCATTACCACGAGGATCGTGAGGAGGTCCATTTCGGCGAGATCCACCTCTTCGCCGGCCCCGGCTACGTGATTACCGTGCGTCACGGGCCGGGCAGCGAGCTCGCCTCGGCCCGGCACAACCTCGAGGCGCGGCCCGACCTGCTCAGGCTGGGGGCAGCGTCGGCGGTCTGGGCGATCCTCGACAAAGTGGTCGACGACTACATCCCCGTCGCCGATGCGATCGAGGACGACGTCGAGGAGGTGGAGAAGGACGTCTTCGACGACGACATCCCGGCGCCGACCGCCCGCATCTACAACCTGAAGCGCGAGGTGATCGAGTTCCACAGGGCGGTCTGGCCGCTCCTCAACCCCCTGGAGACGCTGGAGCAGGGCGGTTTCGAGCGGGTACCCGAGGATCTGCGCAGCTACTTCCGCGACGTCGCCGACCATGCGAAGCGCGTCGACGAGCAGGTCAGCGCCCAACGCGAGCTTCTCACCAGCGTGCTCCAAGCCAACCTCGCCTTGGTCAGCGTCAACCAGAACATCGTCGTCAAGCAGATCTCCGCGGTCGCGGGGATCATCGCGGTGCCGACGTTCGTCGCCTCCGTCTACGGCATGAACTTCGACAACATGCCCGAGCTGCAGTGGCACTTCGGCTACGCCTACGCGCTGGCGCTGATGGGGGTGTGCGTGGTGGCGCTGGCCGCCTTCTTCAGACGCATCGATTGGCTCTAGCGCCTACGGCAACGAGCCGCCCTCCCGCTGAGAGGGCGGCCCGCGCCGTCTTGAAATCCAGGGTCCGCCGGCTCAGATCTGAGTGCAGACGGACTTGACCTCGGTGTAGATCTCGAGGGCGTCCGCGCCCATCTCCCGCCCCCAGCCGGACTCCTTGTAGCCGCCGAAGGGAAGCGCGGCGTCGAACACGTTGTAACAGTTGATGTACACCGTGCCGGCGCGGAGCTGCTTGGCCGTCCGATGAGCCGTGCTGAGGTCGTTCGTCCAGATGCCGGCCGCCAGGCCATAGTTGCTCTCGTTCGCATCCGGGACCAGTTCCTCCGTGCTCTCGAACGGCTTCACCGTGACCACCGGGCCGAAGATCTCCTCGGCCTCGACCTTCATCTTCGGGTGGGTCCCGGCGAGCACGGTCGGCTCGACGAAGTAGCCGCTCACGCCGATCCGCTTGCCGCCCGCCACCGTCTCGGCGCCCTCGGCCTCACCGGAATCGAGAAAGCCGCAGACCCGGTCGAGCTGCTCATTGGAGACCAGCGGACCCATCTCGGTCTGCGGGTCGAGGCCCGACCCGACCTTGATGTTCTTCGCGTGGTCCGCGACCCCGGCGACGACCTCGTCGTAGACGCTCTTCTCCGCGAACAATCTCGACCCCGCGCAGCAGCACTGCCCGTGGTTGAAGAAGATCGCGTTCGCCGCGCCCTCGATCGTCTCGTCGGAGAGCGCGTCGGCGAAGACGATGTTCGGTGACTTGCCGCCGAGCTCCAGGGACACCTTCTTCAGGTTGCCCTGAGCTGCTCCGACGATCATCTTTCCGACCTCCGTCGATCCCGTGAAGGCGATCTTGTCCACGTCATCGTGGGCTGCCAGCGGAGCACCCGTCTCCTCGCCGAACCCGGTGACGATGTTGACCACGCCCTCGGGGATGCCCGCCTCGAGGATCAGCTCACCGAGGCGAAGCGCCGACAGCGGGGTCTGCTCGGCCGGCTTCAGCACCACCGTGCAGCCGCAGGCCAGCGCCGGCCCCAGCTTCCACGCCGCCATCAGCAGCGGGAAGTTCCACGGGATGATCTGCCCCACGACACCGACCGCCTCATGCAGCGTGTACGCGTGGAACTGGGCGTCGGGCATGTACGGGACGTTCAGCGACAACGTCTGTCCCGTGTTCTTGGTCGTCCACCCCGACATGTAGTGGAAGAGGTCGGCCGACAGCGGGATATCGGCCGCCTTAGCCACCGCCAGGGGCTTCCCGTTGTCGAGCGTCTCCAGGGTCGCCAGCTCGTCGCCGTGCTCAAGGATCAGGTCGCCCAGCTTGTGGATTGCCCGGCCTCGCGCCGACTCGGTCATCGTCGACCAGGGCCCGGTCTCAAAGGCCGCGCGCGCCGTCTTCACGGCACGGTCGATGTCCTCCGAGTCGCCCCGGGCGACATTCGCGAGAACCTCGCCGTTCGCCGGGTCGTACACCTCGAACGTCTTGCCCGAGGCCGCGTCGACCCAGTCGCCGCCGATCAGCATCGGGTGGTCCTTGCCGACGAACTCTCTTGCTCGTTCGTCGATCTTGATCTCAGTTGCCATCACTCCTCCTTTCGCCCGAATCGAACGCGGTGCCCCTCGTTCTGGGCACGAATTTCGGCTTCGATTCGGTGGGGCGCGAAGGGTCCGGACTTGGCCGAGCGCCCGCCGCGACCCGGTTCACCCTCCTCTTACCCGACCTGCGCGGCCTCAACCGGTTATGACCGGCGCCCTACGATGAGCATGTGATTCCGCTCGCGCACGTGGGCGGCCCGGTCTTCGAGCCGCTTCAGGTCTTCGGGCTGACGTTCGTCGCGACGGCCTACGCGTTCCGCACGCTGACCCTGGCGCAGGAGGGACGGCCGGTCCCGACCTGGCGGACTCTCTGCTTCGCAGCCGGCCTGCTCCTGATCGCGGTCGCCTTCCTCTCCCCGCTCGGCCACCTCGATACCGAGCTGGTCCTCGCCCATATGTCGCAGCACCTCCTCATGGGGGACATCGGGGCGCTGCTGATCGTGCTCGGGCTGACGGGCCCACTCCTCCAGCCCCTGCTCGCCAATCGCTGGCTGGGCTGGATCCGGCATCTCGCGCACCCGCTGGTGGCCCTGCCGCTCTGGGCCATCGACCTCTATGTCTGGCACGCCCCGTTCCTCTACCAGGCGGCCACCGCTCATTCCTCGGTGCACGCCCTGCAGCACGCCTGCTTCATCGGCTTCGGGGTGTTGATGTGGATGCCGCTGGTCGGGCCGCTGCCACAGCCGAACTGGTTCGGCATCCCGGCGAAGATCGGCTACCTGATCGGGGTCCGATTCACCGGGATCGTGCTGGGCAACGTCCTGATGTGGTCGAACTCGGTCTTCTATCCGGACTACGCCCCCGGGGAGGCGAGGTGGCACATCTCTGCGGTGGCCGACCAGAGCATCGCCGGCGTGATCATGATGGTGGAGGGGGGCCTCGTCACCCTCGGGGTTCTCTCCTGGCTCTTCCTCGAGTGGGCGAAGCAGGACACCGAGCGCCAGCGCCTTCTCGATCTCGCTGAGCAACGTGGCGTGCCGCTGAGCGAGGGGCGCGCCGCCCGGGCGGCGGCCGCCGGGCAGGGCGCGCGGCTGGAGGAGCGCATCAAGGGAACGCCGTGACGCGCGAGGCACGGTTCCTCTACGTCCTCGTCTTCGTCGTCGGGATGGCCAGTCTCGGTGCCGAGATCGCCGCCGCCCGGCTGATGGCGCCGTACTTCGGGGCGTCGACGATCGTCTGGGCGAACACGATCGCGGTCGTTCTCGTCTCGCTCTCGGCGGGCTACTGGTTGGGTGGCCGCCTCGGAGACGACCACCCGCACCTGCGCGGGCTGTGCCTCCTGGTTGGGGCCGCCGCGATCCTGTTGGCCCTCGTCCCCTTCGCGGCCCGGCCGTTCTTCTCCATCTCGGTGGATGCGCTCGACTCGATCTCCGCCGGCGCCTTCGTCGGCTCGCTCATCGGCGTCCTGGCGCTGGTCGCGCTTCCGGTCGTACTGCTGGGAGCCTGCTCGCCCTGGGCCGTCAGGCTAGCGACACCCGATGTGGATCACTCGGGGCGCACCGCTGGCCGGCTCTACGCGATCTCGACCGCGGGCTCGCTGGTCGGGACGATGTCCGCCGCGCTTCTCTTCATCCCGTTCATCGGGACGCAGCGCACCTTTCTCGTCTTCGCACTCGCTTTGGGGGTCGTGGCCGCAGCAGGGCTCGGCTGGCGCTATCTGGCGGTACCCGCCGCAGTGGCCGGAGTCTTCGCGATCCCAGTCGGGACCGTGAAGGCGGAGACCGACCCGGGGGAGCGGGTGATCTACGAGACCGAGACGGACGTCCAGTACGCCCGCGTCGTGGAGCAGAGCGACGGCACCCGCAAGCTGGAGCTGAACGAGGGCGTTGCCGAGCACTCCCTGTATCGGCCCGGGAGCTATCTCACCGGCGACTACTGGGACGGATTGGTCGTCCTGCCGTTCGCCACTCTCACCCGGGCCCCCGAGCGGGTGGCCATTCTCGGCAACGCCGCCGGCACGGTGGCCCGGGAGTACGGCCATTTCTTTCCGGCGGCGCAGATCGACGGCGTCGAGATCGATCCCGAGCTGTCGGACATCGCCCGGCGCTACTTCGACATGCACGCGCCTCACCTCGCGATCCACAACGAGGACGCGAGGCCGTGGCTGCGCCAGTCGGACGGGGGCTACGACGTCATCGTGCTCGATGCCTACCGACAGCCGTACATTCCCTTCTACCTGCTAACGGAGGAGTTCTTCGAGCTGGCCCGCGACCGGCTCGCGCCGGGCGGGGTGCTCGTCGTGAACGTCGGGCACCCGACAGGGTCGACGGAGCTCGAACAGGTCGTCGGCCGGACGATGGGCGAGGCATTTCCCATAGTCCTGCGAGACCCGATGGAGGACACGAACACGCTGATGCTCGGCGCGGGCCAGGGATCGGCGGCAGCCCTCCGGGAGATGGCTGCCGTGCTGCCCACCGAGCTTCGGAACATCGCGCGGACCCAGGCGACTCGGGTCGGACCGAGGCTCCCCGGCGGCGAGGTATACACCGACGACCGCGCTCCGGTTGAGTGGCTGATCGACCGCTCGATCCTCGGCTACGCCGCCGGTCAGTGACTCTGGCCTCGAACCCGGTGCCAGAGACGACGGCTCGACCAGAGGCCGAGCGCCGCCATGGAGAGCCCGAGATCGATCGAGAAGGAGGCCAGCCGGCCGGGTGCTCCCGTGTAGAGCCAGGCGCCCAGCCGATCGCGGCCGCTGAGAGACACCCGCTCGCGACTGCCGGTGTCTAAGGTGGTCTCCTCCATGGAGACGACGGTAAAGGAGCTTCCCGAATCGCGGGTCCGGGTCGACGTCGACGTCGACCCGCAGGACGTCGAGGGCAGCATCAGCCGCACCGCACAGGAGCTCGGCAAGGACATGAAGCTCCCCGGGTTCCGCAAGGGCAAGGTGCCGCCCGAGATGGTCGTGCAGCGGCTCGGCCGCCAGACCGTACTCACCCAGGCGCTCGAGTCATCGCTCGGCGACTGGTACGAGCGCGCCATGCTCGAGTCGGGCGTCAATCCCGTCGGCGACCCGAAGCTCGATCTCCCCGACCTGCCCGAGGAGGGGAAGCCGTTGCGCTTCTCGATCGAGGTCGCGGTCCGCCCGGGCGCGGAGCTCGGCGACTACAGCGGCCTCGAGGTCGGCCGCGCCGAGCCGGAGGTGCCGGAGGAGGCCATCGAGGCCGAGATCAACCGGCTACGCGAGGGCTTCGCGCGGCTCAATCCGGTCGAGCGGGCAGCGAAGCCCGGGGACGTGGTCCTGATCGACTACGAGGGCAGGATCGACGGCGAGCCCTTCGAGGGCGGCAGCGCCCGCGACTACCTGTTGGAGCTGGGGGAGGGCCGAGTTCTGCCCGAGCTCGAGCAGGGCCTCGAGGGGGCGGAGCCCGGCGACGAACGCCAGGTGACCGTGCAGTTCCCCGACGACTATCCGGCCGAGGAGGTCGCCGGAAAGACCGCCGAGTTCGACGTCAAGTTGAAGGAGGTCCGCGAGAAAGAGCTGCCCGACCTCGACGACGACTTCGCTTCCGAGGCTTCGGAGTTCGACACCCTCGACGAGTTGCGCGCGGACATCTCCGAGAAGATCAGACAGATGCTCGACGGCCAGATCGCCGAGCGTTTCCGCGAGGACGCCCTCGACGCCGCCGTGGCAAAGGCGAGGGTCGAGATCCCAGACTCCGTCATCCAGGCCAGGGCCGAGGAGATGTGGCGGCGAGTCGAGCGGCAGCTGAGCCGCCAGGGGATGGATCCGGAGAACTACCTTCAGATCCAGGGCAAGACGCGCGAGGAGATGATCGAGCAGGCCCGGCCGGATGCCGAGCAGGCGCTGAAGCGGGAGGCCGTGCTCGAGGCGGTCGCCGATGCGGAGGACATCCAGATCACGGAGGAGGACGAGCTCGAGGCCCTGCAGGTCCCGCCCGGTCATGAGGACCACGGCCATCCCGCGCCGGCGGACGCCCTCAGGGAGATTCGCGAGTCCGGCCGCGAGGAGCTCTTCAAGGATGACCTGCGGATGAGGCGCGCGCTCGAGTTGATCGCCGAGCAGGCGAATCCGATCCCAATGGAGCAGGCGGAGGCGCGCGAGGAGATCTGGACTCCCGAGAAGGAGCGCGAGGAGAAGGGCGGCCTCTGGACGCCCGGCTCCGACTAGCCATGCCCTTCGAGCTCGCCAGCGCCCTCCCGAAGCAGGTCGAAGAGATCGGCGCCATTGCAGGGATCGTCTCGTTCGTGCTGATGCTCGCCCTGCTCGGCCTCTACATCGCCAGGGCGCTGGAGCTCCGCAAGCTGCGGCGGACGATGCCGTTCCTGGTCAATCCCCATAACGGCAAGCCCGACAACGGCCGTTCGGGCCCGGGCAGTCCCTAGAGACCCAGGCTGGTCTGCGCCTCCGGGTAGGTGACGATGCCGTCCTCGACGACGGCGAAGTCGGTCAGCACGTGTTCGGTGAGGCGTCCGTTCGATTCGAGATGGAGAACGCGCCACCCGCGGGCGGTGAGCGCGTCGGCGATCAGGCGGCGGTGGCAGCGCACCCACCAGGCCTCCGCGCACATGACGGCGACGCGCTGCTGCCGGGCGAGCTCCTCGAGCTCGGCGAGGCCCGCGGCGAACTCTTCGCTCGCCATGTGGTCCGCGTAGCCGCGGAACTGGTCGCTCTCCCAGGCCCCGTTGGGTGAGTCCGGCAGCGGCTTGCGCCGTCCGCCGAGCGACTCGCCGAGCCAGCGGTACCCGATCCCGGCCTCGAGCAGGACCGCGGCGAGCGCGGTTCGCTCGAAGTGCGGTTGTCGGCGCGACCCGGGGTAACGACGGACGTCGGCGATCAGCTCGACGCCGGCGCCGCGCAGTAGCTCGATGAACTCACCCTCCTCGTGGTTCGAGTGGCCGACCGTGAGGATGTCCCCTTCGGACGCCATTCGGGGATTCTCCCGCGCCCGGCCCGCGCCGGGTGGTCGCTATGCTCACGCCCCCATGAGTCCCTTGGTCCCGATGGTCGTCGAGCAGACGTCGCGCGGCGAGCGCGCGTTCGACATCTATTCCCGCCTGCTCAACGAGCGGATCATCTTCCTCGGCACACCTGTGACCGAGGACATCGCGAACCTGATCGTCGCGCAGCTCATCCACCTGGAGTCCGAGGACCCCGACAAGGACGTGTCGATCTACATCAACTCGCCGGGTGGCTCGGTCTATGCCGGCCTCGCGATCTACGACGCGATGCAGTTCATCAAGCCGGACGTGTCGACAATCTGCGTGGGCGTCGCGATGAGCATGGGCGCTCTGCTGCTCGCGGGTGGCGCACCGGAGAAGCGGATGGCGCTGCCCAACTCGAAGATCCTGATCCACCAGGTCTCGGGCGGCTTCTCCGGCCAGGCGACGGACATCGAGATCCACGCCAAGGAGATCATCGACGTCCGCCAGCGGCTCGACGAGATCATCTCCAAGCACACCGGCCAGCCGCTGGAGAAGGTCGCGAAGGACACCGAGCGGGATTACTTCATGAGCGCGCAGGAGGCGAAGGAGTACAAGATCGTCGACCGCGTGATCGAGCACCGCTGAGGCTTCTCCCGCTACTCCTCCTCGGCCTGTCGGTCGCGCTCTTCGCGGCACCTGCCACCGCCGAGGACGTCGTCGTGCAGAAGGCATCCGCCTCCCCGGCGCGAGGGTTCACCGACTCGCTCGCGGGCGTTCGGATCGACTACCGGCTGAGCGGCTCCGGGGCCACCGACGTGGTGATCCGGATCTCGGGCTCGGACGGCGAGGTCCGGACCATCGACGCGCCGCAGGCGCCGCCCGGCAAGGACCTGGTCGAGCGCTGGGACGGGCTCAGGAATGGCGGCCGGCCGGTGGGCGACGGCACGTATCGGATCGTGGTCGCGGTCGCCGGCGGAAACCAGAAGGACGCCGGGACCGTCGAGCTCCACCGACACTTCTTCCCGGTGCGCGGTCCGCACGGCACTCGAGGCCCGGTGGGCGAGTTCGGCGCGCCCCGCAACGGAGGCCGCCGGCACAAGGGGTTCGACGTGGTGGCGGGATGCGGGACGCCGCTGGCCGCGACGGTGACCGGCACGGTGGTAAAGCGCGCCTACGACGCAAGACTCGACGGCAATTACGTGGTGATCAGGGGACTGGGGGAGAGGCGCAAGTACTGGTACGCCCACATGATCCATCCGTCGACCTTCCATCGCGGCGACCTCGTGCACGTCGGCGAGATCGTCGGCCGCGTCGGCCGGACCGGCAACGCCCGCACGGTGGGCTGCCACCTCCACTTCGAGATCCACGTCAACGGCAGGCCCGTGAATCCTGCGCCTTTCCTCAGGGCGTGGGATCGTTACAGCTGAGATGTCCGAGGAAGGAATGGACAGCGCGGTGCAGCAGGCCCTCGCCCGCGAAGGGATCGATGAGCAGGTCCTGGCCGCAGGCCAGTTCAACCCCCGAGGCCATACCGGCTCGATGTTCGCGGGCGGTCTTGCGGGCGGGGAGATCGGCGGGGCAGCGGGCTCGGTGGGCGAAGCCGTCGGCGAGGTCGCCGGCGTTGCCGGAGGCATGCGGGCGAACGAGGCGAGCAGCGGCATGCCGCAGTGGATGCTCGTCGGTGTGACCGCGGAAGCGGTCTACGGTTTCGATGGACGTTCGCGCAGCAAGACACCCGGCGCGATGGTCTTCAAGGCGGAGCGGGCGGGACTGGAAGTGAAGGTCCATCAGCGGGTCAACGTCCGCGTCCTCGAGCTGATCCACTCGGAGAGCGGCTCTCGGATAGAGCTCGAGGGGAACAGGGTTCCGCTCGCGCACTCGAAGGATGTGATCGAGGCGCTCAGTTAGCGTCCTCGACCGCGGTTTGTAGCCCTACCGATCAGGCGGGTGGCGGCGACCATGCGGGCCGCCGATGTAACGGCGGAAGGAAACAGCCGCTACGCGGCGTAGTTCGTGTGCGTCAGGCCGAGGCCGGCGGCCGTCTAAGCTTCGAAAGCGAGGAAGGAGCCGGCCGGGCGAAGCGAGACCAAAGGGAGTAATTCCGCTGGCACGTCCCACCGAATCCAACGAGCAGCTCCTCTGCAGCTTCTGCGGGAAGTCGCAGCGCCAGGTGAAGAAGTTGATCGCCGGGCCCGGCGTCTATATCTGTGACGAATGCATTGATCTCTGCAACGAGATCATCGATGAGGAGCTCACCGCACCCCCGACCTTCGAGCTGGAGAACCTCCCGAAGCCCAAGGAGATCTGGGAGGTTCTGAACGAGTACGTGGTGGGCCAGGAGGGCGCGAAGCGGGCGCTCTCGGTCGCGGTGTACAACCACTACAAGCGCGTCCAGATGGCCTCCTCGGATGAACAGGGGGACGAGGCAATCGAGCTGCAGAAGTCGAACATCCTGCTGCTCGGGCCCACCGGCTGCGGCAAGACGCTGCTCGCTCAGACCCTCGCCAAGATCCTCAATGTCCCCTTCGCGATCGCCGACGCCACGGCGCTCACCGAGGCCGGCTACGTCGGCGAGGACGTCGAGAACATCCTGCTCAAGCTGATCCAGGCAGCCGACTTCGACGTGAAGAAGGCCGAGACCGGGATCATCTACATCGACGAAATCGACAAGATCGCCCGCAAGGCCGACAATCCTTCGATCACGCGCGACGTCTCCGGCGAGGGCGTGCAGCAGGCGCTTCTGAAGATCCTCGAGGGCACCACCGCCTCCGTCCCGCCACAGGGTGGCCGCAAGCATCCGCACCAGGAGTTCCTGACGATCGACACGTCGAATGTGTTGTTCGTCTGCGGCGGCTCCTTCGGCGAGCTCGACAAGGTGATCGACAAGCGGATCGGCAACCACGGTGTCGGCTTCGGAGCCGAGGTCACCTCCCCCGCCGACAAGGACACCGGCGAGTTTTTCGAGCAGGTTCTCCCGGAGGACCTGATGGAGTACGGCCTGATCCCCGAGTTCATCGGCCGCCTCCCGGTCGTCGCCGCGATCCACCAGCTCTCGCGCGACGACCTGATCACGATCCTCACCGAGCCGCGCAACGCGCTCGCCCGGCAGTTCAAGCGCTTCTTCCAGTTCGACGACATCGAGCTGGTCTTCGCGCCGGATTCCCTCTCCGCGATCGCCGACAAGGCGCTCGAGCGGGAGACCGGCGCCCGCGGGCTCCGGTCGATCCTCGAGGAGACGCTGCTCGACGTCCAGTTCGAGCTGCCCTCCCGTGGCGACGTCCAGAAGTGCGTCGTTACGAGGGAGACGATCGAGAAGGGCCAGCGCCCGATGCTTGTCACCGACGCCACCGGTGAGCACGAGACCGTGCTCGAGGACCCGGCGCTCGGCGAGCAGACGGCGTAGGTATCGGCCCGGATGAGGAGTCCAGCCCCGTGCGGGGGCGCGATACTCGGTGGGACGATGCTGGACGAGAGGGCAGCTCCCATGCTGAATGCGATCGAGGCCTTCAACGAGACGGGAGTGGAGACCGCGCTCCCCTACCTGCATCCCGAGATCGAATGGGTGGCCCCGCCGGAGTGGTTGGAGGACCGGCTCTACAAGGGTCATGACGGCATCCGGCGCCTGTCGGCCTACTGGACCCAGCTCTTCGACGAGTACAAGGTGATGCCCCAGCGGGTGATGGACGCGGGGGATGGGCGGGTAGTCCTCCTGCTCCAGCAGGAGGGCCGAATCATCGGCAGCGGGGACCGGGTCGAGTCGCCGCTCGGCTATCTCGTCGAGATCCGCGACACGCTCGTCGCACGAGTCGAGATCTTCTTCTCCTGGGAAGCGACGCTTGATGCTGCCGGGCTATCGGACTAGGCCGTCCCGGCCCGGCTGAACCCGCCTAGATAGTCCCGTGTGACGCTGAGCGCAACGCCCGCGCCCGCTTGCTGTCTCAGCATCTCGAGGATGCCGTCACTGGGGGATCCGTAGACCTCGACGCTCGTCGTGGCATCGAGGGTCTCGGCGTACGCCTGCTCCCCCCGTTCCCGGACCACTCCCATATGGAACTCGAAGGAGTCGGTGTCGGGATGGACCTGGACGACCTTCACCTCCGTGCCCTCCTGATTCGCGTACTCGTTGAACGCGATCAGCCGAGGCTCGTTCTCCTGGATGAAGTCGCTGAGGCCGGGGACCCGCCTCCTCTCGTCGTCGAGCTTCCCTTCCTTGAGTTTGTTGGTCGCGATGAAGATGAATGGCCCGGACATGGTCCCCTCCTCGGTTTGTGGCGGACTGGCCCGCGGCTTTGTGGGTGGCTCCGCGGAACCACGAACTATCCTCCAGGCCCATGAGCACACGTTCGTCCCGCGAGCCCGTTGAGGCGGTCAGGCACCAGCTCCGTCCCCTGTTCGATCAGGTGGTCGTCAAGGAGCTGGACCAGGACCGCATGCGAAGGTCCGGCCTCGTCGTGCCGCAGGGGATTGACGAGCCGCCGCCCCAGCAGGGGATCGTGTTGGCCGTTGGGCCAGGTCTCGACTGGTGGGAGGGTGCGGGAGTTGACATGCCGGTGCAGCCCGGCGACCACGTCGTCTTCCCATCGGCGGCGGGCGTCTGGGTGGAGATCGACGAGGAGCGCTTGCTCGTCTGCCGGGTGGGCGAGATCCTGGGCATCCTCGAGTCGCTCGACGGCGGGCCGCCCGACTCCTAGCCCAGCGGCGGGGCGCGATTAACATCGCTCGCGTGGACGCGGAGCGCCGAAAGACACTCGAGAACACGACCCGGTGGGACCCCGGGGCGGTGGAGCGGCAGGTATTCGAGCGTTGGATGCAGGGCGGCTGGTTTCACCCGCCCGCGGAGGGATCTCCTGAGGAGAACTACTCGATCGCGATTCCGCCGCCGAATGTCACCGGCGCGCTCCACATGGGCCATGCCCTGAACGGGTCCGTCCAGGACGCCCTCGTCCGCCTCAATCGGATGCGCGGCCGCAACACACTTTGGATCCTCGGCACCGACCACGCCGGGATCGCGACCCAGACCGTGGTGGAGAAGGAACTGGCCACCGAGGGCACGTCGCGCGAGGAGCTGGGACGGGAGGCGTTCACTGAGCGCGTTTGGGCCTGGAAGGAGAAATACGGCTCGACGATCATCGAGCAGTACCAGCGGCTCGGCGCGTCGTGTGACTACGAGCGGGAGCGGTTCACGCTCGACGACGGGTATGTGAAGGCGGTCTATCGCGTGTTCGCCGAGCTCTACCGCAAGGGCTGGATTTACCGCGACAACTACATGGTCAACTGGGACCCTGGAACCCAGTCGGCGATCTCGGACCTCGAGGTTGAGAACCGCGTGGTCACCGACACGCTCTGGGAGATTGCCTATCCGCTGGAGGGCGGGGGAGAGCTGATCGTGGCGACGGTTCGGCCCGAGACGATGCTTGCCGACACGGCTGTCGCAGTGAACCCGGCCGACGAGCGCTATCGGGACGTCGGCAAGCACGCGATCCTGCCGCTCGTCGGCAGGCGCCTGCCGGTGATCGCCGATCAGCACGTCGACCCGGAGTTCGGCACCGGCGCGCTCAAGATCACGCCGGGGCACGACCCCAACGACTTCGAGATCGGCCGCGCCAACAACCTGCCCGAGATCAGCGTGATCGGCGAGGACGGCCGGATCACCGACGAGGCGCCGGAGCGGTTCCGCGGGATGACCGCCGAGGAGGCGCAGGACGCCGTAGTTGCCGAGCTGCGCGAGCAGGGGCTGATCCGGGATGAGGAGCCCTACACACACTCCGTCCCGTTCTCGCACCGCTCCGGGAAGAGGATCGAGCCGCTGATCTCGCTGCAGTGGTTCTGCCGGATGGACGAGATGGCGAAGCCGGCGATCAAGGCGGTGACTGACGGGCGGGTCAGGTTCATCCCCGCCGATCCCCACACCAAGGTCTACCTCGACTGGCTGGAGCGCATCCGGCCCTGGTGCATCTCCCGCCAGCTCTGGTGGGGGCACCGGCTTCCGGTCTGGTACCGCGGCGACGAGACCTACGTCGGCGAGCAATCACCCGAGGGCGAGGGCTGGGAGCAGGAGTCCGATGTGCTCGACACTTGGTTCAGCTCCGCGCTCTGGCCCTTCGCGACGCTCGGCTGGCCGGACACGGAAGCGCCCGAGTTCAAGGCCTTTTTCCCGACCGACACGATGGTGACGGCCCGGGACATCATCTTCCTCTGGGTCGCACGGATGATCATGACCTCGCTCGAGTTCACGGGTGAGGCCCCGTTCTCCGACGTCTACGTCCACTCGATCATCCAGGCGCCCGATGGGCGGCGCATGTCGAAGAGCCTCGGCACGGGTATCGACCCGCTCGAGGAGATGGAGCGGCACGGAGCGGACGCGCTGCGCTTCGGGCTGCTGGCGATGTCGTCGGCGCAGGACGTACGGTTTTCCGAGGCGCGGGTTCAGCAGGGTCGGGACCTCGCCAACAAGATGTGGAACGCATCGCGGCTGGTGCTGATGGAGGCCCGCGACGATGTCGAGCCCGGGCCGCGCACGAACCACGTCGAGGACCGCTGGATCGCGTCACGGCTGCAGCGGGCCGTGCGCTCGGTGAGCGAGTCGATCGAGGGGTACGACTTCTCGCATGCCGCCCTCGATCTCTACGACTTCTTCTGGTCAGAGCTCTGCGACTGGTATCTCGAAATCGTCAAGCCGCGCCTCTACGACGGCGACGAGGACGCTTCGGCGACCCTCCTCTGGGCGCTCGAGCAGGTGCTGGCCCTCGCCCATCCGATGATGCCCTTCGTCACCGAGGAGATCTACTCGTTTCTGCCAGAGCCGAGCGCGGAGGCCCTGGTCATCCATCCGTTTCCCGAGCAGGATGAGGGCCTGGTCGACGAGTCCGCCGAGGCCCAGATCGGGCAGGCGATCGCGCTGACGCGCGCGCTGCGGCGCTGGCGCGACATGGCCGGCGTGCCGGTGAAGCAGGTGCTGGCCGCGAGGACCGACGATTCCCGGCCACACGAGCTGGTCTCGCGGCTGGCCCGGGTCGAGTTCTCGGAGGACGGCGGCGCGCCGATCGCGAGTGTCGCCGGCGTCGAGCTCCTGGAGACCGAGGGGGTCGACCCGGAGGCCGTGGCGGCGCGGATCGAGGAGCGGCGAGAGATGCTTCGCGTCGAGGTGAAGCGGGGCGAGGGCAAACTCTCCAATGAGGGCTTCGTGGCGAAGGCTCCGGCTGACGTGGTCGACGCGGAGCGGGAGAAGCTCGCCACTTACCGGGCCGAGCTCGAGGAACTGGGCGGATAGCCACCGCCGAGGAGATCCTTCACCGCCGCGAGGTCCTCGGCTGGAAGCTGGGGCTCGAGCGGATGCGGCGGCTCTGCCAGCTGCTGGGGATGCCGCAGAACCGATTCGCCTCGATCCACGTCGTCGGGACCAACGGCAAGACCTCGGTGACGCGGATGACCGCGGCGCTGCTGGAGGCGCACGGGGTGACGACCGGCGCCTATGTCTCCCCGCACATCACCTCGTGGCGGGAGCGCGTCCTGATCCGCGGTGAGCCGATCTCGGAAGAGGCGTTCACGCGAGCGCTTGAGCGAGCCGAGCAGGCCGCGGAGGTGGCCGACCGCACGGCCGGCGACGAGGGGCCCGTCACCCAGTTCGAGCTACTCACCGCGGCGGCCTTCGTCGCCTTCGCCGCTGCGCACGTCGAATACGCGGTGATCGAGGCGGGCCTGGGCGGCCGCCTCGACGCCACCAATGTGATCACGTCGCAGCTCACGGTTCTGACCTCCGTGGGCTACGACCACACCGAGTGGCTGGGGGAGACCCTGGAGGAGATCGCGGCGGAGAAGGTGGCCGTGCTGCGGGACCACACTGCTCTGATCGCCGGGAACCTTCCACCGGACGCCATGTCGGTGGTGAATCGGGAAGCGGAAGCGCGGCATGTCAAGCCCGTATACGCGACCGGCGGCGGCACGTTCGGCTTTCAAGCGCAGAATCTGATGCTTGCGTTGGCGGCCGCCCGTCAGGTGCTCGGCGAGGTGGACTGGGATCCGACGTTCCAAGTCCGTCTCCAGATGTCGATACCGGGCAGGGCTCAGCTGGAACCAGGCGATCCTGACGTCATCTACGACGCAGCGCATAACCCCGACGGAGCGAGGGCGCTCGCCGAGTTGCTCCCTGGTCTCTCTCACGACCGCCCCGTGATCTGCTGCCTCGCGATCCTCGAGGGCAAGGACGCACCCGGCATCGTCGGCGCGCTTGCGCCCGCAGTTTCGCACTGCGTCTGCACCGAGATCCCACCGGAGCGCATCGAGGGCTCCGGCCGGCCGGGCGGACGCTCGAGGCCGGCGCTCGAGGTGGCGGCGCTCTGCGAAAAGGCGGGGGTGGACGCCGAGGCGATCCCGGATCCGCTGGCCGCCTGGGAGAGGGCACGGGAACTTGCCAGAGAGCGGGGAGGGGTCGCGCTGGCGGCCGGCAGTCACTACCTTCTGTCATCGATATGGACAGAGAGGCCCGCTCAGAGCTCTTGACGATGATGGGACTCGTCGCCGTGGTCGTCGCGGTGGTGATCCTGGTGTTCTTCGCCTTCGGCTACGTCTTCGGGCTGCTTTTCCTCTGATCAGGGCGAAAGACCCGTAAATCCCGCACGCAGGCAGGGTTCCACGCACCTATAAGGAAATACGTACACTCGCGCCTCCCACTCCCATGCCCCTCGCACTCTTCGGACTCGACGGCGGCGTTGGCCTGATCGTCAACCTGCTGATCCTCTTCCTGATCGTCGTCTATTTGGCGCTGATCTACTGGACGTACCTCGACGCTCGGAGGCGGATCGAGGACCCGGTGCTGATCGCTTGCGCCACGCTGGCGTCTGTCTTTCCGTACCTGGGCACGATCGTCTACACGATCCTGCGCCCGCCGGAGTTCCTCGAGGATCGCGAGGAGCGGGAGTTGGAGCTGCGAGCCGCCGAGCTCGAGCTGCGGCAGCGGATCGAGAACTCCTGCCCGCACTGCGAGTACCCGATCGAGCGCAACTACCTGCGCTGCCCGAACTGCGAGCGGCGCCTGCGCAATCCCTGCCGGAAGTGCAACAAGCCACTCGATCCGAAGTGGGGCATCTGCCCCTATTGCGAGACGGAGGTGCGCAAGGAGCAGCGGCCCGCGCGCGAGCCGCGGCGAACCGACCGCCAGCGGACGGCTCGCGCCGCAGCGCAGAGGTCGGCCCGAAGCGAGCGGAGTGATAGAAGCGAACGCAGTGAGAGAAGCCAAATAAGTGAAAGAAGTGACAGAAGCGACCGGGCTGACCGGAACGACGGCCCGGCTCGGCGCAAGCCGCGTCCGGTCGTAGCGCGCGAGCAGGAGCAGCCGACCCGCTCGAGCCGCTCCTCGCGCTAGGCCGCCCTCGCCCTGAGAAGCCCGCGAATCGTCTTTGCGACCGCGGGTTGATCGCGCCTCAGCTGGCGCCAGGTGAAACGAACGACCTCGTAGCCAAGAAGAGCGAGGCGGGCATCTCGGGCGCGGTCGTCCTCGAACGCCGAGCGGGTTCGGTGTGCGTCCCAGCCGTCGACTTCGACGATCAACCGCTGTTCGCACCACAGGAAGTCGACCTCGTATCGGGAAACCCGAACATTGACCCTGGGCTGGGGAAGACGGTGGCGACGGCAGAGGGCGAGCATGCGGTCCTCGAGCTCGGTTCTCGGGCCGCCTGATTCGGGTTGATCACCGATCGGCAGGCGCAGGAACTCGGCCTCGCGAAGGGCGGCGGTGAACTGGGCTGGGGAAAGCAGGGGACGGAGGTCGGCGAGCGTGCGCGCGGGATTGGTCACGGGGATACCGTCGCGGCGGGTGCAGTGATGGGTAGTGAGAGTGGTGGAACGGTGGAGGACGATGCCGCGCCGCTGTCGTTTCCCCGCGGTGCTCGGGACGGTGACGTGCACTCGTCCGAGTCCGGTGTCCCGGCCGGCTTCGGATAGCCGGCGTAGACGGCGGCGGATGCCCCAGAGCTCGGCGGCGCTGGTGTGGCTGAGCATCGCGTTCTCGCCGCAAGCGAGTACCGCCGCCATCCATCGCCCTTTCTCGCTAAGCCTCGCGTGGCCAACCGCATAAACACCGCGATGAATGCGGTGAAGGCGTCGGGCGGCGATGCGGTCCGAGATTGAGCTCGTGCTGACCCCGCGCTCCACGAGTTGCGCTCGGGTGACCACGCCGTGCTGATTGCCCGCGATGGCGGCAATCAGGCCGTCCCGGCCTGATCTGTCGCGCTTGTCCGGCATATCCGGCCTAACGCGACAACTCCGCCGATCTCACCCCCTTTCATTGCCGGTGTTCGTCCCGACGCCAACCCCGAACCCCCGATACGTGTAGGTTCCCGCGCCGATGGCGACCGAACGCACGCTCATCCTCGTCAAGCCCGACGCATTCGAGAGACAGCTGACCGGCGAGGTCATCTCTCGCTTCGAGGGCAAGGGGCTGAAACTCGTCGCGATGAAGCTGATGCAGGCCGACGACGAGCTCGCGAATGCTCATTACGAGGAGCACAGCGACAAGCCGTTCTTCGGCGAGCTCGTCTCGTTCATCACCGGAGGGCCGCTGGTCGCGATGGTGCTGGAGGGGGAGAGCGCGGTGGTGGCGGCGCGCCAGCTGATCGGTGCGACGAATCCGCTCGAGGCCGACGCCGGCTCGATCCGCGGTGAGTTCGCCACCGAGGTCACCTTCAACCTCGTGCACGGCTCGGACTCGCCCGAATCGGCCGCGCGCGAGATCTCGCTCTGGTTCCCCGAGCTCTGATCCTCGCCTCGGGGTCGCCTCAGAGGCGCGCCCTGCTCGAGGCCCTCGGTCTCGAGTTCGAGGTCCGCGCGCCGGAGATCGAGGAGGCGACCGAGGGCGAGCCGCGCGACCTGGTCGTCCGGAACGCGACCCGCAAGGCCGCGGCCGTCGCGTCGGAGACGCCCGACGCCCTGGTGATCGCCGGCGACACCGAGGTCGTCATCGACGGCGAGGTGCTCGGACAACCGCAGGACGAGGCCGGGGCACGGGCTCACCTGGAGCGCCTCTCTGGCTCGGAGCATCACGTCCTCGGCGGCCTCGCCCTGATCGGGCCCGAGGCGGAGGAGCCCCGCACCGGCGTCGACGTCTCGACCGTCGCGTTCAAGGAGCTCGACCAGCCGCTCCTCGATGCCTACCTGGCCTCCGGCGAGTGGCGCGGCCGGGCCGGCTCCTACGCGATCCAGGGTCTGGGGTCGGCGCTGGTCGACATCGTCCGCGGTGACGTCTCCAACGTCATCGGCCTGCCGGTCGGGCTGCTCCTCCGGCTCGCACCCGAGCTGCTCACTCCTCAGTAGGAACACACGCGTCCAGACCCGAAACTTGCGGACTTTGGGCGTTTTAAAGCAAGCCGCTAGGCTCCGACGAGCTTTGGCTTAGCGCGTCCCTTTATGAGCATCCGTTAATCGTCCCCCCCCATGGGCCTTTTCAGCTCAATCAGCCCCGCCCGCGACATGGCCGTCGACCTCGGCACAGCCAATACGCTCGTCTACGTCCGCGGCCGCGGGATCGTCCTCTCCGAGCCCTCGGTGGTCGCCATCGACACCGCCACCGGCGAGGTCCACGCTGTCGGCGCCGAGGCGAAGCAGATGCTCGGGCGCACGCCATCGACGATCAACGCGATGCGGCCGCTCAAGGACGGGGTGATCGCCGACTTCGAGATCACCGAGTCGATGCTCCGCTACTTCATCAAGCGGGCAAATCACAGCCGCTTCACCCATCCACGGGTCGTCGTGTGCGTTCCTTCCGGTGTGACCGGGGTCGAGAAGCGAGCGGTCGAGGAGGCATGCCTCGGGGCCGGGGCCCGCGAGGCCTACCTGATCGAGGAGCCGATGGCCGCGGCGATCGGCTCGGGCCTTCCCGTCAGCGAGCCGACCGGGAGCCTGGTCGTCGACATCGGCGGCGGCACGACCGAGGTCGCCGTGATCTCCCTCGGCGACATCGTCGTCTCTCAGTCGATTCGCGTCGGCGGCGACGAGATGGACGACGCGATCATGAACTTCTGCAAGCGCGAGCACCAGCTCCTGATCGGCCATCAGACGGCCGAGGACATCAAGCACGAGGCCGGCTCGGCCAATCCGCTCGACAACGAGATCGAGATCGAGATCCGCGGCCGCGACCTCGGTTCCGGGCTGCCCCGGGCCGTGAAGCTCAACTCCGCGAACATCCGGACGGCTCTCGATGATCCGATCCAGCAGATCATCGCGGCGGTCAGAGACACCCTTGACCGCACGCCGCCCGAGCTCGCCGGCGATCTGATGGAGCGAGGCATGACCCTGGCCGGGGGCGGCGCCCTGCTTCATGGCTTCGCCGAACGGATGAGCGCGGAGTGCCAGATGCCGGCGCGGCTAGCCGAGTCCCCGCTCACCTGCGTGGCCACGGGATCTGGACAGGCCCTGGAGGAGTTCGAGGCGATCAAGAGAGCGCTCAAGAACTCCCGTGTCCGGAGGCGCTACTGAGCGCCGGGTGACAGGCAGACGCGGCCATGTATCTCCTTGACCGTCCGGAGGACATCCCGCCGCGCCTGACCACGCGCCTCAACCTGCGTATCGCGATTCTGGGCGCGGTCGTGGTCGTCGCGATCGCGACGGTCCTCCTCCGGCTCTGGTCGCTGCAGATCCTCGACGGTCAGCACTACCGCGCCCTCGCCAATGACCACGGCGTCCTCGACGTCCGGGTTCACCCTCCGCGCGGCGAGATCCTCGATCGCAACGGCAAGGTCCTGGTCGACAACCGCACGGTGATGACCCTCCAGCTGCGACCCTCCGACCTGCCCAGCGACCGCGGCGCCCGCAGGAGCGAGCTGAGCAAGCTGGGCGACCTGCTCGGACTCTCGCAGCGAGAGATCCGCCAGAGAGTCAGGGCGACGCCGCAGTACGCCGGATATCCGGTGGTGCTCAAGCAGGGGCTAGACCGGCGGCTCCTCTTCTACCTGCTCGAGAACAAGGAGAGCTTCCCCGGCGTGAGTGTCGAGCGGACCTACGTCCGCAAGTACCCGGACGGGACGCTGGCCGCCCATCTCCTCGGGCTCGTCGGCCAGATCAGCCCGCGACAGCTGAAACAGCCGAAGTACCGGGGCCTGCACCCCGGCGACATCATCGGCCAGGCCGGCGTCGAGTACCGCTACGACAAGTTCCTCCGCGGCACGGCCGGCAGTCAGCGGATCCAGGTCGACGCGCTCGGTCGCCCCCGCGGGACGCTCGGCAACCGGCCCGCGCAGGCCGGCGACAACCTCCGCCTGACATTGGACTCGGGCCTGCAGGAGGTCGGCGAATCGGCTCTGCGCGCGAGGGGGCTGCCGGGCGCTTTCGTCGCGATGAACGTCCACAGCGGCGCCGTCCTCGGGATGGGCTCCTACCCGACCTACGACCCGACCTTCTACACGCAGCCGCATACCAAGCAGCAATACGACGCGTTCGGCAACCGATCCGGCGACCCGCTGGTGGATCGGGCCGACCAGGGCGGCTATCCGACGGGATCGGCCTTCAAGCCCATCACCGCCACGGCAGCGCTCGAGGACGGCCTGATCACGCCCAGCACGATCTTCGACGACACGGGCTCGCTCGACATCGGCGGCCTCGTAGTACACAACGCGGGCGGCGCCGCAAACGGCCCGATCGACATGAGCACGGCGCTCAAGGTCTCATCGGACGTCTACTTCTTCGACCTCGGGCTCCATGCGAGTGCGAGCGGCAAGGGTGGCCAGATCCAGGATTGGGCCCACAAATACGGCCTCGGCCAAAGCCCCGACATCGACATCCCCAACGCGAGCGCGGGTCTGATCCCCACCCCGGCCTGGCGCAACCGCGTCTATCGCAGCCACGACAACCCGTACATCGACCGTCCGTGGAACCAGGGGGACAACGTCAACCTGGCGGTTGGTCAGGGCGACGTCATGGTCACCCCGCTCCAGCTGGCGCGCGCCTACGCCGCGCTGGCCAACGGGGGGACCCTGGTCACGCCCCACCTCGGAGGCCGGATCGTGGGCGTGAACGGGAAGACCGTCGAGCGCATCAAGCCGGCTCCGACGCGGCACCTGGGGATCTCCGAGGAGACGCGGAACGTGATCCTGGGCGGCCTCGAGCGCGCGGCGATGGAGCCCGGCGGCACCTCCTACCCCGTCATGGGCGGCTTCCCGTTCGCGGTCGCGGGCAAGACCGGCACGGCGGAGCGTGGGCCGGGCCAGGAGGACCAGTCCTGGTACAGCGTGGTAGCTCCCTACAACAACCCACAGATCGTCGTGACCGTCACGGTTGAGCACGGCGGCTTCGGCGTCGAGTCGGCCGCCCCCATCGCTCGGTCGATCCTGGAGCACTACTTCCACCTGAACGCCGGCGGCGCGAGCGGGGCGGCGGCGGCATCGGCGGGAGGAGTCGAGTGATGGAAGCCGCCAAGCCCTCACTCACGATCGCCCCGCAGCGCTCGCGGGTCCTCGAGCTGCTCAATCTGCGCAACCTGGATGGCGTCATGCTCGCGGCCGCGGTCGGGCTGATGGCGTTCAGTGTCTTCACGCTGGAGTCGGCGAGCCGGCACGAGATCGCTGCGGACCCTCACTACTTCGTCGTGCGCCAGTCGCTCTACGGCCTGATCGGCATCGCCCTGATGATCGGTATCAGCCACATCGACTACACGCGCCTGCGCGAGTTGAGGGTGAGCATCTACGCGGTGATGGTGGGCTCGATCGCCTTGGTGCTGCTGGTTGGGACGGCGGTTCGAGGATCGAACCGCTGGATCGACCTGCCGCTCTTCCAGTTCCAGCCGTCCGAGCTCGCCAAGGTCCTGCTCTGCGTATCGCTCTCGGCCTTCGTCTACGAGCGGGTCAAGCGACCCTTTGGGCTGCGGCAAACGGTCGGGCTGCTGGCCATCGGCCTGCTGCCAGCGGGCCTCGTCTTCCTGCAGCCGGACCTCGGCACAGGGATCGTCCTGGTGGCGATCACCCTGACGATCCTGTTCGTCTCCGGAATCCCCTGGCAGCACTTCGCCGCGATCGGCGCGGCGGCCGCGCTGCTCGCCGGCGGGGCCTACCTCGGCGGCCAGGCCCTCGGCGTCCACCCCCTGCAGGGCTACCAGCAGGACAGGCTGACCTCCTTCCTTCATCCCAGCAACGACCCCGGGGACGCGAGCTACCAGGTGAACCAGGCGATCATCGCGGTCGGCTCCGGGGAGAAGTCCGGACGCGGTGATGATGCGACGCAGACCGAGCTGCTCTTCCTTCCCGAGCGCCACACCGACTTCATCTTCGCGGTGATCGGGGAGCGCTTCGGGTTTCTCGGCGCCGCGTTCCTCGTCTTCCTCTACGCACTGCTCTTCTGGCGAGCGATTCGGGTGATGCGGATCGCTACGAGCTACTTCGGGGTCCTGATCGCCGGCGGGATAGTCGCGATGCTTGCCTTCCAGGCGGTCATCAACCTGGGCATGAACCTGGGGCTGATGCCGGTCACCGGGATCACGTTGCCGCTGATCAGCTACGGCGGCTCGTCGGTGCTCGGGACGTTCCTGGCGCTTGGGCTGCTGCAGGCGATCCACGCGCATTCTGATGCGGGGGGCGGCGCTAGCCGCCACCCGTTCGATGCGAGGGGGCGGCCCTCGCCGCCACCCGTTTAACAGTGGTGTTTCAGGTCCCATTGAGGCTAGGCGCTACTCTCGCATCGCTCGAGGGTTCCCCGCAGGCGAGAGCCGAGAGCAACCCGATTCACGTTGGGTGGGGCCGACAATCGACCGTGAGCTGAATCGCCTGAGCTAATCGACCGTGAGCTGTGAGGGCTAGCCAGACATGTACCGCAAGCAAGTGCGCCGTCGACGGGCGGTGCTGTTGCTGCTCGTCGCCGCCTCGCTGACACTGCTCAGCCTCTATTACCGAGAGGGCAACGGAGGGCCGCTCCACGGCACCCAGGACGTCGTCTCCACCGTCTTCAGCCCGATCGAGTCCGGTGCCGATCGTGCCCTGAAACCGGTCCGCGACCTGGTCAACTGGTTCGGCGAGACCTTCGACGCCCGCGGTGATCGCTCGAAGCTCGAGGACCAGGTGGCGACTCTGCGCGATCAGCTGGCGAGGTCGCAGACCCAGCAGCAGGAGGCCAAGGAGCTCTCAGCGCTCAACGAGCTGACGAGCGGCGGGATCGTCCCGGACGGGAGCGACCCCGTGACGGCGAGAGTGATCGGCCGCTCGCCCACCGTCTGGTACTCGACGGTGACGATCGACCACGGGTCGAGCGACGGCTTGCGAATCGACGATCCGGTCGTCGCGGCGCAGGGCCTGGCGGGCAAGATCACCCAGACCACTCCCAACACCGCGCAGGTCACGCTGATCACCGACGCAGACAGCGCCGTCACGGCGCGGGTTACCCCGAGCGGCGCGACCGGGGTCGTCGAGCCCGACGTCGGAAACCCCAACGACCTCCAACTCGACTTCCTCGAGCGCGGCGCACGGATCGCGGAGGGGCAGATGGTGGTGACAGCGGGGTTCTCGACCGGCGACCTCGGGTCCATCTTCCCTCCGGGCATCCCGATCGGGGAGATCACGAGGGCCACCGTGGAGGAACAGCAGGCCTACCAGCGTGTCCACCTCGAGCCCTTCGCCGACCTGCGCGACATGGACTTCGTCAAGGTCCTGACCACCCATTCCGGGGGGAACAAGGGATGATCCTCACGCCCGGGATCATCGCCCGGCTCGCAGTGCTCGGCGCATTGGTGGCGGTCGCGCAGGTGGTCTGCTTCTCGAAGATGGACATCTTCGGCACCAGCCCCGACATCGCGCTGCTCGTCGTGTTCTCGGTCGGGCTGCTCGGCGGCAGCCTGAGCGGAGCCGTCACCGGCTTCTCGATCGGGCTGCTCATCGACTGCCTCCTGCTCGAGACCATGGGGGCCTTCGCGCTCACCATGCTCTCCGTCGGCTACGTCGCCGGCCGCTACCGCGAGACCCTCGGCCGTCCCACTCGCGGCGCGGTCGCACTGCTCGGCGGCTCACTGACGCTGCTCGGGGCCCTCGTGATCGCGGCGATCCAGATCGGCACCGGAATCGACGCGAATGTCAGCTTCCTGGTCGTGCGTGATGCGCTCGTCAAGAGCCTGATCGGGGCGCTGCTCGCGATTCCCGTCCTCCTGTTCGTCAGACTGGTGGTGCGATCGGCGCTGGTGGACGAGCGCAGAGCGGCGCGACGTTCACCGGCCCCGCGACCAGTGGAGAGTGGCTGATGTATCTGCGTCGAGATGAAGTCGAGCCGGAGAGGCGAACCTCGCCCCTGGCGCTCAGGATCTCGATCATCACCGGGCTCGCCATCGCGATCTTCTCGGTGCTCTTCCTGCGGCTCTGGTACGTCCAGGTGCTCTCCGGGGACCAGTACCGCAATCAGGCCAACGACAACCGGATCCGCGAGATCCGTGTGCAGGCGCCGCGCGGCGACATCCTCGACCGAAACGGCAAGGTCCTGGTCGCGAATCGCACCGAGCTCGCCATCCAGGTCACGCCGCAGGACCTGCCCCCGCCGGGACCGGATCGGTCTCGCGAGCTGAAGCAGCTGGCCACCGTCACGGGCATGACCATGAAGGAGATCCGCAAGGCGCTCCGGGGCGGTAGTCGCGCCGCGCCGGGCGGCCCGGTGATCCTGAAGAAGGGCCTCGGCGTGGACAAGGTCTATTACCTGCGCGAGAACCAGTCGAGCTTCCCCGGCGTGAGCGTGGAGAGCGTGTTCACCCGTGACTACCGCCAGGGCACGATCGCCGCCCACCTGTTCGGGAACGTCGGCGAGGTCACCGCGGAGCAGCTCAAGGAGCCGCGCTACGCCGGACTTCATCCCGGGGATCAGGTCGGCCAGTCGGGGGTGGAGTACGAGTACGACCGCTACCTGAGAGGGAGACCGGGGACGGACCGGGTGCAGGTCGACGCGCTCGGCAGGCCGACCGGCCAGCTCCGCAGCCTCCCGGCGGAGCCCGGCGACGACGTCCGACTGACCGTCGACTCGAATCTTCAGGCCACGGGGGAGGGCGCCATGGGCTCCTTCGGCCTTCCGGGCGCCTTCGTCGCCATGAACGCCCAGAACGGCGACATCCTCGCGATGGGATCGGCACCGACCTTCGACCCCTCGATCTTCACTCACCCGATCACGCAGAGCGAGTACCGCGACCTGACCTCGAGGAAGACCGATGCCCCCCTGGCTGACCGTGCGATCCAGGGTCTCTATCCGACCGGTTCGACGTTCAAGCCCATCACTGCGACCGCGGCTCTCCAGGACCACCTGATCTCGGCGAACACGATCTTCAACGACACCGGTTCGCTCAAAATCGACGACAACCTGACCCTGCACAATGCGGGCAAGGCGATCTACGGGCCGCTCGACATGAGCGATGCCCTCAAGGTCTCCTCCGACATCTACTTCTACAACCTCGGCCTCAAGTCCAAGTCCTCCAAGGGCCACGGCATGATCCAGGACTGGGCGCGTCAGTACGGGCTGGGGGAGAAGACCGGGATCGACCTGCCGGCCGAGGTCGACGGGCTGATCCCGACTCCGGCCTGGCGCAACCGGCTCTACGCCCAGAAGCTCACCGATAGGCCGTGGAGCGCCGGCGACAACGTCAACCTCGCGGTCGGCCAGGGCGACCTCGAGGCGGATCCGCTGCAGATGGCGGTCGCCTATGCGGCGCTGGGCAACGACGGGACGGTGCTCACACCTCACATCGCCGACGACGTCGAGAGCGTCACAGGCCGGGTCCTCCAGGAGGTCCGCCCGGCGCCCCGGCGCCACATCGACATCTCTCCGACCACCCGGGACACGATCATGACCGGGCTGACCCGCGCGGCGACCGAGCCCGGCGGGACCTCCTACCCGGTCTTCGGCAACTTCCCGTTCCCGGTGGCCGGCAAGACCGGAACCGCCCAGCGCCCCAACCAGCCCGACCAGTCTTGGTACATCGTCCTCGCACCGGCAAAGAACCCCCAGATCGTGGTGGCCGTCACTATCGAGCGGGGC
This sequence comes from uncultured Solirubrobacterales bacterium, assembly GCA_963695805.1. GTDB lineage: Bacteria > Actinomycetota > Thermoleophilia > Solirubrobacterales > 70-9 > DASUPK01. The sequence continues at coordinate 49,771 of CAVOHV010000004.1, read as the reverse complement.
GGTTTCGGCGTCGATACGGCCGCGCCGGTGGCCGCCCGGATCCTCGAGCGCTACTTCCACCTACCGATCACGCCCACCGCATCGTCGAGTACGGCCGGAAACGGCCACACGCAGGAGTGATGGCGGCGGGATCCCGGCGGACCACTACCCTCCGGAACTGACTTGGAAGCGGCACCTCTCACGCTCACTCCCAGGCGGGCTCGCATCGGTGAGCGCCTCGGCGTGGCGTACTTCGACGGTTGGCTGCTCGTCGCGGCCTTCGGGCTGGTCGCGTTCAGCGTCTTCACCCTCGCCGTGGCCACCCCGGACGCCGTCCAGGGCCAGCCCCTCTACTTCGCGATCCGGCAGACCCTCTACGGGGTGGTCGGAATCGTCCTGATGCTGGCCGTGGCGAAGGTGGACTACTCGCGCTTCCGCGAGATCAGGGTCGGCATCTACTCGCTGATGATCGCCTCCATCTGCCTCGTCCTCGTGTTCGGGGCCGCGGCGCGCGGCTCCCGACGCTGGATCGAGCTCCCCTTCTTCCGCTTCCAGCCCTCGGAGCTCGCCAAGCTGCTGCTCATCGTCGCCCTCGCGGCGTTCGTCATCGAGCGCACCCGCCGCGGCACCCCGATGCGCCAGACCTCCAGCATTCTGGCGCTCGGCCTGGTCCCGGCCGGACTCGTCTTCCTGCAACCCGACCTCGGCACGGGAATCGTGCTGCTGGTCATCACCATCGCAATTCTTTTCCTCGCCGGGCTACCATGGAGGCACTTCGCGGTGATCGGGGGTCTGGCGGCCGCGGCCGTCAGCTTTGTCCTCGTCATCGCCCCGGCCGCCGGCCTGCCCAGTCCGCTTCACGGCTATCAGCAGGACCGGCTTACAGCATTCCTGCATCCCTCAAACGATCCAAGCGACGCGAGCTATCAGGTCAACCAGAGTGTCACCGCAATCGGGTCCGGCGAAAAAACCGGACGCGGCGACAACTCGACCCAGACCAAGCTCCTCTTCCTCCCCGAGCGGCACACGGACTTTGTCTTCGCTGTCACCGGGGAGCGCTTTGGATTCATGGGAGCAGCATTCGTACTGTCCCTCTACGCCCTGCTTATCTGGAGAATTCTGCGCATCCTGACGCTCTCCAAGAACTTGTTCGGGACCCTGATCGCGGGCGGCATCGTCGCCATGCTCATGTTCCAGATCCTTGTGAACGTGGGCATGACGCTCGGCATCATGCCCGTGACAGGCGTCACCCTGCCCCTGATGTCATACGGGGGCTCGTCGGTGATCGCCACGTTCCTCGCGATCGGTCTCCTACAGAGCATTCACACCCAGGCGCGGCTCAATAGCTCCACACGCAGCAGGGCGCCTATCCCACTGTTGCGCTGAGCGACCAAGAACAACACCACACGACGAAATCCGCGCCGGTTTCCGCCCATCGAGGCGGAGCCGTGACGCGTGTCTGTGTGATGCGAGGGTGCGCCGTCAGGCGCAACCTGTTCAGCGCCAAGAAAGGAAACTCATGAAGAAGAACATCCTCGTCAGCGTCGACCGGGGCGAGACCCGGGTCGCGACGCTGGAGGCGAACGGGGCGCCGCAGAAGAAGCGCAAGAAGGCGGCCCCCAGCGACGAGTGGAAGGTCGCCGAGCTCTACGTCGAGCGCCGCGGCCGCCGCTCGATCGTCGGCAACATCTACAAGGGGAAGGTCGACAACGTCCTTCCCGGCATGGAGGCCGCGTTCGTCGACATCGGCCTCGAGCGAAACGGCTTCCTGCACGTCGACGAGATCGTCCTCCCCGGAGGCCAGGCGGTTCCCAAGCGAGGCCGCGGTCGCGGCCGCCGCATCGACGAGCTGATCAAGCCCGGCCAGGAGATCATCGTCCAGGTCGTGAAGGACCCCCTGAAGACGAAGGGGGCGAGGCTCTCGATGCAGCTCTCGATCGCCGGTCGCTATCTGGTCTACATGCCGCAGGGAGGTGGCATCGGTGTCTCCAAGCGCCTGCCAGACGGCGAGCGCCAGCGGCTTCGCAAGCTGATCGAGAAGGTGGACATCGGCGACGGCGGCGTGATCGTCCGCACCGCCGCGCAGGGCGCGAAGAAGGAGGACTTCGCCCGGGAGATCGCCTACCTGCACCGCCTCAACGAGGTGGTCACCGAGCGCGCCGAGAAGGCGGAGGCAGGCCAGATGGTCTTCCAGGAGGCCGACCTCTCGATCCGCGTCGTCCGCGACGTCTTGGTCGAGGAGTTCGAGGGCGCCATCATCGACGACGACAAGCAGTACGACCGGGTCACCAAGTTCCTGCAGCGGACCGCGCCGGAGCTGGCCGACCGAGTCGAGCTCTACAAGGACAAGGAGCCCCTCTTCGAGAAGTGGGGCGTCGAGGAGGCGTTCGACTCGGTGCTCAGCCGCCGCGTCGACCTGCCCTCCGGCGGCTACCTGATGATCGACTACGCGGAAGCCCTCACCGTGATCGACATCAACACCGGCAGCTTCACAGGAAAGGGGAGGGGCCGGCTCGAGGACACGATCACCAAGGTGAACGTGGAGGCCGCAGAGGAGGTCGTCCGCCAGCTGCGGATGCGCGACATCGGCGGGATCATCGTCATCGACTTCATCGACATGGCGCGGGCACGCAACCGCGATCAGGTGCTGAAGACGCTTCGCACGGCGCTCGACGAGGACCGGACCAAGACCTACGTGGTGGAGGTCTCGCCGCTCGGCCTGGTGGAGATGACCAGGCAGAACGTCACCGACGGTGTCCGGGAGATCCTCACCAAGCGCTGCCCGACCTGCGACGGCGAAGGGGTCGTCAGATCCGAGGAGACCGTCGCGATCTCAATCGTGCGCAAGCTCCAGCAGGTCGTCGACGAGCAGCCGGACCCGGATGCGTACCTGATCCGGGTCAACCCGCGAGTCGCCGCGGAGCTGCTCTCGCCCGACTCCGGGCTCACCGACCTCGAGGAGGAAACCGGCAAGCGCTTCCACTTCGAGGGAGGCGATCCCCTCCCGCTCGACACGTTCCACGTCGTCGAGGCCGGCAGCCGGGAGGAGATCGAGGAGCGTGCCCTTCCATTCCAGGTGGGCGAGGAGGTGCTCGTATCGATCGAGGAGCCCCACATGTACAACGTCGATGACGCCGTTGCGCGGGTGGACTCCTACATCGTCAGCGTCGCCGGGGCCGGCCCTCACGTCGGCGAGCAGCGGATGGTCCGGATCGAGAGCGTCGGACGGTCGGCCGCGACCGCTCTGCTGCTCGACAGCGAGGGAAACGTCGTGCAACCGGGCTCCAATGGAGATCGCGGCGAGAAGCTAGAATCCTCGTCCTCCGGCGGGCGCCGGCGTCGCGGAAGCAGGGGCGGAAGGCGACGCTCACGCGCCGGTGGTGGTTCCAGCACCTAAGAAACCATGGCCAGCTACGCAGTCATCGAGACAGGCGGGAAGCAATACCGCGTCGAGAAGGGGTCGACCCTGCTCGTCGACCGCCTCTCCGCAAACGAGGGCGACAAGGTCGACCTCCGCCCGGTTGCCTTCCGGGACAAGGAGATGGTGCTCGGCAAGGACCTCGAGAAGGTCAAGGTCGAGGCGAAGGTCGCCGGGCACGAGCGCGGCCCCAAGGTGCGGGTCTTCAAGTACCGCCCCAAGAAGGGTTATCGCCGTCGCGCCGGGCACCGCTCCGAGCTCACCCGGCTCGAGATCACCGACGTGAAGATGCTGAGTAGAAAGCCGGCGGCCACAAAGACCGCCGCCGCATCTACGGCCCAGAAGGAGGAGATCGATGGCTCATAAGAAGGGGCTCGGCTCCAGCCGCAACGGCCGCGACTCCAACCCGAAGTACCTGGGGGTAAAGGTGTTCGCCGGCCAGAACGTGAACGGCGGCGAGATCATCGTTCGCCAGCGGGGCACCCGTTTCCGCCCCGGCGATGGTGTCGGCATCGGGCGTGACCACACGATCTTCGCGGTTCGCCCGGGCGTGGTGCAGTTCTCGACCGGCCGCCGCGGCCGGACGATCTCGGTCACCGAAGCCGACTAGCTCCGCGGGAAATCCCGCTGTTTGACGCCGGGGCGCCGTGTTAGGTTCGCCCCGTTATGGGCCGGCCAGGAAGGTTGGCGGTCTGCCTCGCCGCAATCGCGTCCATCTCGCTCATAGCCGCGACAGCGGCCGTGGCCGCCGCCCCGACTCCTGACGAGGACAACCTCGTCAGAGCGTACGCGCCGATCCTGCAGCTCCGGGCGTTGGAGGATCCGACGCCCCCGTGCGAAACGACCGAGGAGCAGTACAACCCGCCGACCTGGGTGGAGGTCGTGCTGGGGAACCCACGGGTCAAGCTCGTCCACCACGAGGACGGCCGGGACGTCGTGGTGAGGACGGCACCAACCGCCGCGGACATCGCGGGGCTGAACGAGGACTACTACCTCGACCTCCCGGCCGACCCGCTTTCACCCCACTGCGACTACGCAAAGGACTACGCAGGCCTTCGGGACAACGGCAGGGCGCCGCCGACCACCTACGCCCACATCGCGAGGGAAACGGGCCACTCCGGCCTGGTCGTGCAGTACTGGTTCTTCTACTACTTCAACCAGTTCAACGACGTGCACGAGGGCGACTGGGAGGGAATGCAGATCTCCTTCGACGCGGACACGCCGGCCCAGGCGCTCGCCGACGGCCCCAGCCAGATCGCGCTCTTCCAGCACGCTGGCGGGGAGCGTGCCGGCTGGGACGACTCCAAGGTCCAGAAGGAGAACACCCACCCGATCGTCTATCCGGCGGCCGGCTCACACGCCACCTTCTACGACCACGCGATCTATATCCAGAACGGTCAGAACGGCTCGGGCGTCGGCTGCGACAACACATCCGAGCCGCTCACCCGAGCCGAGCCTCAGCCGGTCATCGTGCCGACCCACGGTCCGCCGGGATCCGAGTTCCAATGGCTCAGCTACCTGGGCCACTGGGGCCAGCGGGAGAAGGGGTTCAACAACGGCCCGACGGGCCCGGTCACGAAATCCCAGTGGCTCGAGCCCTTCACCTGGATGGACGGGATCCGGCAGGACAGCCCTCGACTGCCGGGAGGCACGATCCTGGGACCGGCGGCCTCGACCGCCTTCTGCGGGGCGATCGCCGGCGTCTCGGAGTTCATCAACCTCGAGGCCAAGGACACGCTGGGTGCGATCGGCCTCGCAGTTGCATTGCTGCTGCTGATCGTCATCCCGCCGCTGCTCACCCGCTGGCGGCCTGTTGACATCTCCCAGCTGCAGCACCGGTGGAGGGTGGGCCAGCTGCTGCGTGGCGCTCGCCAGCTCTACGGCCGGCACTGGCGGACGATGCTGCTATTCGCACTCACCGGGTTCGTGATCCTGGGCGCCATACAGGGGCTTGAGTACCTGTTCACCCAGGCGAACAACGGCAACCAGGATTTCACGGTGGGGATCAGCCCCGGCGGGCTGGACCTCAAGTTCGGCGGCTCGCCCGGCGCGTTAGCGGAGCCGATCGGCTCCGCAATCGTCTCCGGCATCGTCGTTGCATTCATGCGGCTGCTGGTGAGCGGTGAGCAGCACGGCTTCATGCACTGCTGGCGCGCGATGTACGACCGGCTCTGGAGGGTGGTGGTGGGGCAGCTGGCGGCCGAGGCGCTGCTCCTGCTGCTGGTCATAACGCTGATCGGGATTCCGGTGGCGGCGTACCTCTACGTCGCCTGGCAGTTCATCCAGCAGGAGATCATGTTCGAGGACCGCTCGATCCGGGATTCCTTCCACGGCAGCTCGAGCCTCGTGCGCGGGCGATGGTGGAGGACGCTGCGCGTCGCCGCGATCCTTACCGTGATCAGCGTCGTGGTGGGCCCGGTCCTCGGCTTCTTCCTGATCTTCCTGAACTTCTCGCCGATCCTCGTCAACCTGATCGGCTCCGCTGTTTTCGCCCTGCTCATTCCGTACGTGGCGGTCGGCCGGACGCTGCTCTACTTCGACCTCAAGGCGAGCGAGGAGGCGGAGGAGGCGGCAGGCCTGACCAGGCGGTACTGGTTCTCCAGGCCTCGCCCGGCTACGCAAACCGGATAGGTCCCCGCCAGTCCGCGAAGGGCAAGGGCCTATCGTCGCGGCATGCTCTTCGACCGAGCCAAGATCCATGTGGAGGGCGGGCGAGGCGGCAACGGCGTGGTCAGCTTCCGGCGCGAGGCACACGTGCCGCGCGGCGGCCCGGACGGGGGTGACGGCGGCCGCGGCGGTGACGTGGTGCTCGTCACCGATGCGCAGCGCCGCGATCTCTCCTCGCTCGGCCGCAGCCGCCACTTCCGCGCCGGGCGCGGCGAGCACGGCAAGGGCAAACGGCAGCACGGCGAGCGCGGGGAGGACCGGGTGATCGCCGTGCCTCCCGGAACCGTGGTGAGCGGGCTCGATGGCTCGGAGACGGAGCTGCTCGAGGACGGACAGCGCGTCGTCGTCGCCCGCGGCGGCTCGGGTGGACACGGAAACAAGCGCTTCGCGACCTCGACTCGCCAAGCGCCGCGCTTCGCGGAGCAGGGGCTCGAGGGCGAGGAGGGGGAGATCGAGCTGCGACTGAAGCTGCTCGCCGACGTCGGCCTGGTCGGTCTCCCGAATGCCGGCAAGTCATCGCTGCTGGCGCGCCTAACACGGGCCGATCCGAAGGTCGCCGACTACCCCTTCACCACGCTCGAGCCCAACCTCGGGACGATCGAGCTCGACGATCGGCAGCTGGTCATCGCGGACATTCCCGGCCTGATCGAGGGCGCCGCCGAAGGCGCCGGTCTCGGACACGAGTTCCTCGCTCACCTGGAGCGCTGTCGGCTCCTGGTCCATCTGGTCGAGGTGGCCCCAGCTGAGGGCGACCCCGAGGCCAACTACCGGGCGGTGCGAAGCGAGCTGGGCGGATATGGATCGGGGCTCGACGAGTTGCCCGAGATCATCGCGCTCTCGAAGATCGACCTGATTCCGGACGAAGAGGAGGAGAGGCTGGTCGCCGAATGGCACGAGCGGCACGGGTCAGAGGCCGTTGGGATGCTTGGGATCTCGGCCGCCACGGGCGCCGGCCTCGACGAGCTGGTCCGCGCGATCTTCACGGCGCTTCCTGATGAGGCTGCGCCGGCGCGGCGCGGGGACTTCGAGGCGGAGCACCGCGTCTACCGCCCAGGCGAGGGCGAGGGCTTCGACGTGATCTCTGAGGGCGAGGGCAGATTCAGAGTGACCGGTCGAGGCATCGAGCTCCTGATCGCCCGCCACGACCTGGAGAACCCTGAGGCTCTGGATTACCTAGAGGGTCGACTGCGTGAGATCGGCGTGATCGCCGCGCTTCAGCGTGCGGGCTTCGAGCCGGGAGACGAGGTTGTGGTGGGGGACATCGAGTTCGAGCTCGAACCGTCCTAGCCGCCACCAGGCCGCTCGAGCGCACTAAACGGGTTGCTCCTCGGCTGCGCCCGCGGAGCACCCTCGCATCAAGGGACGAAGTCCTGAGCGGTTGTGTCGGGCGGCCGCTCGTAGCCGCGATCTGGTGGCGAAGCCGCATCGCCGTTCCTTGCCGGCGCCTCGATCTCCGCCAGCAGCACGTCCTCGCGGCTGTAGTGGCCGACCGAGTCGAACCACCGCTTGGCATGCAGGCCAGTCCGGAGGTCGCATTCGGCCATCACGAATCCCTCGCGGTCGTAGAGCGGCCCGGCGATGATCTCTCCCTCCGCGGGCTCGACGATCGCGGCGCCGCCCCTGAGGAAGACCTCCTCGTCCGGGAGGTCTGCCGGGAAGTCGTCCGGGAACGCCGAGCGCGGGATGTACTGCGGCACGGACACCACGTAGGCGCCCGATTCGATCGCGATGTGCCGCATGCTCGCCAGCCAGCCTTCCGAGTCGTCGGCGGTCGGCGCCACCCAGATCTGCGGGCCGGTGCGGTAGACCGCGTACCGGGCGAGCGGCATCCGGTTCTCCCAGCAGATCAACCCCCCGACCCGGCCCAGCGGCGTCTCGATCGTCTCCAGGTCGCCGCCGGCGCCGATCCCGTGGAAGAGCTTCTCGTGATGGGTCGGCATCAGCTTGCGGTGCTTCGCCAGAACCCCCTCGGGGCCGAGCAGCAGTAGCGCGTTGTAGAGCGTTCCCGGGCGTTCGAGCTCGCGCTCGTTCACGCCGATCGCGCAGTGCACCCCGTGCTTCCGGCAGGCGGCGACGAGCTCGTCCACGAGCGGCCCGGGGACCTCCACCGAGTTGGACCAGAGCCGCTCCCAGAGCTCGTCGAAGCCGTCGAAGTCGGCTGCCTTCTTCGCCCAGGTGCCGGAGGGGTAAAGCGGCACGAACGTCTCCGGGAGCACGACCAGCTCCGCGCCCTCAGCGGCGGCCTCGCCGATCAGCTTGGCCGCCTTGGCGACCGAGGCCGGTCCGTCGAGGATCACCGGGGTCGCCTGCACAGCTGCGACGCGCACCGTCCGGAGCTCGGTCATGCGGCGAGCATACGCCCGCGGGGCCGGCATGGCCGTACCTACACTTGCCGCGCCATGACCGTGGTGGCGAAACTGGGCTCCTCGATCGTCGCCGGAGATCAGGGTGCGCTCCGGACCGACGTCCTCGACCGCGTCTGCTCGCAGGTCGCCGAACTCCATGTCGGCGGCGAGAACGTGGTGCTGATCACCTCGGGCGCGATCGCGCGCGGCGTGCGCATGCTCGAGCTCGGACGGCGTCCCAAGGCGATCGACGAGCTGCAGGCCGCCTCCGCGGTCGGACAGGGCAGCCTCTTCCGGGCATACGAGGAGCGGCTGGCGGGCGGGGACGTTCGCTCGGCACAGGTCCTGCTCACGGCTTCCGACCTCCAGCTCCGCACCAACTATCTGAACGCCCGACGGACGCTCGGCCGGCTGCTCGACTGGCGCATCGTCCCGGTCGTGAACGAGAACGACACGACCGCTACCGACGAGATCACCTTCGGCGACAACGACTTCCTCGCGGCCCAGGTGGCGATCATGCTCGAGGCCAGACTGATGGTTCTGCTCACGGATCAGACCGGGCTCTATACGAAGGATCCGCGGAGCCACCCCGACGCCGAGCTGGTGCCAGAGGTGAGCGAGGAGTCGCAGCTCGCCGGCTACGAGATCGGGGAGCATACGTCGCCGTTTGGCCTCGGCGGCATGAGCAGCAAGGTCGCGGCGGCCGGCATGGCGGGGGCGTCGGGGATCGGGGCCGTGATCTGCGACGGCACGGCGGACGGAACGCTCTTGGCCGCTGCCAGGGGCGAGGCGACCGGCACCCACTTCCAGCCGCATCCCGAGCGGGCCTCGAGTTTCAAGCTGTGGCTCCGCTACGCGAAGCCGAGCCACGGGACGCTGCGGGTCGACGACGGTGCCGCTCGGGTGCTGCGCGAGAGAGGCAGCAGTCTGCTGCCGGTCGGGATCACCGACGTCGAGGGCGAGTTCGAGGCGGGGGACGCCGTCGATGTGGCCGCCGACGGGAAGACGATCGGCAAGGGGATCGTCAACTACTCGGCCGGAGAGCTCCGGCGGATCATGGGACTGAGGACGGACAAGGTGAGGGAGCTGATCCCGGACGCCTCCGAGGAGGCTGTGCACCGGGACTACTTCGTGCTCACGTAACGGACCCCTTAGCCTGGGTGAAGCGGTCCTGCGCCGCGGCGATTTCCTCCAACGCCTCCACCCTGGATCGCCAGCCGTCCACGACGACCTCCTTGTGCTCGAGCACCTTGTAGATCGAGAAGAACTGCTCGATCTCGTCACGCAGCAGAGCGGGGAGGCCGTCGACGCTGTCGTGTGAGTTCCAGTTCGGGTCGGCGACGGGGACGCAGATGATCTTGTCGTCGATGCCCTTCTCGTCTCGCATCTTGAACATGCCGATGGGCTTGACCGGGATCAGGCACCCGGGAAAGGTCGCCTCGGTGAGGCAGACGAGGGCGTCCAGGGCGTCGCCGTCGCCGCCGAGGGTGTCGAGGATGTAGCCGTAGTCGGTGGGGTAGGTGGCGGCGCTCATCAGCAGGCGGTCGAACTTGATCCCGCCCATGTCAGGGTCGAACTCGTACTTGTTGCGGCTGCCCTTGGGGATCTCGACCGCGGCGACGAGCTCCTCGATGGCAGCGGGCCGATCAACTGGCGTGGACATGTCAGAACGTATTCCCAGATTCCGCGGGAAGTAGCGTGAGGTCCGGCTTTGCCGGACTTCGCTCTCTACAGACCGCTACTCGCCGAGCCGCGATTCAGGAACCAGGCGCTCGCCGCATTCTTCGCTCAGCTCACCCAGGGCGGCACGGTCCTGGCGTTGATCCTGCTGGTCCAGCAGGCGCGCGGCTCGCTCGGATTGGCAGGAGCGGTCGCCGCCGGCTTCGTGGTCGGCGCGGCGATCGCTCGGCCGATCCAGGGGCGGCTGATCGACACCAAGGGGCCGCGCAGAGTCCTCATCGTCATCGCGGTTGCACAGACCGTCGCGCTACTGGCGCTGGTGCCGATCGTGAAATCGGATCTTCCCGGCATCGTTCCGGTCCTGATGTCCCTGATCGCCGGTCTGGGGCTGCCGCCGGTATCGCAGGTGCAGCGGCTGGTCTGGGCTGGGCTGGCCGGTGAGGATCGGACCACCGTGTACAGCGTGATCGGCATGATTCAGGAGGGATCGATCCTCGCCGGGCCGCTGGTGGTTGGCGTGCTGGCGGGAGCCGTCTCGCCTTCCGCCGCGCTGATCGTCGTCGCCGTTGTCTCGGGCGTCGGCCTGCTCTGGCTGGGGCTCTTGGTGCCGGACCTCCGAGCAACGTCTGAGGAGGAGAGTCACGGCGGGGGACTGCTCCGAGAGCCCGCGGTACGGCTCGTGCTGTTGCTCGAGTTCCTTTTCGGGGTCGCCCTCAGCGGGATCGAGATCGGCGTCCCGGCACTGGCAACCTCCGAGGGTCATCCCTCGACCGCCGGCTTTCTGCTCGCCGTGACCTCGGTCGGGGGGCTCGGGGGAGGGCTCCTCTATGGCGCGCGCCGCTGGGCCTCGACGCCGAGAACCCGACTGGCGCTGCTGCTGGCCCTGAGCACGATCGGCTTCGCGGTCCTCGTTCCCGTGGACAGCTTGATCCTCGCCGGCGCGGTCCTGATCGTCCTCGGAATGGTCCTCACCCCGGTGATTACGACGCTGATCGTCTTGCTTGACCTCGCTTCGCCACGTTTCCTTGCCGAGGCCTTCGGGTGGTCCTCGACCTCGAGTGCGATCGGCACCGGCGGGGGCGCCGCCCTCGTGGGCGTGCTCGCTCAGCACCACGGTGCGGGCCCCGCCTTCGCGATCGGGGCCGCCGGGTGCGCGCTGGGCCTGGTGGTCGCCCTTGCCGCCAGCGGCCTACCCGGGACTGGCCAGCCGGCCAGTCCCGGGTAAAGTCCGGTGGCGATGGGTTCCGGAGAAGAGGCGAGCATCGTGCTCAGCGACTCCCAGCAGGCGGTCCTGACCGCTGTCTGCGACACGGTCGTTCCGTCGCTGGCCCGGAACCGCGATCCGGACGAGCTCTGGAGGCGGAAGGCGAGCGACATCGGCGTGGACATGGGCGCGGCGCTGCTGATCTCGGAGATCCCGGATCCCGAGCTCCGCGGAGGGCTCCTGCAGCTGATCGACGCGCTCGGCGGCCAGGGCATTACGCGCGCCCCGTCCCAGGAATCCCGCGAGCAGATCCTGCGGAACACGGCGCTGTCCGATCCGCGGGCCGCGGCGGGCGTGGCGGCGCTGATCGGGATGACTCTTTTCCTGCACTACGGGGCACCCGATCCGCAGACGGGCAAGAACCCGAACTGGGAGACCTTCGGATACCCGGGGCCGATCTCGGCGCCCCCGGAGGTGGAGAAGCCACTGAAGATCGAGGAGCCACAGGGCTCGGAGGAGACCATCGAGGCGGACGTCTGCATCGTCGGCTCCGGGTCCGGCGGCTCGGTAGTGGCTGCGGTGCTGGCCGCTCGCGGGCTGGACGTGGTCGTCCTCGAAGCCGCGGGTTACTACAACGAGTCGGACTTCACCCAGCTCGAGCTGCCCGCCTACCAGCAGATGTTCTGGCGCGGCGGGCCGACCCCGACTGCGGACGGGAACGTCAGCCTGGTCGCCGGGACGACACTGGGCGGCGGCACGACGATCAACTGGACGAACTGCCTGCGGACGCGGCCCTGGGTTCGCGAGCAATGGGCCGAGCACGGGCTCGGGGATGTGGGCGAGTCGGCCTTCGACCGCCACCTCGATGCGGTCCTCGAGCGGATCAGCGCCAACGATCAGTGCAGCGACTTGAACGGGACCCATGAGAGGCTGCGCGAGGGGACGGAGGCGCTGGGCTGGAGCTTCGAGACGATCGTGCGGAACAGCGACCGCGACAAGTACTCGCCCGAGACGGCGGCGTACCTCGGCTTCGGCGACCAGTCCGGCAGCAAGCAGAGCGCTGACCGGACCTGGCTCGCCGACGCACAGGAGCACGAGGCCCGCTTCCTCACCTTCACCCGCGCCACGCGCGTCCTCGTCGAGGGTGGCCGGGCCACCGGTGTCGAGGCGGTCTGGCAGCCACAGGACGGGCGAGGCGCGAAGGTCACGGTCCGGGCCCCACGGGTGGTCGTCGCCTCCGGCTCGCTCGAGTCGCCCGCACTACTGCTGCGATCGGGAATCGGTGGCCCCGCGGTCGGCCACAACCTGCGACTCCATCCATCGAGTGTCGTCGGCGGCGCCTACGGCGCCGATCAGAAGGCCTGGTGGGGCGCCCCTCAGGCGGGCCTCTGCGACGAGTTCGCGGACACGGGTGACGGCTACGGCTTCCTGATCGAGACGGCGCAGTACGCGCCCGGGCTGATCGGCTCTGCGACTCCGTGGATCTCGGCCGCCGACCACAAGCAGCGCATGGAGGAGTTTCGCTTCACCGCCAACTTCATATCCCTGACGCGGGACCGCGGCGCCGGACAGGTGAGCATCGACGCAAACGGCGAGTCGGTGCCGATGTACGCGGTGACTGACGAGCTCGACCTCGAGAACCTGAAGAAGGGGATCGATGCGCAGATCCGGCTGCACGAGGCTGCTGGCGCGCACATGATCGGTCCTCTGGCCGAGGGCGCCCCGACCTGGCGGCGGGGAGACGACCTCGAGGCCTTCATCGGCGGCGTCAAGCGGATTCCGTTCCGCGCCGGCGGCTACAAGTTGTTCAGTGCCCACCAGATGGGCAGCTGCCGCATGGGCGACGACCCGCAGACCTCGGTCGCGGGGCCGTGGGGCGAGCTGCACGACACCAAGGGCGTGTGGATCGGAGACGCCAGTGCCTTTCCGACCTCGTCCGGGACCAACCCAATGGTCTCGATCATGGCCCTCGCGCACCGGACCGCCGAGGCGATTGCGGAGGATGCCGGCGAGCCGGCGCCCGCCGCTGAATCCGCCGAAGCCCAACCGGCCTAGACAACCTTCTAAGAGAGGAGCACCACTTGGCTACCGAGACCCAGGCAGCAGTCCCACACGAACGGCGCCCACAAACACCGGCGCCGAATCATCCGGCCGAGGAGATCGTTCGCGACCGCCTCTACATCGGCGGCGAGTGGGTCGAGCCCGCCGGCTCGAACAGAATTGAGGTGATCGACTCGACGACCGAGCAGGTGATCGGCCGCATTCCGGAGGGGACTCCCGAGGACGTGGACCGGGCCGTGAAGGCCGCCCGGGCCGGCTTCGAGGCGTGGCGCGAGGTGCCGGTCGAACAGCGAGTGGAGGCATGCACGGCGATCAGCGCGGCGCTGGCCGAGCGCGCCGACGAGATCGCGACTCTGATCGCGGCGGAGGTCGGCGCAATGCCGTTTGCGCTGGCGCGGACCATTCAGGCGGGGCTGCCGGCGATGGACTTCGGATCGATGGCGCAGGTGGCGAACGAGGTCCCCTGGGAGGAGCAGATCGGGAACTCGCTGATCGTGCGTGAGCCGGTCGGGGTGGTCGGGTGCATCACCCCTTGGAACTACCCGCTGCATCAGATCTGCGCCAAGGTTGCCCCGGCGCTGACCGCGGGCTGCTCGGTGGTGGTCAAGCCGAGCGAGGTGACCCCGCTCACCTCCTTCATCCTCGCCGAGATCGTGGACTCACTGGACCTACCGGCCGGCGTCTTCAACCTCGTCACCGGCTACGGGCCGGTGGTCGGCGAAGCGATCGCCGCTCACGAGGACGTCGACATGGTCTCGTTCACGGGCTCGACACGGGCCGGGCGGCAGGTGGCCGAGGTGGCCGCCGGAACCGTCAAGCGAGTCGCGCTCGAGCTCGGCGGCAAGTCCGCCAACGTGATCCTCGACGACGCCGACCTGCAGACGGCGGTCGGCTACGGCGTGGCGAACTGCTACCTCAACTCCGGCCAGACATGCAGCGCGCACACCAGGATGCTGGTGCCGCGGGAGAAGCTCGCCGAGGCCGAGGCGGTTGCGCAGGCGGCAGCCGAGAAGGTGACGCCGGGCGATCCGTTCGAGGACGGGACGCGGCTCGGGCCACTCGTCTCCGACGCCCAGCGTGAGCGGGTACGCGGCTTCATCGAGAAGGGGCAGGAGGAGGGCGCCAAGCTCGTCACTGGGGGCACCGAGCCCCCAGAGGGCCTCGACAGCGGCTACTTCGTGCGCCCCACGGTCTTCTCGGAGGTGAAGCCGGACATGACGATCGCGCAGGAGGAGATCTTCGGACCGGTGCTCTCGATCATTCCCTACGACTCGGAGGACGAGGCGGCGGAGATCGCCAACTCGACCATCTACGGGCTGGACGGCGGGGTCTGGTCGGCCGAACCCGAGAGGGCGAAGGCGTTCGCGAGGAGGATGCGGACCGGCCAGGTGCAGATCAACGGAGCCACCTTCAATCCATTGGCGCCCTTCGGCGGCTACAAGCAGTCAGGCCGCGGCCGCGAATACGGCAAGTTCGGCCTCGAGGAGTTCCTCGAGGTCAAGTCCATTCAGATCTGACGCATGAGAGCTGAATTACAGGGCGCGCACCGCACAGGCGCGCGCCACGGCTGTCAGGCGGAGGATGCCCAGGTCGCCGATGGCGGTCGTGAAATTGCCGATGTGGCTGCTCACAAAGCCGAACGAGACGCCGGTGTCGGGGTCGCCCCAGCCGCCGCTGCCGCCGAATCCGTAGTGGCCGAGGGCGCGGGGCCCTGGTCTGCCCAGGGCGAACGCGTGGTGGAAGCCGAGCCGCCAGCGCATGCGGATTCCCAGGACTCGGTCGATGCCGCGGGTCTGGACCCTGCCGAGGCGCTCGATCGTCTCGGGTGAGAGGAAGGGTTCGCCTCCTGGCCCGAGTCCGCTGTTGGCCAGGGGGACGTAGAGGCGGGAGAGTCCGTCCGCGCTGAGCGCGCCGTTCACGGCGGGCATCTCCGTGCGCCAGACGAGGGGATCGGGTCCTCGGCAGAGCTCTTCGAAGCCCGGTGCGTGCAGGGCACGGAACCCGGCCCGGGTGACCGGCAGCCAGCCGAGGAGGGGTGTGGCTGCGATGCCGAAAGCCGTGTAGATCCGAAGGGAGCGGCCGACCATCTCGGCCGGCTTCGTGGGTCCGCCGCCCGTGCCGATCTCGAGGCCTGAGGTGCCCAGGGGCTCCGCGAGCTCGGTGCTGACGAGCTCGCGCATTCCCTTTCCGGTGACCGCTCGCGCCAGTCCGGAGGCGAGCCAGCCGAAGGTGATCGCGTGGTAGGCGGGGCGGCCGGAAGGTCCCTGCGGAGTCGCGGCGGCGAGGCGCTGTTCCATCCCGATGTGGTCGAGGAGCTCATCGGCGCTGTGCGCTACGGCCTGGACGTCGTAGAGGCCCGCTCGGTGACTGAGCAGCTCGCGGACGGTGATCTGCCCCTTGCCGGCCGCGGCGAACTCGGGCCAGTGGTCGGCGACCGGCAGGTCGTAGTCGATCAGGTCGCGGTCGGCGAGCCGGTGGAGGACCATCGAGGCGAGGCCCTTAGTGGAGGAGAAGCCGAGTGCCTGAGTCTCGGGGCCCCAGGGGCGGCTGCGGGCGTGGTCTTCCCAGCCGATCCGCAGATCGGCGAGGACGCGATCGCCGAGGCGCAATACAAGGGCGCCGCCGCGTGGCCCGCGCGCCATCAGTCGCCTGAACTCCTCGGCGAGCGGCTCGAATCCCGATTCGACTCTGCCTCCGGATCGAGCCGAGATCGACTCCCGTGTCTGCGTCTGGGTCCCTGCCATCAGCTCCAGTGTGACGCCGTAGTTACCCTTAGCCCGTGGCGACAGCAGCCAAGACCGTAGAGCAGACATGCCGCGAGGCGAAGGATGCTTCGCGCCTGCTCGCTCGTGCGAGCAGGGATGAGAAAGATGCCTGCCTGCGTAACCTGGCGGACCGAATCGATGCCGGCGTCGACCCGTTGCTCGAGGCCAACCGCGCGGACGTCGAGGCGGGGCGGGAGCAGGGGCTGAACGAGGCCCTGCTCGATCGCCTCACCCTGACCGAGGGGCGGATCGGCGAGATGGCGGAGGGCGTGCGGGAGATCGCGGGCCTGGATGACCCCGTCGGCGAGGTCGTGGAGGGTTGGACGCTGGAAAACGGGCTCGAGGTTGCGAAGAAGCGGGTGCCGATCGGGGTGGTCGCTGTGGTGTACGAGGCGCGGCCGAACGTGACGATCGATGCCGCGGCGCTCTGCCTGAAGAGCGGCAACGCGGCGGTGCTGCGGGGCTCGAGCAGCGCGGAGAGCTCGAACGCCTTCCTGGCCGGGCTGATCGCCGAGGTGCTGGCGGCCGCCGAGCTGCCGGCTGCATCGGTTTCGCTGCTCTCTGGCGGTGGGCACGAGCAGCTCGAGGAGCTGGCCACGCAGGAGGGGCTGGTCGATCTGATCATTCCGCGCGGGGGAGAGGGACTGAAGGAGGCTTTGAAGAGGGTGGCGAAGGTGCCGGTCATGTACGCCGCGGCGGGCAACTGCCATGTGTACGTGCACCAGGACGCGGATCTCGAGATGGCCGAGCGAGTGGCATACAACGCGAAGGTGCAGCGGCCGGGCGTGTGCAACGCGGCGGAGACGCTGCTGGTCCACAGGGACGTTGCGGCGGACCTGTTGCCGAGCCTGCTCGCGAAGCTGAGCGATGCCGGTGTGGAGCTGGTCGGTGACGAGCGGACGCGTGAGGTGGCCGGCTCGGTGCCCGTCGGTGAGGCCACAGAGGTGGACTGGGACACGGAGTACCACGGCCTGAAGATGGCGGTGGGGGTCGTGGATTCGCTGGGCGAGGCGATTCAGCACGTGAACAGATATGGCACCGGGCATTCGGATGCGATCCTGACCACCTCGCAGGAGGTGGGGGACGAGTTCACGGATGCTGTGGATTCGGCCGCGGTGTACGTAAATGCGTCGACGCGATTCACCGATGGCTACGAGTTCGGGATGGGTGCGGAGATCGGGAACTCGACGCAGAAGCTGCACGCACGAGGCCCGATCGGGCTGCGCGAGCTGACCACGACCAAGTACGTGGTTCACGGCAGCGGGCAGGTCAGGGAGTAGGGCTGTTTCTCGGATCGGGGTCCTGGGCGGGGCCTTCAACCCGCCCCACGTCGGTCATCTGCTCCTCGCACAGGAGGCGCGCTGGCAGCTCGGGCTGGACGAGGTGCTGCTGATGGTCACCGGACGGGCGCCGCACAAGGAGATCGAGGACGATCCTGGTGCGGAGGTCCGGTTCGAGATGGCTCGTCTGGCGGCGGAGGACGAGGATGGGCTGGAGGCGTCGGATCTCGAGGTGGCGCGGGATGAGGTGTCGTACAGCTACCGGACCCTCGAGCTGCTGTCCGATCAGGAGCCGGGGCGGGAGCTCTTTTTCCTGCTCGGAGCCGACATGGCCGCGGGCCTGGCCAGCTGGAAGGAGCCGGGACGGGTGGTCGAGTTGGCCAGGTTGGGCGTGGTGCCGCGGCCGGGTGTGGGGATCGGTGCGGTGCAATCCGCGCTGGAGCGGCTCGGTGCCGCCGATCGGGCCGAGATAATCGAGATGCCACTTTGCGGAGCGTCCTCGACCACAATCAGGCAGCGGGCTCGTCAGGGAAAGCCGCTGCGGCACCTCGTGCCGGACGCCGTGATCGGTCTGATGGAGGAGCGGGGGCTGTACCAGTGACCCGGGGGAAGAAGATGCGGCCGGACGAGCTGGCGCGCCGGATGGCGGCGATGGCGGACGACAAGAAGGCGACGGAGCTGGTCGCGCTCGACGTGCGGGCCCTCGTCTCCTACACGGACTACCTGGTGATCTGCACGGCCCGGAACGAGCGGCAGGCGAAGGCGATCCACGACGAGATCTATCACCAGCTGAAGAGGGATGGGTGGCTGCCCGCGCGGGTGGAGGGCGAGCGGGAGGCCGAGTGGGTGCTGATGGACTACCTGGACGCCGTGCTGCACATCTTCACGCCGGAGCTGCGGGAGCGGTATCGGCTGGAGGTGCTGTGGGGCGAGGCCGAGAGGCTCGAGTTGGGCCTCGCGGGCGAGCGCGGCGCCGCCTAGCCGCCGAGGGGCCGTTCGAGGCCGAATTTCGGTATTTGCGCGGAAGCCGTCCGAGGGCGAACGTAGTCTCCCCCCCGTGCCTAAGGAGCGTTTCCGACGCGCCTTGCGTGGCTACGACCCGGAGGAGGTCGAGGCTGCGATCGATGCGCGTGATGCGCGACTGGCCCGACTCGAGCGGGAGGCGCAGCGGCTCGCCGAGCGGGTGGTGGAGCGAGAGAAGAAGCTGCGGCAGGCACTCAGGAGGCCGGGGGCCGCAGAAGCTGACACGAATCGGGTCGCGCTGTCGCGCGCCCTCACATCGGTCGAGGAGATCTATGGGCAGGCGCGGCGGCAGGCGACGCGGATCCGGATGCGGGCGCTCGAGGATGCGGTGCAGATGGCCGAGCGCGTGACGGAGCTGACGAGTTTGCGCGACGAGCTGGGCGCGCGGGTCTCAGAGCTGGCCGAGGTCGCGCGGGCGCGCCTGGGGTTGGAGGCCGAGGAGGCGCTCGCAATCGAGGCGTCCTCGGAAGTGGGCGACGGGATGTACGCGGGCCGGGTCGAGGTGGAGATCGGGCCGCTCAATGACTTCGCGCAGCTGACCGGGTTCGAGGATGCGGCGGGAGGAATCCGGGGCGCGTCCGAGATCCATGTGAAGCGGTTCTCACGGGGGCGGGCAACCGTCTCGATGCACCTGCAGGACCCGGTCGAGCTGCTGCGGGAGCTCGAGGAGAGGGCTCCGTTCGACTTCGTGGTGCGCGACATGCGCAGCGACGGCCTGACACTCGACGTGGACCAGGACGGCAGCGGCCAGCAGGACCGCGCGGCGTAGCTGCCGCAGCCCGCTCCTTTTCACACTTTCGGCACAGCTCCTCCCGATCGAGCTCGTAGCCGACAGATCCACCGTCGACCTCCGTTTGAGCGGTCCAAGAAACAGCCAGAGGGCGGCGATAAACTGGGCGCAGCAATATCTGCTTTCTGGGGCTGTAGCTCAGTTGGGAGAGCGCTGCCATGGCATGGCAGAGGTCAGGGGTTCGAGCCCCCTCAGCTCCACTCCCCCATCCGGCGGTGAGGGACGAGGACTCACCGTCGGCGCCCACCAGTTCCGCAACCACTTCGGCTACTGGATGGAGCGCGCCGCGGGCGGCGACGAGATCCTGATTACCCGCCGCGGCCGCCGCTTTGCCCGTCTCGGCCCTCCGGATCCGCGGCTCGCCACCACAGATATCGCTGCGGATCCAGAGCCAGAAGCGGACCCGGAGGAGCCTCCTCCCGATACACCTCGTACTTCGCACTGAGCGCCTCGAGGCCCGCTCGTCCCTCGCCGACCTCCATGATCGACACGCGCCCGAGCACCTGCACCCAGGCAAGCTGGTCCCAGTCGTCCGAGTAGCGATCCACCGTCAGCGCCGCCCTCGGGTCGTGCCGCAGAAACCGCAGCCGCGCCGGCTCCCCGGGCCGCTTCGGCTTCCGATCGATCGCACTCCAGATCCGTCCCTCCGCCACCGCGAACGTCACCGGCAGCACCCGCGGTGCGCCTGCGTCGTCCACCAACCCGAGCCGAGCCACCCGCTCCGTCGAGAGCAGTTCGTTTGCCCACGCAACTAACTCGGTAGGTTGCGGGTCAGGCACTCACCGCACTCTAGGTCGAACGAAAGGACGTGCATGAAGCTCGGCATCGGACTTCCCAACGCGGTACCCGGAACGACTGGCGAGCAGCTCACCGATTGGGCTCGCGAGGCCGAGGACGCGGGTTTCAACACCCTCGGCACCATCGACCGCCTCGTCTTCGACGGCTACGAGTCGATCGTCGCCCTTTCCGCGGCGGCGGCCGTGACCGAGCGCATTCGTCTCGCCACCGACGTCATGCTCGGCCCCCTTCGCCAGAACCCGGCCATGATCGCCAAGCAGGTCCTCTCGCTCGATGCCCTCGCCGGCGGCGGCCGAGCCGTTCTCGGCATCGGCCTCGGGGCTCGCGAGGACGACTACGAGGCCTCCGGCCTTGACATCTCCACCCGAGGCGAATGGTTGGACGCAGCCCTGCCCAGGATCCGCGCGATCTTCGACGGCAATGCCGAGCTCGAGTCGAAGGTCGGACCCCGCCCGCGCGGCGGCGGCCCCACACTCCTTGTCGGCGGCGCCGTGCAGGCCTCCTTCGAGAGGGCCGGGAAATACGCGGAGGGGTGGACGCAGGGCGGCTCCGGCCCCGACCAGTTCGCCCAAGACGTCGTCAAGGTCGAGGAAGCCTGGAGGAATGAGGGTCGCGACGGCAGCCCGTACAAGATGGCGCTGGTCTACTTCTCACTCGGTCCGGACGCCCAGGAGAACGCCGACCGCGACCTGGGCGCCTACTACCAGTGGCTCGGAGACGAGATCAAGCAGATGATCGTCGGCTCCGCGGCGAAGGACGCCGACGAGGTTCGGGAGTACATCACCGCCTTCGAGGGTCACGGCTGCGACGAGCTGATCTTCTTCCCGGCCGCCTCGGACCCCGACCAGGTGACCCTTCTCGCCGATGCCGCGGGCCTGTGATCCAGGTGGCCTCTAGAAAGCCAGACAGCGGGTAAGTTGCAAGCAGCAGCCCGATTTCGAGGGAGTGAGGAGAGATGGCGACTGAGGTGAAGACGGAGGAGCTCGAAAAGCAACTCGAGTCGATGCTCGACATCGAGAAGTTCCCGCCCCCGGAGGACTTCCGCAAGCAGGCGCTGATCACCGACGAATCGATCTACGAGGAGGCGGCCGAGGACCTGGAGGGTTTCTGGGCGAAACAGGCCGAGGAGTTGGTCGACTGGGCCGAGAACCCCACGCAGATCCTCGACGAATCGAACCCTCCCTTCTACAAGTGGTTCACGGACGGCAAGCTGAACCTCTCCTACAACTGCGTCGACCGTCACGTCGAGGCCGGCAACGGCAACCGGGTCGCGTATCACTGGCGCGGCGAGGAGGGGGAGGAGCGCGACATCACCTACGCGGACCTCCACCGGGACGTGCAGCGTTTCGCCAACGCCCTCAAGGCCCGCGGCATCGGCAAGGGCGACGTCGTCGGCATCTACCTGCCGATGATCCCCGAGGTCGTGGTCGCGATGCTCGCCTGCGCTCGCATCGGCGCTCCCCACAACGTCGTCTTCGGCGGTTTCTCGCCGGAGGCCGTCCGCGAGCGCATGGAGTTCTCCGAGGCCAAGGCGCTGATCACCGTTGACGGCGCCCGCCGCAAGGGCAACACCGCCCCTATCAAGAGCGCCGTAGACCCCGAGATCGAGACAGTTCGTTCGGTTGAGACCATCTTCGTCGTCCGCTCCACCGGTGCGGACTGCGAGATGAAGAAGGGCCGCGACGTCTGGTTCGACGAGGAGATGGAGAAGGCGGACGCGGAGTGCCCGCCGGCGCCGCTCGACGCCGAGCATCCCCTCTTCGTCCTCTACACGTCCGGCTCGACCGCCAAGCCCAAGGGCGTCCTGCACACGACCGGCGGCTACCTCGTCGGCGTGACCTTCACCCACCGGTACGTCTTCGACCTGAAGCCGGAGTCCGACGTCTACTGGTGCGCGGCCGACGTCGGCTGGGTAACCGGCCACTCCTACATCGTCTACGGCCCATTATCAAACGGGGCCACTAGCGTCATGTACGAGGGCGCTCCGGACTATCCAGACAAGGACGTCTGGTGGGAGATCGTCGAGCGCTACAAGGCGACCATCCTCTACACGGCCCCCACCGCGATCCGCGCGTGCATGAAGTGGGGCATCGAGTACCCCGGCAAGCACGATCTCTCCTCGCTCCGCCTGCTCGGAAGCGTCGGCGAGCCGATCAACCCCAAGGCCTGGCTCTGGTACCACGAGGTGATCGGCGGCGAGCGCTGCCCGATCGTCGACACCTGGTGGCAGACAGAGACCGGCCACATCATGATCAGCCCGCTCCCGGGCGTAACCCAGACCAAGCCAGGCTCGGCCACCAAGCCGCTGCCGGGCATCGTCGACACGGCCGTCGTGGACGAGAAGGGCAACGAGGTCGATAACGAACAGGGTTTCCTGGTCTTCCGCCGGCCCTGGCCGGGAATGCTCCGCACCCTCTACAAGGAGGAGGAGCGCTTCAAGGAGACCTACTACTCCAAGTTCGACAAGACCTACTACGTCGGCGACGCGGCGCGCAAGGACGAGGACGGCTACTTCTGGATCCTCGGGCGCGCCGACGACGCGGTCAACGTCTCCGGCCACCTCCTCTCGACCGCGGAGGTCGAATCCGCAGTGGTCTCCTACCCGCGGGTCGCCGAATGCGCCGTGATCGGCATCCAGGACGAGGACACCGGCCAGGCGATCGTCGCGTTCGTCACCCTGGAGGGCGACCTCGAGGGCAACGATCAGATCGAGAAGGAGATCCGCGACCACGTGGCGGTGCGGATCTCGAAGATCGCCAGGCCAAAGCGCATCATCTGGACTGGGGACCTGCCCAAGACCCGGTCGGGCAAGATCATGCGCCGACTCCTCCGCGACATCGGTGAGGGCCGCGAGCTCGGCGACGTCACGACGCTCCGCGACCCCGCGGTCATGGGGCAGCTCGAGAAGCGGATCGACGAGATCCAGGCCGAGGAGAACTGAGGACCGCCGAGCGGGCCCTCCCCAACGCGGGGCGGGCTCGTTTCGGCAGTTCCGGCCGAAGCCGCCAGCTCGCGCCCGAAAAGTTTCGGTTCGCGACCGTCGCAAAGCCCTCCTCGTCCTCGCGCAGTGCCAGCAGCAGGTGCGCGACGCGGTCACCGGGCGGCAGATCGTCGGCCTCCCCGACCCGAACGCAGAAGCAATGCACCCGATGCCCGCCCGGACGCACCAGGATCGCACCCTCCTGCCCGACCAGCCAGGTGCCCAACCGACCGCGCTCGAGGGCAAGACCAGTCTCATCGAGCCGGTCTCGCGACTTGTGGCCCAGCAGGTCCCCGAGGAGGCCGAGGGCACGCCGCTCCGGCTCTCCCGTGGCCTCGCCGACCGGCTTCACACCTCGCGCGCCCCGGCGCGCCTGCAGGTGAAGCACCGCGATCCCGTGCCCGAGGAAGATCGCCGCTACCGGGGCGGCGAGCGGCTCGATCCAGATCAGCAGCGCGGCGGGCAGACCAAAGGTGACGACGATCCCGACACTCCACAGCGTCCAGATTCGGCCCTCGCGCTTCAGGCTCAGGTCACTGGCACGCCGCCGCCACGGCATCGCCGCGGCCTCGGCGAGAACGCCAGGCGTGGCGGCGCTCGCCTCCAAGATCAGCCCCCGGCGATCGGGCGGCGCATCACGACCAGATCCGCCTCTAGCGGAAGCTCCCGCACGACCTCGGCCGACCCGTCGGGAAGCGTCGCGCTGGCCAGCATCCCCTCGTCGAGCTCCCGGCGGAAAGCCTCGACCGCAGCCCGCTGAGAGTCCACGTCCTCGGTGCTCCAGCTCGCCAGCTCGGTGTGTCCCGTCCGGTCAAGCCTGATCAGTCTCGACATCCCCGTTCCTCCTTTCGTCTCGGTCGAATATACGCCGCGGCCTCGCTCGTAAACTGGCCGCCGTGCCCCAGATTGAGACAACGGACCGCTACGACCCCCAGGCGATCGAGCGCAAGTGGCAGCTCGTCTGGGAGGCCGAGAACACCTGGGTGGTCCCGAACCCCGGGTCACCCGAGTTCGATCCGTCGAAGCCCAAGAGCTACGTGCTCGAGATGCTGCCCTACCCCTCGGGCGAGCCCCACGTCGGCCACCTGAAGACCTACTCGGTGGGCGACGCAATCGCCCACTTCCGGCGCCGTCGCGGCTATCGGGTCGTGCACCCGATGGGCTACGACGCCTTCGGGCTGCCGGCCGAAAACAACGCGATCCAGACCGGCGAGCCTCCGCGGGAGGCGACCGAGAAGTCCATCAGGGCCTTCCGCGAGCAGTTCATGCGCTGGGGCATCTCGATCGACTGGACCCGGGAGCTCGGCACCCACGAGCCCAGTTACTACCGCTGGACCCAGTGGATCTTCCTGAAGCTCTTCGAGCGCGGGCTCGCCCACCGCCACGAGGCGCCCGTCCACTGGTGTCCCAAGGACCAGACGGTGCTCGCCAACGAGCAGGTGATCGATGGGCATTGCGAGCGCTGCGGCACGCTCGTCGAGCTCCGTCAGCTCGAGCAGTGGTTCTTCCGGATCACCGAGTACGCGCAGCGGCTGCTCGACGACTTCGAGCTCCTCGAGTCCTGGCCGGAGAACGTGATCACGATGCAGCGGAACTGGATCGGCCGCTCGGAGGGCGCCGAGGTCATCTTCCGCAGCGAGGACCTCGACATCGACTTCCCCGTCTTCACGACTCGCCCCGACACCCTCTTCGGGGCCACCTTCTTCGTGCTCGCCCCCGAGCATCCGGAGGTCGAGCGCCTAGCGGCGGGCACCGAGCATGAGCACGCGGTACGCGACTACGTCAACGAGTCGGCCCGGGCCAGCGCCGAGGAGCGCGCCTCCGAGGAGCACCAGAAGACCGGCGTGCCGCTGGGGCGCGAGGTCACCAACCCGGTGAACGGCGAGCGCATCCCGATGTTCGTGGCCGACTACGTCGTCATGGAGTACGGGACCGGCGCCCTGATGGCCGTCCCGGCCCATGACGACCGCGACTACGAGTTCGCCAGGGCCTTCGGCCTGCCAATCCGGCGGGTGATCGAGGGAACGGACCCCGAGGAGGCGCGTGAGGACGAGGGCCTGCCGTACTCCGGCGACGGCACGATGGTCAATTCCGGCCGCTTCGACGGCAAGCACAACCGTGAGGCCTACGACGAGATCGTGGCCTGGCTCGAGTCGGAGGGGCGCGGCAAGCCATCGGTCAACTTCCGCCTGCGGGACTGGCTGCTCTCCCGCCAGCGCTACTGGGGCGCCCCGATCCCGATCCTGTATTGCGATCAGTGTGGGATCGTCCCCGTGCCCGAGGATCAGCTCCCCGTGCTGCTCCCGGACGTCGAGGAGTATGCGCCGAAGGGCAAGAGCCCGCTGGCGGCGGCAGAGGACTGGGTGCGGACCGAGTGCCCGTCATGTGGCGGCGAGGCCCGTCGCGAGACCGACACGATGGACACCTTCGTCGATTCCTCCTGGTACTTCCTCCGCTACCTGGACAACCGCAATGACGAGCAACCGTGGGCGCGAGAGGTCGCCGACTACTGGATGCCGGTCGACCAGTACATCGGCGGTGTCGAGCACGCGATCCTGCATCTGATGTACGCGCGCTTCTTCGTCAAGGCTCTGCACGACATGGACCTGCTCGACGCGCAGGAGCCGTTCGCCAACCTGTTCACCCAGGGAATGATCACCCGCGACGGGGCAAAGATGTCCAAGTCCCGCGGCAACACCGTCAATCCGGCTGAGTACGTCGACCGCTTCGGGGCGGACTCGCTGCGAACCTACATCTGCTTCATGGGGCCGCCGATCAAGGGCGGGGACTGGTCGGACGAGGGAGTCGAGGGGATCTTCCGGTTCCTCGCCCGGCTCTGGCGCCTTGGCAAGGAGGTCGCCGAGCGGACCGATCGGGGTGACGGCATCGACGGGGCGGACAGTGAGGCCCGAGAGCTGCTCGCGAAGGCCAACTGGGCGATCGACAAGGTCACCCGGGACATCGATCCCCGCTTCCAGTTCAACACCGCGATTTCCGCCGTCATGGAGCTCGTCAACGAGGTCTACCGGCTCAAGGAGGGCCTGCTCGAGGAAACGGGTGGCTCCTCTGCTTCGCCTGCGGAGCCCCCTGGCGCAAGGACCGGTGCGGCGGCGGTCCGCTTCGCCACCTCCACCGCGGCGTCCCTGCTCTTCCCGTTCGCTCCCCACCTCTGTTCCGAGGTCTACGAGTGGCTGGAGGGCGAGCGGGTGTGGGAGCAGCCTTGGCCCGAGGCCGACCCGCAGCTGCTCGAGCGCGAGACCTACATGCTGGTCGTGCAGGTGAACGGCAAGCTCCGGGACCGGATCGAGGTGGCATCCGACACGGCGGAGAGCGAGCTCGTCGAGCTTGCCAAGGGGAGCGACAACGTCCAGCGACATCTCGACGGCAAGGCGATTGTGAAGGAGATCGTCGTTCCCGGCCGCCTGGTGAACCTTGTCGTAAAGGGATGATCTGGTAGAAAGACCCCGTGCTGGTCAGGCGGCTCGAGGAGGCTCCGACAGAGGAGTGGCACCGGCTTCGCAATCGCATCCTCATGGATGCCGGGGAACTGGGCTCGCGCAACATGTCGGTGACCTGGCTCGAGGTGCCTGAGGGAATCGACCAGGAGCTCCACTCCCACGAGGAGGCCGAGCAGGTCTACATCGTCGTCAGCGGCCGCGGCACCATGACCGTCGCCGGCGACAAGCAGGAAGTCGGTGAGGGCGACCTCGTCCTCGTCCCGCCGGCGACCGACCACTCGATCGGCAACTCGAACTCCGCGGACCTCTGCTGTGTCTCGGTGCAGTCGCCACCCGTCACCTCGTCCGAAGTCTTCGGACGCTCGGGCGTCGGCGTCGCCTCCGAATACGAGGAAGAGGAGTGAGCTAGCCCCTGACCCGCAGGCGGGTGGTCGTCAGCGGCCGGGTCCAGGGAGTCTTCTTCCGGGACACCGTCCGGCGGCGCGCGGAGGCGGCCGGCGTCACGGGCTGGGTGCGGAACAAGCGAGAGGGAACCGTCGAGGCGGTCTTCGAGGGCGATCTGCAGGCGGTCGACGAGCTGGTCGAGTTCTGCCGGCATGGGCCGAGCGGGGCGGAGGTCGCCTCCGTGGACGTGATGGATGAGGAGCCCGAGGGGCTATCGGGTTTCAAAGTTCGCTGATCTGATCCGGCTCCGTACCTGATCCGGCACGAACCCGGCGGCACCCGCGCAGGTGGCGCGGCCAGGTTCGCCACATGCCCGAGCTGAGCCGCTCCCAGTTGCTCCTCTATGCGGTGATCGCCGTGGCGTTGATCGTGATCGGTGCCCGCTGGATCCGCTCCAGCGGCAGCGGACCGAGCGGTGGCGCGGAGCTCAGCTTCGCCGCCGACTCCACACACGAGGCCGAGGGGACGCGGGATGTGGTCGTCCACGTGGCCGGCGCGGTCGGGCGGCAGGGCGTCTATCGGCTGCCGGCAGGCTCTCGCGTGACCGACGCGGTGAGGCGGGCCGGCGGCTTCGCCCGAGGGGCGAATCAGGACGCGATCAACCTCGCGGCCCGTCTCGGCGACGGTCAGCAGGTGGTCGTCCCGGGTCGCGGCGCGACGTCACCCTCGCCGGTGGGAGGGCAGAGCGGCCCGATCAGCCTGGGCAGCGCGACCCTCGAGCAGCTCGACCAGGTCGAGGGCATCGGGCCGGTCACGGCTCAGAAGATCATCGAGTTCCGCGACCAGAAGGGCGGCCTCTCCTCGATCGACCAGCTGGACGAGGTGGCCGGGATCGGGCCGGCCACCATGGAGACGCTCAGGTCCGCCCTCCAGCCCTAGCTCAGTGGCCGAGCACCCGTTCCCACTCGCGGCGGTGCTGCCCGAGCGGCTCGTGCTCGGGCTCCTGATTGCCGCGCGGAATGCTGCCCGCGTGCCCCTCGGCGGCGTACATCTCGGCACGCCGCGTCTCGAGGTGCAGCTCGATATCCGTCTTCTTGGCGCGGTGAACCTCGACGCGCCTTGGCCGCTCGCGGTTCGGGGCCATCGCTCCTCCTTCGGTCGAAGCTTGCGTTCACTCCCGCGTACCACGTGACCACTGGGTGAAACACGTCCTCGGAGGACGCGAGTGGTCGCGGGAATGGCGGTTCGCTGCGCTCGCCGGCGCCACTGCCGGGCTGGCGCTGGCCCCGCTGGCTCCGCCCGATCCCGCACTTGCCGTGGTCGGCGCCGCCCCGATCGCCGTGCTGGGTCTTGCCGCACTGCGGCCTGCCGAGGGCTCTCGTCCAGGGGCCGGGCTCACCTGGCTCAACCTGCTCGCCGGAGGGGCGCGCCTGCATGCGATCGATGGCGGCGCGCTCCGCGCGCAACCAGGCGTACACGCCTCGCTCAGCGGCTTTGTCGCGGCGGTGCCGCGCCGAGATCACGGCGAGGTCGCCGTTCGCGTCGACTCGCCGGCCGGCCGCGTGCTGGTGATCTCGCCGGAGCCAGTGGCGGAGCTTCCCGTGGGTTCCGAGGTGCGCGCGGAGGGCGTCCTCCAAGAGCCGGAGGCATGGAGAGCGGCGTCTCTGCGCCGGCAGGGAATCGGACTGACGCTCCGGGTCGAGCGGATCGATCGTGGCCCGGGCGGGCGGGGAGGTTTCACCGGATGGATCGACCAGGTCCGTCTCCGAGCCGAGACGGCACTGGGGCGGGGAATGCGGGATCGGGAGGCCGCCCTGGCACGGGGCTTCGTGCTCGGCGAGGACGACCGGATCGACCCCCGGACGCGCGAGGACTTCCGGCGGTCCAATCTGGCCCACCTGCTGGCGGTGAGCGGGGAGAACGTGGTCCTCCTCGGGGTGCTCGCCTGGCCGCTGCTGGCGCTGCTCGGTCTGCCTCTGCGTGCCCGCCTGATCGGAACGCTGTGCCTGATCGCCATCTACGTGCCAGTCACGGGCGCCGGCCCCTCGATTCAGCGGGCGGGTGTGATGGGGGCGGCCGGTCTGGTCGCGGCGCTGGCAGACCGCCCGCGCTCGCGCTGGTACGCGGTGCTGCTCGCGGCCGGAATCACCCTCGCCCTGAATCCAAGGGCCGACGGCGACGTCGGGTGGCAGCTCAGCTTCGCAGCGGTCATCGGGATCATGCTCTGGGCAAAGCGCCTGGCCGCCGTCCTGTGCGGCGGCGCGGAGCGGGGCTCGGCCCGCCACGCGCTGGCTGAGGCAGTCGCGGTCACGGTCTCGGCGACGGTCGCGACGGCCCCGCTGATGGCCGCGGAATTCGATCAGTTCTCGCCGGCCGCCCTGCCTGCGAACGTTCTGGCGGCGCCCGCCGTCGCGCCGGCGATGTGGCTCGGGATGCTGACCGGGATCCTCGGGCAGGCGCCCCTCCTGCCGGTCGAGCCCCTCAACTGGCTCGACTCGCTCTGTCTTGCCTACATCGCGCAGGTCGCGCGCTGGCTGGCCGCCCCGGATTGGGCGCTCCTGACCGTGCACCTCGGCTCCAGCTGGTCGGTGGCGGCAGCGTCCGCCGCGCTCTTGATTGCGATGGAGCTTCTCCTGGGTTGGGTCGGTCGGCTGCCGGGGGGATGGCGATGGGAGGTCCCTCCGCTGAAGGCCGGCGGTCTTGCGGCGGTGGCCATCATCGCCGTGCTGGTGTTGGCGCCCTGGCCCTTCGCTGGCCGCCGCGCGCCGTCATCGCAAGCGCATCTGAGCATCCGCGTACTCGACGTCGGCCAGGGGGACTCGATCCTGCTGGATCCGCCCGACGGTGACCCGGTCCTCGTGGACACCGGACCTCCGGGAGATGGGGTGGAGGACCGGCTTCGTGAGCTCGGGGTCGAGCGGCTCGCGGCGATCGTGATCACGCACGACCAGTCCGACCACGCCGGTGACCTTGGCGAGCTGCTCGACTCGGTTGGCGTCGATCGGCTGGTCTACGGGGGTGCGGATCCGCGGCTGCGCGGCGCTGCCCTGGGCGCCGGCGTGCGGCCCTACCGCCTGGCCGAGGGTGGCGAGATCCACTCGGGCGGCCTGCGGATGAGCGCGCTCTGGCCGCCCCGCGAGCTGCTCGGGGACATCGGCGAGGACCCGAATCTCCTCTGCCTGGTCCTGGTGGTCCACTGGCGCCACTTCTCGATGCTGCTCACGGGGGACGCCGAGGCGGAGTCCGTGCCGATCGATCCCGGCCCCGTCGACGTTCTCAAGGTCGCCCACCACGGCTCCGAGGACACGGGACTCGACGAGCTGCTCGAGCGCTCCGTCCCGAAGCTGGCCGTCATCTCGGTCGGTGCCGGCAATTCCTACGGCCACCCGGCCGGCCCCACCGTCGCCGACCTGCGCGAGCATGGCGTGCCCGTCATGCGCACGGACCAGCAGGGCGAGATCGACCTCGAGGCGGACGGTTCCCGCTGGACAGTCGCCCCGGACGCGGGTTAGCCTTTTTACGACGCAGACCTGCAGCGCTGCGGACAGCCCCGTCTTCGGCATCTAGCCAGCCCAGGCGGGCCCCCGCGCCCTCCGTTCGCCGACGGCATCGAGCCCTAGACTCGGCGGCGTGGCAGAGATGAAGCCCGCCTATCTGATCGCAGGCGACGACGAGGCGAAGATCGCCCGGACGCGCGGCCGGCTGCGCGATCGCGCCGAGCGTGAGGGCGGACCGGGGGCGCTCGAGGTGTTCGAGGCGGGCGACGGCCGCCGTTCGCCGGACGTGGAGGCGGTGCGTGCCTCACTTGCCGCCATCTCCCTGATCGCCTCGCGGCGGTACCTGCTCGTCGATGGGGTCGAGAGCTGGGGCAAGGGGGACGCCGAGAAGGCCGTCCAGGCGCTGGGCCAGATCCCTCCGGAGACCACGGTGGCCCTGGTCGCCCATGGCAAGCCACCCGGGGGCGTGGCCAAGGCGGTCGAGAAGGCCGGGGGGGAGGTGCTCTCGTTCGCGCTGCCCCGCGAGCGGGACCTGCCCAAGCAACTGGTCGCCGATGCAAGAGAGCTCGGGTTCGAGCTGGACCCCGGGGCGGCCCGCCTGCTCGTGGGGCGCCTGGGTCCGAGGCCGATGCGGCTCCGGACCGAGCTGGAGCGCCTCGCGCTCTGGGCCGGGGAGGGCGGCAGCGTTGGAGTCGACGATCTCGAGGCGATGATCTCCGATACCTCGGAGGAGGCGATCTGGACCCTGGCTGACGCGGTGATCGCCGGTGATGAGGCCGAGACGATGCGCGTGGCGGAGAGCCTGGTCTCGCAGGGCGAGGCGCTTCCCAGAATCGTCTACTCGCTCGCCCCGCGGCTGCGCCAGGGGCTCAAGGCGGCCACCGAGCTGGAGGCAGGGAGGCCGTCGAGCGAGGTGGCGAAGGGGCTCTCGATGCATCCGTATGCCGCGAAGATGCTCGTCTCGAACGTCAAGGGCCGCTCCCCGGAGGATCTCGATGCAGCGATCCGCGCCCTGGCCGACCTCGAGCTCTGGTCACGAGGCGGCTCGGACTACCCCGAGCGCGTGGCCTTCACGATCACGCTGCGTAGGGCAATCGGCCTCGAGGCCGACGACACCGAGCCGCTCTCTTGGGCGCTCCGCTAGCCCTGAGCCTGG
The DNA here is from genome assembly GCA_963695805.1 of uncultured Solirubrobacterales bacterium. Taxonomy (GTDB): domain Bacteria; phylum Actinomycetota; class Thermoleophilia; order Solirubrobacterales; family 70-9; genus DASUPK01. Next base: position 18,286 of record CAVOHV010000004.1, on the reverse strand, counting down.
GAGGCCGCGCCTGCGATGCTCGCCGCGCGGGACTTCTTACGGGCGCCCGTGTTGCGGTGCAGGGCGCCCTTCTGGACCGCCTTGTCGATCCGCGAGACGAGCGCCTTGTGCTCCGACGCGACCACGTTCGGATCGCCCGCCTGAACGGCGGCCTCGAGGCGCCGGAAGTAGGTCTTCACGGAGCTCCGAAAACGCAGGTTCTCCTGACGCTCGCGCTCTGAGCGCGCGTTCCGCTTCTTCTGGGAGGCGATATTGGCCATGAAAAGACCCCCGTCGGGGGCGCCGAAGAGAATAGAGCAATGACCGAGAGGGGCGAAGGGGCAGGCGAGCCATTCGATCCGTCGACGCGCGAGTTCCCAGCGGTCGAGGGCGAGGCGGAGCGCCTCGAGCAGCGTCACGAGGTCGTCACGATGGACACCTCGACCTTCATGGCGATCCCGGCACCCACGCCGACCACGCCGTTCGTCCCGCCGGAGTTCGACGAGCGGCAGGGACGGCTCGGGCGCTCCACCGCCTTCTTCTCGATCGCTACCGCTTTCTCGCGGGTGGCCGGTCTGGTCCGCGAGATCGTCGCGGCGAGCTACTTCGGCATCACAGGGCCCATGTCCGCCTTCACCATCGCCTTCCAGGTCCCGAACCTGGTCCGATCGCTGTTCGCCGACGCCGCAATCCAGGCGGCCTTCGTCCCGGTCTTCACGGAGGAGCTGGAGAAGGGCAACAAGCGCGAGGCGTTCCGGCTCGCCTCCACGCTGATCTATCTCGTCACGCTGGTCCTGGGGGCGGTGACCGCGATCTTCGTGCTCGCCGCGCCCCTGATCGTCCCCATCTTCGCCCCCGGGTTCAGCGGAGAGATCCTCGACCTCACCGTCACGCTCTCGCAGATCCTCTTCCCGATCCTGATTCTGCTCGGAGCCACGGGGATGGTGGTCGGCGTCTTGAACAGCTACGACCGCTTCGCGGCGTTCGCGATCTCGCCGTTCTTCTGGAACGTCGTGATCATCCTCGTGCTCGTCCTGCTCGAGCCGGCATTCCACGGGGACGACCGGATCTACGCGTACGCGATCGGCGTCCTCGTCGGCACCGTGGTACAGCTCGCCATCCCGGCTTGGGACCTCCGCAACACGCCATTCAGGTTCACCCGGGACATCGACTGGCACCTGCCGGACGTGCGGCGGGTGCTGCTGCTGATGCTGCCCGTGACCCTCAGCCTCGGGCTGATCAACTTCGACCTGCTCCTCAACAGCATCGTCGGGACACTCGTCTCCGAGCAGGCGCCCGCGGGGATCGACAAGGCGTTCCGCATCTACATGCTTCCGCAGGGAATCTTCTCGGTGGCCGTTGCGACCGTGGCCTTCCCCACCCTGGCGCGCTTCGCGGCGCGCCAGGAGTGGGACAACCTGCGCGCCACGATGTCCAACGGGATGCGGCAGATCATCCTGCTGCTGGTCCCGGCCGCTGCCGCGATCCTGGTGCTCTCGGTGCCGATGACGAGGCTCGTGTATCAGCGCGGCGAGTTCGACGCGGCCCAGACCCACCTGGTTGCCCAGGCTCTTTTCTGGTTCGCGTTCTCGCTGCCCTTCAACGGCCTCTACCTGCTGTTGACGCGCACCTTCTTCAGCCTGCAGCGGCCGTGGGTTCCCACCGCGGTCGCCGGGTCGAACCTCGTCGTCGACATCATCTTCTCGTTCGCCTTCTACTCGCCGTTCGGAGTGGGTGGGGTGGTGGCGGCCACGGTGATCGCCACGATCTCCAGCGTGGTCGCGGAGGGGGTGATCCTGCGAAGACAGCTCCACGGGCTCGAGCTGCCACGTCTCATCAACACGGCGCTACGCGTGACCGCCGCGGCCGCGCTGCTCGCGGGGGTGAGCTATCTGGTCTGGTACGGCCTGGATCAATGGCTGGGCCGCGACCTGATCGCCCAGATCGTCTCGCTCGGTGTGGCCCTCGCCGCCGGGTTCGCGTCCTATGTCGCGGCGACCCTGGTGCTCCGGGTTCCGGAGGCGGCCCAGATCGTGAGCCTGATCCGGCGGATCTGAGCCCGGCCCGGTCTCAGGCGGGCCTGGGGTCGCCGACCCAGTAGCGCGGGCCCGGTCCCGAGCGGCCTGCCCGATCGCCGGGGTTCGCGAGCTGGCACCGGTCGAGGGAGAGGCAGCCGCAGCCGATGCACTCAGTGAGCCCGGCGCGCAGCCGCTCCAGCTCGGCGATTCGCTCGTCGATGCGAGAGGTCCAGCTCGCTGAGAGCCGCGCCCAGTCCCGGCGGTTGGGGGCGTGGTCCCCGGGCAGCTTGCTCAGCTCCTCGTTGATCTCGTCGAGGGTGAGCCCGATCCGCTGCGCGAAGACGATGAAGGCGATTCGGCGAAGCACGGCACGGGGGTAGCGGCGGTGGCCCGACCCGGCGCGTTCGGAGCCGATCAGGCCCCGATCCTCGTAGAAGCGCAGGGCGGAGGTCGCGACGCCGCTTCGCTTCGCCACCTCGCCGATGGTGAGCAGATCGTTGATCCGGGCAGGAAAGCACGGATCGGACTTGACTTCAAGCTCACTTGAGCTTGTAGTTTGTGGAGACGAGCTCGACGAGGAGGCACGATGACCGACAGCAGATCAGCCAGCCAGCGAATCACCGACGAGGTCACGTCCTGGGACGGGGTCGAATCCGGATACGGACAGCGGGGCGAGTTCGGCTTCTATGTCAACGGGCATGAGGTCGGCCACCTCCACGGCGACCACGCCGCCCACTTCAGCTTCGGCAAGGAGATCGGCACCGCACTGAAGGAGCAGGGGCGCGTCGTCGACCATCCCGTCTTCCCGGGCAAGCCGGGTCCGGCCGCGCGCCGGATCGAGACCGATGAGGACGTCCGGGATGTGATCGAGCTGATGCGGCTCAACTACGACCGGGTCATCGCCCGCTACGGCTTGCGCTCCATCTCCGCCACGACCTAGCGGCTCGTGATCAGGGAGGCGGTCGGCATGAACTCGTCGACATGCCACCCGCTAGCGTCCAGCCGTGCGCATCGACCACGTCATCTACGCGACCGCGGACCTGGACGAGGCCGCCGCGAGGGTCGAGTCCGAGCTCGGGTTGAGCGTCCTGCCGGGCGGCCGGCACGAGGGCCACGGCACCCACAACCGGATCGTGCCGCTCGGTGGCGGGTACCTCGAGCTGATGGCGGTCGCCGATCCCCACGAGGCTGCGGAGTCGCCCATGGGCAGCGCGGTACAGGCGCGGCTCACTGAGCGAGGGGACGGCCTTTTCGCCTGGGTGATCGTTCTGGACGGCGTAGAGCAGTTCGCCGGTCGCCTCGGCCTGCCGGTGATCACGGTCGCGAGGGAGGGACTCAGCGCCCGGGTGGCGGGCCTCGCTGAGGCGTTGCGGAATCCAGTTCTGCCTTTCTTCCTCGAACGGGACGGGGATGTGGCCGATCCGGGTGAGGGGGCGGACGCCGGCGGAATCACGTGGCTCGAGGTGGCCGGCGACCGCGAGGCCCTCGAGAGCCGGCTCGGCGACACCGAGCTTCCGGTCAGGATGGTGGATGGACCGGTTGGCGTGATAGCGATGGGGATCGGCGAGCGCGAGCTTCGGAATCCCTAGCGCCGCCTCGCCCTACCCTTCCTCTCCGGACATGGACAGGATTCGCAACTTCTCGATCATCGCTCACATCGATCACGGCAAGTCGACGCTCGCCGACCGAATTCTCGAGCTCACGGGCACCGTCGACGCGCGCTCCCACGTGCCGCAGATGCTCGACTCGATGGACCTCGAGCGGGAGCGCGGGATCACGATCAAGGCGCAGGCCGTGCGCGTGGCTTACACGGCGGCAGACGGCGAGACGTACCACCTGCACCTGATCGACACTCCCGGGCACGTCGACTTCTCCTACGAGGTCTCACGCAGCCTTGCGGCGTGCGAGGGCGCTCTGCTGGTCGTCGATGCGGCCCAGGGCGTCGAGGCGCAGACCGTTGCCAACGCCTACGCCGCGATCGACGCCGGCCTCGAGCTGATTCCCGTCCTCAACAAGGTGGACCTACCAGGGGCCGACCCGGACGGCGTCGCGGCGCAGGTCGCGGACCTGCTCGGCGGCGATCCATCCGAGGCGCTGCGCATCTCGGCTAAGACCGGAGAGGGCGTCACCGACGTGCTCGAGGCGATCGTTCAGCGGATTCCGGCCCCAGAGGGCGAGCCAGACGCCCCGCCGCGGGCGCTGATCTTTGATTCGGAGTTCGATCAGTACCGGGGCGTCGTGGCATTCGTGCGGATGTTCGACGGGGGTTTCTCGAAGGGCGAGCCCATCCAGGCGAAGCAGGCCGGCACCAAGGCCGACATCGACGACATCGGCTTCTTCTCGCCGAAGATGACGCCGGCCGATGGGATGGCGGCGGGGGAGGTCGGCTATGTGATCACCGGGATCAAGGACGTCACCAAGCTCCGTGTCGGCGACACGCTCACCAGCCGGGAGCAGCCCGCCGCAGAGGCGCTACCCGGCTACCGCGAGGTCCGGCCGATGGTCTTCTGCGGGCTCTTCCCGATCGATACCGACCGATACTCCGACCTTCGCGACGCCCTCGATCGCCTTGCGCTCAACGACGCCGCCCTCTCGTATGAGCCGGAGACCTCCGACGCGCTGGGCTTCGGCTTCCGCTGCGGCTTCCTCGGCCTGCTTCACATGGACATCGTCCGGGAGCGGCTCGAGCGGGAGTACGACCTCGAGCTGCTCGCCACCACTCCCAATGTGCGTTATGAGGTGAAGATGATCAACACCGCCGAGGTGGTCGAGGTCCGGAGCCCGACGGACATGCCGGATCCCGCCTCGATCGAGTGGATCTCGGAGCCGTACATCAGGGCTACGATCATCACCCCCAACGAGTACGTCGGGCCGGTGATGGAGCTCTGCCAGAAGCGTCGCGGGGAGCATGTCGGCCTCCACTACCTATCGCCGACCCGAGTCCAGGTCCAGTACGACCTGCCGCTTGCAGAGATCGTGCTCGACTTCTTCGATCAGCTCAAGTCGCGCAGCAAGGGCTATGCCTCGCTCGACTACGAGCCGATCGGGAACAGGCCCTCGGACCTGGTCAAGCTCGACGTGCTGCTCGCCGGGGACAAGGTCGATGCCCTCTCGCTGATCGTCCACAGGGAGGCCTCCTACGACCAGGGGCGCAACCTGGTCGAGCGCCTCCGCAAGACCATCCCGCGGCAGCAGTTCGACGTCCCGGTGCAGGCCGCGATCGGCGCCAACGTAATTGCCCGGGAGACCGTCAAGGCGGTACGCAAGGACGTGACGGCCAAGCTCTACGGCGGCGACGTGACCCGGAAGCGGAAGCTGCTCGAAAAGCAGAAGAAGGGCAAGAAGCGGATGAAGCAGGTGGGCGCCGTCGAGGTGCCGCAAGAGGCGTTCCTTGCCGTCCTGGAGATGGATGGCAGTGGCAACTAGCGACCAGCGCCTGGAGTTGGCGCAGGCCGGAATGGAGGCCTTCAACGAAGGCGACATGGCGCGGATGCTCGCCGCGCTCACCGAGGACGTCGAGGTCTATGCCTCGCCGGAGATGGCGAACGCGGGGCAATACAGCGGACACGACGGGTTCGTCACCTGGATCACGGCCTGGACGGACGCCTGGGAGGAGGTGGGGGCCGAGGTCACTGACAACACCCCGGTCGGGGAGCGCCACGTGGTCACCACGGTCCACCAGGAGGGCCGGGGTCGCGGCGGGATCGAGGTGAGCATGCAGCTCGCCTTCCTCTTCGACGTCAACGAGCAGGGCCTGTGCAGCTACCTGGCCATGCTTCCGACCCCCGAGGAGGCGGTCCGGATGGCCGAGGCGCGGGAGAGCGCCTAGGCGCTGACTCGCCTCAGGGGGAGGCCGAGCCGCGATTCGACCTTTCCCAGGGGATCCTTGCCGCCACTGTTCAGGAGCACGACCTCGTCCGCGGGGTATCCGCGCAGCTCGTCCTCCAGGGCCTGTGCGGGGTCCGCGTCGCCCACCGACCCGCTCACCGGTAGCCCAGCGGCGACCAGGACGCCCGCGGAGCGGGCCAGGCGTGCCTCGGCCTCGCGGCGGGCTTTGTCTTCGGCGGAGAGCCAGCGATCCAGGCGGTGGCTTGGGACAGGGACGAGGAGACGCACATCTGATGGCGACCCCGTGATGTCGGCGATTCGCTGCGCCGCGGCGGGGGTGGCCTCGTCCACTGCCAGCACCAGGACGCGATGCCCCCCGTCCTCGCTCGGAGCGACCTCGAGCTTGCCATCGGGCTTTGCGCGGGCCGCGAACGTGACCAGCGAGGTGGCGGCCACCGCACCCACCGCCATTCCGACCCCGGCCCCGAGCCCCGTTGACGAGAGGGCCATCGCAGCCGCCACGGCCGTGCAGATCGCGGCGATGATCAGCGGAATGGCGAAGGGGCGGAAGCGAGTGCCCCCTTGTGGATCCCTGGTGGTTAGGAACGGAGACACCTTCTCTACCTAGCCTAGCCACGGATTGGGAAAGCCCCAAGGAGCTCTCGATTCCTAGAATCCGCGGCCGTGGCGGTGAAGACAGAAGCCATAGGGAAGCAGTGGGATCCGGCGACCTACGAGGTCGGGGCAGAGAAGATCCGCGAGTTCGCGAATGCGATCGGGGCTGCGAACCCCGTGCATCTCGATCACGAGGCCGCCAAGGCGGGCGGCTTTCGCGATCTGGTCGCCCCGCCGATGTTCTGCGTCGTCTACAGCGCCCGGGCGATGGCCCCGGCGATCCTCGACCCGGAGATCGGCATGAATTTGGCGGTGATGCTGCACGGCTCCCAGGAGTTCGAGTGGGAGGAGCCGGTCTGCGACGGCGACGTGATCTCCACGACGGCGAACTGCGTGGAGATCTATGAGAAGGACGGCAAGGGCTTTTACGTCTTCGAGACGATCTCGACCAACCGGGATGGGAAGCAGACCGTGAAGGGAATCTGGACCAACATCGTCAGGGGCGTCTGATGCCCACGGAGCTGAAGCCGGGCGACGCAGTCCCGGAACTCAGGGTGACGCCGGACAAGTACCTGCCGCATCGCTACGCAGGAGCCTCCGGCGACTTCAACCCGATCCACATCGACCCCGAGTTCGCCAGGCAGGTCGGTCTGCCCGGCAACATCCTCCACGGGCTCTGGATGATGGCCCAGGTCGCATGCGCCAACGCCCAGCTCGCGGATGGCGATCCGCGCGCGCTGAAGCGCCTCTCGGTCCAGTTCCGGGGGATGGGGTTCCCCGAGCAGGAGCTCGTCGTGAGTGGAACCGTCAAGGAGGCCGACGGCGATCGCGTCGTGGTGGACACCGTGGCCGCACAGGGGGAAAACCAGGTGATCCGCAACGCGGAGGCAGTGGTTCACGTCCCGTAGGCCGGCGTTCCTATCCTTAACGGTGTGCTGAGTGAACGCCAGAGCCAGATCCTGAGACTTTTGGTCGAGCGCTACGTCGATGACGGGCGCCCGGTCGGGTCCAGCGCGTTGGTCAAGCGCGCGGACATCGCTTGGAGCCCGTCCACCGTGCGGGCCGAACTCGCGACCCTGGAGGACGAGGGCTTCCTCACGCACCCCCACACGTCCGCGGGCCGAGTCCCCACCGACAGCGGCTACCGCTTCTACGTGGGGCAACTTCTCGAGCGGCAGGACAGGCTGCCCCGCCCCACGTCGGAGGACCTCGGACTCTCACGCATGCGCCGCGAGGTCGATGTTGCGATCCGCGACACGACCACCGCGCTCTCCCAGGTCACAGACCTGGTGGCCCTGGTCACAGCTCCTCCGCTGCACACCGCCACGATCCACAGGATCGAAGTCCTGCGCCTGCAGCCACGGGTGGTGATGGTCGTCGTGATCGCCTCGAACGGCGGCGTGACGAAGCGCGCCTTCACCTTCGATCGGGAGGTCGACCCAGGATTGGTCGAGTGGGCCGCCAGCTATCTGAACGAGCGGCTTGCCGGCCTCGGCCTCGGAGCTCGGATGGCCGTGGACCGGCTGCGCGACGAGGAGCTGGGCGACCAGGAGAGGGCCTTCCTGGCGGAGATCTCGGGCGCCTTCATCGATCTCGACGAATCGGCTGAGGACACGCTCTACGTCGATGGGACGGCCCGTTTGCTCTCCGAGGAGCACCTTGCCGACCTGCCGCACGCCGACGATCTGATGCGGGCACTCGAGCGCCGGGTGAACGTCCTGCGAGCGCTTCGCACCGCGATCGACCAGCGGTCGGTGTTCGTCTGGATCGGCGGCGAGAACCCGGCGCCTGAGCTGCGCTCGGTGAGCGTGGTGGGCGCCAACTACGGGCTCGGCTACCGGAACCTCGGGTCGGTCGGGATCATCGGCCCGCTCCGAATGGACTACGCCACCGCGATCGCCAGCGTCCGGGGGGCCGCGGGCGAGCTCTCCCGCTTCTTCGAGACGGTCTACGACGAGTAGCGCCAGGCCATGGCAACGACCAAGCGTGACTACTACCAGGTGCTGGGCGCCGATCGGAGCGCCTCCGACGGAGAGATCAAGAAGGCGTTTCGCAAGCTCGCCCGGGAGCTCCACCCGGATGTCAACGCCCACGATCCGGAGGCCGAGGAGAAGTTCAAGGAGGCCGCCGAGGCCTACGAGGTGCTCTCCGACGCGGAGCGCCGCCGGATCTACGACCGCTTCGGTCACGAGGGGCTGCGCTCAGGGGGCTTCGAGCCCGGGGCGGGGTTCGGGAGCTTCCAGGACGTCTTCGATGCGATCTTCGGAGGCGGCGACCCCTTCGGCGGTTTCGGTCGCGGATCCGGCGCGGGCGCCGACATCGGGGCGGTCGTCGAGATCGGCCTGGAGGACGTCCTCGAGGGTCAGAACCGGGAGATCTCGTTCGAGGCCGTGAGCGTCTGTGAGCGCTGCCGGGGGAACGGCGCGGAGCCCGGCACTCCGATCGAGACCTGCCCCAAGTGCGAGGGCGCCGGCCAGCTGCGCGAGGTGAGCCGGAGCATCTTCGGCCAGGTCGTCCGCGCGATGCCCTGCGATCGCTGCGGCGGCGATGGCCGGATCCCCGGGACCCCATGCGAGCTCTGCGGCGCGGCGGGCTTGGTGAGCGAGATGCGCACCTGGGAGGTCGATATTCCGGCCGGAATCGAGGACGGCCAGCGGGTGCGGATCGCCGGGGCCGGACACGCGGGCGCGGCCGGCGGCCGCCAGGGCGACCTCTACGTCGAGATCCGGATAGAGCCGGACGAGCGCTTCTCTCGTCAGGGCACCGAGCTGATCGCCCGCGCGAACGTTCCGGTGACGACCGCGATCGTCGGGGGCGAGGTGTTCGTGCCGACGCTCGAGGGCGAGGTGGGGATCGACGTGCCCGCGGGCACGCAGCACGGCGAAATGGGCAAGCTCAAAGGCCGGGGCCTGCCGCCGCTGCACGGGGGACGCCGGGGCGACCAGCACGTGGTCTTCGAGCTCGTGGTGCCCACCGGCCTCGACCCGGGGCAGCGCGAGGCCGCCGAGCGGCTCGCCGAGACGCTGGGCGAAGAGCAGCCCTCACGGCAGAAATGATCCGTCTCGCGGTCCGCTGCGAGCCGGAGTACGCGGAGCACGTGATGTCCAATCTGCTCGAGCTCGCGCCGAACGGCCTCGAGGAGGAACGCGGCCCGGGCTGGGTGGAGTTCGCGATCTACGGGCCGCCCGGCGAGGTCCCGGAGCTGGGTGAGCTTCAGGCCGCGGCGGGAGGCTCCCTCGTGGACGTCACCACCACGTCCGTGCCGGACGACTGGGCCGATCGCTGGGTCGACTTCCACCGCCCGATCGAGGTCGGCGGCAGGATCGGGGTGCGCCCGTCCTGGTGGGATCCGCAGGACGGCCTGATCGACGTCCTCATCGACCCGGGCCGCGCCTTCGGCACCGGCGGCCACCCGACGACCCGCCTGTCTCTGGTGCTGCTGATCGAGCTCGAGGCGGCCGGCGAGGCATCGGGCCCGATCGCCGACTGGGGCACTGGCTCGGGTGTGCTCGCGATCGCGGCGGCCAAGCTTGGCTGGGGCCCGGTGACTGGCTGCGACCGGGAGGAAGCCTCCCTGGAGACCGCGCGGGCCAACGCGGAGGCCAACGGCGTCGAGCTGGCGCTCGAGCGGCTCGACGTCCGGGAGACCGCACCACCGCTGGCGCGTACCGTCGTCGCGAACCTAACGGGAAATCTGCTCCAGGACTGCGCCCGTCACCTGCGGCGCGACGACGACGCCCCGTTGACACTCGTCTGCTCCGGGATGCTGGAGACCGAGATCGATGAGGTGGCGAAAGGATTCGCGCCGCTCGGCCTCGAGGAGACCCGGCGGCTGACCGAGCACGAGTGGGGGGCTTTGCTTCTGCGACGCGTCCCGAGTGGCTGATGGCGCCCGAGCTCAGCCCGCAGCTGCCGATCGCCATGTTCGACTCGGGCGTCGGCGGGCTCACCGTCCTCCACGAGTGCCTCGTGTCGCTGCCCGAGGAGGACTACGTCTACCTCGGCGACGACGCCCGGTTTCCCTACGGGGCCCGAACGGCCGACGAGCTCCGCGAGCACGTCGAGCAGGTGAGCCGCTTTCTCCTCGCCCGCGGGGCGAAGCTGCTGGTGATCGCCTGCAACTCGGCCGCCTCCGCGGGGCAGGGGGTGGCCAGGGAGGTCGCGGCCGAGGCGGGCATCGGTGTCGTGACGGTGATCGATCCCGAGGCCGAGATCGCCGCGACGCTCAGCCGGACGGGAAGAGTCGGCGTTCTCGCGACCCCCGCGACGGTGCGGAGCGGCGCCTACCTCCGCTCGCTCGCAGCGCAGCAGCGTGCGCTGACGGTCACTGAGGTGGAGGCCCCCGACCTGGCGGCGGTGATTCAGCGCGGCTTCCCGTTCTCAGAGAGCGTCGTCGAGATGGTCCGCGCCTATTGCGAGCCGCTGAAACTGGCGGAGGTCGACACCGTGATCCTCGGGTGCACCCACTACCCGCTCGTCGGCCCAATGCTGCAGCGGGTCCTCGGACGGGACGTCCACCTGGTCACCGCGGGACACGCGATCGCCGCGACCGCACAGCGGGTCCTGGCGGAGGCCGGGCTCGCGAAAAGCGGCAATGAAGAGGGGACCTACCGGTTCCTCTGCACCGGCGACCCGGAGGATTTCCGTGAGCTGGGGACCCGCTTCCTGCAGATGCCACTCGGGAAGATCGAGCGAGTGGACCTCCCCTGAACGGATTGTGTGCCCTTTCCCCGGCCCTGAGACGGGAAATCGCTCGAGATTCCTTCCATGGCGGCCATAACTCCTGACGAGGTCCCGTTCTGGCCCTGGGGGCTACTCCTCCTCATTGCCGGTCTTTACGTCCTCGGCGTCGCGGCCCTGATCGCGGCCGGCCGCCGCGAGGATGCGCGCGCACTGGCCGGGTTCATCCCGGACTGCATCGTGCTCGTTTGGCGGCTGGCCAGGGACAGGCGAATCTCACGTCCTCGTCGCGCCCTCCTCTTCGCTGTGCTCGGGTACCTCGCCCTGCCGATCGACCTGGTCCCCGACTTCCTGCCCGGGATCGGCCAGCTCGACGACGCGGTCCTGCTCGGTCTCGCCCTGCGCGTCGTGGTTCGTGGCGGCGGGATCGAGCTTGTGCGCGAGGCGTGGCCCGGCCCGGAGGCGTCGCTCACCCTGGTGCTGCGCGCGGCGGGTCTCGAGACCAACGGGGCGGCCTCGCCGCCGACTACGCTTTAGCCGATGAGCATTCTCGAGCAGGTCCAGGAGGACGTGAAGACGGCCATGAAGGCCCGCGAGCGCGAGCGCGTCGGCCAGCTGCGCATGATCGTCAACGCGCTCCAGGCCGAACAGAAGGAGGGCAGGGGCGACGAGGTGGCAGCGCTGCAGCGCGAGCGCAAGCGCCGCCTCGACGCCGCCGAGGCCCTGCGTGAGGGCGATCGGACCGAGCAGGCGAATGCCGAGGAGGCTGAGGCGAAGCTGATCGAGGGGTATCTGCCCGAGCAGCTCTCGGACGAGGAGCTCTCCGAGCTGGTGGCCGGAGCGATCGAGGAGACCGGCGCCGCTGAGCCCGAGGACATGGGTGGCGCGATGAAGGTGCTGATGCCGAAGGTCGGCGGGCGAGCCGACGGCAAGCGGGTCAGCCAGGCGGTGCGCGAGGCACTTGGCTCGTAGGCAGCTCACGATCGACAACACGGTCGCCGCGGAGCTGGCCGGCTCCGAGGACGCCGTGCTCAAGTCGCTGGAGGGGCATCTCGACGTCGACCTCTTCCTGCGCGGCAACGTCCTCACCCTGGACGGCGACGCCGGAGATGTGCGCACCGCGGAGACCGTGGTCGGGGAGCTGGTCGACCTGATCGAGCAGGGACACGAGATCGCCCCCGGCACGATCGAGGCGGTCACCGGTGCGCTCGACCAGCACGAGAGCCCGGCCGAGATCCTCGAGGACGTCGTCTGGCAGCACCGCAACACCCGGATCGCCCCAAAGACGGTCAACCAGAAGCAGTACGTCGACTCGATCCGCCGACACACGATCACCTTCGGGATCGGACCTGCCGGCACCGGCAAGACCTTCCTTGCGGTGGCGATGGCCGCTGCGGCGCTCTCGCGCGGCGACGTTCAGCGTGTGATCCTGACGCGCCCGGCGGTGGAGGCAGGGGAGCGCCTCGGATTCCTGCCGGGCGACATCCAGGCCAAGGTCGATCCCTACCTGCGCCCTCTCTTCGACGCCCTCTACGACATGCTCGATCCCGAGCGGGTCAACTCCTACTTCGAACGCGGCACCATCGAGGTGGCGCCGCTGGCCTTCATGAGGGGCCGCAGCTTGAATTCTTCGTTCGTGATCCTGGACGAGGCCCAGAACACGAGCCCGGAGCAGATGAAGATGTTCCTCACTCGGCTCGGGTTCGGCTCAAAGTTCGTGGTCACCGGCGACATCACCCAGATCGACCTCGAGAAGGGCTCACGCTCGGGACTGATTGAGGTGGGCGACATCCTCACCGGGGTGGAGGACATCAACTTCATCCGCTTCGGCGGCGAGGACGTTGTCCGGCACAAGCTCGTGCAGCGGATCGTCGCTGCCTACGGCGAGGCCGAGACCCGCGCCCAATCCGGCGACTCAGGGAGCGACTGACATCGACCTCTCGGACGTCCCGGGCGATCTGAGGCGACCCGTGGGCGCCGCCCTGCACGCCGCCGGCGTGAGCGACGGGCACATCGGCCTGCAGATCGTCGGCGAGGGCCGAATGCGGACGCTCAACTACGCAGCGCGTGGGGTCGACGAGGCGACAGACGTCCTCGCCTTCCCGATCGACCCTGTTATTACAGGTGGCTCCTCGCCTTCGGCTGCGGAGCCCCCTCGCATTAGGGACACGGGTCCACGTGAGCTCGGCGACGTCTTCATCTGCCCGGAGAAGGCGACCGATGTCACCGAGGCCGCGGTGCACGGCGCGCTCCATCTATGCGGGTACGACCACGAGTCGGACGGCGGGGAGATGCTCGAGCTGCAGGCCAAGGTGATGGCCTCCTTGCGGTGACCACGTCCGGTTTCGTCGGAGTGGCCGGGCGGCCGAACGTCGGCAAGTCGACGCTGGTCAACGCGATCGTCGGCGCCCGCGTCGCGATCGTCTCCGAACGCCCGCAGACGACCCGCCGCGCGATCCGCGGTGTGTCCACCGACGCCGACGGCGGTTGGCAGCTGGTGCTCACCGACCTGCCCGGCGTGCAGCGCCCACGCGACGCCCTCACCGAGCGCATGCAGCGGCGTGTCGAGCGAGAGATCACCGATTCCGACGCGATCCTCTTCGTCATCAACGCCGAGCAGGGCGTCGGTCCCGGGGACCGCTTCATCGCCAAGGCGCTGCTCCAGGCGAACGCCGAGACCCCGGTGGTCTGCGCGGTCAACAAGATCGACCGGCTCAACAACGCGGAGACCGCTGCCGTCCTCGCGCAGACCGCCGAGCTCGAAGGGATCGACGAGATCTTCCCGGTCAGCGCCCGCAGGGGGATCGGGCTCGAGGTGTTGATCGACAAGCTGGTCGAGCTGATGCCCGAGGGGCCTTTCCTGTTCCCGCCGGAGCAACGGTCGGACCTCCCCAGCGAGGTCCTGCTCGCCGAGCTGGTCCGCGAGCAGGTCCTGCGCCGGACCCGCGACGAGCTCCCGCACGCGGTCGAGGTCCAGATCGGCGAGGTCGCGTATCGCGAGGACGGAGTGGTGGAGGTGCGCGCCCAGATCTGGGCCGAGACCGAGTCCCAGAAGGGAATCCTGATCGGCTCCGGCGGCCGCAAGATCAAGGAGGTCGGCACCGCGGCACGCGGGGAGCTCGAGCAGGAGCTCGGCGCCCGCGTCTTCCTCGACCTCCAGGTCCGGGTCCGGAAGCGCTGGCGCAAGGATGAGGGCCTGCTCGATCGGCTCGGCATCGAGTAGCGCTTCACATCCCGTTCACCGCGGGAGTCGCTGGAGCGCGGATGATCGCGCCACCCCGAGAGAGGAGCGTGATGGACACCGAGCGTGACCGTGAGGAATGGACCGATGAGGATGAGCGTCACCCGGGCGGCGCCGAGGAGCCGATGCCGGTTCAGGAGGAGGGCCTGGCAGTCGGGCTGGAGGGACAGGACGGCTTCGACGCTGACCTAGACCCCGAGATAGCCGAAGAGGTGGAGCTGCAGGAGGAGACCCGTGAGGCGGAGGGAGATCCGGGTGAGGTCGAAACGGTCTTGAACTTCCGCGACGAGGACGAGGAAGAGGGCTGAGCGCCTCGCGGGCTCCGGACTGAACACGCCCCGTCAGGGGCGTATGCGGGCGATTCGTACAATCGCCCAATGGTTGTGCAGACCGCGAGAGACGCGGCAAAGGTCCGGTTCGACGAGCGTGGCCTGGTGCCGTGCGTGATGCAGGACGCCCGCTCCGGCGAGGTGCTCACCCTGGCCTACATGAACGAGGAGGCGCTCCAGCTCACTCTGGAGACCCGCGAGATCCACCTCTACAGCCGCAGCCGCCGCGAGATCTGGCGGAAGGGAGCGACCTCCGGGAACATCCAGCGCGTTCGCCAGATCCGCTACGACTGCGACGGCGACGCCCTCGTCGCGCTGGTCGACCCGGCCGGCCCCGCCTGCCATACCGGCGAGCGCTCCTGCTTCTACCGCGACCTGGAGGGGACCGCGGACCCGGGCGTCGACGCCGCCGCGGCCACGGGCGAGCCGGCGGCGCTGCCCTACGAGGCGCTCGCCTCCCTGGAGCGGACCCTGGTGTCGCGGCAGCGCAATCGGCCGGAGGGCAGCTACACGGTCGAGTTGCTCGAGGATCCGAGGCTCGCGAGCGACAAGGTCCGAGAGGAAGCGGCGGAGGTCGTCAAGGCGGCGAGCTCCGAGTCGGAGGAGCGGGTCGCCGAGGAGGGCGCCGACGTCGTCTACCACCTGGCGGTTCTGCTGCTCTCCCGCGGCGTCTCGATGGCCGAGGTGCTGCAGATCCTGAACGGCCGAAGACGGTCCCGATGAACGCGATTGGCGCGAGCGATGAAACGGGTCGCGCTTACGCGCGCCCTCGCATCATGCCCGGCCTCGAGCCGGACCTGGATCGCGCCCGTGAGCTGGCGCGGAGCTCAAACGTGATCCCGGTTCGCTACCGCTTCGTCGATGACCTCGAGACCCCGGTCAGCGCCTTCCTCAAGCTGCGGGGCGACGGCCCCTCGTTCCTGCTCGAATCGGCGGAGCAGGGCCGCCTCGGCCGCTGGTCATTCCTCGGCTTCCGGCCGCGGTCGCTCCTGCGCTGGAGCAACGGGCGGCTCTCCGAGTGGGGCAGCGAATCGGCGTCGGAGTCGGGCTCTGGAGCGGCTCCCGACCGCGTCATCGAGGCCCGGGATCCGTACACGGCGATCGCCGACTACCTCGGGCGCTTCCAGATCGCCGAGCCGGATGAGCTGCCGCCGTTCGCCGGCGGAGCCGTGGGCTTCTTCGGCTACGACCTCGTCCGCACCGTCGAGCCCCTCGCCGAGCCGAACCCCGACCCGATCGGGCTGCCCGACATGGCGTTGATGATCAGCGACCTGCTGGTGGCCTTCGATCACCAGCGCCACGAGGTCACCGTGATCGCAAATGCCTTCGTGGAGGACGGCGGGATCGAGGACGCGTACGCGCGCGCCGTCGAGGCGATCGGCGAGGTGCGCGAGAGGCTCCGCGAGCCGGTGCCCGCCGTCGATCCCTCGGCCGGAGCTGCGGACGTGGCCTTTGAGTCCAACATGAGCCGAGACCAGTTCGAGGCGACTGTCTCGCGGATCATCGAATATGTCCACGCGGGCGACGCCTTCCAGGTGGTCCCCTCGCAGCGGTTCACGGCGGAGACGCCGGTGGAGGCCTTCTCGATCTACCGCGGCCTCCGGACGGTCAATCCCTCGCCGTACATGTACTTCCTCGACTTCGGTGACTTTGAGATCGCGGGCGCGTCACCCGAGCCGCTGGTAAAGGTCACGGGTCGCCGGGTGGAGACACGGCCGATCGCCGGCACCTATCCCCGCGGTGCCGACGAGGAGGACGACCGCCGTCAGGCCGAGCGGCTGCTCCAGGACCCGAAGGAGCGGGCCGAGCACGTGATGCTGGTCGACCTCGGCCGCAACGACCTCGGGCGCGTCTGCGAGTACGGGTCGGTGGGCGTCGACGAGCTGATGGTCGTCGAGACCTACTCCCACGTCCTTCACATCGTCAGCCAGGTCTCCGGCCTGCTGCGCGAGGGTGTGAGCGCGATGGACGTGCTCCGCTCTGTGCTCCCCGCCGGCACGCTCTCGGGAGCGCCAAAGGTGCGCGCGATGCAGATCATCGACGAGCTCGAGCCGCACAAGCGAGGCTCGTACGGCGGGGCGATCGGCTACCTCTCCTACACAGGCGACCTCGACACCGCGATCCACATCCGGACCGTGGTGGTCAAGGACGGGCTGGTGCACGTGCAGGCGGGCGGCGGCACGGTAGCCGACGCCCAGCCGGCATACGAGTACAACGAGTCGGTCAACAAGGCGAAGGCGGTCTTTCGTGCCGTGGAGCTCGCCGCCGAGCAGCCGGAGTGGCCCTGATGCAGAGCGTCCTCGTCATCGACAACTACGACTCCTTCACCTACAACCTCGTTCAGTATCTGGGCGAGCTGGGAGCCGAGGTCGGGGTCGTCCGCAACGACAAGGCGACCGTCGAGGAACTCCGCGAGCTGCGGCCCGATCGTCTTGTCGTCTCTCCGGGGCCCTGCACCCCGAAGGAGGCGGGCATCTCGGTCGAAGTGATCCGCTCCTTCGCCGAAGCCGGCACCCCCGTGCTCGGGGTCTGCCTCGGCCACCAGTCGATGGTCGAGGCGTTCGGCGGCACCATCGTCCGAGGCGACCCGATCCATGGCAAGGACGCCGAGGTCCAGCACGATGGCAAGGCGATCTACGAGGGACTCTCCAATCCCCTGGTCGCCGGCCGCTACCACTCGCTGATCGCCGACCCGGACCTGCCTGACGAGCTGGAGGTCACCTCCACCCACGGCGAGGTGGTCATGGGCGTGCGCCACCGCGAGCTTCCGGCCGAGGGCGTGCAGTTCCACCCCGAGTCGGTGCTCACCCCGCAGGGAAAGCGGCTGCTGGCTAACTTCCTCGGCGCCTAAGGGAGGCCCTCGAGATGCCGAACGACATCCTCACCCGCGCGATCGACGAGATCTGCGCCGGCACGCACCTGACCGCCGACCACACCTCCGCGGCCCTCGCGGAGATCATGGAGGGCCGCGCGAGCGAGGTGCAGACGGCCGCCTTCCTCATTTCGCTGCGTGCGAAGGGCGAGACGGTCTCGGAGTTGGTCGGTCTGGCCCGAACGATGCGGCAGCTCGCGGCCCATGTCGAAATCGACAAGCCGGGTCTCGTCGACACGGCCGGGACGGGCGGAGGGCCGACCACCTTCAACATCTCGACCACGGCAGCGTTGATCGCGGCCGGGGCGGGCTGTCCGGTCGCGAAGCACGGGAACCGCTCCGCGACCAGCCGCTCGGGATCGGCGGACGTGCTCGAGGCGCTGGGCGTCGACATCGAGCTCTCACCGGCCGAGGTGGCCACCTGCATCGAGGAGATCGGCTTCGGCTTCATGTTCGCTCCCAAGCACCACGCGGCGATGGCTCACGTGATCCCGGTTCGCAAGGAGCTCGGCGTGCGCACGATCTTCAACTTCCTCGGCCCGTTGACGAACCCGGCCGGAGCCGCCGCTCACCTGCTCGGCGTCTCCGATCGCAGCTACCAGGAGATCATCGCGGACGCCCTGCTGCAGCTCGGCTGCGCGCGGGCACTGGTCGTCTCCGCCGACGACGGGATCGATGAGCTCAGCGTGGCCTCCAGGACACGCGTCATCGAGGTCGCCGACGG